>JAEUUP010000064.1 GCA_016787525.1 Saprospiraceae bacterium | reverse complement strand
TCTTGACCGTCTTTGACAAAGATGGTTGAACCGTAGATAATATTATTGGCAGCCAAAACTTTACCTGTTTTAGGCTCTATGATACGCAACTCACCTGTACGAGAAATAACCGTTTCGACATTATTGCCTGAATCGTCTGTATATTCCACCGTTTGGATTTCGTCGAACTCAACTTTACCAGCTGAACGAGCAATTAGCTCATTCTCTTGACGCGAAACCATCGCCGTACCACCCACGTGGAAGGTACGTAATGTCAACTGAGTACCAGGCTCACCGATTGACTGAGCAGCGATGATACCCACTGCGTCACCCATTTCAGCGATACGTCCTGTTGCCAAGTTGCGACCATAACATTTTGCACAGCATCCACGTTTTGTTTCGCATGTCAAAACAGAACGAATTGTAACAGATTCGATGCCGATAGCTTCGATATGTTTAGCCATTGAGTCTGTAATGAACTCAGCTGCGCCTAAAACCAATTCATCTGTTTCTGGATGATAAATATCGTACAATGTATAACGTCCGCGAATACGATTTGACAATGATTCAATTTCTTTGTCACCTTCTTTCAAAGCTGTTGTTTCGATACCCCTCAGTGTATTACAGTCTTCTTCGCGAATAACAACGTCTTGAGCAACGTCCACCAAACGACGTGTCAAATAACCTGCGTCCGCCGTTTTCAAAGCGGTATCCGCCAGACCTTTACGCGCACCGTGGGTAGAAAGGAAGTATTCCAATACCGACAAACCTTCGATGAAGTTTGACAAGATTGGGTTCTCAATGATAGCACCACCTGTGTCACCTGACTTACGTGGTTTTGCCATCAAACCCCTCATACCGCACAACTGCTTAATCTGTTGTTTAGAACCACGCGCACCAGAGTCCAACATCATATAAATAGAGTTGAAACCTTGTTTGTGTGTTTCCAATTCTTTCATCAGAACAGCTGTCACTTGGTTGTCGGCAGTACCCCATTTATCAACGATTTGGTTGTAACGCTCGTTGTTCGTAATCAAACCCATGTTGTAAGAATCCCAAACCTCATCAACTTCAGCTTGTGCAGAGTCCAACATAGATTGTTTTACTGAGGGGGTAATCAAGTCGCTCAATGTGAACGACAAACCCGCACGGAATGACCAACCGAAACCCAACTCTTTGATTTTGTCCAAAAAGTCTGCTGTAACAGCAAAATTTGAACGCTGGATAACATCACCGATAACTTGTTTCAAGTTACGTTTTGTCAGAACCGTATTGATAAAAGGCACTTGTTCTGGTACGGCTTCATTGAACAATACACGACCAACAGTTGTATTGATGCGTTTGAACACCATTTTACCGTTTTCTTCTGTACGCGCACGACATTCGATGGCAGCGTGCAAGTCCAATTGTCGCTCGTTATAAGCAATGATAACTTCTTCTGCTGAGTAGAATTTACGACCCTCACCACGGCAAGGGTTTTCAGGAATTGACTTGCGCTCTTTTGTCAAGTAGTACAAGCCCAAAACCATGTCCTGAGAAGGCAGAGTAATCGGAGAACCGTCTTGTGGATTCAAGATATTGTGCGAAGCCAACATCAAGATTTGCGCCTCCAAAATTGCTGCGTGACTGAGGGGTACGTGTACCGCCATCTGGTCACCGTCAAAGTCGGCGTTGAACGCACCGCAGACAAGCGGGTGGAGCTGAATCGCTTTACCTTCAATCAAACGTGGTTGGAATGCCTGAATAGACAAACGGTGGAGCGTTGGCGCACGGTTGAGCATCACAGGGTGTCCTTTCAAAATATTTTCAAGGATTTCCCAAATCACATTGTCCTTGCGGTCAACGAGTTTTTTAGCCGATTTCACCGTTTTGACAATGCCTCGCTCAATCAATTTGCGAATCACAAACGGTTTGAACAATTCCGCAGCCATTTGTTTTGGCAAACCGCACTCGTGTAACTTCATAGTCGGACCCACGACGATAACCGAACGACCCGAATAGTCCACACGTTTACCGAGCAAGTTTTGACGGAAACGACCTTGTTTACCTTTCAAAATATCAGACAATGATTTCAATGCCCGACCGCCTTCAGCTTTGACCGCATTTGACTTACGTGAGTTGTCAAACAATGAGTCAACGGCTTCTTGCAACATACGCTTCTCGTTTCTGAGGATGACCTCTGGTGCCTTAATTTCTAAAAGGCGTTTTAGACGGTTATTGCGGATAATGACACGACGATACAAGTCATTCAAATCCGATGATGCAAAGCGACCACCATCCAATGGCACCAATGGGCGCAATTCAGGTGGTACAACTGGCAAATATTGGATAATCATCCACTCTGGCTTATTCTCTTTCGATTCTTGAGCTTCACGGAACGATTCCACAACGCGCAAACGTTTCAAAGCCTCTGACTTCTTTTGTTGAGAAGGTTCAGAAGCAGCAATGTGGCGCAAATGTGCTGATAAAGAATCTAATTCAAGACGAGACAATAAATCCAAAACAGCCTCTGCACCCATTTTCGCCACAAATTTCTCTGGGTGATAATCGTCCAAATTTTGGTTGTCTTTTGGCAATGTTTCGAGATGATCGAGATATTCTTCCTCTGTCAATAAGTCAAGCGGTTTGATACCATCTTCTGCTTTCACACCTGGATTACAGACCACATAACGCTCGTAATAAATGATTGACTCTAATTTTTTGCTCGACAAGCCTAACAAATAGCCAATCTTGTTGGGCAAAGAACGGAAAAACCAGATATGCACAACAGGCACAACCAGTTTGATGTGTCCCATGCGCTCGCGACGGACTTTTTTCTCAGTCACCTCCACACCGCAACGGTCACACACAATGCCTTTGTAGCGAATACGCTTGTACTTACCGCAATAACATTCGTAATCCTTTACTGGACCAAAAATGCGCTCGCAGAATAAGCCATCGCGCTCAGGCTTGTAGGAACGATAGTTGATGGTTTCAGGCTTCAAAACCTCACCATAGCTACGCTCCAGAATTTCGTCTGGCGAAGCCAAACTAATGGTAATGCTGTCGAAAGCATTACTCGGTTTAGTAGATACTTTTTTTAATGACATATCTAATATTGCGTTTTAACCTATTTTCTGAACCAATATATAAACTTGCTAACCCCCTCAGTATGCGCTTTTTTAACGTTCATACTGAGGGGGTCTAAATTGCCCAAATATTTTATAACTTATTGAGAGTCAAACCTTTTGCAAAAGTTTAGATTAGGAATAATACAAGAAATTTCTCATCAAGTCGGGTATTTTTTTGAAAAGAGAAACCTCTTGTTTTTTCAAGCCTGCAAAATTAGGTATTTTTTTACAGAAAATGCTAAGTTTTTGATAAAATTATTTTTTAGGCTCTTTAATTTTCCATTCGTTGATACACTTTTTCTTACTTGAAAAATTGATGCCCACACCTATAATCTCTTTTTGCGAATGACTGTATTTTTCTACATAACCGCGTTTCTCAATATCATCCAATGCGACTTGTGCAGATTTATCAAACTTAAATTCTAAGATATAGATATACTGAGGAGTCTGAACAACGGAATCAAGTCGTCCTTTATTCGTATTGACTTCGCTTTCTATGTTTGTACCCAAATAGTGCAATAATAAGTGCATCAATGAGTGAAAATATTTTTCAGAAGTGCCATCAAAAATAGAATAAGGAATATTAGAAAACATCTTGTTGACTAATTCGATAACCATTTCAATATCTTTTCTTTCAAAGGCTCTTTTCATTTTTATGACTATTGGTGACACATTATTCACTTGTACGAATGAATATGCCTCTATCATATAGGCTAAAAATGCTTTTCTTACCTCGTTATTGGGGTAACTCAAAGTATAAATTTGGTTTTTGAAATCATATTTTTTTATAGTCAAATAACCTGTTTGAAACATGGTTGCTTGAGCATTCAGGTTGTCCACATCAAAAGTATCAAAGCCTGTTTGGTCTGCTTCAATATCTGAAAGGTCATAAAATTGCTGTTGGCGTGCTAAAATTGTCAAAAATGTCGGTGTTCCTGTTGAAAACCAAAAATTCTTAAAACTTTTATCATTAAAAAAATTGATAATCGAAAAAGGGTTATACATCTTCGTCTCACCATCCCAACTGTACCCATTATACCAAAATTTTAAAGCATCTAACAACTCTGGCTCGGTCATTTCGTTCGCTTTCATGGCTTGAGGCATATATTCTTTAAATGACGATTCTAATTCCTCTTGCGTATAGCCCAGCAACGAAGCATAAGTATCATTCAGTGTAATATCTGTCAGATGATTCAATGCCGAAAAAATGGATACTTTGCTAAACTTAGTGATACCAGTGATGAATACAAAGCGCAGATACTGTGGGTTGTCTTTCAAAACAACGTAAAAATCGCGCAAAATATCTCGATTCTCGTCAGCTTGTGGAATATTATCAATGTAATCAATAATTGGCTTATCGTATTCATCAATCAAAACGACAACCTTGCCTTTCTTTGCATTGAGTTTCTCAAGTAGTTCTCTAAATCTAAAAGCATTACTTTCTTCTGTTAATATAATATTATTTGAAGCTGCGCAGCGATTGATGATGCTGTTGACGGAACGTGCCAAACCAATTTCTTTAAACCCGGCGGCGGCAAATGATATATGTACTATTGGATGCGTTTGACTCCAATCCCATTTGTCTTCAATCCAAAGACCTTTAAAAAGCTCTTTACTACCACTAAAAATTTCTTTCAAAGTTGAAAGTAAAAGTGACTTGCCAAAACGACGTGGACGCGACAAAAAATAGTAATACCCCTCTGTCAACAACTGATAGATGAGTTCGGTTTTGTCAATATATATATTGTTGTCCTCGCGCATCAAACGAAAATCCTGAACACCCAAAGGAAGTCTTTTCTTTTTCATACCACAAATTTAACCGTTTTTGGAAACAAATTTCTATTTTGGGCAAAATTTCAGACTCATGCAAAACGAAACGCCAACCACCCCCTCAGTAAACACTGTAAAAATAAACGACCCACGCACTATGAACGGCTGGGCATTTTTCGATTGTGCCAACTCAGCGCATTCATTGGTCATCACTACCGCTGTTTTTCCACCCTTTTTTGCAGCCGTTGCACCTGCTGAAGTCGAGTTTTTAGGTTCAAAAGTGGAATCCAGTGCGATGTTGGCTTATGCCATCACCATTTCGTACGCGGTCATCGCTTTCACATCACCTACCTTATCAGGTGTAGCCGACTATGGCGGCAAACGTAAGTTTTTTATGCGCATTTTCACCATGTTGGGCGCGATTTCGTGTATGGCTATGTTTTTCATGGAGCGACCTGACGAGTGGCAAATCGGTTTTTGGACTTATGTGTTAGCCATGATTGGTTATGCAGGCGGTGTCGTTTTCAATAATGCTTATCTGCCTATCATCGCCACACCCGATAAGTTTGATAGCCTATCGGCAAGAGGTTTTACTTATGGTTATATCGGTAGCACGTTGTTATTGGTTGTTAACTTAGCAATGATTCTATTTTATGATAAATTGGGCTTTCCTGACAAAGGCATTCCGACGCGTTTAGCCTTTATTATGGTGGGCGTATGGTGGTTGGGATTTTCTCAAATTACTTTCAATCGGATGCCAAAAGATGCTAATACCCCCCTCAGTATGGACATAGTGTCACGTGGTTTCGGTGAGTTGAAAAAGGTTTTTCAAACGGTTAAATCCAATTTTAATCTCAAACGCTACTTAGCCAGCTTCTTTTTTTTCGATTCAGGTGTTCAAACGATGCTTTTCTTGGCCACCGTTTTTGCAACTAAAGAATTGGGTTTTGAAACTACAGAACTCATCGTTTTGGTACTGATTTTACAGTTGGTTGCTGCGGGTGGTGCTTTTCTTTTTGCCAAATTATCGGGGAAAAAAGGTAATAAATTTGCGCTTGTTGTCATGTTGTGCATTTGGATTCTGATTACATTTTTAGCTTTTTTTATCAAAGAAAAAACAGCTTTTTATGCTTTAGGCGGCTTGTTGGGCTTTGTGCAAGGAGGTATTCAGAGCTTGGCAAGAGCAACTTATGCCAAATTGATGCCTGAAGGCACGAAAGACACCACCTCATTTTACAGCTTTTATGACCTAACTGATAAATTGGCCGTCATCATGGGAACGTTTGTTTTTGGCTCGATTGACCAAATCATCGGTATTCGTTACAGCGTTTTAGCAATGGGTATTTTGTTTGTGATTGGTATCATTTTGATTTTGCCTGTCAAAATACCTCGCACAACGACTTAACCAATCAACCAATGACCAATGACAAAATCATGCAATTTAAAACTAAAAATACTACCCTTACTTTTCAACACATTCAAGTTGACCTTACTATCATCGAAAACCTCGATGAACTCTACGATGCATTAATCGCCAAAGGCAACGACCATCCCGATGTGAAAGATGAACGCATACCGTATTGGGCGGATTTGTGGGCTTCTGCTTTAGCCATGAGTGACTATTTGGTTGAAAACCAAGAACTTATATCCCCCTCAGTAAAAATAACAGAAATCGGTTGTGGCTTGGGTTTGCCTTCTATTGTAGCTGGAAAATTAGGTGCAAACGAGATCTGTTTGACCGACTATGACCAAGACTCCTTGGATTTTGCAAAACTCAATTGGATGAAAAATTTGCCCAACAAAATGGCTGATTTTCAATTGCTGGATTGGCGCAATCCAGACCCCTCAGTAGCGGCAGACCTTTTGTTGGCTTCGGATGTGGCGTATGAATCACGGGCGTTTGAGCCACTTTTGAATGCCTTTAAAACTTTGTTGAAACCCAACGGCATCATATTAATTACTGAACCGAATCGCCCCGTTTCAACAGCATTTTTTTCAAACTTGCATACTGAGGGGTATGTGGTGAAGAAAACACAACGTGAAATCGTGCATCGAGGGCATGAATTTTTGATAAATGTTTTTGAATGTAAAAAATTAGCGATTCACTGATGAAATATAAGGCTTATCATTTTTTGAAAGGAAATAAATATTATTGTCTTTATATTTGATGGTTAAGGTGTCATAGTAATTTATTTCATTTTTGAATTCATAAATTTTTAATCTTGAATAATTTACGCCTTTAACAGTCATTATATTTTTATAATTCAAAAATGACAGTTCAAGCCAGTAGTCAGTTCCTCCTTTCCGATATTGTGATTGCCATTTAACATTAGTCAACACAGCTTTTTGGGTTAATAGCTGAGATTCACTTGGTGGAAGTTTCAAATAATAAACTAAAGCAATCGCACCTGCGATAAGAAGTATTATTATAGCACTTGAACCGACTGGAGCTTCTGTTTCTTCTGTCATACTTTTATTTAATCTTTTATCAGTCATTTACCTCCAAAAGCGTTCTCAACTCAGTCGCATCTTTAGCTTTCATCTTACCGCTTAAAATCAAGCGTAGCTCACGCCGCCGAGCCGCATCTTCGTATTGGTCGCTTTCTTCGCGTGAGAGCGGAATTACAGGCGGAACAATTTTCGGTTTTCCAGAGACATCATCAAGACCCACAAAAGTCAGATAGGCATGATTGCAACGGCGTGGATTGCCACCTTTCATGTCGCAAGCAAAAACTTCTACAAATATTTCAACTGATGTATTGAACGCACGCGTCACAACGGCTTCTAAGGTCACAACATCGCCCTTCATGATAGGTTTTTGAAACGAAACATGGTCAACTGAGACAGTTACGACTTGCGACTGACAATGCCGACCTGCACAAATGGCAGCCACAATATCCATCCATTTCATCAAATTGCCGCCCATCAGATTGCCCATTGGATTGGTATCGTTGGGCATAACCATTTCGGTCATTATCGTTTTTGATTCACTTACTTTTTTTCCTTGCATTTGTTTTTAATTGAAAGCCAATTTCTTAAATATGAGTCTCAGAATATTTCATCGAATCATCACACCTTTTCTATCCAAAAATGGTATCATTGTAAAGTTGGCAGTATCCATTGCGCCAACTACAAAAACATATTTTTTATCATACAACTGACCATCGAAAGAAAAGCTAACCCAATATTCGTGCGATAGCCAAAACAAAGATTTCGGGACTGGTTCAACTTGCACCATATCCATAGGCGCAATTTCCTCAAAAAAGTGTCGTAGGGTAGAGGTGCGACGTTTTTCGCCTTGTTCATCTTCACCATAACCTTTTGAGACGACCATGACATTGCGAATAGGCTCTTCTTTGAAGTTGAATAAGTAACATTCCCACAATTCATCATCACCATAAGCGGGAGGCACAACAGCAAGTGCCATTTCTTCAACTTTTAATTCTGGAATATCTTTTTTCATAGTTTACTGATTTAGATAGATTTTGTCATTATTTTAAGATGAAATTACACGGGTTAGTCTAATAAGAGGTTTCTGATAAAAAATTATTCTTTTATTGAAATTCAAATTCAAAAACTTCTGAAAAATGTCGTTTGAGTTTTTCTTTCACTTCTGTAACGTCAATTTCTTTGCCAAGTTCAAAAGCGAGCGAAGTAACGGTTTTATCAGCATCGTCAATGCCGCACGGTACGATGTGATTGTAGTAATTTAAGTCTGTATTGACATTGAAAGCAAAACCGTGCATCGTGACCCAACGACTCAAATGCACGCCAATTGCACAAATTTTGCGCTTTTTGTCACTATTTACTGAGGGGTGTTCACCCTCGACCCAAACGCCTGTGTATTCTTTAATGCGATAGCCTTTTAAGCCATACTCGGCAATGGTACGGATAATCACTTCCTCCAAAGAACGCACATAACGATGTACATCTGTGAAAAAACACTCCATATCGAAAATCGGGTAGCCTGTGATTTGTCCTTCTCCGTGGTAGGTGATGTCGCCACCTCGATTGATTTTAAAAAACTCTATGCCTTGCGCTTCTAATTGTGTTTCGTTGAGTAAAAGGTGTTCAATCGAACCACTTTTCCCCAATGTGTAGACATGATTGTGTTCACAAAACAAAAGATGACTGCGTTGTGCGGAGAGAAGAGCCACATTCAATTCGGTTAGCGAATTCGAGTGCAAGTTCTTGATAATCAGTTTTTTATCAATGACCTGTTTGAGCAAATCAAATTGGTAATCCCATGCTTTATGGTAGCTGATGCGACCTAAATCTTGATAAATGACAGTGGGTAGCATATCGTTTTTGCGACAAAGTTAAAGATTAATAATCCGAAGTTTTCATTCTTTGAGTTTTAGTTCCATGAATAAAGCATCTGGCACTGGATTGTCGTTATAACGGTCAATATACTTGAAGCCGAATGATTCGTAGAGCCGATGTGCTTTTTTCATCTCTCCATGCGTATCGAGTAATAGGGTACGATACCCTAATTGATAAGCTTTTTCGATGATGGCTTGTGCTAATTTTTGCCCGATATTCTGCCCCCTCAGTATTGGACGTACATAGAGTCGTTTCATTTCACATGATTCGTTTCCAAATTTTCGTAAAGCGACAACGCCAATAGGTTTATTTTCAAAAATCGCCATCAAAATACAACCTTCTGGTGGCGCATATTTACCAGACTGCAATTCATTTAACTCGTCAAAAGGCGATTGCAAAGGGTCAATATACTGGCTCATATTTGGCAAAGCGAACAAATAAGTGAAGTATTCACTGAAAAGTGACCGAACCTCAGCAAAATCTTCTGCTGATTGGGGGGGAAATATCTGAATATCAGCCATTGTTGTATCAATAAAAAAAGAATCAAAAAGTTGTTTAGCACACAAAATTAACTTTTTAGCAAAACCAAATTGGTGTCTGTCTGTTGAAAACATAACTTTGTTGCACGTTTTTGTGTACCATTATTTTTTTGACATAAAAAGAGCTTAGAATGTTAAGAAAAATTCAATTGAAAACTGTTAGCTGGCATCTCATTTTTTGGGCGTGCCTATTTTTATACGAGTGGTTGCCTGCCAGCAGTATCCATGATTGTTACCAAGTCGCATTTAATGCAGCTATTTTGAACGTTCCCATCATCATGGCTGCAACCTATTTCAATATTTTTGTCACTTTTGAACGGTTTCTATTAAAGAAAAGATATGCGCTTTTCGGGCTGACACTGGGTCTGAGCTTTCTTGTTTTTGGTTTTTTAAGGCGAGTTGTCAATTTTTACTTTGTCTTTTCGGTACTTTACCCACAAAAAGCAGTCAATTTGTTCTTTTTCCCGAAAGTCATCATGGATACAGTAAATGTACATTTATTCGTGGCTTTGGGAGCAATGGTCTATTTTATACAAAAATGGACAGAACAACGACGTATCAATGAAGAGTTGATGAAAGAAAAAGTGGCTGCCGAGTTGTCATTATTGAAGTCGCAAGTGCAACCACATTTCATTTTCAATACCCTGAACAATATCTATATGTTGTCACTTAAAAGTTCACCTCAAACAAGCGAAATGATTTATCGCTTGTCAGCACTTTTGAGTTATATGCTCTATGATTCAAAGCGGCAATTCATTGAGGTTGAAAAAGAAATAGATTATGTTAAAAATTATATAAATCTTGAAAAGATACGTTATGGCGAGCGTTTGGATGTTCAATTGACAGTTATCAACAATGTCAAAGGTGTAACCGTACCACCACTCTTGTTTTTACCTTTGGTCGAAAATGCCTTCAAACATGGTGTCAGCAATGCCGTTGAAGACTCTTGGATTCATATTGATATTTCGTTGAAAAAGAAAATATTAGTCTTTAAAATTGAAAATAGTGTCATAAAAGAAAAAGGTTTATCCAATGGTTTTGGCAATGGTTTGGGCTTAGAGAATCTGAAACGTCGTCTCGAAATCTTGTATCCTAATCGTCATGACTTAAAAGTTATGGAAGATGAATGTTCTTATCTGGCAACCGTAAAGCTTAATTTTGATAATAATACTGAGGGGGTAGATTTGATACCCGACAAAAAAAGAAAACTCAAAGAAAAAGCTGAAATAGCTGGGACAACTGCTTTTACTTTCAGTAATTTGTTATTATTTTTGAAACCATAAAAACATCTGACTGATGTGTGGTTTCTCAATATTAAGAATTTAAAGTCAGGTAGCTATTAAAAAATGATGACGCAAAATACACTCAGCGTCAAAGAGAGTGCTTTATTGTTTTGTATAACTTCAGTAAAGAAGTCTTCAAAGTAAAAAAACTCCTTCAATATTGGCTTTGCATTATTTAAAATCATAAAAAATCAGACAATTCCGTATTCAAAACAACTTCTTGCTATGAAAATTAAATGTTTAGTTGTGGACGATGAGCCTTTGGCAGCCGAACTGGTCGCCACACACATCGCCAAAACACCAGATTTGGAACTCGTTGGCACTTGTGGCAATGCAATTGAAGCTTTTTCAATATTACAAAGAGAACCTATTGACCTGCTTTTTCTGGATATTCAGATGCCACGTATGACAGGTTGGGACTTATTGCGCAGTTTGCCGACCAAACCTTATGTTGTCATCACAACCGCTTATCGAGAATATGCACTCGATGGCTACGATTTCGATGTATTAGATTTTCTACTCAAGCCGATTACATTAGAACGGTTTATGAAAGCCATCGGAAAATTCCATCAACGTAAAGCGATGCCTGCCGAAGTACCCCCCTCAGTATCCGATAGCTACGAGCAGTCATATAAATATTTCAAAGTCAATAGGGAGATGAAAAAAGTCTTTCTAAAAGACATTCTCTACATCGAAAGCCTCAAAGACTACGTGCGTATAAAAACAGATAAAGAGTCACTCATCACTTATCAGCGTATCAGCTATTTAGAAGAAAAACTACCCGAAGACAAGTTCTTGCGTGTGCATAAATCATTCATAGTGGCTGTTGACAAAATTGCCTCATTAGGCTCTAATACAGTGAAAATCAAGGATAAAGAAATTCCAATTGGTCGCAATTATAAGATGAACGTAACGAAACTCACAGCAGCTGGTCAATAAGGACTTGTTGGCATTCATTCTCTCTTGTGCGATTTTTGACTGGATGCCAACGATAATTTTTATAAAAAAATAAAGGCAAATATTTGGGAATTATAAAAACGAACTTATCTTTGCCCCGCGAAACAGCTAAAGAGCGTTTCTAAGTTGAAAACGGAGGTTTGGCAGAGCGGTCGATTGCAGCGGTCTTGAAAACCGCCGTACCTGAGAGGGTACCCGGGGTTCGAATCCCTGAGCCTCCGCACAAAATCATTAGGTATTGGTCATTAGTCATTTTCAATGCAAAATGACCAATGACCGATTATCAATGACATTTTAGAACTAAGATGGACTTGGTAGCTCAGTAGGTTAGAGCGTCGGATTGTGGTTCCGAAGGTCGTGGGTTCGAAACCCATCCTAGTCCCACACAAAAAGAGATGTTGCATTTTGCAGCATCTCTTTTTTTTTGTTAAAAACGAAAAAATTTGATTTACAGCCTAACAGGTATGCCCTTTTCCTTCAAGTAATGTTTCAAATCCAAAATACCGATTTCTTTAAAGTGAAAAATACTGGCTGCCAGAGCTGCGTCAGCATACCCCTCAGTAAAAGTGTCATAAAAATGAGCCATATTACCCGCACCTCCCGAGGCAATGACTGGAATCGAAACCGACTGCGACATCCGAGCCAACGCCTCGTTTGCAAATCCTTGTTTCGTACCATCGTGATTCATAGATGTGAATAGAATTTCACCCGCACCACGTTCAGTGACTTCACTTGCCCACTCAAACAGGTCAATGTCAGTCGGAATACGCCCACCATTCAGATAAACGCGCCAATCACCCCCCTCAGTAATTTTGGCATCTATGGCAACGACAAGGCATTGAGAGCCAAATGCTTGCGCAATTTCATTGATAAGCTCAGGGCGGCGAACAGCTGCTGAGTTGACCGAGACTTTATCCGCACCAGCTTCCAAAAGACGAGACACATCCGTCACTGACGAAATACCACCACCGACTGTGAAGGGAATATTGAGATTCTGAGCAATACGTGTGACGAGTTCTGCAAAGGTTTTACGCTCTTCGTGCGTGGCCGTGATGTCCAAAAAAACGAGTTCATCAGCACCATGTTCAGAGTACCATTTCCCCAGTTCAACTGCGTCTCCTGCATCGCGCAAGTTTTCAAAATTAATACCTTTCACGGTACGTCCATTTTTGATGTCGAGGCAAGGAATGATGCGTTTTGCAAGCATAATTTTTGAATCTATAGAATGAAAAATGTTTTTGAAAATGCAAAAATCCGATGGTTTTCTGAGAAACCATCGGATTTTGACAATAAATTATTGCACAGTTAAATTTAAAAACTGATAACCAATAAATTACATGACTTATCAGCAGAAATGACACGCCACTATTGCGCAACGAATTCACCACTTGCACGCAATTCGATGTCTTCGCTGACCATCATTGATGGCATATTACCGACACCAAAATCTGTACGTTTGACATAACCAGATGCTTTAAAACCTGCAATCTTTTTGCCACTGCGTTGGTTGACAGTCGAACCCATATGTAACAAATCAAGTGTGACAGATTTCGTTACACCTTTGATTGTCAAATCGCCAGTCAATTTATATTTTTTGTCAGCTACTTTTGTGATACCTGTACTTTTGAAAGTCAAAGTTGGAAATTTTTCTGAATCAAACATATCAGGCTTTTGCAAGTGCCCGTCGCGTCCGTCATTGTCTGTCGAAACGCTTTTGATATCTGCTGAAAATTCAAAAACAGCATCAGAGAAATCTTCTTTTGAAGAAGTGATTTTGGCATCAAATTTTTTGAAAGAACCATCTACTTCAGAGATAGCCAAGTGAGTTACCGTAAAACCTACCTTTGCGTGCGCTTTGTCCACGTTCCAAGTTTGTGCGAAGGCTGCAACCGATGTGCAAAGAGCGAATAAGAGGAATGACATTTTTTTCATTTGAAAAATCAGTTTTAATTTAAATTTAAAAAAATATTGAAAAATGTGATTTGTTGTTTTCTTGCTACCATGTCTTTGAAAACAGGAACAAATAAAGGCGACTTTTTGCAACTCATTTTCGTTTTTATACCCCTCAGTATTTTCACTCTACCAATCCTCATTTTTATAAGAAAACCCATCATTTAGGTAGATTGAGTGAAAAATCGAACAAAAAGGCGGATTTATCTATTTTATGGGCGAACCAGCCGAATATACTCGGTAAAGTTTTTGTTTATTCTGTTTTTCAATAGAAGTCTTGTCATCTTTGTACTTAAAATCCTTTATCAAACGAGGCTCATCATGCAATCACTCATACAACGCCATCGAGTTTTATTGATTCACCTTTTGTTTTGGTGCGTCTATTCCTCGTTTTTTTTCTACCAAATCATCTATGCGCGCACAAAAGAAGAGCCTGATTGGGCGCGCATTTTCAAAGATTTGAGTACGCATATTGTTTGCATGATGATTATTAGCTATCTCAACTACTTTATTTTTCTGCCACGATTTCTGAAACATCGCAATTTAGGGCGCTATATTTTAGAATTTTCTATCCCATTTGCCCTTTCGATGTATGGACTTTGGTCACTCAAAAAAATGATTGTCAATGGTTGTACTTTTTCAACGCCTTGGATTTATACTCAGAAATTTGTTGTCAACTTGACTTTGAGTTCTTTATTGATAGTGCTGTTTGTAGGCATGTTGAAATTTGTAGAAGAATGGTTTGAACTGGAAGCACGCAAAAAAGAGATTGAAAATGAACGCCTTACATCCGAACTACGCTTTTTGAAAGCTCAAATTAACCCTCATTTTTTGTTCAATACGCTCAACAATCTCTACTATTTGGCTTTCACACAATCGCCTAATACGACAGAAGTGATTGCCAAATTGTCGCAAATGATGCGCTATATGATGTATGATTCCAATCATCCGAGAGTACCCCTCAGTAAAGAAATAGAATACATGGAAAATTACATCAGTCTGGAAAAATTGCGCTTGAACAACGAAGTGCCCATTCTTTTTGAGGTGAGAGGCAATACAGATGGTGTCCTGATTGCACCTTTGATTTTTATTACATTTTTAGAAAATGCTTTCAAACATGGTGTGAGCAATTCTGCTAAAAATACGTGGGTAAAAGCTTCGATTGAAATTAGCGGCAAGGCATGTGTTTATATTGTTGAAAACAGCAAAATGGTTGAAACAGATAAGACTGTGACCGAAAAATCGGGTATTGGCTTGTCAAATGTCAAAAGACGCTTAGATTTGAGTTATCCAGACAACTACGAACTCACTGTACAAGATTTTTCTGACCGCTATATCGTTGAACTGAAAATGAATCTTATTTGATTGATTGTTGGTTGCTGAAAAGCTTCTAAAAACAGGTCGTTCTAATCAATCGTTAGTAAAAAATAATCAATTAAATATGAACTTAACTTGCATAATTGTCGAAGATGAACCATTGGCACGCAATCTGTTGACTCAATATGTGCTAAAAACACCCTCGTTGTCTCTCTTGCAAGCTTTCTCAAATCCATTAGAAGCGCTGGCTTTCCTGCGCAACAATCCAACTGATATTCTTTTTTCAGATATACAAATGCCTGAAATTACAGGTATTACTTTGCTCAAAGTTCTCCCGAAAAAGCCAATTGTGATTCTCACAACAGCTTATTCGGAATATGCTATTGAAGGTTATGAATTGGATGTTACTGACTATTTGTTGAAACCCATCACCTTTGAACGCTTTTTGAAATCTGTCGAGAAGGCAAGACAACGTTTGAGTTCTGCTCAAAATAATGAACAAACGGAAGAACCCAAGCCATATACTGAGGGGGGACAAATCGAATCATCCAATTCAGAAAATACCTTATTACAACCTTATATTTTTGTTAAAGATGGGACAAAATTGGTGAAAGTTCGCCTTAATGATATTCTTTATATAGAAGGTTTGAAGGATTATGTGGCGATTTTTACAAAGCAAAAAAAGATAGTTTCTTTACAACGTATGAAGGTTTTAGAAACACAATTGCCTGACAATCAATTTATTCGAATACACAACTCTTACCTCGTTTCTTTGGAAGCCATTGATGTGATTCACAAAGAAAAGGTGCAAATAGGAGATGTTTACCTGCCAATAAGCGATACCTACCGAAAGGCTTTCAGAGAATTTATTGAGCGAAACAATATTCGGTTAGATTGATTTGGACCCCTCAGTAAAAAACGTTTTGTATCGAATGAGCCGCTTAGTTCAATGCAACTGACCATTCTTCTACATCTTTTATCGCCACTTTGATATGCTCTTTCAAAGTCGTCGCCAACGACAAACCCACATAATCCGCTTGAATCGGGAACGATTTGTGTTTGCGGTCTATCAACACAGCCACTTCCACTTTTTTGGGCAACACTTCGAGCAAAGGTTTTATGGCATAAAAAATCGTGCGTCCTGTGTTTGCCACATCATCAATCACAATCACCACCTTGTCAGCGACTTGTTCAATGGGCATCTCTAAAACGATGGCATTTTGGGCGGGTGAAGCAGGGTTAAGCCTCAGACGAGTCAATGTAATGGTTGCATCAGTGCGTCCGACCAATTCTTGCATCAGCAGGTGAGCCATCTCTAAACCATTATTATTGATACCTGCCAAAATTATTTCGCTTTCGCCAAAGTTTCGCTCCAAAATTTCATACGTCAAGCGACGTATTTTTTGGCGTATCTGTTTCTCATCTAAAATTTTCATATCAAAAAATGAGTAATCGTAATCAAACAAACAAACACAAATTCAAGTTTTTGTCAAAATGACGCTCAAAATTGGTTATTTTTCATCGAAAATTAAACTCATGTAAAAGAATGTTTCTAAATTTTCCATTTTGCAGTGAAAATTCGCTGATTTCCATTTAATTTGCTTTTCAAAATACTGTTCGAAGAACTCCTGTCGGAGAGGAGGTATTTTTTCAACCAAAATATAAATCAACGAATAACGAACCAATGGCTCAACTCATATTTATCATTATTTCAGTAGCCGCATTCGGCAAAGCGTGGCAGAACTTTATGACAGTACGCCGCAATATTTTGTTAGGTCAAGACGAAAAAATCGAGGGTAACACAGCCGAACGCTGGCGCAATGTTTTGCTTATCGCTTTGGGGCAACGCAAAATGTTCAAACTGACCATTGCCGCCGTTTTACACTTATTTATATATGTGGCATTTCTATTCACACAAGTCGAATTGATTGAAATTTTGATTGATGGCGCGTTTGGCGTGCATCGTTTTTTTGCGCCCTATTTAGGTATCTTGTATCCTGTAATCATCAGCACTATTGAAATTTTAAGTGTTTTGGCATTTGTAGCAACCGTTGCATTCCTTTCGCGGCGTTATTTTTTAAAAGTCGAGCGTTTTCAGAAGCCTGAATTGAAAGGTTTCCCAATGTTTGATGCAACTTTAATTTTGGTGTTGGAACTCACACTCATCTTTGCTATTTTTAGTATGAATGGCGCAGATGCTGTTTTACAAACAAAATTACCCGAAAAATACCACCATGTGAGTCCATTTGCCATCTCAAGTTGGTTAGGACCATCTCTTTTAGGTCGTTGGGATGCTCATTTATTGGTTGGTTTGGAGCGATTTGGCTGGTGGTTACACTATTTTGTTGTATTGGCTTTTCTCAATTATTTGCCTTTTTCAAAACATTTACACATTATTTTGGCGTTTCCAAACACCTTTTTTGCGAAGCTCAATCCGAGAGGCGAAATCTCGAATATGCCTATCATTATGAATGAAGTTCGGACTTCAATGGGCTTGGAAGCCATGCCTAATACGCCCGTAATGCAAGAAGGCGAGATGCCTACTTTTGGGGCAAATGATATTTTTAGCCTAAGTTGGAAAAACTTGATGGATGCTTACACCTGCACAGAATGTGGACGCTGCACGGCTTCATGTCCTGCTAATCTGACAGGTAAAAAACTCTCGCCGCGTAAAATTATGATGGACGTGCGAGATAGGGTAGAAGAGGTTGGCAAATCTCTTGATTCTGGTGATATTCGGCTCATTAACAAAGAGTTATATCCAAATGATTCGGTTTTGACTGCTCAAAATTTTGCAGATGGAAAGACCTTATTTGACCGCATATCGAAAGAAGAAATCCATGCTTGCACGACATGTAATGCCTGCGTCGAAGCGTGTCCAGTATTGATAAATCCACTAGATATTATTTTGCAGTTGCGTCGTTATGAGATTTTGACACTTTCAGAGGGTCCAAAAGATTGGACACCGATGTTTACAAGCCTTGAAAACTCAGGTGTTGTCTGGCAAATGCCTGTTGAGCGAGAAGCTTGGGTGCGCGATGTTGTCTAATATCGGGGTTGAATTATCAAAAAGGCGTTAAGATCTTACACAGAATCCTAACGCCTTTTTTATGGAATAAAGTTATCGCTCAAGCAAAATTTCCAACTTCATACCTCTTGAGCCTTTAATCAAAATACAAGTGTCGGCATCAAAGTTTTGTTGTTCAAACCACTCTTTGGCTTGTACATTGGTTTCAAAGACGACCCCCTCAGTAGGAAGTGCAATTTGAGAAAAAGTTTTCCCAATAACAACTAATATATTTAAATTCAATGACTTAGCCAATTCATAAATACCTTGGTGTTCTGCTTCGCTCTCGTCTCCTAACTCAAACATATCACCCATGATAGCAACTTTTTTAGCTTGTGGCATCTGTGCTAGATTTTTCAAAGCTAAAGCCATACTTGACGGATTGGCATTGTATGCATCGAGAATGACGGTGGCTTCACCATACTTTGTCAGTTGCGAACGGTTCATACTCGGCAGATAATCGCTGATGGCTTTACTGATTTTTGTGGCAGGCACTTTAAAATATTTGCCAATAGCAATAGCTGTATTGATATTAGCGAAATTATAGTCGCCCACAATTTGCGTTTTAGTATGCACGACCTCACCTTTTTCATTCAAAAAACTCACTTCTAAGAGCGGAGCAGCTTTGTCCAAGCGCACTTGATACTGAGGGGTGTCCATCGAAAGTGAGTCTGTTTTATGGTAGCAAATCTTGTGCAAACCCTCTTTGGGTAACCAATCTTGCAAAAATGCTTCATCTTCATTCACAAAAACAGTTCCTCGATGCTTGGCGAGCCAACGATAAATCTCAGAATTCCCTTTTTTAACACCTTCAATACCACCGAAACCTTCTAGATGGTCTTTGCCCATATTGGTCACAACGCCATGAGTCGGCTCTGAGATGACACATAGATCATGTGTTTCACCTTGATGATTAGCTCCAATTTCAATAATGGCTGCTTCGTGTTCTTCGGTCAATTGTAGCAGAGTCAATGGTACACCAATGTGGTTGTTAAAGTTACCTTTTGTAAAATGGGTAGGGTAGTGGCTATTCATTACAGCCGCCACAAGTTCTTTAGTTGTTGTTTTACCATTTGAGCCAGCGATGGCTATCACAGGAATATCAAATTGGCGGCGGTGGTGAGTCGCCAGTTGTTGCAAAGTGGTCAATACATCATCAACAAGAATCATGTAGTCACTTTTTTGAAAATGCGGATTGTCAATAAAAGCATAGGCGGCACCTGTTTCAATGGCTTTTTCTGCAAATGCATTGCCATCAAAGTTTTCACCTTTCAGAGCGAAAAAAAGGCATCCCTCAGTAATTTTTCTACTGTCAATTGTGACAATCGGATGTGTTTTAAAAATTTTATATATACCTTCTATATTCATTCTTTTTGATTTTTTTTCAGGGCGAAAGTTAGCTCAACTTTTTAAAATATTGCGAACTGATGATTTTTTCCTTTAAATTATGTCTTGGGAATGTTCTAGCAATGATTTTTTTATTCTTGTTTGACAGTTTTTGAAAAAAAAATTACAATTATTTCAAAAATGTGACTTATCTTTGTAGCCGCTAAGAATAGCTGCGGAGTTAAAATTATTTTTCAAAAATATTTGCTTTTTGAGAAGTATTACACTTACATTTGAAAATTATTTTTCAAAATTTGTGACTTATCCTACCTTTCTCGTCATAATTTTAACATTGAGAAAATAAATGTAAAGACTTAAATTCTTAAAAGAAGAAGTTGTTTTTAGAATTTTACGTCAAAATGACAAAAAGTTAGCGATTGAAATTAACAATTCAACGTTTATGACGTTATATATAAAGATTTAAATTTCCCGCTAGGGGATTTATATGTAGATTGTTTTCATTTGGTTTTTTGGGGTTATACAGGGTGTCACTCGTCAGAGTTGTCGCCCTGTTTTTTTATGTACAGAGCTATTCTGAACTTATCAGATTAGCTTTTTTTCATGGACTAGAAATTGTTACATTTGCAGAAAAAGTACTTATGAAATCTATTCTTATAAAAAATGGGCAAGTTGTCAATAAAGGACAAATCAAAACACAAGATATTTTTATTCGTAACGGACTTATCGAAAAAATCGATAATCTAATAGATGTGTTTGCAAATATTGAAATAGATGCTACTAATAAGTATGTAATTCCTGGTATTATTGACGACCAAGTTCATTTTCGTGAACCAGGTTTGACGCATAAAGCAACCATACAAACTGAGGCGAGGGCTGCTGTTGCGGGCGGTGTTACCTCTTTTATGGAAATGCCTAATGTGAATCCCCCTTCAGTAACGCAACAACTTTTACAACACAAATATGATATAGCTGCGCATACATCGTTGGCAAACTATTCTTTTTTTATGGGTGCAACCAATGATAATTTAGAAGAAGTATTGAAAACCGATGCACAAAAAGTGTGCGGCATAAAGGCATTCATGGGTAGTTCAACAGGCAATATGTTGGTAGATAACCCAACTACTTTGGAAAACCTTTTTTTAAAGTGTTCGATCCTAATTGCAACTCATTGTGAGGATGAAGCTACGATTCGTAAAAATACTGCTGAAATCAGACAGATGCTTGAAACACGCGACATGGAAGTAACAGCGGCATTTCATCCAGTAATTCGCAATCATGAATCCTGTTATTTGTCATCACATTTTGCGGTTGAATTGGCTAAAAAGCACAATACACGCTTGCATATTTTACACATTTCAACGGCTGAAGAAATCGCTCTTTTTGACAACAGCATACCCCTCAGTAAAAAACGCATAACGTCAGAAGTCTGTGTGCATCACTTGTATTTCAATGAAAGCCAATATGCTACGCTTGGCAATTTGATAAAATGTAATCCTGCTATCAAATCAAAATCAGACCAAAAAGCATTGTTCCAAGCTCTTCTTGACGATCGTTTTGATATTATAGCGACAGATCATGCGCCACACACTTGGGAAGAAAAATCAAAACCATATTTCGATGCACCATCAGGTTTGCCGTTGGTACAACATTCTCTAAATCTAATGCTGAGTTTTTATTTTAAAGGGAAAATTTCATTAGAGCGTATTGTTGAAAAAATGTGTCATGCACCAGCTATTTGTTTTCAAATAGATAAAAGAGGATTTTTGGATGAAGGAAATTGGGCGGATTTAGCTATCATTGATTTGAACAAAAAAACAAAAGTCACTACCAAAAACATTCACTATAAATGTAAATGGTCGCCAATAGAAGGCAAAATACTGAGGGGGGGTATTGATGCCACAATCGTGAGTGGTCATATCGCGTATCAGAATGGACAGTTTTTTGAAGAAAAAATGGGCGAACGTTTACTTTTTAATCGTTGAGTCAAGAGTTAGTGCGTACACCTCTCATTATATCTCATTTAAAAATATGGGTATCAAAATTATGTTTTTAGTTATACCTTTGTAGGACTTCATTGGTATTATTTTTGATTCAGCAAACATACTTTATTAATAGATAACTTAAAATTGACTTTTCTGTGAGAAAATTAATCGTTATTGCGTGTTTAACAACACCTCTATGTTCACTTATCGCTCAGCCAATTGACAATACAAGAAGTGGTAATCGCGCATCAGTCATAAATGCATCGCCTAATTCGTTGGACGATGTCCGTCCCTTAACTTTTGAAGATTATTTGGTACAACTCGCTTGGCAAAATAGCTTTGAAGTTGAAGGGGCAAAGCACGAGATGGATGCACGTAGTCAAGAAATTTCGTTAGCAAAAAAAGATTGGACTCGCAATTTACAAGCAGGCTTGAATATGAATGATGTGAGTTTTCCTTATTTTTTATATAATTCTTTAGGAAAAAGATACTGGTTTGGTAATCCAATTGATCCAACTCGCATCCCCTCAGTAGCGACATATCCTATGTGGAATATTGGTGCGGGTGTTAATTTTGGTGATTTATTAGTACGCAAAAATAAAGTCAAATTCGCAGAAAATCGGCTCAAAATTAGTGAAGCTGATATGAATTCAAAAAAGCAAAAGCTTAGAGGCGAAGTGCTAAAACGTTATCAAGAGTATGTGTCTTCTTTTGATATTTTAAAAGTTAGGATACAAGCTTTAGATGCTGCCGAAGCAAATAAAAATCAAATTCAAAGCCTTTTCAGTGTTAATAAAGTGCAATTTGAAGATTATAATACAGCTAATAAAGCCTATTATGATGCTTTAGAAAGCAAGGTTAGGGTAGAAGGAGAAATTAAACTTAAACGGATTGCTTTAGAAGAATTGATTGGTGTGAAATGGGAATCCGTAGAAAGAGTGAAAGTAACGTATGATGACCAAAAAGAAAAATTGAATTTAAAGAGCAAAGATTAAGCAAAAAGGTTGAGATTAACGTCTTAGCCTTTTTTGTTTGTAGCCTCCATGTTGAATTCTGAGGAAGATCTTCCGATTGATTTGTTTATGTGAGTATTCAGAGATAGGATAATTAAGTAATTAGGAATAAGTTTTCGCGTGTTTGATACTCACTGTTTTGCGCTATGCGCAAAACAGTGCTTTGAAAGTTTTTCTATTGGAGCGAGCGATTTTAATCAAAAAATCGCTCGCTCCTCAAAGTCCTTTTCGCCGCCAAAGGCGGCGTTTGAAATGCACGAAAACTTATTTTTGACTACTTAAAGGTAAGTAATCGAAATACTTCTGTGCTTAATGCATAAAAGAATTCGTTCTGTGACAATTTTTGTGGTATCTTAGTGAATGGATACTACAGTATATGAATTACTCTTGAACCTACCTGAATTAAAAGTAGAAAGAGTAGAGTTAGAAAACAAAACAATACGTATTTATTGCCATCATTTGAATAC
>JAEUUP010000037.1 GCA_016787525.1 Saprospiraceae bacterium | reverse complement strand
TCTGGTGCTGTATCGCCTAATCTTAATGCCATAATTGATTGATTTTAAATTGTTTAATAAAAAATTGATTTTGAATTTAAATTATATCCAGATATAAAAAATATACTGAGGGGGTTGAAAAACTTGTTTATGTTTTTTACTTTTGTCAAAAATAAAATCTATTCGACAATGACTACTATTGCTATTCCAATTGAAGAAAAAATTCAAGTAGAACTTGAAAAATACGCCAAAGAACAAAATTTGACGACAGAGCAAATCCTCGAAAGAATTGTTACTCAATTTATTTTAGAGGAACGGATGAAGGCTTTTAGAAAAATTATGCAGCCTTTGGCAGAAAAAGCTGGATATTTCAGCGAAGAGGACATACTAACAATGAGTTGATGAAAATTATATTAGATACCAATATCTACATTTCTGCCTTCATTTTTGAAGGGTTTCTTGCAAAAGTCTTTGATTATTGCCTAAAAAATGAGAAAACTTATCCTTCTGAATACATTTTATCAGAATTTTCAAGCAAAGTTATTCATAAGTTTAAAACACCTAAACATGTTTGCGAAGCAATAATTTGGACTATTCGTGAAAACGTGTTTATTGTAACACCCAACAACCCTATTCCTACAATTTGTCGCGATGCTGATGACAATAATATTTTGCAATTAGCTCAATTTGTCGAAGCCGATTTTATTGTAACAGGTGATAAAGACTTACTGATTTTAGAAACTTTTGGCTCAACTCAGATTGTTACACCTCGCTTATTTTATGATACTTTTATCGTAAAATAAACTATCTCTCCATAAACTTTTGCAACAAAGCCAACATTTGGTCAAACTCTATCAAAAAGCCATCGTGTCCAAATTTAGATTGTATAACTTCCAATTTTGCATTCGGAATTTGTTTTGCCAATTCGATTTGTTCTTCTAACGGAAACAATATATCTGATTGAATACCAACGATTAATGTATTGGTTCTAATGTTTTTTAAAGCCTTTTCGATACCGCCACGATTGCGTCCAACATTGTGCGAATCCATTGTTTTGGATAACGATATATAACTCAAAGCGTTGAATCGCTGTGCTAATTTCTGTCCTTGATAGCGTTGATACGATTGCACTTTGAATGTATCTAACAAATCTCTATCGTCTTTTTGTGCAAAATTATAGCCTTCGTAGCTCCGATAACTCAACATACCAATGGCTCGTGCGGCTTCCATACCTTTTGAACCGATTTTGGAAAGCGTTGCCAAATCCTCAATTTGAGCAATATTTGCCGCATTTACTGAGGGATCTGCTTCGATTGCCATGCGCTGTGTCTCATTGAGGGCAATTGACCACGGAGTCATTTTTGCACCGCAAGCAATAACAGCGATATTTTTGAAAAAAGCGGGTTGCATGATTGCCCATTCCAGCACTTGTTGACCGCCCATTGAGCCGCCAATTGCCAAGTTAATGCTTTGAATACCAAGATGTTGCGCCAATATTTTATGACCATTTACAACATCACGAATCGTAATAGTCGGAAATGTTAAACCATAAAATCGCCCCGTTTTGGGGTTGATACTGAGGGGGCTTGTCGAGCCATAATGTGAACCCAGCATATTGGCGCACACGATAAAATACTTCGTAGGGTCTAAATATTTGCCTTCGCCGACTAAGCCTGACCACCAATCTGCCGCCTCCGAATTGCCTGTCAAAGCATGGCATACCCATACCACATTGTCGCCCACAGCGTTCAAAGTGCCGTAAGTATGGTAAGCAATCTGGATTTCGGGCAATATTTCGCCATTTTCCAAGGCAAAAGGTGCTTCATATTTCAAAATCTTCATACTCGTCGAAGGTTGTTCCGTCTGTTGCGTTTGTTTTGTTAAAAAATTGACCCCCTCAGTATGGTCGTGCTTTTTGAGTATTCTTTTCATTTTCTGGAACTTTCTGAAACGACGGCGAGATTCGAAACTTCGCCGTCGTTAATGTTATACCCTATTTACGCAGTAGCTTTCGCAATCGCTTGCTCCAAATCCGCTTTGATGTCGTCAATATGTTCGATACCAACGCTGATTCTCAATAAGTTAGGTGTCACACCCGAAGCCAATTGCTCCGCATCAGAAAGCTGTTGATGCGTCGTTGCGGAAGGCTGAATGATGAGCGTTTTGGCATCGCCTACATTTGCCAAATGGCTGATGAGTTGCAATGAATCCACCAATTGGGTCGCTGCTTCTTTTGAGCCCTTCAACTCAAAACTCAAAACACCACCGAAACCACGTTTCAGATATTTTGATGCTGTCGCATGATTAGGCGACGATTTCAAGCCTGGATAGTTCACTTTGGCTACTTGCGGATGCGCTTCGAGCCACTCTGCAACAGCTTGAGCGTTCTGAACCGTGCGTTCAACGCGCAAACTCAAGGTTTCTAAACCTTGAATCAACATGAACGCATTGAATGGCGACAAAGCTGGACCCCAATCGCGCAAACCTTCAACACGCGCCCGAATGATGAATTGGATATTGCCAAAAGGACCATTGACACCAAAAACATCGGAGAAAACCAAGCCGTGATAGCCCTCAGATGGCTCTGAAAACTGCGGAAACTTGCCATTGCCCCAGTTGTAGTTGCCGCCATCAACGATGACACCACCGATAGACGTGCCGTGTCCGCCAATCCATTTTGTCGCTGATTCAACGACAATGTGCGCACCATGCTCCAACGGACGGAACAAATAACCGCCTGCGCCAAAAGTATTGTCAACAATCAATGGCAAATCATGTTTTTGAGCAACTGCCGCAATACCCTCAAAATCAGGCACACTGAACGATGGATTACCGATGGTTTCGACATAAATCGCTTTGGTATTTTCATCAATCAATGCCTCATAGTCACTTGGATTTTCACCCGCTGTGAACCGTGCCTCAACGCCAAGACGTTTGAATTGGACTTTGAATTGGTTGTAAGTGCCACCATAAAGGTTGGCAGTTGTGACAAAATTGTCGCCAACACCCAAAATATTGTTCAAGGCGATAAACTGAGCTGCTTGCCCTGAAGCAACTGCTAAAGCCGCTACGCCCCCTTCCAATGCTGCGATGCGTTTCTCAAAAACGTCAGTCGTCGGGTTCATAATGCGGGTATAAATATTGCCAAACTCTTGCAAACCAAACAGTTTTGCACCATGCTCTGATGAATTGAACACGTAGCTTGTTGTTTGATAGAGTGGTACAGCGCGGCTGTTAGTCGTTGGGTCTGGTGCTTGACCAGCGTGCAGTTGAAGCGTTTCGAAATGCAGATTATTAGACATAATTAATTGATTTTAATTTTTTTATAAAATAATTTTTCCTTTTCAATATCGGTATTGAGCGGCGCATGTTTTTCAAAATAGTACAACAAACCCTTGCTCATTTGCCCCCCTCAGTATTGCTGTGCCATTTTTATAAAGTTTTGACTCAACGTCAAAAACGATAAGGCAACGCATAACGAAGGCGATTGCAAAATGGCGCAATCAACAACAACATATACCGCAGCGTGTAATGGTATTGGATGAATGACAGTATGCAGCGACGTTGTTCGTCGCAAGCAAAGATTGTTGGAATTTGTAGAAACGGATTGATAACATAACGCTCTGTTTTTATATTTCCAAATTGTGATTTGGCAGGAATTGGCACCTTGCTCGATTGTCGCCGCAGGTTGCCCGAGTTTCGTTGAGCCTGTCTCTCCACTCGTCTTTATAAAAACAATTCTTTCGCAGAACTTTCTCGGAAAGGAATTGAATTGTGGCGCAAGATTACGACACAGTTTTGGTCGGTGCAAGTAATTTTTTATTTTTTTTCGTTGAACTGACTATTTTCATTTTGGGTTACTCGCATCTTGAATTTGAATTTTATTCTAACCTTTCCAATATATCTACTAATTTTGCCAATTATTCTGACTATTATCATCACAAACAACTTTTGATAACAGACAACTTATTTGAAGTAAGATGCCAAACTTAAAAATCCTATACATTTTAACGACTCTTTTTACCTGTTTTTACACCCCCCTCAGTAGTCAAATCATTTATGTGAAACCCAATGGTTCGGGCAATGGTTCGTCATGGACGCAAGCACAAGGTAATTTGCGACAAGCCATTATCGCTGCCCCCAAAGGTAGCCAAATATGGGTGGCAGCAGGCATTTATACACCCACAACTTGCCGACCGTGTGGCGATGCCGACCGTCGCTTGTCATTTGAGTTTCCAGATAGTATTGCAATTTATGGCGGTTTCAAGGGTAATGAGACCACATTGAATCAGCGTAATTGGAAAGAAAATATCACTGTTTTAAGTGGTAATATTGACAACGACACGACTTCAACTTACAACAGTTTCAATGTCATTTATACAAAAAATGTTTCTAAGCAACTGATTGTCAACGGATTTACAATCTTGGATGGTAATGCAGACGATACAATGTCATCGGGTGAGCGCACCACAAGCGGTGGTGGTTGGTACAACGATGCACGACTTCGAGGCTCCAAAAGTAGCCCCTTGGTCCAAAATTGTATTTTCAAAAATAACCGCTCAGCTGCATTTGGTTCAGCCATGGTCAACAATGCAAGTTTTGGGGGTCTTTGCGAAACTGTTTACAACAATTGTTCATTTATTGATAATAAAAGCCAACGTGAAGGTGGCGCAATTCGAAACGATGGTGCATTTGATGGTTCGTGTACGCCTACTTTCACATTTTGCCACTTCCAAAACAACTATTCTGGGGCTTCTGGTGGGGCTATTTTCAACGATGGTATAGAGGGTATTTGTAACCCTACTTTCACCAATTGTCGCTTCCTTAAAAACACAACGAACACATATGGCGGCGCAATTTATAATATTGGCAAAAGCGGCAATTGCTCTCCTACAATTTCCAACTGCCTTTTTTGGGGCAATAAAGCCCTTTCTGCCGCAGCTCTTTATTGTCTCGGTTCTGAAAATGGCAACAGCAGCCCACGTATCACCAACTGCGTTTTTTATAAAAATGAAGCCAATACCTGTGGTTCAATATACGCAAATGCCAACGACTCATCGGGTAAAGCTGCTCCAACCATCTTAAATTGCATCATTTGGGGCAATATTGCGACTACAGCTCCTTACATTCGCAGTATTGAAAGCTATCCGATACTCGATTATTCTATCATTGACGCACCTAATGCAGCAACTGTTTTCAAAGACAATGTAAACGGACATGGCACTTGTGGCTCACACGTACTTTTTAACCAAAATCCATTGTTTGCAGACCCCGAAAATGGTGATTTTCGCATCATTCCACCTTCGCCAGCCATCAATTCGGGTGTTGATTCGATTGTGAACAATATCGGATTAACAGTTGATTTGGATAGTTTTCCGCGCATTGTAGAAAGTCACGTTGATATGGGTATTTTGGAATACAATCCAGCACTCTATTTTCCACCTCGTTTGGAGCAATCTCCCACAAGTATTACCGTCTGTGAAAAAGACCAAACGGTGCTGAAAGCAGTCTTTTCTGGCTCGCCACCACTCTACTATCAGTGGTACAAAAACGATGTTGCTATCTCAAACGCGACTGCCGATACACTTAAATTCGCCAGTGGGATAACATTGTCGGATTCAGGTGCTTACAAATGTATCGTCCACAATTCATTGAATATCAAAGACTCAAGTCAAATTGCCATCATTAAAACCAAACCTTTACTCCCCCTCAGTATCAGCATCGCATCTGACCGTATTCCCGACTGCGAAGGCGACAGCATCACTCTGACTGCCTCGTGGACTAATGGTGGCACTAAGCCCAAATTCGATTGGCGTATCAACGACCAACCATTAGGTCTCTCTGATTCTCTCAGTATTTATCGTGCAGCGGTCAACTCGATTTGGTTTCGATACACTTGTCGTATCACTTCAAACGAGCAATGCGCTGTACCTCGAACGACTATTTCCAACGAGTTGCAATATACTCAAATCCTTCCACGCGACACAGGCATCTTGACACTTATAAAAAATACAATAGGCACGCATTGTGCCAACGATACCATCCAATTTTTAACAACTGCACAACATGCTGGAGACACCCCTCAGTATCAATGGTTCAAAAATAATACATTGATTAACAATATTTTAAGTACGCTAAAAATTACAAACCTGAGCAACAATGACACCATTAAAGCCGTGATGACTTCGTCAAAAAAATGCCTTATCAAAAACCCGATTGAGTCCAATAAAATTATTGCCTCCATTTCACCACGCACAATAGTTAATATCAATATAACAGCAACACAAACGGATATTTGTAAAGCAGATACTGTCACTTTGACCGCTACGTCCACAGGTGGCGGCACAAGTCCTCAGTATCAATGGCAGTTGAATGGCTTGAATATTTCAGGTGCTAATGCTTTTTTTCACAAAACAAACGCCTTAAAAACTGATGACAAACTACGTGTACAACTCATTTCATCGGCTATTTGCCCTTCGGTAGCATCAGTTTTCTCAAATGAAATCATGTTCAAAGTCAACGAACGGCTCACGCCTACCATTGAGCTGGTCGCTTCAAAATCAGAATTGTGTCCAAAAGAAACTGTGATTTTTTCAACCAATGCCACAGCCCTCGGCACGTCCCCTCAGTACCAATGGTCTCGTAACAACCTAATAATCAACAACATAGCACCCAGTTACACCACCGACTCTTTGAAGTTAGGCGACACAATCCGAGTCATTGCCACATCGTCCGAACGTTGTTTGACTCACCCCAAAGCCACTTCCAACGGTGTTTCTCCTAAAGTTAATTTGTGCAATGGCATTGCAGAAATCATTGAAAACCAAGTCATTATTTATCCAAATCCATCCTCTGAAAATTGGTTTAGATTGTCGGGTTTGAATCATTTAGCAGGTGAAAAATGGGTGACAGTTTTTAATGCCACAGGACAAATTCTACTGTCTAAAAAAGTTGAAACAGGTATTTCAGAAACCATTATCAACTGTGAGCAACCCCTCAGTAATGGCTTCTATTGGGTCAAAATTAACAATACAGAATTGAGTTTTTACAAAAAATGGGTCACTCAAATGCCTTAAATTGTGATACTTTCAGAATAATTTAGGTGTATTTTTGTCATCAAAAAATAGATTCTTTACTTTAAATTGAAATGGAAATGAGAAGATTTTTGCCTTTTTTTTTACTATTTGCTATTATTTCGTGCAAAAAAGACAACGAAGTATCCAACTTACCAACCATCGAATTGTTACCAACAGACAAGCTTTTGGCATCTGGTACATTCACCAATGGTGCACACACAACCTCTGGCGATGTCAAATTGATAGAATCTGCTGACACCAAAAAGTATTTGATTTTCAATAACTTAAAATCAGATGCTGGACCAGATTTACGCATTTATCTATCGTCCGACAAATCTGCTTCATCTTACACAGAAGTTGTCAACAAAGTGACAACAGGCAATACAAAAATCGAAATCCCCAGCTCTGCTAATCTCGCAACTCAAAAAACAGTGTTGATTTGGTGCAAACAATTTTCTGTGCTTTTCGGCAGTGCCGATTTAAAATAAAATGTGGTCAAATTAATATTTTTTTATCAAATTTGCGAAAGCTGTAAAAACAGCTTTCGCAAATTTTTTATAAAAGAAAAAGAGTCTATCATGTCCAATTTTTTCAAAAAAACACTGCCCTTGCTCTGCCTTTTGCTCACTTTGATGTCGGCATGTGACAATTCATCTAAAAAAAATACCCCCTCAGTATCTGAGGCTTCGACGGCACAAAAAGGGTTTTACAAACACTTTAAAGGCACAATCGGCGACTTTGCTGTGACGATGGATTTGATTAAAAATGTGGTCAACAGCAATCGCGAGGCAGTAGAAGCTTGGGCAGGATTCTCAGGCTCTTACTACTACGACAAATATCAAGAACCCATTTCAATTTATGGCTCATTGGACTCCACAGGCACAATCGTACTTGAAGAGTGGGTTTCGGAAGGCAAATCTGCCACAATTCGTGGTAATTTGACTCCCGAAGGCACATTTGTCGGTACTTGGCAAGATACAAGCGGCAAAAAAATCTTAAATATTGTTTTGAAAGAAACCTATTCCGATGGCGCAATTGGTCTGGAAAGCATCGAATACACCGACTCATTTCGTTTGTTCGAGAAGCTAAAAAACTCGCCTGTGGCAATTTTTGGCATGGATATGCTGTTGCCGACCCAAAATACTGAGAGGGGCATTTCTACCTTTTTGAAAAATGAAATTTTTGGCAATATGCTTTTTGAAAACCCCAGCGACGAAGCCGAAAAAAAGAAGGTAACTAAAGAAGATGTCAGTCAATTGAGTTTGGCAGATTTGCAAAAGTCGCAGCGCGACTCATTTTTCACCTACTACCGAGAAAGTATGAAAGATGAAAAACCCGACTCTGCAGCCGAATACTTTTCGCAAAGCTACTCGCGCACCTCACAAATGGAAGTGCTTTTCAACGAAAAAGGCTTGTTAAGTGTCGGTTTTGCAGGCTATTCTTATGATGGTGGCGCACATGGCTATCATGCCACGGCCTTAGCCAGTTACGATTTGGCAACCAAAAAACAACTAACTTTGAACGATGTTTTCAAACCCAATTATCCAAAAGAACTGAACAAAGCACTCGAAAAAGCCTTGCGTACCAAGTATGCCCTCAATCCAAAAGAAGGTCTGGGTCAAATGCTTTTTGACAATTCTATCGCCGCTAACGACAATTTTGCGCTCACACGTAAGGGCATTTTGTTTTGCTATACACCTTACGAAATTGCCGCTTATGCTTACGGCGAAATTCAATTGTACGTGCCGTTTGAAGAGGTCAAAACGTTGTTGAAGTAATTATTTCATCAGTTGACCCAACCTCCACACATCTTCATAACTACAATACATAGGTGCTGGCGCAAGTCTGATAACATTCGGCTCGCGCCAGTCGCATATCACACCATTTTCAGCCAAATAATCGAAAAGTTTTTTGCCGTTTTCGTCTGTCAAAACAGATAATTGACTGCCTCGTTCGGTTGATACTGAGGGGGTAATAATTTTGAACGCATAACTCGATTTCCCTAATAAAAACGCCAAATAGCCTGTTAATGTCTTTGCTTTTTCGTACAAAACGGGCATACCACCCGCTTCTTTGAACAGTTGCAAACTGGCTTGGTGCATGGCAACAGGGATGATTTGTGCCGTTGAAATTTGCCAACCTGCTGCGCCGTGCATGGGTTCAAATCCTGCTTCCATCTGGAAGCGTTTCGATTCGTTGTAGCCCCACCAACCTGCAAAACGCGGCAAATGTGGGTCAGAAAAATGTCGTTCATGCACAAAAGCTCCTGCTATGCTACCGGGACCCGAATTGAGGTATTTGTAGCCGCACCAAACAGCAAAATCAACACCCCAATCGTGCAATTGTAAAGGCACATTGCCAGCAGCATGTGCCAAATCGAAACCCACTCGCGCACCGACTCGATGCCCCCCCTCTGTAATTTTTTGTAAATCAAAAAACTGTCCTGTGTAGTAATTGATGCCACCAAAAAGAACCAAAGACAGTGTATCACCTTCATTTTCAATAGTTTGCAAAATATCTTCGGTACGCAAACAGTCCTCTCCTACTCTTGGCTTTATTTCGACAATCGCTATCTTAGGGTCTAAACCATGAAAACGGACTTGCGACTCAACGGCATATTGGTCACTTGGAAATGCGCCTGCTTCCATCAATATCTTGAAACGTTGGGTCGTTGGGCGATAGAACGACACCATGAGCAGATGCAAATTGACTGTCAGCGTATTCATAATGACTACTTCATCGGGTTTTGCGCCGACAATTGGGGCAGCTAATTCTGACATATCACGATGTACACTCAACCAAGGCTTCTCACTCAAAAACCAACCTTCGACACCATATTGTCGCCAATGGGCTAACGCCTCCGCAATAGCCCCCTCAGTATTTTTAGGCTGTAAGCCCAACGAATTACCACAGAAATACAAGGTGTCGCTGCCGTCGTGGTGTTTGGGAAAGTGAAATTGGTCTTTGAATCCGCGCAAAGGGTCTTGCGCATCCATCTGTTTTGCAAAGGGTAAATTATCTTCGTACAACATCTGATTTTATTTAAACATGACTGGTTCTTTTTAAAAATCCACAGCGATAAAAGTATAAACAAAGCTCGAATCTGCCTTTTGTTTTGCCTTTTTTTCAATGCCTAAAATGTGTCCTTTTCATCATAAAATATTCAAAATAAGTGCATAGAAAAAAGATTTTCAGTACAAAGAGTGACGACAATTTATTGTTTATCAATTCATTATTAAAAAATTGAACTATCAATTTATTTCTTCTCAATACTTATGCCTATTTCTACAAAAAAATCGCACCGTTATATTCTTGTGAGGTTTGCGAAACATCTTTGCATCAAAATTTTAAAAGTCATTATTAAATTTTGATTGCAAAATGGTTAAACTATCTCAAACATTAGCGATTTTCAGCTTATTATTATCAGCCTCTTGCGTCGGTACTGACCTAATAGACGACCCAATTATTGCCGAAAAACTTACCATTTCACCGCGTATAGATTCTCTTACGGTTGGCAAAGAGCAAGTATTTACGACTAAGTTCACGAATAAATATGGCATCGAAGAAACACCCAAAGCACTCGCTTGGCGCAGTAGTGACCCGACCAAAATCTCTATTGATGCCACAGGTAAAGCTAAAGTATTAGCCACAGGTAAAGCGACTATCTATGCTTCCAACGGCAATGTTGTGGATTCACTCGTTTTAAATAAAAACAGCAATTCTTCTACGGGAGGGAGCAGTGGCGATACAACTTTTTTGAAAACAGGAACTTTTCAAGCCATCAGCGGCTCTTATAGCATCAAAGGCAAAGTGACGGTGAGAACCGTAAAAGGAAAAACAGAAATTGTCACTTCGCCCGATTTTGCAGTGAGTGCGGGACCGAGTTTATACCTTCTCTTGACCAATAACACCAATGGTCGTTACACCGTTACGCCAGGCGCAAATGCTGTAAATGCCATCAGCGCACAAATTACACCTAATAGATTATCTGTTTTTTCGGGTTCATTGACATGGGTCGTACCAACGAATATCGTTGTTTCGGACTATCGTTATGTGACTTTTTATTGCTCTTTAGGGCCTGTTTTTGGCACAGCAGAGTTGCAGTAACTTATTTATCAACATTTACGAAATCTTATAAACTTGAATAAATGTGTGTTTTAATTATTGGTTTCTAAAATTTAAAAAATGAAAAACTTAATAAAATCAATTTTCTTTTTTACCATTTTGATCCCCTCAGTATTGACAGCTCAGGCATGGTCAAAAAGCAAAGGGCAAGGATTTTATAAACTTGATTTCACGAGCATCAAAGCTACTGATGTGTTTGATACCAAAGGTGATGTCGTTCCATTTCGCACTTTGGGCAATTACTCGACCAGTTTTTATGGTGAATATGGTTTGACAAACAATGTAACGCTCGTTGGTTATGTGCCTTTTTTCGTGCGAAATGTCGTCAACGAAACCAAAGGCAAACAAACAGGCAATATCATAGAGCCTGGCATCGTCAACAATAGTTTTGGCGACATGGATTTGGGTTTTCGCTACCAATTGCCGATAAAAAATGTAGCGGTTGCTGCCAATTTGATATTGGGGATTCCAACAGGCGATTCGAAGCAAGCCGATGGACTTTTTACAGGCGATGGTGAATTCAATCAGTTAATCAAAATCGGCGTAGGTTCGGGCGGTAAACGTTGGTGGACACAGGGCGCATTGGGCTTTAACAACCGCACAAAGGGTTTTTCTGATGAATTTCGCTACGATTTTGAATTTGGTTACAAGTTTTTTAATGACCGTCTTTTAGCTATTTTTAAAATAAATGGTATCGAAAGTTTCAATAATGGTACAGCACAAGCCGCCACGACAGGGCTTTTTTCTAATAATGTTGAATATATGGGTATCGGACCCGAAGTTTTGTACTATGCGAATGCTAAAAAAACAATCGGTATTTCTGCTCGAATTGCAGGAGCAACAAAAGGACAAAACGTGTTAGCAGCTCCGTCTATGTCTATTGGTGTTTTTGCCGAATTTTAACCAATATTTTGTCATTAATTGATAATCAATATTTACGGAATCTTGGAGGATTTTGTAAATGTGCACTTTTCTAAAGTCAAATAACAATAAAATGAACGCTCTTATTCAAACGACAAAACAAACATTGTCGGAGTTTTGCCATGTCCTTACTCTTCTGAACGACGAACAATTCAGCCGTTCATTGTCTATTTTTTCAGGCTCAAGCGTGGGTATGCACGCACGTCATGTGATAGAATTTTATCAATGTTTATTCAATCAAATAGCGAGTCAAACGGTTAACTATGACAGACGTTGTAGAGATATATTGCTACAAACACAGCCCGATCATTTTAAAACGGCTGTTGAAAATATCATTCAAATTTTAGATGGTTTTGAAAATCAATCATTGAATACCCCCCTCAGTATTTTGAGCGATTCGGACAGTGATGACACCATCAACAGCAGTCTTTCGAGGGAACTACAGTATAATTTGGAACATACCATTCACCATTCGGCTTTGATAAAAATTGGCGTTCTGACTTTGATGCCTAACGCCGTTTTGCCCCCAACTTTTGGTATTGCACCCTCTACGTTTCGTCATCAACAAAAACAAGCGACATGTGTACATTAACCATTTATCCAAAACCGAAAAAACAAGGTTTTGTCATCACTTTCAATCGTGACGAAACCCTCCAACGTTCTTCAATTTCTATTCAAAAAAATGAAGAAAAAGGCTTAGTTTATCCGACAGATGCCTTGCACGGCGGTACGTGGTTGGCATTTTGCCCGCAAAAACAGCGTTTTGCTTGCCTTTTGAATGGCGCATTTGAGATTCATAAAAGACAATTACCCTATCGAAAAAGCCGTGGTTTGGTGGTTTTAGAGAGTTTTGACTTTCAAAAAGCCCTACTTTTTTGTACGAAATATGATTTTGAAGGCATCGAGCCTTTCACGATGATTTTGGGAGAAAAGACCACTTTAATTGAGTTGAGATGGGACGGAGTTAATCGGTACATTAAAATATTAGACGATACAAAACCACATATTTGGTCGAGCTGTACACTCTACAATCGAGACATCAGACAAGTGCGTGAAACTTGGTTTTCAGATTTTCTGAAAACATATAGTGGCTCAAATATTCAAGCCCAAAATCTTTGGCAACTGCACAACACACGTAATAGCGCAATGCCTGACAATGCTTTTGTAATGCGACGACCTTCGGGCGTACAAACCGTATCAATTAGCCAATTAAATTATGATTTTTTTGAACAATCAGTAAAATTTACCTATCATGAATTGGAACAACGGAGAACAGATAAGTATCAATTTGACACAAAACAAGTCGCTTCCAGTGTCACAATTTAAGCAAAATGGCTTAAAAACAGGTGCTATTCGCCTGTTTTTGAACCAAAAACCGTGGTACATCCGCCTGACCAACAAGGAATATTGGAACGCCTATGTGTTTTTCATTCCTTTAGCTTTTTATATGACCTATCTTGCTGTTAAAGCGCGTTCTGTTTTCTTTTTTTCAGCAGCCAATCCCCATATTCCTACAGGTGGTTTGATAGGTGAAAACAAAGCAGAACTCAGTCAGTTGATACCCCCTCAGTATCGCCCCAAAACAATCGTTTTAGAACAAAACGTAAGCCTTGACAATATTTATGAAAAAATGAAAGCTGCAAACTTGAATTTTCCAGCCATTATCAAACCCACAGTCGGTTGTCGGGGCATAATGGTTGCCAAAGTGGACTCCATCGGTCAAATTTTGACGCATTTGGAACGATATGAGACAGATTTTTTATTAGAAGAATTTATAGACGACCCCATCGAAGGCGCAATTTTATATTGGAAAAACCCCGAAACAGGCGAAAGTGGCATACAATCGGTGACAGTAAAAGAGTTTTTATCGGTCAAAGGCGATGGTGTCAGTACCATCAAAGAATTATTGATGATGAACCCACGAGGCGTTTTACAAGTAGAACGTTTGACAAAAGAAAAGCCTCGATTGATGCAATCAGTACCACAACTCAATGAAAAAGTGACCGTTGAACCCATCGGCAACCATTGCAGAGGTACTAAATTTTTGAATTTCAATGACCTTATCAACCCCAAAATGGTAGAGGCTTATGACAAAATTCAAGCGGATTTGACAGATTGCTATGTCTTTCGATTAGATGTAAAAGCACCCTCGATAGCCGATTTGCAAGCGGGAAAAAATATTAAAATATTGGAAATCAATGGTGTAGGAGCTGACCCTGCTCATATTTTTGCGCCCGACACACCGCTTTTTGAAATGTTCTACGCCTATATACGCTTATGGAAAAAAGTTTATGAAGTTGCAACTGCTTTACACAGACAAGGAGTCAACTATATGACTTATCAAGACTATAAAAAGTACGCCGCTCAACAAGCGGCAATCGTGTCATTAATGAATTAAGAACATGGATACATCTATTTTTTTCGCAACCTTGGGTTTAGGCATCCTATGCAGTTTCCTCGGTACATTACCCCTCAGTACCTTAAACCTCAGTATCTTGAAATTAGCCCTCAGCAATCAACACCGAGAAGCACTGTTATTCACTTATAGCGCGACTATTGTTGAGTTTTTGCAGGTTTGTCTAATCCTACCTTTACTCAATATTTTAGTCACCATTACCTATTTGAAAACGGTTTTAACCCTTATTTCTATACCCATTTTGATAGTTTTAGGCTATAAAAGCTACAAAACGGCTGCCCCTACTGAGGGGGGTAAAGTGATACGAAACGATGGTTTCAAACAAGGCTTGCTCCTGGGTTTGACAAACGTGATGGTCTATCCGTTTTGGCTTTTGTGGGGTCATATTTTCGTGAGCAACGGCTGGCTAAAAATAGAATTTGTATCAATCAGCTTCTTTTGTATTGGTGTAGGAATCGGCACACTTTTATCCTTATTGGTTTTTGTTTATCTCGGTAAAATACTGTGGCAACGCCTCCAATATTTACAATTTTATATCAATCGGCTGATTGCTTTTGCTTTTTTCAGCTTTGCGTTTTTACAACTGTATGCTTTCATAAAATAATTATGAAAATAGGAAAAATGAGACTATTGATAGTGTTGAAAATCAATATTTTACAATCTAATGATATTGCCTTTACATTTTCGTAGTCCTAAGAATTAAGTAATAAAGGATGGTTTTAATAAAAAAAACCTATCCCTCAGTATTTATCGTTTCTGTGATATTTTGAGAATATCTGACACCTAATTTTGTGCTGTCAATTGAAGGAAATTTTTTATTTATTATAATTTAAAAAATGAAAAAAACAATCTCTTGGATAGCCGCTTTAATTGCCGCTGTCATTTTGTTGCAAACACTGTATTTCAAATTTACAGCACAACCCGAAAGCGTCTATATTTTTTCAAAATTAGGTTTAGAACCTTATGGAAGAATTGGAAGTGGTGTATCTGAACTGTTGGCAGGCATATTGCTTTTAATACCCCGCACAAGAATTTGGGGTGCTTTATTGGGTCTCGGTATCATATCAGGGGCAATTGTATCACACTTATTTGTGTTGGGTATCGAAGTACAAAACGATGGTGGGCAACTGTTCTTTTTAGCTCTCGCTGTATTCATTTCTTGTTTTTTGATTGTTTTTATGCAAAAAGAGGAAGTTATCAATAAGTTCAAAGCTGTTCTTAAATTATAATATACAAGAATAAGCAGTCATTGATTGATAGCCTATAAAGCACTCAATATCAATTTTTTATAGTAATATATTTCAAAACAATCAAACCATTTATGAAGTAGAAATATATTCAATTAAATTTTAAAAAAAACGAATCATGAAAAAATTTCTGTTTATACCAACCATCATAGGGTTGTTCTTTTTGATGTCTTCACAGGCTCAAGCTCAAAATATATTTACGAATAAAAATAATATCGCAGTTAATGGCTACGATGTGGTGAGTTATTTCAGTGGCAAACCAATAGCAGGTAAAGCCGATATTACTGTGACGCACGAAGGGGCTATTTTTCAATTTGCGAGTGTAGAAAACAAAGAAAAATTCGTTGCCAACACAAAAAAATATACCCCTCAGTATGGAGGCTGGTGTGCTTTCGGTTGGGCAGGTGGCTACCCTGCAAAGACTGAACCCGAGGCTTGGTCTATTGTTGACGGTAAATTGTACCTCAATTATGATAAAAAGGTAAAATCAACTTGGGATAAAGATCAACAAGGGTATATCAAAAAAGCTGATACAAATTGGGCGAATCGGAAGCCCCGATAGTTGACTTATCAAACCGCATAATTTACCTCAAAGTGTAGTCCACTATTGTTGTAGAACCGATACTTGCCTTTAAGTTGTTGGGCAAAAGATTTGATTAAGTCCATGCCGAATCCTGCATTTTTCTCAAAATCAAATTGAGGAGACAGGCTGTTACCGTTGTCTGCATAATAAAAACTATTGTCTTTGATGCGAATAGTAATATTAAGAATAGATACTGAGGGGTAGGCATATTTGAATGAATTGGTTAACAGTTCATTGACTATCAAACCGATAGGGATAGCTATTTCAACATCCAATAATCTATCTTCAACTGCAACTTGTGTTTGCAAACGTTCAGGGTCAATGCGATGAGAAAATTGTAGTTTTTCTATAATACCGTTGATGAAGGGGCGCAAATCCACCCTTTGAATGTCGTTAGTTTGATACAATTGTTGGTGAAGCATCGAAAAAGTTTCCAAACGCGACCTATTTTCCAAAAGTACAGAGGATACTGAGGGGTCTTGACATTGTCGGGCTTGCAGGCGCATCATACTGGCAATAGTTTGGATATTGTTTTTGACGCGATGGTGCAACTCTTTGATTGTCAATTCAGTACGTTTCTGGGCTTCTTGTTTTTTACGCATTTGTACCCATGTCAGATACAACAAACCCAGGGCCAAAACCAAGCTGCCGATAAGCAACCAACGCACCATTTTTGACTGTTCAATTTGGCGAGTTTGGGCATCAATTTGAAAGTCGCGTTTGGCAACATCGAATTTAAACTGAGCTTCGGTCATATTTTTTTGATTGGCTTCATGAAATAGTTCTTCACCCAGCTTATTGGCTTCAACTATTGCCGTATAAGCCTTTGCAAAATCTTTGTTTTGATTATAAATACCTGCCAAAGCCATAAAATTGTCATTTGCCACCTCTTTGAAACCCAAACTCTGGGTCATTTCTAAACTTTTATTGAAGGCTACAATGGCTCTATCGGTTTTGTTCAGTTGCTTAAACAGTTGACCTTGCTTGTGATAAAATTCTGCTTTCCCATAAGGCGAAAAAAAGTTTTCAATTGCTGCACAACGATTATAATATTCCTGAGCTTTTGTATATTTTTTTTGTTGCAAAAAAGCGTTCCCTACCGCTAAGTATGTTTCTGCCAACCGAGGTTTATCGTTGCGTTTTTCTAAAATAGAGCAGGCTTGAAGGTGCTTGGCGAGCGCATTGTCATAATGACCTAAAGCGGTTTCAATATTGCCGTAAATACGTAAAACGGCTGCAATTCGAGTTGAATCGCCTAATTTCAATGCCATATCATAGGTTCTTTCGATGTTTTTTAAAGCCATATTGTAGTTTTTGGCTTTCATATAGATATTGCTGATGTTTTGATTGGTTAGAACAATGCCTTTTTTGTTGCCCCATTTTTCAGCCGCTTCGATGGATCGAAAGTAGTATTGAACCGATTGATTGAAGTCACTCAACATAGAATAGAGTGTTCCCAAGCCATGATACCCGTCTTCAACCATTTCCCAGTTTTGAGCTTTTTGTGCGCGTTCGATGGTCAGCCAATGGTATTCTAGGGCGGTTTTATAATGCCCCATTTTTTTGTGAATGATGGCCCAATCGGTATAAATAGTCAGTTGTTCATCGTCTTTTAGGCGAGCATCAGCCAAATTTAAGGCAGCTTGATAGGCTATTTGTGCTTCTTTGAAGCGATTGTGGTCTTCATTTATCAAACCAATTGTACGATAGGCATGAAATGCAAGGCGTGGGCTATCTAATTTTTCAGCCATTTGTAAGGCTTGATTAGCAAAATGGAGTGCTGAATCGAGGTTTTCAAATGATAATTTTTTGGCTTTATCAATCGCTAATTGCACCTGAGAAGTAGGCAAAGATTGACCCAGCAAGGATGAAAAAAGAAAGCAAATAAATAAGGTCACCCATTTTCTCATTAGGCTGTGTGTTTGATTTGAAAAAGGCTGTGCTAAAAAAGTATGGCACAGCCTTTTAGTGATTTTAGAACTGGATAGTAGGCCACAAACTACCATCGTTGGCAACATTCCATTGCATTGTAGTGTAAGACATGCCTAAGAAATTACGGCGTTTTTCTTCGCAATATAACAGAATACCACCCTTAGTTTGGGTTTGCTCTGCTTTGGATAAGGGTTTGATGTCGGCAGGCATTGTCGTAAGTTTTGCTTTCATAGTTGAAATAATTGAAAAAAAGTGAAAAATTTATGATGAGTTTTAAAACGCAAAGTTAGGACTTATCAAAAGTGAATGTGTACCGTTAAAAAATGAATTTTAATATAAATTTAATGACCATCCATTTAGATTTACTGAGGGGGTTAGATTAGGTAAAATTTTTTCAGAAACTCATCTCGATAAGCCGCTGAAAACGGTATGACTTTACCTGCGACAATGATTTCGGAATCGTTGAACTCTTCAATATGTTGAATATTGATGCCAAAAGACCGATGAACCCGCACCAATTTGTTGCATTGCAAACGTTCTATTACGGTTGTTAAAGGCATTCGTACTATATAGCGATGCTGTTTGGTTTGGATGTATGTATGGTTTCTATCTGCTTCTAACAATATTAAATCATCTTTATTGAGCTTGACAAACCGATAATTTTGTTTGATAAAAATGGCATTGTCAATCTGCAAAATCACATCAGCACCCAATTTTATATCATTAGCAATTGGCATTTTACTAGATTCTGTAGCCTGCACACTTTTATACTGAGGGGGTACGTCTTGTGATTTTGAGAAAGCATTAAATGCCATTTCAAGACTTATTTGTAAGCCTCTTTCATCGAAAGGTTTAAGCAAATATGCTGATGGGTTGCTTTTTTTTGCTCTACTAACGGTGTTTACATCAGCTTGTGCTGTCAAATAGACAATAGGTATGAGCCGAATAGCATTGAACTGAAAAACCGTATCAATACCATCCATATCGCCATGAATATGAATATCTACAAGGGCTAAATCAGGTTTGTGGGCGTTGAACAACGCCAAAGCTTCTACGCCAGAAACAGCACAACCAATGACGTTGTACCCCCAATCTGTCAATAGAGACTCAATATCACGGGCAATAAGTTTTTGATCTTCTACAATTAGAACTTTGATTGATTGCATAGTTTATGATAAATAAAATACAAGTGCGCTTATTTAATGTCCAAATCTAATAGAAAAACGAGTAGTTGTACTGGATTAAGTACCAAAAAAGATTTTTTTGTATCCAGATAATTCTTTTTTGTATGCCAAAGGCAATAGGATTATTCAATTCAAGGCTGCTACGTTTTTTTTATATGGTGCAACCCATTACTACGATTGATAGGGTGGCATACAAAATAAACCGAATTCGCATACAGTAAAAAAAGCTTCGGATACAATCATTAATTGTGTTTTTGGGGTGCTAATATCTTTGCTTCTGTGATTGTGACTGAACATTTATACACTTAAATTACGAAACACTACTATTCATACTTTTTGAGACAAAACTAAGAACAAACATTTCCCCCCCTTTTTTATCTTTTTCAATTTTTTCAATTACCAAAACTTACAGTTTATGACAAACAAGTACCAGTCTATTTCAAAATTGGTCGTTTTTGCGACACTTTTTTCTTGTTTAACACAAAGCGTAAATGCCCAAACACGTCAAAAGTATAGAACCTTTGATGGCACTTACAACAACCTCAGTTTCACCCAATGGGGTGCTGCAAACATTCCATTGTTTCGGGAGTTGCCTGCCGAATATGGGTCATCTGACCCTAAAAATGCACTTGGTGGTACCAATAGACCTACACCACGAGCGATTTCAAATAAACTATCTGACGAGCCACAAGACATACAAAATGCACGTGACATGAGTGGCTTGTTTTATATTTGGGGTCAATTTTTGGATCATGACATCACATTATCACCAACCGCACGCAATGAGTCTGCTCCAATTGCTCTGCCTTCAGATGAGCCTAAATTCACAAACCCGATTTCATTTTTCCGTTCAGCCATTCATCCAGGCACAGGTATAACAACACCGCGTGAACAAACGAATGTGGCAACTTCATGGATTGATGCTTCGCAGGTTTATGGTTCTGACCCTCAAACAGCGGCATGGCTCAGAACATTCAGTTATGGCAAATTGAAGGTTTCAGCAGGCAATATGTTGCCTTTCAACACCTATTCGGGCGAATATGACAGTCCACTCGACCTCAATGCGCCTAAAATGGATGATGACAACAACCGCACGAAAAAAACTTTTGCAGCAGGCGACCCTCGTGCAGCGGAGCATCCAGGTCTGACATCACTCCATACCCTCTTTGTGCGTGAACACAATCGTATTTGCGACCGATTGAGAAGTCAAGGAATGACAAATGATGAAGAAATCTATCAAAAAGCACGGAAGGAAATTGGTGCTTTATTACAAGTCATTACTTATGGTCAATGGATTTCGTCATTGGGTGTACAGCTCAAATCATATGCTGGTTACAACCCCTCAGTACGTCCCGACATCATGAACACATTTTCAACCGCTGCATATCGTTGGCATACAATGGTCGAGAATGACATCATTTTCAGAGACAACGATTGTCACGGTTTCGGCCCTGTCGAGCTACCCCTCAGTAATGTGTTCTTCAATATTGGTATTGTGAGAAAATACGACATTGGCGTATTGCTCAAGGGTTTGTCAGTCCATCAGCAATATGAAACTGATTTGAAAGTGAACAATGGCTTACGCAACAGCCTTTTTGGTTCGGGTAGCGGTCTAGATTTGGTCAGTATCAACTTGCAACGTGGTCGTGACCATGGTTTGCCCAATTATAATGCTATTCGCCAATATTATACGGGTTCGCCAGCTTATACTTTCTATGACATTACAGGAGAGTCGAGTAATTCATCAAAAATGCAGTCACTTTATGGCAATGTAAATAATGTGGATCTATGGGCAGGTCTTTTCGGAGAACCACATCTGGCAGGAAAATCCGTTGGTAAAACATTGGATGCCATCATCCGCGCTCAATTTGAGAAATTGAGAGATGGTGACTACTATTTCTATATGAATGACCCAGAATTAGCTGCTGACCGCAGTCGCATACAAACCACAACATTAGCAGACATCATCGCTCGCAACACCAACGCAGGTAACTTCCAAACCAATGTTTTTTTCCGTAAACACTGTAATGCGAATGGCGACGACATCGCTAACTTCGGTTGTAATGTTACTCCCAATTTTGAAGGTTGGACATTTTTAGGACAACAAGGAGCAAGTACTTATTTCAAGTGGCAAGGCATAACACCTGTGAACTATGCCGATGCTAAATTAATGGCTGAGTCTATCGGCGGCTATTTACCCAGAGTGACCAATGCCACACAAAATGCCTATATCGCTTCAAAATTGGGCGGAGCAAGCATTTGGTTAGACTTGGTACGCAGTGGCTTAACTTGGAAATACAGCGATGCTACCAATGTTTCTTACTACAATTGGGCAACAGGCGAGCCAAACAATGCAGGTGGTATTGAGTCATGCGCTCAAATGAAAGCAGATGGCAAATGGAATGATATTACAGGCACTGCAACTCAAACGCTCATTGTCGAAGTACCTTACGAAGATATTGCCGCACCTACTTTTACATCGTGTCCTAAAAACATTACTGTTGCCTCTGGCCTACTAAATATTTGTAAACCAGTGAGTTGGACTGTACCAACAGCTGCAGATAATTGCTCATTGATGAGTATGACTCAAACATCGGGTCCTGCCAATGGCTCATGTCTGATTTGGGGTTCTTACAATGTTGGCTATACTGCTACCGATGCTAAAGGGAATAAAGGCACTTGTAACTTTACAGTCAGCGTTGTCAAAACATTGTCTTTGTTTGCTGAAACTCAAGAGAGTTTGGCTTTGAATGCCCATGCTGAACCCACTCGTACTCAATTGGAATGGGTGAGCAATACGGGTTTCAAAAGTGACTATTTCGCTCTCGAAAAAGCCAACAACACAACAGGCGAATTTGAACTTTTGAATATCCAAAATAATAAATCGAACGACAATTCACCGACCTATTATAGTTTCTATGACAACGCACCTACTGAGGGGGACAATACATATCGTGTGACTGTTGTTTATCAAGATGGTACGAAAAAAGTTTCTGCATCTCAAACCGTCGTTTTCAAAGGACTATTAGATGTTCGCGTATTTCCCAACCCTGCTAATGATGTGTTGAGCATTGATTTATCTAACTACAAAGACCAAGCTGTTGAGGTGTATTTGTACAACTCTTTGGGTCAACCCAAACACGTGAGTCGGTTGGATAGAGTCAATAATCCAATTTTGGAACTGAACACTTCGAATGAACCTGTTGGCAACTATATGATTCGTATCAAATCAAAAGGCAGACGTGATGTGACAAAAACTGTTGTGATAACACATTAATCAGTTAGATTACTGAGGGGTCTAAAAATTTAATAATCAATGTTTTAGGGAATTTATTCTATAATCAGAATACAATATCATTATTTTTCTTTAACAATTTAAAACGTAAAATTGCTATGACAAAATTACAAGACTTGGGCATCGAGCCACTCGCAAAACCAGAAGATGTGAAAGGAGGATTCTTCTTTTTGCCTATTATCAAGATTGGTATCCAAATTGGGTATGGTTACAACAACCACAGTAGCTACTCTGGCTATCAAGCACCCACAAACAACAGCCACGGTAAAGGCGGTAAAAAAGGTTACTAAACTTTTAGCTTGAATGGTTCTACAAAAAAGGTCGGTGAAGTTGTTACTTCATCGACCTTGCTGTTTTACAAACAGAATATTATTATTTTTCAATCCTAATCTCTTGTATTACAGGCTTATCGCCAACCGATTTATAGTATAAATAGACCCGAAAATTGCCTGCCGAAGATGCTAAATCACCAATTGTATAGTGCGATGCAGAGCCTTTCGACGAGCCTTGGTGTACCGCATTGAAGGCTCGGGGTTTGTTTTTTGTGAAAAAATCACGCAAAACAGTGGTAGCCTGTGTTTTATCGTACACATTTTGAGATGCCAAAACAGTCAATTCAACCGAATTATCGAGGTAATTACTCAATGTTGTCGCATCACCCTCACTCAAGGCTTTTGTAATAGGCGCAATATTGGGCAAACCGAACGAAACAGGCATCAAAAGTGACAAAATAACAACTAAGGTTTTCATCTTTTATTTTAAATTTTTACAGACTTGTTTACAAATCAGAGTTTAATTGAACGGCTGCAAAATTACAGTTTTAAAAGTCGGCTTTCCAAATATAAAGTCTAACAATTTGACGGTAATTTTGAGTTGCACTAAAACTCTTTTTTATTTTAATTCTTTGACTATCAACGATTTGAACTCCAAGGTATTGCTCGTTTACAAAACTTTAACATTTACAGAAATAGTATCGCCTTTGTCAACGTAATAGAGACGCTGTATCTCAGCTTGGTAACTGTTAAAGTGGTGTTAATACTGAGGGGGGAAAGTTGAATGTCTAAAATACAAAAAACTACATCGTAAAAACCTATCATTGCAACGTTTTACTATTTTTACTTTTAAAACGCACTCATTGTACGATGATCCACTCACCTTCTGACCAAGAACTACTTGACCGCTTGAAACAGGATGACGACGAGGCATTCCGAGCGATTTATAAACGCTATGGGAAGAAGTGTTATGGTTTGGCTCTACAAAAAATACGCCTTAAAGAAGTTGCCGAAGAAATCACACAAAATATTTTTATCAGTCTTTGGGAACGTCGGCACTCACTCTCTATCCAAAATTTAGACATTTACCTTTCCATTGCCATCAAATATCAAACACTCAATTTTTTAGACTCGCAACTCACACGCGAAAAATTTGCCTTGTCACTCCCCCCTCAGTATAGCGAAGATTCAGCCGAAAATACTGTCGAAAACACCATTTTTCTAAAAGAGTTGATGTCCGCTTTAGAAAAAGCGGTAAGTGAACTACCCGAAAAGACGCAAATGGTCTATCGTTTGAGCCGTTTTGACAACCTCAGCGGTCGTGAAATTGCGGAACGCATCGGTCTATCCGAAAAATCGGTAGAGTACCATATTTCTCAGTCACTAAGGTTTTTGCGCGAGCGATTAAAAGACTTTTTGGCAGTCGGCATTTTGCTCAATTTAATATGACCCACCATCTCTGAAGGCATTTTTTATTTTGCAGAAAAATATTTTTTCAAAATAATTCAAAAATGATTTAGGGAGAAACCAAATAGACCTTACTTATCTAATACTTATCCGATTGTAAAAATGAATAGAAAAGAATTTAGAGATTTGCTCAGAAGGTACTTAAACGATGACTGTACGACAGAAGAACGTCGGCTCGTTGACCAACTCTACGACCTCATCGGCGCAGAAACGACTGTAAATTGGGACGATACTGAGGGGGTCGAGGAAAAAATGTGGGCAAAAATCGAAGCACAAACCATTGGAAAACAAACCGTAGAAACACCGATTGTGGCACTTAAACAAATAAACGCATCTCCTTTTCTCCGTTGGCAATGGCGGGCGGCGGCGGCTATTTTGATTGGCATATTAGCAGCTGCAGGTTTTTTGGGGGTAAAATATAAAAATGTTTTACCCTTGATAAATACCTCTGAATCAGCTATGAGTCAACGTAATATTGTGAATCACAATATTGACCCAATGGAAATTGCATTGGAAGATGGTTCAAAAATTATCCTCAAATCGGGCGCACAATTAAGAGTACCTGAGCATTTTGACAACAACAAACGTGAAGTTTTTCTAACAGGAGAAGCCTTTTTTGATATTGCCAAAAATCCAGAGCGACCTTTTTTTGTTCATGCTAAAAATGTCGTCACGCGGGTGTTAGGCACATCGTTTTGGGTCAAAAATACCGAGGGGTCTAAAAATATTGCTGTCGAGGTTGTGTCGGGTAAAGTCACCGTTTATAAAGAAAAAACGACCAACAAAGAGAATAAAGAAAACGATGGCGTTGTGCTAACGCCCAATCTAAAAGTTACTTATTTTATTGAAGATGAACACTTTGTAACAGGTTTGGTTGAAAAACCTGTTCTGGTGAACAAAACGGAAAATCAAAACAAGACACCTAATTTTATTTTCAGCGAAACTGCATTGTCTGACGTAATTGGTCAATTGGAAGCAGCTTATGGCATACAAATCGTTTTGGCGAACGATGCGCTCAACACTTGTCCTTTGACAGCCAACTTGCAGAAACAACCACTTTATACAAAATTGGACTTGATTTGTGCAACTTTGAACGCAACTTACGAAATTAAAGGTACGAACATTCTGATTTCAGGCAAAGGCTGCGAGTAGTTTTGCCACTCAAAAACAAGCCGCAGATGCGGTCACATCTGCGGCTTTCATTTAACCTTTTTTTGATGATTGAGCATTCATCAATCCCTTACTCTTTTGGCGAAGGTGGCGGGAAAGGTCATTGCTTTGTCTGAAAAGTTATTTACTAACCAAGTTTCTCACAACAAAACGTCGTAAATTTATGAAAAAAGAAAAACAACAAGTAAAAAACAGCTTAAAAAAGCTGATGAAAATGACTCTAACGCAACTGTGTCTTTCTATCTTGATGACCACTTTCCTCTTTGCAGGAAGTCCAAAAGCTCAAGATATTTTAAACAAACCTGTGTCTATTCGTCTCGAAAATGCCGAATTGCGTGATGCTTTGGCTCAAATTGAGCGCACGGCTGATGTACAATTCGTTTATAGCTCGAAAGCCATTCAAGCCAATCGGAAAGTAACGATTGCTGCCAACAACAAAAGACTTTCAGACGTTTTGGATGCCACTTTGAAGCCCTTGAAAATTGGTTATAAGGTCATCGGCGGTCAAATCATGCTCAATGCTGATTTGAAAAAAGAAGAATTGCCCCCCCTCAGTACAAGTGACATAAACAACCACAAACCATTGAAAATCAATGCAGGGCAACCGATAACAGGCACTATCAAAGATGAAAAAGGCGAACCCATGCCGAGCATCAATATCATCATAAAAGGGACAACCAAAGGGACTCAAACCGATTTGGATGGTAAATTCAGCATTGAAGCCGAAGTAGGTCAAGTGCTTGTCATTTCATCGGTTGGTTATATCAAACAAGAAGTGACTGTTACAAAAGATATGGCGACTTTGAACATCGTCTTGAAAGAGGATTTGGCGACTTTGGGCGAAGTGACGGTCGTAGGTTCGCGTGGTAAACCACGTACAGATGTTGAGCGTCCTGTACCTGTTGACGTTTTGAGTGCCAAAGAATTGCAACTGACAGGTCAGACAGATTTGGGACAAATGGTGCAATTCAACTCGCCCTCATTCAATTCTGCCAAAACGGGCATCAATGGCGTTGCCAACTATGCCGACCCTGCGACTTTGCGCGGTTTGTCACCCGACCAAGTTTTGGTGTTGGTCAATGGCAAACGCCGCCATCAATTTTCGGCTTTAAACCTCAACGTAACGGTCGGTTTGGGTACAGTTGTAACGGATATGAACTCAATCCCAGCTTTGGCACTCGACCGCATTGAAGTTTTGCGCGATGGTGCAGCTGCACAATATGGTTCTGATGCGATTGCAGGCATCGTCAATGTCGGGCTGAACAAAAGCGTAGGCGTTGGCACATTCCGCACACAATATGGCGTGACCAAAGAAGGTGACGGTTCCAATTATATGGGCGCACTCAACTATGGCTTCAAATTAGGCAAAAAAGAAGGCGGCTTTTTGAATATGACTCTGCACTATCAACACGCTGACGGCACCGACCGTTCCGATTTTTACAATCCACAACCCGTTGCGGGCGGCACTTACACAGGCATTTATTCAAATACAAGAGCCACTGACGACAGTATTCGCAAAGCTCGCGGCTTCTGGCCTGCAACTGATTCGTTCCGAGTGACCAAGTACGGTAGCAACCAAAACACAGCGTATCAAGGTTTTTACAACCTCAACCTACCCCTCAGTAATGGTTGGAATTTGTACAGTTTTGGCGGTGCTTCTTTGAAAGATGTCTTGGCTTATGGTTTTTTCCGCGTTGCAACAGCTACCAATGCCAACTCAACACCTGAAATTTTCCCGAACGGCTATGCGCCCGAATTGCCGGGTAAAACCGTGGATTATTCGACAGTCGTGGGTGTCAATCGCCAAGTTAAAGACGGTTGGAATATGGATTTCAGCACCGCTTATGGCTACAATTATTTGGATTTGTGGGCAAACAATACAACAAACCCCTCAATGGGAGCCAGTTCGCCAACTGATTTTTATGTCGGCAGAAGCTCATTTGGACAAAGCACAACGGAAGCTAATTTATCAAAAAATTTCAAAGATTTCTTAGGTACAAAGTCTTTCAACTTGGCTTTGGGTAGCCAATTGCGTATTGACCAATTCAAATTGGGTGCAGGTAGCCCCGAATCTTATTTGGCGGGTCCTTTGGCAACCACAAAAGGCAAAGCACCGGGTTCGAGTGGTCGTCCTGGCATTGCCAATACGGACGAAACTGACCAAAAACGCACCAATATTGGCATTTATGCTGATGTCGAAAGCGATATTACAGACAAATTCCTCGTTGCAGCGGCTTTGCGTTACGAAAATTACAGCGACTTCGGCAGCAATATATCGGGCAAATTGGCAACTCGTTTGAAATTGACTGAGGGGTTCTCCGTTCGTGGCTCTATCAACAAAGGTTTCCGCGCACCCTCGTTGCAACAGGTTTTTTCGAGCCAAACAACTTCGACAGTGCAAGCGGGCGCAATCGTCCAAACCAAACAATTGCCCAACAGCGACACACGTTTGGCGCAACTCGGTATCGAACAACCCAAAGCTGAAAATTCTTGGAACTACAATATTGGTGTGACAGCAAAAGCAGGTGAAAAGTTTTTGTTCACTTTAGACGCTTATCAAATTGACATCACTGATAGAATCATCGTTTCTGAACGTATGTTGTCGTCAGCTATTCCTGCTGTGAAAACTCTTTTCCCAGGCATCAGTGAGATTCGTTTTTTCACAAATCACATCAATACGACGACAAAAGGTATTGATTTTGTCAGCACTTTCAAACAAGCTATCAATGAAAAACAACGCTTTACAGCCAGTTTGGCTTTGACTTTGAACGAAACAAAGATTACAAAAATCAAGGATACACCGAGCCAGCTTTCCGCAGGCGCAACATCGAAAATCCTTATCATTGATACCGTTAGCATCAGTTTGATTGAAACAGCACAACCACGCCAAAAAGCGCACTTGGCATTGGGCTACCAAATTGGCAAATTTAATTTAGGTTGGCGCACATCTTATTTCGGGGAGGTTACAGCTTGGGAAAAACCGTCAGGAAAACCGCATATCAGCCAGACTTTCGGTGCTAAAATGCTGCATGATGCCAATATTACCTACGCCATCACGCCTAAAATATTGGTGACACTCGGTGCGAACAACTTGACGGATGTTTATCCTGACCGAGTCGCCAAAAACTTTGCGGGTTACAGCAACGGTCAAATTCCATTCACCCGAAATGCCAACCAGTTTGGCTTCAATGGCGCATCGTACTACGTCAACGCAACGGTTAATTTTTAGTTGTAAGTTCAGAGGCGTGAGTTCCAAGTGGAGTGTTAAATCAAACTTGGGACTCACAGCTCAGAACTAATCCTCAAACTCATGTCAAACATCTTACTACTTCTCGCCTGCCTCATTATTGGCATTTTACTGAGGGGGCGAAAAATTCTGCCTGACAATGCGGCGAATGTGCTAAACACCTTCATCGTGTATGTGCCTTTGCCTGCTTTGACTTTGTTGCACACCGTCAACGTGCAGTTCACAGCAGATGAGGCGTTGCCTATTTTGTCGGCATGGTTGGTTTTTGGTGCATCCTTTTTGTTTTTTAATGGCTTAAAAAAAGGCTTAGGATTCGACAAACTGACCGTTGGTGCATTGACTGTCGTGGCAGGTATCAGCAGCATTTCGTTTGTGGGTTTCCCCATTTTTGAGCTTTTATATGGGGCAGAAGGTTTGAAATTGGGCATTTTGATGTCGCAAAGTGGCACTTTTTTAGTCTGTTCGACGGTTGGCATTGCCACTGTCTCCGTCTATGCCGCTTCGGGCGAAAAGGTAATGTGGCGAAAAATCTTGCGCGATGTATTCACCTTCCCGCCTTTTGCCGCTTTTTGCATCGCTTTGTTTTTAAGATTGGTAGGTTATCAACACCCCTCAGTAATTTCCGACGTTTTGTCAAAAATTGGCAGCACTTTGAACGTCATTGCCTTAATTTCCATAGGTTTACAAATGAATTTTTCATCCCTCAATCAGCAGTCTAAACCGCTTTTTTGGGGATTATTTTTCAAATTATGCCTCGCACCTCTAATTATTTTCTTAGTTTTCGTCGTGCTTTTGCGGCAACATGGCACAGCTGTCCAAATCAGCATTCTCGGCTCGGCGTTGGGTTCGATGAATACCATTGGCATCGTTGCCATTCGCAAAGGCTTAAATCCCAATTTGGTTGCTCAAATGATAGGTATCAGCATTCCTTTATCGCTTGTGCTACTGCCTTTTGTGTATTTTTTGATAAAAAATTTATAAAAAACGATAAAACAACATGAAAAAAGTCCTAACCAATCTCACTTTTTGGGTACTTTTAGCCATAACAGTCGGCGCATTGTTTGGTCATTTTTACCCAAAAGAAGCCCAAAACCTTAGAATTTCATTTCCTGATTTCAAAGACGGCAGTTTCTTTTGGGATTGGAAAACATTGGGCGATGCGTTCATCACCATCGTCAAACTGTTCATCAACCCCATCATTTTTCTGACCATCACCATTGGCATCGCCGCTATGGGTGACCTCAAAAAAGTGGGTAAAACAGGCGGAAAAGCCCTGATTTACTTCGAGGTCGTTACGACTTTCGCGCTCATCGTTGGCATCATTGTCTCGTTCATTTTCCAACCAGGTTCGGGCATTGATACCTCAAAAGCAGCCAGTGCCGATATTTCAAAATACGTCAAAGGCGCACAGACATTCAGTTGGTGGCAATTTTTCAAAGACAATTTGACCATCCAAGTCTTACTTTTCAGCTTGATTTTAGGCAGCGTTTTGAGCAAGTGGTCGGGTAAAAAAGTGATTTTAGACCCCCTCAGTAAAATATCAAAATACGTGTTCAAAGCCCTGCATTGGGTCATGTATCTCGCGCCCATCGGTGCATTTGGCGGCATGGCTTACACAATCGGCAAATTTGGCATCGGTGCGCTGTTTTCACTCGCCAAATTGATGGGAACGGTTTATACGACGATGGCGATTTTTGTTTTCCTCGTCTTAGGCTTGATTTTAAATATGTATAAAATCAAAATTTGGGATTTTTTGAAATACATCAAAGAAGAATTGCTCATTGTACTCGGCACATCCAGTTCCGAAGCCGCCTTGCCCGCTTTGATTGAAAAATTGGAACGCATGGGTTGTTCAAAACCTGTGGTGGGTTTGGTCGTCCCTGCGGGCTATTCGTTCAACCTCGATGGCACAACGATTTATCTCTCAATGGCAACCGTTTTCCTAGCACAAGCCTATAATGTCCACCTCACTTGGGAACAAATCCTAACCATTATCGGTATTTTGATGGTCACATCCAAAGGCGCAGCAGGCGTAACAGGCAGTGGATTCATCGTTTTGGCTTCCACTTTACAAGCCGTCAACACGATTCCTTTAGAGGGTTTGGCTCTACTCTTAGGCGTTGACCGTTTTATGTCAGAAGCCAGAGCGATTACCAATTTCATCGGCAATGGTGTTGCCACTGTTTGGATTGCCAACAATGAAAAAGAATTTGACCGCAAAAAGATGAAACAAGCTTTTTGGGAAGAAGAGCAAGATGAGTTTTATAGTGTTTAAGAGTAGATAACAATCACTTGTGGGAAAATTGCTTTAAGTGAACTGCCTACAAGTGATTGATTTATATCAGTTTGTGTTGTATTGCAAAGCGAATTAAACCAGCCACGCCATTGACTTGTAATTTTTGAATCAAATTATTTCGGTGGGTATCTACAGTGCGTGGACTGATAAATAATTTTTGCCCAATTTCAGTACTTGACAGGCCTTCACCAACCAGTTTTAATATCTCAATATCTCAATTTCTCGTTCGGTCAGTATATCAAGGCTTTGATACTGAGGGGTGGTATTTTTATTTAATAAAGTCAAAGCAACGTCACTCGAAAAATAGGTTTCGCCTATGGCTACTTTTTTTATAGCCATCGCTAACTCCTCAACAGATGTGTTTTTAAATAAAAAGCCTTTTGCACCTTTGTCAACACTGCGTTGGATGATGTCTTTATTGTTTAACATAGTAAGCATGATGATTTTTATACCAAAAAACTCTTGGTTGATTCGCTCCAAAGTTTCAATACCACTCAGTAAAGGCATATCTACATCCATGAGCAAAACATCGGGTATTTTGCTACTTTTTAACAAATCTAAAACCTGTTTCCCATTTGAAGCCTCTCCTATTATTTCAACAAAATCCACATCTTCAAGTAGCGAAACAATACCTTGTCTGACCAAATGATGGTCGTCTGCAACAATAAGTTTGGTTTTATTTTCCATAAATTATAGTTGAATAAGTAGTCAAAAATAAGTTTTCGTGCATTTCAAACGCCGCCTTTGGCGGCGAAAAGGACTTTGAGGAGCGAGCGATTTTTTGATTAAAATTTTGGCTTTGCCAAAATTTTAATCAAAAAATCGCTCGCTCCAATAGAAA
>JAEUUP010000054.1 GCA_016787525.1 Saprospiraceae bacterium | reverse complement strand
GGTGCTTTGCAAGGCGGCAACGATGAGCGTGAGAATACATTGAACCAACTTTTGGTCGAAATGGACGGCTTTTCAACAGATAAAGGTGTCATTTTGATGGCAGCCACCAATCGTTCTGATGTTTTGGACTCTGCGCTGATGCGTCCGGGTCGTTTCGACCGTCAAATTGGCGTTGATTTACCCGATTTGAAAGGTCGTGCGCAGATTTTTGATGTGCATTTGCGCCATATCAAAACCACAGAAGATGTCAATCCTGATGTCTTAGCCGAATTGACACCCGGTTTTGCAGGGGCTGATATTGCCAATGTGTGCAATGAAGCGGCTTTGATTGCTGCTCGTCGCAACAAAAATGGCGTTGAAATGGATGATTTTAACTATGCTCTCGACAAGGTCATCGGCGGTTTGGAACGCAAATCAAAAATTATCGCACCTGCTGAAAAAGAAATCATTGCCTACCACGAAGCAGGTCATGCCGTTTGTGGGTGGTTTTTAGAACACGCTATGCCTTTGTTAAAGGTGACAATCGTGCCACGTGGTATTGGGACTTTGGGTTATGCACAATATTTACCAAAAGACGAATATATCACACGTACAGAAGCCTTGCTCGACCGCTTGTGCATGACAATGGGTGGACGTGCTGCCGAACAAATCGTTTTTGGTAAAATATCAACAGGTGCGCAAAGTGACCTTGACCAAGTGACGCGTATGGCGTATGCGATGGTAGCCGTGTATGGTATGAACGATAAAGTAGGCAATGTTTCCTATTATGGTATGATGAACGATTCGTTCAATCGCCCTTATTCTGAAGACACAGCTACATTAATGGATAATGAAGTGCGTCAATTAGCTGATAATGCTTACGACCGTGCTATCAAGTTGTTGACTAAATACCGCAACGAATTGGAAACTTTGGCGAAACAACTACTTGAAAAAGAAGTCTTGTTGAAGTCAGATGTGGAAAGACTCATTGGCGAACGTCCGTTTACCACACCTGAATTGCATCATCCAAATTTAACCGCTGCAGCTTTAGCAGCAGCAGCCAACGACTTGATGTAGGTAGTAATCGAAATAAAATAGTAAAGGCGATACAACCACAATGGTTTTATCGCCTTTTTCATACCATAAAAGCCCCCCTCAGTATTTTTATCGCGCAACAAGCAGGTACAGATATACAAAAGGAAGTGCAAAAATAAATGCATCGAATCTGTCTAAAAAACCACCATGCCCTGGCATAAAACTACCCGAGTCCTTAACACCGACCGAGCGTTTGAGCATACTTTCAATCAAATCGCCTAAAGTACCAAACACAGCGACAATACCACCAATCACCAACCAATCTGTGAGGCTCAATATGCCTAAAAAATAGTATATGCCAAGTCCTGTCAATATACACATGATAGCACCACCAATCGTACCCTCCCACGTTTTTTTAGGTGAAATGCGTGGGAAAAGCGGTGTTTTGCCTATTCTTGAACCAATGATATAGGCAAATGAATCGTTTGCCCAAGTGAGTAGGAGGATACCGAAAACTATGTTTGGGGTGAAACCTTCATGCCAAATTGTCAAATCGTTGCTCACTGAAAAAGCAACAGAAAGGCATGGATAAAATAAACTAAAAAAAATAAGAGCCATATTTTGGAATGGCTTCTCGGATTTTAAAAATAACTCAGCAATAGGTGTAAGTAAAATTAGAGGAAATAAAACAAGGAAATAATGCTTAATCGTTTCCAAAAAAAAACTATTAATTGCAAAAACGGCAATTCCTATCAAAAGAGCCAATCCATATCTGATAACACTTTTTTCCACCGTTAACTTCAAAAACTCCCATTGACAGCCTATCGAAATCACTAAAAACAAAGCCGTAAAACTGAGTTCATTCCAAAACAATCCAACAAGCATGACGGCTGCAAAAACCGTCGCTGTCAAGGCTCTACGCTGAAAATTGGTCATATCGTTTCAAATTATTATAAAAACAACTTGGCGCAAGTTGCAAAAACGTGCGCCAAGTTGGGTCTATTATCTTAAAAAATTACTCAATAATGAGCTTACGTACACCAATGCGTTTGTCCGTTGTTGTGACTTGGATGAAATAAATGCCACTTTGCACATTCAATGTCAACTGAACAGTTTCCGATTGAATCGCCATTTTGCGATTGTCAACTGTGCGACCCATCAAATCTATAACGCGAATGTTTTCAATTTTTTCGTCTGCTTCGATAGCGACATTGCCCGATACTGAGGGGTTCGGATAAATCTTAAATTCAGCAGGCGCGATGTCTGCAGCGGCAGCTACTATCGTACCATTACACAAACGACGGGCAGACACAGGTGGATTCGGGTCGCAATCACATGTGTGTGAACCTAAGTTTTGGAAAGAAGGTGACGCATTGCTATTGGTAAAAATCAACCAATCCGCATAGCGGAAAGTATCTTGACGCGCATAAGCGACAATGCCTGTCCCTTTTTTAACCTCACGTTTGCGCAAAATAGTTCTATCCAAAGTCAAATCGCGACCCAACCAATCTTTCCATGATTTGCCTGTCACCATGCCTGGGTCGTTGTAAACACCCACCATATCAATCAAATTAGACAAATTGACAAGGTCTGGTTCGCCTTTGAACAAAGCCACAGCGTCATTACCATTGAAGTAAAAAGTGCGATTGTTGTTATAAACTGGGTCAGCAAAACCATTCGCCCGACATTTCAAATCTAAAAAATCATTGTACTTAGTCGTACGAATAGGCAAATTACTATTAGCCGTATTGACTTGCACACAGAACTGTACCCTACCTGTGGTCGCATCTATCATAGGTGTACCGTCTGTATTGCGGCAAGTGTCCCATTTTTCGTAACCATCAAACACAGGATACTCTAAAGCCACATTGTACTGAGTGGTGTCTCTTTTATCCGAAACAACGACATATGTTTTATAAGGCGCAATTGTTGCACCTGCGGGAAAAGTTGTTGTGTACCAAGCAGTTGTACCATTGTCATTGCGAGCGATGCGATAGTTTGCCAAACTCACAGTAGCATTCGTTGGATTATAAATTTCCAATGCACGATTGTTGTACTTACCTGCAGAGTATTCGGAAATAAAAAGCTCCGTACATTGAGCTGAAACGAGACCCCTCAGTAAAACAAGGGCGGCAAATAGGAGTAGCGATTTTTTCATGTCAGTTATTTTAAAAAGTTTGATAAAATGACTATTTCTAAGAATGATTAGGTTTCTTTATGTAGAATGAACGTTTGTTGAAAGTCTTTGCTGGGTTTAAACTAAATTTGCGCTACAAAATTAAGTATTTTTTTTGAATCGTGATGAGTTGTTGGTAATTACAAATTGGTTGATAAGCTATTTACCTATTAAACCAACAATACATCTGCTAATAAGATAAAATTGAAGCAGCCACTCGAACTTAACGACGATTTTCAGTTTGCCCTCGATACACTTGAAAAAACGAACAAAAACATGTTCATCACAGGTCGAGCAGGCACGGGCAAGTCCACATTATTGCATCTTTTCAAAAATACAACACGCAAAAAATGTGTTGTGCTTGCCCCAACGGGTGTTGCGGCACTCAATGTACAAGGGCAAACCATACATTCATTTTTCGGTTTTCCTGCTAAATTTTTCGGCACAGAAGAAATCAAAAAACGGCGTGATGTGCGCTTGTACAAAAAAATGGAAGTGCTAATCATTGATGAGATTTCGATGGTTAGAGCTGAGATGATTGACCATATTGACCGTTTTTTGCGCATCAATCGCGATGATTATCGCCCTTTTGGTGGCGTTCAGGTCGTTTTTTTCGGTGATTTGTTTCAATTGCCACCTGTGGTCAGTACGCCCGAGGAGCAGCATTTTTTCCAAACTTATTATGATTCGCCTTACTTTTTTTCGGCTAAAGTTTTTCAGGATACCCCCTCTCCAAAGGAGTCCTTACGGACAGTATATCCCGATTTTGAGTTTGAAATGGAGATGATGGAGTTGAAAAAAGTCTATCGGCAAGAGGCGCGGCATTTCGTCCGTTTGCTCGATGCGGTGCGTTTGGGAACGATTGATTACGATGATTTGGAAGATTTAAACGAGCGTTATGCCCCAAATTTCAATGAAAAAGATTATTTTATTACGCTTTCGACTCGAAATTCGGTCGTGGACGACATTAATAGTCGTGAACTCCGCAATTTGCCTATTGGTGAATATTCTTACACCGCAGAAATCAATGGGGCATTTGACCCCAAGCAATATCCTACTGAGGGGGTACTTCGTCTGAAATTGGGCGCGCAAGTGATGTTTATGAAAAATGACCCTAAACGCGAATATGTCAATGGCACAATTGGTAAAATTGTCAAATTAGACGTGGACCGCATTGTGGTCGAAGTAGAGGAACGTGGTGGCACGACAAAACGAATTGAAGTCGAGCAACAAACATGGGAAATTCTGCGCTATACTTTAGCGATTGACGGCTCGGACATCAAAACCGATGTGGTTGGCTCGTTCAAACAATACCCATTGCGCTTGGCTTGGGCTATTACGATTCACAAATCGCAAGGTAAAACCTTTGATAAGGTCATTATTGACTTGTCAGGTGGGGCTTTTGAGGTGGGTCAAACCTATGTTGCCTTGAGTCGTTGCCGCACTTTGCAAGGCATTATTCTGAAAACCAAAATACAGCCACGCGATATAAAGGTAGATGAACGCATCGTGGATTTTTATGAAAGGCAGTTTTGAAAACACTTAAAAAATCGTATTTTTGTAAAAGATAAAGAAAAATGACTGCAACCTTAGCCGTAGCTGAAAAGCTTTACACTGTCGAAGAATACTTCAAGTTGGACAACAACTCGGAAGAAAAACATGAATATCACTATGGAAAACTCATAAAAATGTCTGGAGAATATAAAAATGCAAATGAAATTGCGTCCAATTGTAACCGTCAACTGTGGTTTGCACTAAGAGGACGAGGCTATCGGATATTTCAAGGCGAAGTCCGCACCATTGTCAAATTGAACAAAATATATCGCTATCCAAACATTGTTGTTGCCCCTGTTTCCGATGACAGTGACCCACGTCACGTCATTCAACCGACTCTTATCATCGAAGTTCTATCTGAATCAACGGCAAAAACGGATAGACGTGAGAAACTGAAAGAATATTCTGCTCTGCCGTCCGTTCAATACTATCTGCTCATTGAACAAGATGAAAGACGCGTCGAAATGTACAGCCGTGATACTGAGGGGTGGCGTTTTTCGATATTTGAACAACCTAATGATGAGATTAATCTACCTTATTTGGGTATTTCATTATCGCTTCAAGATATTTATGAAAATATTCATTTTGCAGAACAAAAGTCAGATTCGTAAGCCCCCCCTCAGTATTTCACTAAAAACAAAACCCGCAAGACTCGAAAGCCTTGCGGGTTTTTGTTTTATCCTAAATAACTATTATTCAATTACTTAGTCACTACAAAACGACGAGACATGATACCATCAGCTGTCAAGATTTGAGCGATATAAGTGCCAGCAGGGTAGTCTTTGATGTCCAAACGAATCACTTGATTGTCTAAAGCATCAATCACTTGCTCTGCCATGAAACGACCTTCTACAGACATAACGCGAATAGCAGCATCTGATTGTTTTGCCAAATCAACTTGGATGTTCACAAAGTCAGCACCAACTGGGTTCGGGAATACATCCATTTTGTTGTCTTCTGACAATAAATCATTGGTATTGACACGGAAAGGTAAAATATTCAAACGCACCGCAGGTGTGATTGTACCACCATCTGAACCACCATAACCTGCTGTTGACCAATCGCTGTCTGTTGTTTTACCCAAAATAATCGTATAACGTGCAGCACCTACTGAGTCTGTTACATAACGCATACCTTGATAGTCGTAAGCACCACGGCTGAAACCAGCTGTCAAATACAAAGGTGTCGCAGCAGGAGTGGGTGCATCGAACTCAATCATCGCCAAATAGTGCGTTGTATCTTTTGTACGGAAAGCCAAGTTTGTCGTCAAATCTTTCATACGGAAGAAGAACCATGCTGCAGAAGTAGATTGAGTAGCAGGTACTAATGTATCGGCATAAGCGACAAGTGTACGTTCTGTTGCTTGAACAGCACCGTCATTGTTTGCATCTTTCCATTCATAAACAGTCGCTGTCAAAGTACGACCAGCTGCAGCATTGGCATTCAGAACAGCTGCCATTGTAGAAATTTGAGTCGTTTTACCTGTAACGATGCGATAATAGTTACCAACACGCCAAGATTTTGGCTCAGTTGCCGTCCAATAACTGTCCGCATTACGTGTCATTGAGAATGATGTGGCGTTTTCTTTTGTATAGTTGAAGTTACCCACACCTGTCACTGCCAAGCCAGAAGTTGGAACTGTCATATCAGTTACCACAAAAGCAAAACGGACTGTATCGTTTGCAGGATTGATGTCTAATGCGGAACTGTCTCCTTTGATACGGTAACTACCTACGTAAGTACCTGGAGCTAAACCAACAGTATTGAAAGATTTTGGCAAAAGACGGTTTTCATAAGTTGTATCAGCTTTAAAGGATGTTGGATACTGAGAAGTTGAGTCTGCGTATATCAACTCTTTTGTTGTATTATTCCATACTTTAACAATCAACTTAACATTATTCATAGCTTTATTACCTTTGTTAGTAACGTCAGCCAAGAAGCGCATTGGTTCCAATTGCTCTTTTGGTACATAGAGGTTTGGTGGCAAAGCATAGAATGTTGACATTTGCATATCGTATAACTTCCAGTCCAATACTTTTACGTCGTCAACACACCAGAAATAGAAATCACCATCAAATACAAATTTAATCATAAACTTGTTTGTACCTGTGCTACCGAAAAGTGTTACACGCATCAATGTTGAGTCTGTATTTGTTGGAACTACAGGATTCAATGTAGATGAGTTAACTGCAATTGTGCTATTGAGTGTAAAATTGCTTGACCAAGTTGCGCCACTGTCCACACTATATTGGATATAAGTCGCACTTTGGAATTGACGGTAGTATTGGTGGAATTGAACAACGATGTCTGTTGCCCCTGTTGCATCCATCACAGGAGAAATCAACTCACCTTTGTGTGGAGAAGGTGACTCACCTGCACCAAAGTTACCTGCGATACCTTTAGTATCCAATAAATCTGAGTTAAACAACGCACAGCCATTTGCATAAGAAGGCGAGCCAATTGGACGTGTGCTTGTATAATAAGCACCTGTTGGCACAGAGTTGCGTTTCCAAACCCAACGAGCACTGTCTTTCTTAGCTGGATCGTCAGAAGCAATACCTTTTGTCACCCACCCTTTGTGACCCGCTGGCGGAGTCAACGCGCCCGTACGAGACCAATAAATGGTCGAACTATCTGCAAACTGGCCAGCTTTTACGCTGTTTGTATCTGTTGTAACAGGCCAAATTTGTCTCTGAGCATTTGACAAAGTCGCAAAACTTGTCACCAACACAACAGCCATAAGGACTTTCGTAAAGATTTTTTTCATACTTAGATTGATTTATGAATTAAATAAAACGTTATTATTCGGGCAAAGCTAATAAAATTTGGTTGCGATTTAAAAAGCAAAAATTTTATTTTTTTCAGTAGTGCAAATTTTTTATTTATAAAAAACTGTTAATCAATAAATTAAGAACAAGGAAAGGGCTTATTTTTCATCAGAAGACATGGGTAAGCAGTATCAGTGCATATAAAATTTGTGTCTGTAATGGTTTAAAAATCATTCAAATCCCATCGAAAATGAATTATCCTGCAATATTAGACAAAAGCATTTAAAGTTCCATAGGTTTTAAAGCGTGGTTTGTCGAAAAAAATTTGAACTCAGATAAATACTGCAAATCCAACGTTCATCAGTAGGATACTTTAATTTTGTGCGAAAATTCCATACCTTAAATATTCACACATGAGATTCGCTGTCATTGATTTAGGCACAAATGGCTTTCGATTGCATATCGCTGAAAGCCCCCAAAAAGGTCAGTTTCACATTGTTCATCGCCAAACTTTTGAACTTAAACTGGCATCTGAGGGTATTCATCGCATAGGAGTAGCCCCTTTTCAACGTGGTTTAGAAGCCATGAAAGCCTTTAGAAAAACATTACAAGATTTTGATATTCAACACTTTAAAGCCTTTGGCACTGCTGCATTGCGTATGGCTGACAATGCACAGGATTTCATACAAAGCGTTCAGGATGAAACAGGCATCCCAATTGAGTTGATTTCGGGTGAACGTGAAGCAGATTTGATTCACAAAGGGATGAAGTTGGGGGTACCCCTCAGTAAAACCCCCGTTTTGATGGTAGATGTTGGCGGAGGGTCAGTTGAGTTCATAATTTGCAACGAATCAGAAGTGTTTTGGGCAAAAAGTTATAATATAGGTGTCACGATTTTGAAACAACATTTTCATAGCAGTGACATCATTGTAGTTGAAGAAATAGAACAAATCGAGCGATTTTTAGATACATCTTGCCCCGAATTGAAAGAAAAAGTGGTTCAATTTAACCCTCAATACCCCATTATTGCTTGTGGTACTTTAGATTTTTTGGTCAAAATACTGAGGGGGTATAGTGACGATGCACTCACTCATTTTGATTTCACTAAAAAGCAATTTATGTCGTTTTATGACCAACTGACTTTTTTGTCGGAGAAAGAGCTTGCTAAAATGCCCGAAGTGCCAAAAGACAAAATTGAGATGCTTGCAGTCAGCTTGGTGTTGATGGATTGGATTCTAAATCATCTTTTAAATGCCGAAAAACTCGTTGCTTCCAGCCATTCTATGAAAGCTGGTATTTTGTATGAAATGTCGCTTGGTTGATTTATTGTACTTAAAAAATTGAAAATCGTTATGAAAATTGTTCATCAAGACAAAAATGTGCTTGTTTTGCAAAGTGCGTTGTTTCAAACCAATTCAACAATTGTAGAAACCAATGATTTGATTCTTCTGGTTGACCCAAATTGGTTACCGAGAGAGATAGCCGAAATACAACTTCATATATTAGATCGTATGAAAGCAACTCAAAAACCTGTTTGGTTACTCTTCACTCATTCCGATTATGATCATATCATTGGTTATAATGCCTTTTCCGCTTTAGTAGAAGGTGTGATAGCCTCCCGCGCCTTTGTTGAAAACATGGAGCAGGTCTCCATTTTGGAACAAATTAAGCAATTTGATGATGAATACTATATCACTCGTGGCTATCCAATTGAGTACCCCTCAGTATCCTACATTGTTGAAAATGATGAACAGGTTCTAACTATTGGTCAGACAAAACTGACTTTTTGGACAGCCTCAGGACACAATCCAGATGGCATTTTTACACTCGTCAACCAAACTTTGATTTTAGGTGATTACCTATGTGATGTCGAATTTCCTTATATTTATTACAGCAGTTGGGCGTATCAAGAATCGTTGAATAAAATAGAGCATATTTCACAAAACTATGATATTCAAGTATTTATTAATGGTCATGGCAATCCAACAACTAAAAAGAAAGAAATCATACGCCGAAAGGAAGAAGCACTTGAATATATTGGCAATGTGAGAGGGAGTATCCGAGCGGATAAATATTTTGATTTCGATAAATATATAATCCAGAAAGGCTTTCAATATCCACGCATCATGCGCCGTTTTCACGAAGGGAATCTCAATCTTATGCGGCAAGAGGAGTTTGGCTGATGAAAATAATAAAGCCCTAACGGGAGAAGTTAGGGCTTAAGAGCTTCAAATCGGTGAAAAAGGATTATAATTACTTCCACTCTTTCACAAATGCTTCAAATTCTTTTTGATTATTGATATAATCTGCCAGTTTCCGTGCCTCTTTTTGGTCAGTAAACAATCGAACACTGACTGAATACATAAACGTCATATGATCTTGTATAACATCAGACTCGACAAACCCTGCATCAATCGCCTTACGTTGTAACTTCTGTGCATTTTCAGGCTTTGTAAACGTACCAATAACAACATGAAAATGTTTTTTATCTGTTGAGGCAGTCGGTGATGTAGTCATATTGCTGGCGTTAAAAGTATTCGATGCCACAAAATCGCCCCCTTCAGTATGACGTGTTTTCACACTGGTATTGTAGGTCTTTACTGGCGGAACAGTTGCTGTCACAGGTTGGATTTCAATACCTTTCACTACTCTTATCACTGTTCTACGATTGATTGCATGTTCTTCTTCGGAGCAATTAACACCATCTTTACACCTGTTGCGGAGCATCGTTTCGCCATAACCAAAAGTTCGAATACGGTCAGGATGAATACCACTCTCGACAAAATGTGTTTTAATATTGTCGGCACGTAGTTGGCTTAAAGTCATATTAAACGGAGCTTTTCCCTTTGAATCTGTGTGCGAAGCGATTTCAATCTCTATATTTTTATCCTTCAACATCATTTTCAAAAGTGGGTCAAGTTCAGTCTTCGCTTCTTCATTGACTTCAGCATCTCCATAGCCATAGTAGATATTTCTCAACTCGAAACTGTAGTTTTCGGGATTGTACTCTTCATCCGAAAAAGTGATTTTATTCTCTTCAAAATCTGTATTTCGGCTTGGAATCGTGTCTTTTTTCGACACTATCCCTTTGCTATTAACAATTACAGGTTTATCTTTTGAGGGTTTAGTCATAAATGCAGCCACTTTGTTGTCGCCATTTACAACAGTTTTCACAACGTATTTGGAATCATAGCCGTCTTTTGAAAAATTGAAAAGAAAACGCTCACCGGCATTGACCGACAATGTAATATTTCCGTTTTGGTCAGTTATTTCATCTTGTGAAGGTAAAATATCTAGTGGTATGGATGCCCCTGTTTCGGCTCTCAATCCTGTCACTTTACCTGTTGCGTCTGTCAAAAACGTTGCATTTTTGATACTTTTCATGTTCAAAACGCTCACTTTCACATTTTTAATAGGCTTGTTAGTTACTTTGTCAATAGCCATGATGTCAACGTCAACTCTTGTTAGCATTTCTTTTTTGGCTATCTGCTGCGACATTTGTGGTGTCGCTTCTACTCGATTTTCAGAAGTTTCTACTTCACTATTGTTTGTTTTTTGCTGCCCTTTTTCATTCTCTTTTACATCATTTTCAGTTTGTACTGAGGGGGGGGTATTTCCAGTTTTCGCAATCGTTTCTATTTTCATAGAAATATCTGTTTTGTCACTACCTGCTGCGGCTTCGTCAATATTGTCACTCTCCGTAAAACTGAAAATATCATCATCTCCTTGTCCACTCGACCGATTTGAAGAGAAAAAACCAGATTTTTTATCCTCTGAAACAATGATACCAAAGTCATTGCTTGAGCTATTGATGGGTTCAGGTATCAATTGAGGTTGAAGCCAGCCCTCTTCAGTCTTTTTTGTTGAAAAAATATCAAATCCACCTAAACCTTTGCGACCATTTGTTGCAAAATAGAGTGAATTATCGGGATGAATGAATGGGAAAACCTCATCTTTGGCAGTATTGATGGCTGGACCTAAATTTACGGGATCGCCCCATTTTCCATTTTGCAAAAATGACACATAAATATCCAAGCCACCTTTGCCACCCGAACGGTTAGATACAAAATAAAGTCGTTGACCGTCAGCTGATACTGAGGGGTGCATACAGTCAAAATCGTTACTGTTGAAAGGCAGCTCTTCAATTTTTTCCCATTTGCTACTTTGAGTATTGAATTTAGCGGAGTAGATCTTGAGTCTGACTTTACCATCTTTTCCTTCTCGTGGTTTGCCTTTTTTTAGATTGGTACGCGTAAAAAACACGA
>JAEUUP010000094.1 GCA_016787525.1 Saprospiraceae bacterium | reverse complement strand
TTCGATCGCCTATCGTCGTATAGATATAGTCTTTTTTTTCATCCCTAAATATAAGCTAAATATTTCAATGAACTTTGTTCTTTGATAATAACACAACATTAGCACTAAGTTGACAGCATTAACCTTGAAGGTATCCGATACGTGTGAGCCAATACATTTCTAACCAACACCTTACGCTTTGCCTGTGAAAAGAATCTGCACTATTTACACACTATTTTTGGGCTTTACCTATTCGCTTTACGCCCAAATTCCTACCCCAACTGACCCAATTCTCGCCTCTATTGACAGTCTGACGCGCCTTTTTGAGGCAGCTACCTCCGATACTGCCAAGTTAGCGGTCTTGTCGAAGAGCCAACCCGTGCGTTTTATAAAACAACCCGACGCAGCGTTGAATTTGTACCAACGAGCTTTGACAATTGCCCACCGCAGTGGCGGTAAGGTGGCATATTCACTGATGTATGACATTGGGTATTTGTACCAAAATGGCAAATTCGACGAATACGAGGCTTTTAATTGGTATCAAAAAGCATTGACGGCAGCCGAAGCCGCACAGGATTTTGATATGTGTGCGTCTATTTGTAGAGATATTGGTTTTATTTATGAACGACAAGATATTAAAGATAAGATGTTTGCTTATTTTGAAAAAGGAGCTTATTACAATGATAAAAGAGCTAATCCCGATATATTCTCGCAAATATCTTTACTTTATTTTTATTCAACTTATGGGCGTTTAGACGATGCCCTAATTTTGGGCGATAAGTTGGTCGCATTAGAGCAAAAAAAGCAATTCAGTAGTTATGATATACTCCAAATTTATGGCTATCAACTGACCGCATTGAAACAAACACCTGAGAAAAAAGCCACTTTTGAAGCCTATAAAAACAAAATTCGGGCAATAATTGACACCGTAGCGTTTGACACTAATGACGGTGCGACACTTGTCAATGTGGCATTTCTTTGTTTGGACATTAATCGTCCCGATTTAGTCATAAAATATTGTAACCACGTGTTTAGTTTACCCAATTACACAAAGCCAGCAGAGGTGTATGCCCTACAATATTTGGCGCAGGCTTACGAAATGCAAGGCAACTACCCCCTCAGTACGCAGTACTATAAAAAGTACATAGCCGCTGAATTAGAATTAACAAAAACAACTTTGACTGATAGAGCGGGACAAAAAATATTAAGAATAGAAGCCGAAAAAGATTTATTGATAAAACAAAATGAAGTAGATAAACAAAAAACATTTGCCATTTTGGGTTTGATAATAGGGGTTTTGTTGCTTATTGGTGTTGTATTGACTTATCGTTTTTACAAACGCGAACGACGCACCAAACAAGAATTAGCCGACCTCAATGCCACCAAAGACCGCCTTTTTGCCCTATTGAGCCACGATTTGATGTCGCCAATGGCTAATTTTAAAAATATTTTGATGCTAACAGATTGGGGTTTACTATCCCAAACAGAATTTAAGGATATTGTGAAAGACCTCAGTGCCAAAGCTCATAACCTGCATAGTATGTTTGAAAACGTGTTGCATTGGGCAATATCACAAATGCAAGGCATTAAAGCCAAACGCGAATCAGTGCAAATAGCCGATATTATTAACGAACAAATAGAATTACTAAAACCCATTGCAGATAGCAAACACATTGAGATACAACAACTCATTCCAAATGATTTAACGATTGAATTGGATAAAAATCATTTGGCGTTAATCATTAGAAACCTATTGCAAAATGCCTTAAAATTCACCAATGCTCATGGAACAATAGCATTTAACGCTCAAAAACATACTAATTCTCAATCACCAATCACTAATCCCCAAACTACTGATCCGAAGGATTCCTTTGTCCATAGGACTCCTTTGGAGAGAGAGCGGAGGTATTTAATCGAAATCAAAGACAATGGCGTTGGTATGTCGGCTGATGTTTTAGATAAATTATTTAAAACCAATGAGAACACCAATAGAAAAGGCACACATCAAGAAGCAGGAACGGGCTTGGGTTTGATATTGACCAAAGAATTGGTCGAATTGAACAAAGGGCAAATATCGGTGCAGAGTGAAGTAGGAAAGGGGACGACGTTCTCATTGACTTTTTGATAAAACACCCCCTCAGTATCTTGTGGATACTGAGGGGGTATCAACCATAAAAGCATTTTATTGTTGCTTCACAAACTTCACTTGCTCTGCCCCTATTTTGAGGAAATAACTGCCTTGCGGCAATGCCGATACATCAAGCCCCCAACCCCCTCCAAAGGAGTCCTTACTGACAAAGGGGGCTTTGCCGCTCTTGACTTGTTGTCCTAAAAGGTTGATGATTTGATAATCGCCTGTTGTTTCCGTTTCAATTGTCAAGGTATTGGAAACAGGGTTTGGATAGACGGCCAACTTGTGCCCCCGACCCCCAAAGGGGGCTTGGATAGAAATGACTTTGGACAGTGTTTCTGTACCGTCATTGTCTATTTGACGGAGACGGTAGTAATTCAACGTCGGTGAGGTTTGAAACCTCACCGACGTTTGGTTATCTATAAATTGATAAGTAGCCGATTTGTCTTTGGCAGCCACAAAACCCAATGTTGACCACTCACCGTTGACCGTTAACCGTTCGACTTGAAAACCTTTGTTGTTCACTTCATTTGCTGTTGTCCAAGTGAGCAAGTTACCCCCCTCAGTATATTTGCCTATAAAATCAACCAACTCGGCAGAAAGTGCAGGGTCATAAAAGCCAAACTCATCGCCAACACCAAAAGGTGAAAACTCGGTTGTAGTAGCCGTAAATGTACCGTTGCTGTGTGTGGCATCGAGTTCTTCCCACTTAGAAATTGAACTTTTATAGTGTCCAATCTTAGGTTTAATAGGTGAGAAAGGCGTACTTGGTTTAAGTTTTATCACCGTAGAACCCGCGCTGCTTGTCGGGGTAATATCCCACTGGCGAGGTGCTACTTTTGCAAAGTTTGCAATTGGAGAACTAAAGTCAGATGCAGAGGCTTTTGCTTTGACCTTAACTTTAAAGGAAGTTCCTAATGTCGGTTTGACCACAACGGGGTCATAACTTGTCGTGGACTCACCGACAGGTATAGTCTGCTCTTGTCCTGCCGCGACATCTACTTCGAGTTCACCTGTGCCATTGGTGACAATGTAAGAACTGCTGCTACCTCCTTTCAGTTTACCGACTTTCAACTTTCTATTGCCTAATGGAATTTTGAGTGTACCATTCAATGATAGGCTTTTGAGTACCTTATCAGTCGAAAATGTCGGTGCAACAGTCGCTGTTGTGGGTATGATGATTCTATCGGTGTCTTGTGGTACAAAGCTGGGTGACCAGTTGGTAGCCGTCTCCCAATCACTTGACGTAGCTCCTGTCCAAGTGAGGGTATTATTGCCAACGGCATAGTAGCCTGTTTGCAAATTGATGCCCGTAAAAGTGATTTGGTCGCTATTCGCAACAGAACTGGCATTAGCTACATCCACAAAATTGCCTGAAGAACCAGAACGGTACAATAAAACATAGTCTGCAATGGAGTCAACGGTGACAGTACTTCCAGCGATTGTACCTAAGTCAAAAGTCAAAGTGGCACTATTGACCGTTCCTACTTTATTGACGTACCAAATTTGACTGTATTTAGATTTGGCTGTCGAGCCTGTCAAATCGGTTGAGTTGATGCTGCCACCTGCGTTGTTGTGACCATAAACAGCGTAATTCTGTTCGGTCAATGTTGTTCCGACCGACATAATCAAACCACGACTTTCGAGCGATGAGCTTGTACCTGTACTTTGCCAAATGGCTCTTGTATCGGTCATGGTTTGGCTGGTGGCATCGCCGAGAGGGGCGTACGAGCTAGTCCAATCTGCGTCTTCCATATCTCTATTAGTGCCATTCTCTTGAGTTGAAGTTTGGTCTGTTAATGTTACCCCCGATGAAGCATTGAAATTATAATAAGCCACCAAACCTGACTCAGACCCTGACAATGGCACGAACATCGTGCTTCTGATTTGGTCAACTGTTCTTGCTGTATTCCAAAACCTTAATTCATCTACTCGACCATCTAACTGATACAAACCAGAACCTGCTACATACCAGTTATTGGAGGTAATATTAGGCGTGAGGGTGAGGGTTGTTGTTACTTGATTCGCTCCATTCAGATATGTGGTGATGGTCGTACCACTTTTGACTAAAGCGACATGATTCCATCGCCCTGTGACGTATGTACCTACCGTAAAAGTCTGTGCAGAAGCACTTCCATTGGATAGTCGAAAGATAATATCCGTTCCATTTCCGAATAAGTCAAAAGTTCGAGTGCTATTAGTTGGCCCTCTTGATTCACCCTTTGTCAAAATTCCGTCGGTGTTCACATCACCCATGAACCATAACTCGATGGTATAAGTGGTTAATTGTAAACTAGCTGGATTTCCCAAATCCGTATATTCAGTAGTACCATCATAGTCAAGGCATCTGACGGCATTCTGTGTCACAGCGTTGAACGTTAGCCCACAAACCAGCCCCAATATCAACATGGCTTTTTTAATTAAATGGTTAGGAGTAAGCTCCAAAGTTGTCTTTAGTCGAATGTTGTTTTTCATCTTAGAAGAATTTGAATGATTAAAAATAAAAATAGAATTAGAGCAGACTTGAATACTGAGGGGGTCTCTTTATGCGCTATGACCCGCCTCAGCTCATTCAAATCTTTTATTTTCAAAGCTATTGCTTAATTGATTGCCTACCTTGAGCCTGTAAGTGCCTTGTGGTTAGACCCATTTTTACATATAAAAATGGCTGTTCAGACCCTGCACACATGACTGAAGGATGTATTTGCAAAAGGAGATTGTAGTAACTGAAAGATAAGTTGTAAATGTTGCGAGAGCGGTTATGGGTTCAATAGCAATAGGCATGAGCCTATTCGATTAGGTTGCGCAAGGCTTTGTAAATTAAGATTTGTGCTTGTTTACTGAGGGGTGTCTCCTAAGTGGCATACAAAACTTAACCTTGGCTATCTGCTTCCATATTGGTGGCAAAGGTAAAAGGGTGGAAAAATATTTTAAAACTAAGTCCCATCTGTTTGATGAACACCCCCTCAGTGTAAGCGAAGCCCCCTTTTTTGTACAGGAAAAAACAAGGTTGAAAAGAACCCCCCAAAATACTTTTAATAGGCGACACCTTTTTTACCTTTGCCCCTATCAATCTTGCAATTTTACCACCTATTGGCATGCCTATTCGTACCATAATCATTGATGACTCACCCGATTGGCGAGATGTATTGAGTCGTTTTGTAAAGTTCACACCTATCCTACAACTTGTGGGTGCATTCGAGTCTGCCTTTACAGCCTATCCACATATCACTGCTGGTGAGGTGGACTTAATACTGATTGATATTGAAATGCCCGATATTAATGGTATAAAATTTATTCAGAGCCTCGACAATCCACCCATTGTTGTTTTTGTAACATCGCATCCACAGTTTGCAGTAGCGGGTTTTGATGCTGCCGCAACGGATTATCTGGTCAAACCTTTTGAAGTGGATAGGTTCTTAAAATGTATTGAACGTGTTCGTATTCGTTTGGAAGCGTATAAAGCACTCAAGGCAGGACATCAAGACCAAGAAGACGACTATTTTTTTATAAAAGTGAATCAGAATACCGTAAAATTGCGCTACAATGATGTGCTGTATCTGAAATCAATGGAAAACTATGTGCAAGTGCAGACAACATCAGGCGAGTCTATGCTAACTGTTTCAGGGCTGAATAGTTTTGAGAAGCGATTGCCCCCCTCAGTATTTGTGCGCTGCCATCGTTCCTACTTGGTTAATATCCGTTTTTTATCTACCATCAACAATAACACTCTGACACTTAAACAAGGACAAGAAATCCCCATTGGCGAACGGTACTACGATAAGATACACCGCGACTATGTTCACAAAAAGATGATACGGCGTGATTAATAACAGCTTCTCAAAACAAGACTTTGGTCGTTTTTCAACTAAAAAATTACCGAAGTATTGTAAAACGAATTGATGAACTTACACAATGAAAAGAATTCTACTACTTACCATTCTACTTTATGTTTCAAACTTAAAAGCACAATTCACAATTACTGATAGTTTGCTACAAGCATTTAATAGTGCTACTTCCGACACTGCTCGTCTCAACATCTTATTCAAAGACAGTCCAGCCAAGTATTTAAGTAAGCCGCAACTGATGTTGACACTCTATCAACGTGCCAAGGTCATTGCGGAAAAAAACGATGACCAAGGCAACTTATTTAAGTCTTATTTTGGAATAGCTTTGATTTATATCTATGGTTTGAGTGATGAAGGTACAGGGTTTCAGTACCTACAAAAAGCATTGACAGTGGCAGAGAAGCTGAAAAATTATTTTGATTTGCAACGTGTTTACTATGCTATGGGTATCGTTCAACACCATCAAAATAACACTACGGAATCATATAAGTACCTGTACAAAGCCATCGAAGCCACTGAAAAAGCAGATAGACCCGAAATTGGAAGCTTTCAATCCTTGACACAACGTTTACTGAGTGACAAACGCTTTGAAGAATATTTAGCCGTCAACAAAAGATATATAAAGTTGGCAGAACGAGCCAATATCTCGCCTACAATAAAAATACAAGCCTACAATTCTATGGCAAACGCATTGAAGCAATTGCCTGATAAAAAACAAGACATCGAATATTATAGTCAAAAGGCAGAGAGGCTATTAGATAGTTTAACCATCACAGATTATCAAACCGCAGATATGGTCATAGCGGCTTCTATCTATTACAAATTCAACCGCAATAAAAAGGCGATTGAATTACTCCAAAAAGTGTTAAATAAGAGTGCCAACAACGATTATTATTTAGCCAGCCAAGGTTCAGCACATGAGTTATTGGCACAAATATATGAATCAGAAAAAAACTACCCCCTCAGTATTCAGCACCTCAAGGCGTATCAAACAATAGAAAATGAACAGCTGGTAAAACGACTAACCGAAGACTCTGGCAAAAAAGTCATCAAAGCTGAAGCCGAGCGCGACCTTCTACTCAAACAAAAAGAAGCAGATAATAACCGATGGTGGGCAATATCGGGCTTCTCGCTGGCCATATTGGTCTTGGTGGGTGCAATAGTTGCTTATCGTTTCTATAAACTGGAACAAGAACGCAAAAAAGAAGTAGAAGCCATCAATGCCACCAAAGACAAACTTTTCAGTATCATTGCCCACGACCTGCGCTCGCCGATAGGGGCATTGAAAAGCCATTTGATGATGACCAACTATGGCATAATGTCGCAAAGCGAATTTGCCAATGCTTCGCAAGGACTATCCAATAATGTCAACACAGTATTTCAAATGCTCGAAAATCTCTTGCAGTGGGCTTACTCCCAACTCAAGGGCATCAAAGCCAAACCTGAGTCTATTTGTGTGCAACAAATAGCCGACATAGAGATAAATTTACTTGCCGAAGTCGCCACTCAAAAGCATATCACTGTACTCAATCGCATAGACCCCTCAGTAAATGTCTATGCAGATGCCAATCACATGGCGGTCATTATGCGCAATCTGATAAGCAATGGTTTGAAATTCACGCATCCGAATGGTCAAGTGATTTTGGAGGCGCACAATACGGTCACACCAGAGCTTGATGGCGCACAAGGCGACAAGAGGGGCTGTGTTATCCTTATCAAAGACAATGGAATTGGTATGACGCAAGACACCATATCCCAACTTTTTCAGATGGATAAAAAGACCAACCGAGAAGGGACAGCAAAAGAAAAAGGTACAGGCTTAGGTTTGATATTGACCAAGGAATTGGTCGAATTGAACAAAGGGCAAATATCGGTGCAGAGTGAAGTAGGAAAGGGGACAACGTTCTCATTGACTTTTTGATAAAACACCCCCTCAGTATCTTCGTCCCTCGCAATGACAACAGTCAGAAAGCCAGTCGTTGGATTCTGGTAAATGGGTTTATTTTGAATGGCAGTCAAAAAAAAATATAATTATTTGAGGATATACTTGACTTTTTAGATTTATTTTTTAAATATTTGTATATCAACAAAAGACAAACCTGTACAGTTTAAATTTTATCCATTAACTAAAAAACCGATTTGCTTATGAAAGACAGAATCACAATGGTCTTCGAGCCTCAAGACGTTGCCGACTTCAAAGCGGCACAAGAAACGCAAAAGCGTATTCTCCAAAAATGGACAAAAGGTGTCCTATTAGACAATGTAACAGCTGGCAACGCCATGGGTACAACCGAAGGCTGGATTTACTGCCAAGATGGGTACAAATTCGCCATTGACAAACCCAAAATCTATGACTCCGAGGAATTGGATATTGACGACTACGGTAAAAAAATTGACGGTGCTACCTTCCTTATCGAAGCCCAAAAAGGCACAAACGACAGTAACAACAAAGTCGGTATGCTTCTATTTCTTGTTGGTCAGGACTTGATGGACAAAACGCACTACATCCGCAAACGCGGCAATGACAAACGCGGCATCAATCCCGAGTACATTGACTACAGCGACAAACTCAATGCCTTATTTGAGAAAAGGTCGCTCAAAGCTGCCGAAACGCGGAGGGTAAACGAGGAAATCAAGAACCTCAAAGGGCAATTGGAGGAGGCTAAAAAAACAGTATAGCCTCCCTCTCTGAAAAGGGTTCTTTGAACTGTAAAACAGAACTCAGCCTTGACTGTCTTTGATGGTCAAGGCTTTTTTGTTGCCTATAAAACAGTAAAAATTCAGCCGACGACCCTCATATAGGCTGAATACAGACCTTGTCATACCATACTTTGATAACGACAATAAGTAATACGATTTTAATACACTACACCATTACGGACTGTTTTTTTGCAAGCAAAAAAAAGCGTGCTTTGAGAATATTTCTTTCGGATTGAAGCTAAAAATTGAGGCAGAAGCCTCAATTTTTAGCTTCAATCCATAAAAAAAATTTATTTTGTACGCCTTTCGTGCGTAGCACGAAACAGTGTGTAATGGTGTAATTTATTTCTGTCGCGTTACTAAACAAGTACTAAGCATATACACAACATGGGTCGCAAGCTCCCTCGTTACAAGAATAATTTTTGGCTCAATTATGATTTCAAGTTACTGATACTCTTTAAACCCGTAGGGTTGGCATTTTGGTAGAAAATAGCAATAAATACAATTATTGAATGCCGTAGGTAGGGCATTATAAAGGATTTAATCACTCATTTTCTTTACAAAATGCCATGCCTACGGCATTGAAAACAAACAGGGGGCTTTATTTCTACCAAAATGCCAACCCTACGGGTTTAAAGAGTATCAGCAACTTGAAATCATAATTGAGCCTAAATTTTTTAGAAACTGTTTTACATCGTTAAGAAAAGAGGCTACAAATTTAAAATTTCTATTTTGTGACGCTTATGTGATATTTTTAGTGTCTATTTGTGTCTTGAAAAAGAATGACCGAAGATAAAACCGAAGACCTTAAAATTCCGTAAATGGTAAATATCCACTAATTTTTAATGAATAAGAACAACACCGCTATACTTCTTTTCAGTCGCACAGCCACTATCGAAGCAAGGGAAAAGCCTCTTGCAGAAGGCAAACAGGCATCTGAATCTGTGGCGGGTTTTTTGATTCAACACGTTAAAAGATTAGCTGTTCAGACTCAATTGCCTGTTTTTTTTATTTCTGAAAAAGAACAACGGGGCATAAGTTTTGGAGAACGTTTTGCCAATGCTTTTGAGGATATTTTTCAAAAAGGTTTTGAACGGGTTGTTGCTATTGGGAACGATTGCCTTTTTTTGACAAAACAAGATATACTTTCTGCCGCAAAGGCACTCGAAACGACCCCCTCAGTATTGGGCGCAACGGAAGATGGCGGTGCTTATCTTATCGGTTTTCAAAAAAATAGATTTCAAAAACAAACTTTTGAAAATATCGCTTGGCAATCTGAAAACACGTTTTTAGAATTGGTTGATTTTTTTAAAAGTCAAGACTGTTCTACTTATTTTCTTTCTAAAAAATCAGATATTGATATCTATGCCGATTGGCATAAAACGCTTCAAAAAGTCGGTTTTTATATAAAAAAACAACTGATTCGGTTGTTTGATATTGGTTTTGCACCACAAGCGTATTGTTTTCTTACACCCATTAATGCGCTTTTTTTAAACACTTTTCTTGCCCTTCGTGCGCCGCCCGTTTTCTTAAAATAAGAAAAACAGTTTGTCATTGTCGTTTTAAGTTTTAAAACAGTTTTTGATACTATCACGCCCAGTCGTGATAGAGCCATAGGTATCAAGAGGGTCTTGTTTACCTGTATGGGTTTTATTTTATTTCATTAAAAAAAGCTATATGAACCTAATTTTAACCAATCATCGAATCAAAAAACCTGTATTTTTTGTATTTTGCTTTTTATGTATGAACGTTTTTACACTATTGGGGCAAAATATGAAAACAATAACGGGTACAGTCTATGATGCTAAAACACAACAACCCATAGCAGGCGCAGCCGTTATTGCTAAATCGGGTGCTACTGATAACGGTACAATAACCGATGAACAAGGTTATTTTAAGTTGAATACGGTTGGCAATGCCACCAAAATCCTTATTTCATCGGTGGGTTATAAAACGCAAGAACTGGTTTTAACAGATGATAAAACCCTTGTTGTTTATCTTGAAGAGGGTATAGAACTTTCGGAAATTGTTGTCACCGCTTTAGGTCTGGAGCGTCAATCAAAAAGTCTTGGTTATGCCATACAACAAATTGATGGTGCAGAAATAAGCAAAGTAAAATCTGCCAACTTTTTAGATAATCTGGCGGGTAGGGTAGCAGGTGTCACTGTTGTAGGCGGTTCTACGGGCGTGGGTTCTTCTACTAAAATTAGTATTCGGGGCGAATCCTCTTTTACCAATACCAACCCACTTTTTGTGGTGGACGGTATCCCAATCAATAATAACACGGTTGTGAATACAACAAACGACGATGCCAATGGCTTTATGGAAGTGGACTTTGGCAATGGTGCGATGGAGGTGAATCAAGATGACATAGAGTCAGTTACGGTATTGAAAGGTGCATCTGCCGCCGCGCTATATGGTACGCGTGCATCGAATGGTGCGATTATTATTAAAACTAAAAACGGGGCTAAAACAAAAGGTATCGGTATTGCTTTCAATTCATCGGCTTTTATGGAAACGCCATTTCAATTGCCTCAGTTTCAAAACACTTATGGCTTGGGCAATAGTGGACAATATGCTTACAAAGATGGTTTAGGCGCAGGGATTAATGACAATATCACATACAGTTATGGCCCCAGATTGGATGCGGGTTTAAAAATTGCGCAATACGATAGTCCTGTGACTTTGTCCGATGGTCGTGTGGTGCGTGCGGCTGATAATGCTTTATACAGCAATTTACCCATTACGCCTACACCATTTGTGGCTTTTCCGAATAATTTAAAGGATTTTTATGAAACGGGACATACTTATATCAATAACTTATCTTTCACAGCGGGCAATGAAAAAAGCAATATGCGTTTGTCTTTGACGGATTTGAATAGTCAATCGTATATTCCTGGTGTTGACTTGAAGCGAAAAACCATTACAGCTGCTTTGAATTTTAACCCAATTGATAAGTTGAAAATCAGTTCCAATATAAACTATATTAACGCTTCAAGTAAAAACCGTCCAGCTACAAAATATGGTTCTGAAAATATTAATTATGCCATGGTCGCATGGTTCGGTCGCTCCAACAGCATAGAGCCTTTGAAGAACTATTGGCAGCCCGGTTTAGAGAACGTGCAGCAATACTCATACAATTATACCTTTTTTGATAATCCTTATTTTACATTGTATGAAAACCGCAACGGTTTTGGTCGTGACCGTGTTTTTGGGAATATATCGGCACGTTATGAGTTTACACCAGAGTTGTCATTAGCCGTAAGAAGTGGTATGGATTACTCGAATGAAGACCGCACTTTCCGTCGTGCTTTTAGTACCAACCGTTTTAAAACAGGTGCTTATGCGGAGCAAAATGTTCTGTTTAGAGAAGTAAATACTGATGTTTTATTGAATTTTAATAAAACTGTAAGCAATTTTAGTTTTGATATTTCAGCGGGAGCTAACCGCATGAATCAAAATGCTTCTTTTGAACAAATACAAACCACAAGTCTTGCACAAGCAGGTGTGTATGCACTCACGAATGCCGCAACACCTTTAGAGTATTTTACGAATATCGGTAGAAAAAGAATCAATTCCATTTACGGCATTGCCAAATTGGGTTTTAAAGACTTTTTATACATAGATATTACAGGTAGAAATGACTGGTCGAGTGCTTTGGCAACATCTGTTTCAGCATCAAATACATCTTTTTTCTACCCCTCAGTATCAGCGGGTTTAGTGGTGTCTAACTTAGTAAAATTGCCTTCTCAAATCTCCTTTTTCAAAGTGCGTGGTAGCTTTGCTAAAGTGGGTAATGATGCCAATCCATTTCAAACAAACGGAGCTTTTGTGGCACGTACCACTGTCAATGGACAACCTACTTTTAGTGAACAAAGCCAAATACCTAATGCCAATTTGAAACCTGAGAGTATCACTTCAGTAGAAGTGGGAACGGATATTCGTTTTTTCGATGACCGTTTGAAACTTGATGTGACCTATTTTAATGCTTTAAATGAAAATCAAATTATTTCATTGCCTATTTCTATCACTTCGGGTTATACGCAACAAAGTATCAATGGTGGTTCTGTACGCAGTAAAGGCTTAGAAGCTGTGCTGGAGTTTATTCCAATTAAAACGAAGAATTTCATGTGGCGCAGTGCCGTGAATTTTACAACATATAAAAATATCGTGGAATCACTACCACAATCTACCAAAACAATAACCTTAGCCTATAACAGTATTTACGACAATGTAAATCAAACTGTTTGGTATCAAGCACAAGTCGGCGGTCGTTTAGGTGATATGTGGGGAACAGGTTACTTGAAAAATGCCAATGGGGATTTTGTGATTGGTGCAGATGGTCGCTACATCGTTAATAATACTTTGAAAAAATTGGGTAATTATAATCCTGATTTTATGGTCGGTTTTAATAATGCCATTTCATATAAAAACTTCAATTTCTCATTGCTCATTGATTGGCGTCAAGGCGGCAAATTAGTATCACGCTCATTGGCGTTAGCAGGTGTAGCAGGTCAATTGAAAGAAACGGAAAACCGCCCAACTGAAGGCATTGTAGCCAAAGGCGTAGTGAATACGGGTACAACAGATAATCCCGTTTATCAACCGAATACAAAAGCCCTTTCGGCTGAAACATATTATCGCATGTACTACGACCGCAACCATGAAGAGAACAATACTTACGATGCGAGTTATGTCAAAATCCGTGAAATCCAATTAGGGTATCAATTGCCTAAAACTATTTTTAAAGGACTTTTTGACAATATCAATATCTCGTTGGTAGCACGCAATGTATATGCTTTCAGTAAAATACCTCACTTTGACCCGGAGCAATTCGGATTTCAACAGCAAAAATTGGTGTCGGGTGTAGAAGATATGAGCTATCCTACAACACGTAGTATTGGTTTGAAATTGGGGGCTAATTTTTAAAATATCCTATAGGTGGGTAAATACTGAGGGGGTAAATTTTATTTGTAATTATCTACTTTGTGGGAAAACGCACATTTACGAATTTTTAAAAATTTCGTAAATGTTGACTATGAATAACTTATGAAATCATATTCCAATAAATAGATAATTCCGATTTTATCTAAAAAATTTTAATCAAATTGAAATGAAAAAATATTTAAAATATAGTTTTCTAATTGTTTTAATTCAAATAACGGCTTGTACAAAGGATTTTGAAACCATCAACACCAATCCAACTACACCAGTAGATGTACAGCCCGATTTGCTTTTACGTAAGGTTTTATATGATTATGCCGAGCAAATGTCATATGAAGGCTTTGTTGCGGGCAACCTTTTAGGGCAATATTTTACAGCGATTGACTTTAACTTGTTCGACCGCCACAGCTTAACCGAGCCACAATACGGTGGCAAACCGTGGAATTTTCTGTATGAAAACCTGCGTGATAACGAGATTTTACTCAATAAGTCAAGAGCCAATACCGCTTTTGCAGTTTATGAAGGGCCTGCTTTAATATATAAAGCGTATGTCACCATGGCATTGACCGATTTGTATGGCGATGTTCCTTATTCTGAGGCTTTAAAAGGTAAAGACGGCAATGTTACGCCCAAATATGATGCGCAACGTGATATTTATTTAAATGCAGGGGGTATCATTGACAATTTGGATAAAGGCATTGCAGCTATTAATGCCTATAAAAGTGCCATTAAATTGCAAGGCGATATTGTCTATTCAGGCGATTTAACGAAGTGGCGTAAGTTGGCTAATTCTTTAAAATTCAAAGCGTATTTGCGTATTTCAGCAAAAGAAAACGTCGCTTCACAATTAGCCAAAATTGCTACTGATGGTGATTTTATTAAAACGGCAACTGATAATGCGAATTATGCATTTACCCAAAGTCAACCGAATAATTTCAGAATGTCAACGGCTAAAACGGGTGATTACAACCTCTTTATCATGTCTGAAACGATTGACTCTGTTCTTACAAAATTTGATGATTTGCGTAAAACGATTTACTTCCGTCCAACTGCGAGCAATGCGAATGTTTATAAAGGCTTATTAAATGGCCCCGATGCCTCAAAATTGTCTATCACAGCGAGTAATTATTCTTTGACAGGGCGCATTTTCAGAGAAGATGCTGGAAAATTAAAAGCTAATTTTATGACAAGTGCCGAAATGAATTTTCTCTTAGCTGAGGCTGCTGAAAAGGGTTTGATTACAGGCGATGCTAAATCGTTTTATGAAACAGGTATTAAACAATCATTCGAATATTGGGGTTTGACGACTCCTGCCGATTATTTATTGAGAATTCCAATTTTATATAAAGGAGCAGGCAATAATGCTATCGAGCAAATCATCACGCAAAAATGGTTGCACAATATTATCAACGGTTACGAAGGTTGGATTGAATACCGTCGAACAGGATTCCCCAAGTTAAAAACCATTGCGGCGAGTCTTAATCAAAATTTGATACCTGTGCGTATGCCGTACCCGACTTCAGAAGATGCTTTAAACAATGCTAATTTTAAAACTGCTTCTGATAAAACCAATAAAAATAGTGTCAATTCACCTGTTTGGTGGGATAATTAAATACATGTATTATCTTATTGTTGTATTGTTAAATTGTATTTTAACTGTAAAGCAATACAACAATAAGACAATACAGCAATACAACAATTTATGGACGTTTTAAACTGGCAATGGGTCATACTAATAGCCGTCAATATCGTGCTTTTTTGGGTGTCGCCATGGTCTAATAAGGTTAACGATTTTTTTAAAGGCAGTAAAAATGATGAGCAACCGAATACTTTTCTATTGACGAGTAGTTTGGTTATTACTTGGCTATTTGCAAAATCCATCACCAATGCGGCTGATTTGGGTTATAAATTCGGTATTGTTGGCGGTGTGGCGTATGCAGGTTATTATGTCTCATTTTTAGTAGCAGGTATTTTGATTTATCAAATGCGCACTAAAGGAGGTTTTAAAAGCATCCATCATTTTTTACAGCAGAAATATGGTCAAGGCGCAATAGTACTTTTTACCATACTCATTGGTTTTCGTTTATTGAATGAAATATGGTCCAATACGATGATAGTGGGCAGTTATTTCGGTGAAAAAGGCAGCATGGGATATTTTTCTGCGATAATCGTTTTTACGGCTTTGACATTGGCTTATACTTTAAAAGGCGGTATGCGCACGTCAATCATCACTGATTTGATACAAATGGCGATGTTTGCTGTTCTGATGGTAATGATTTTAGGAATAATTATCCCCAATACTGAGGGGGGGATGACAACCATTGTATCGAGTGGCGAATGGACGATGAGCCAAGGTTTAAACCTCTTTTTTGTGGCTTTGATACAGGTTTTGAGTTACCCGTTTCACGACCCGATTTTGACGGATAGAGGGTTCATTTCAGAACCAAAAACCACCTTAAAATCGTATGTATTAGCGACGTTTATCGGTGGGGCTTGTATTATTTTGTTCAGTTCGGTAGGGACGTTTGCAGCATTGAAAGGCTTAAAAACACCACCCACTTTAGAAGTTGCAAAATTGATGGGCACTTTTATGCTATTGGCGATGAATACTATTATGCTTACTTCAGCCGCTGCAACGATTGATTCTACTTTTACTTCAACAGCCAAATTGGTGCACCTCGACCTTTTGAAAGAGCGTAATTTAAGTGTTTCAAAAGCTCGTTGGACGATGACAGCCGTTGCTGTTTTTGGTACTTTGCCCGTTTTATTTAATCCTGAAATTTTATCGGCAACAACCATCAGTGGTACAATGGTGTTAGGATTAGCACCAGTGTTTGTGTTTTGGAATATAAAAGCGCCTAAAATATCTTTTTATGGGTCGGTTTTATCAGGCATTTTTTTTGGGTTTTTAATGGTGTTTTACCCTATTCCTGAAAGATTTTTACTGACGAGTGGTAAATATGCCGATTTATTGGTGGTAAATATTGTTGGTACAATAGTGTGTTTTTTATTTTTTTTAATACCTGTTTTATTAGTAAAAAGTGACAAACGAATAGTGAAAAGCTAAAATTGATATGATGAATCAAAATAAAAATATAGGGGTTTTAAGTGGTAAAATGCTTGTTTTCGGTGGCGTTTATTCCAATTTGCAAGCATTGGAAGCTTTACAAAAAGTAGCTGAATTTGAAGGTATTGTGCCACAAAACATTGTTTGTACAGGTGATATAGTGGGCTATTGTGCGCAACCTTCAGAATGCCTTGATGCGGTGCAGGATTGGGGTATTCACACCATTCAAGGCAATGTAGAGGAGAATATTATTCTTGGTAAAGATGATTGTGGTTGCAATTTTACTGAGGGGGGGCGTTGTGACATGTTTTCACGTATGTGGTTTCCGTATGCAGTGACTAAAATGACAAAACGCAACTTGGATTACTTGAATACAATTCCACAAACGATTGATTTTCAATATGCTGGAAAACGTTTTCATGTTTTACATGGTTCCGAAGCGCATATTTCAGAGTTTGTTTTTAAATCAACGGATTGGCGCGTGAAAGCCGCTAATTTTAATAAAACAAATGCTGATGTGATACTCGGAGGGCATTGCGGAATCCCGTTTGTTGATGAAAATGAGGGTAAAATTTGGCTCAATCCAGGCGTTATCGGTATGCCTGCCAATGACAGTACCAAGAGCGTTTGGTATGTTTTGATGGAGGATACTGAGGAGGTATTATCATATTCATTTCACCGTTTGAATTATGATTTTAAAAAAGCACATGATTTAATGGTTGAAAATGAATTGCCAGTGACTTATGCCCGCACACTCGTGACGGGTATTTGGGATAGCAATGAGATTTTACCTGAAAAAGAGGCTTTTGAACAAGGCGAACCAATTGATTTGGATATTAAAATGCCTAAAAAAACGCCAATTGAAAAGCGTAAAAAGTCACTTTCAGTCACGGGCAGCCCTTTAACTGATACATTTTTTCAGTTAAAAGTATTGAATGGCAAAGAGATTTCAGATGCCAAATTCACTGCATTTTCCGATAAAATTGCGCCATTAGGGTTTAAGCCTTTAAAGCCAACAGGAATCGAAATTTTCCAAATTAATATTGGAAAACTCTGCAATCAAGTGTGTACACATTGTCATGTTGATGCAGGTCCCGATAAAAAGAAAGAAAATATGAGCCGTGAAACGCTCGAAATCTGCTTAGATATTATCAGTAAATATCCTGTTAAAACGGTAGATATTACAGGCGGCGCGCCCGAAATGAATCCACATTTTCGTTGGTTTGTAGAGGAGTGTCGGAAATTGGGTAAAAATGTGATTGACAGATGTAATCTGACAATTATTGAAGCGAATAAAAAATACCACGATTTACCTGAGTGGTTCGCTGAAAATCAAGTGCACATTATATCATCGTTGCCTTATTTTTCAAAAAGTAGAACAGATTCGCAGCGAGGTGATGGTGTTTTTGAAGATTCTATTTCAGCTTTAAAAAGACTGAATGCGGTCGGTTACGGCAAAGAAGGGAGTGGTTTAGTGTTGGATTTGGTGTACAATCCTTCGGGTGCATTTTTACCAGGCAATCAATACAGCTTGGAAAATGAATTTAAAAAGCATTTAAAACAGAATTTTGATATTGATTTTAACAGTCTTTTTGCGATTACGAATATGCCTATTGCTCGTTTTTTGGATTATTTGATTGAAACGCGCAATTATGAAGATTATATGACTACCCTCATCAATGCTTTTAATCCAACGACGGTGGAAAGTTTGATGTGTCGTAACACGATTTCAGTGAGTTGGGACGGCTATATGTTTGACTGTGATTTTAATCAGATGCTTAATTTGAAGGTTGCTACTCAGGGGGTACACATTCGCGATTTTGATTTTGAAAAGTTAATGAATCGCAATGTTATTTTAAATCAGCATTGTTATGGCTGTACGGCAGGTGCGGGCTCGTCTTGTGTAGGTGAGGTGGTATAATTGTGTTGATACAGAATAGAATATATAGTTAAAAAATTTGCTCATTTTTGAAAATAAGAACCAACATTAACTAATCTTTTAGGAGAATAGTTTGCCTTCTTTTCCAAACTCACGAGCAATGCCATCACGAAAATCTTGTATTGTGAGTGTTAAATTGTTTTGAGATAAGGCTCTTAGGCAGCAAAACTGTACAATATTGACTATTGCGGCACCTGTTAATTCATATTTTTCAGCGATAAATTTGAGGTTTACATCCTCTGCAAGACTAATGTGCTTAGGAACGCTTTGTTGCCATAGCTGCAATCGCTCAGATGTACGAGGAACTGGGAAATGAATGATAGATTGAAAGCGACGAATGAACGCTTCATCAATATTGCTTTTGAAATTAGAAGCTAAAATGACTAATCCATTGAATATTTCCACGCGTTGTAGCAAATAAGAAACTTCTTGGTTTGCATAACGATCATGAGCGTCACGAACACCCGTCCGTTTGCCAAAAAGAGCATCGGCTTCGTCAAAAAAAAGAATCCAGTCTTTGTTTTCTGCGCGCTCAAATAGATTAGATAAGTTTTTTTCAGTCTCACCAATAAACTTTGATACGACCCGTGACAAATCTACTCGATACACATCACGACCTGTTTCTTTACCCAATAGCGCAGCCGTAAGCGTTTTGCCTGTACCTGCTGCCCCATGAAAAAGTGCGCGATAACCGGGCTTCAAATAACGCTTCATTTGCCAATCATGGAAGAGCGTATCGCCATGAGCTAACCATATCCGAAGTTCATTTATTTCTTCTTTTGTGGTTTTAGGTAACACCAAATCTTGCCAATCCATGCCTGTTTCGAGCCTTTCTGCGGGAAACGTAGCGGAAAAACGCGGTTTAACACTGTGTCCTGTCGTAAACAGAACCGCCCAATCGTCTTCAAGATGCCACAACCCACTCATAAGTGGTTCATTACTGAGGGGGGCATCTAAGGTCAAAATATTTTGTTTTTTGAATAAATGGTCATCAGAAAAAATCAGCATAGCTTCTTGTCGAGCCACCCAATCCTCGCCAGCTATCACAAACAAAACTGTTTCGCCTGTCGGCAAAAAACCGCGAAATTGCTTGCCCCTTATACCTCCAATTTGCAGAAAATCAACAGGTTGCTTGAAAAAAGACTGAATAAGATTATCAAAAAAGTCTGCTTTGAAATGTGGAACAATACCAATAAGTAATGCGATAAGTTCTTGCTGATTCAAATTATTCGATTTGATGAACATACTGAGGGGGTCTGTTGCTGACGATAAATCTGTCATCAACGGTAGCGGAGAAGCGTCTTTTTTAAAGAATAACTCTAACCGACGCACCACGACGGATTCTAAATAATCGAACAACTGCATTATTGGGGAGAAATCAAAAATTTCTTTTTTGGTTCGTGCCGTCATTTGTGTATTTTATTTTTTTCTAAACATAGCGATGCCATGTTCAATTATTTCTTTATACGAAAAATTCTGCCCACTGATTTCATGATGCAAACGCTGCCGCTCATTATCACTCAATTTTCGTCCAATTTTCCTCTGAATTTCTTGTATTGCATCATTGAATTGTTTGTTTTGCGCTTCATTGTCGCGCGGCGTTCCTTTGTCCTTGGCTTCTGCTTTTTGGATGTTTGGTTTTTCCTCCTCCTTTTTAGCTTCTGCTTTTTGGATATTTGGTTTTTCTTCTTCTTTTTGAATATTTGGCTTCTCTTCCTCTTTTTTAGCTTCTGCTTTCTGAATGTTTGGTTTTTCTTCTTCCTTTTTAGCTTCTGCTTTTTGAATGTTTGGCTTCTCTTCTTCTTTTTTAGCTTCTGCTTTTTGAACGTTTGGTTTTTCTTGTATCATTTTGTCTTGTGCCATACGCCCGTCGTTTGTAGCAGGCATATTTTTTTCGTCAGGTGTAGCAAGGCGTTGTACTGAAGGGGTCTCCGCTCCGTTCCCAGCAGTTTGATTAACGACTTGATTGGCAACAGAATCAGCTTCTTGTTCATATTTATCGCCTACTTCGCCTACGTGCAGTTTGGGTTGAAAAAATGCACCATCGCTTTTTTCTTTACTTTGTACTGAGGGGATTGCTTGCCGTCCCGAAAAGAATGGTTTTTGCTGTTCGCCCTGAGGCGTTTCTGATGTTTGTTGTGGATTGCGGTGCCGACGCGAACGAAGAATAGAAGCCATGATAATTGAGATTTTATTTTTTATAAAAACAAAATATTATTTCTAACTATTTAAAAAAGATAGTTTTAAGCAATTATACTGAGGGGTATCAATTTGATATTATTCCTTTTTAAGTTTCTGATAAAGTTCATCTGCTAAAGCCGCATAGTCAATCGCGCCATTGGAACGGCGGTCGAATTTGAAAATATCCAGCCCTTTCTCTTGAGCTTTCGCAAGGGCAATATTGGTGCGAATTTTTGTAGAAAACACTTTATCGCCAAAACGCTCAATCAAAGTTTTCGTTAAGCGTTGATTCATTTCTTTACGTTCATCATATCTCGTCAGCACGATACCCAACAACTGTAACCGCCGATTGAGCCTTACCTGAATGGTTTTCATAGAACGCATAAAACTTTCCAGCCCTTTCATTGGCAAAAACTCAGCTTGTAAAGGCATCAAAACAGCATCAGAAGCGACTAAGGCATTGACCGTGAGAATGCCAATCGAAGGCGGACAGTCAATAATAACAATATCATACTGAGGGGTCACCGATGGCAACAAACCCGCCAATAAACTCTCACGCCCATAGACACTCACGAGTTCCATTTCAGCCGCCGCCAAGTCTAAACTGGCTGGAATCAGAGGCAAACCACTCGCTGACACCTTGATGTAACCGTTCAAATTCACTTCTTCACCATCTGCCACGCAACGTAACAACTGATACATTGTTGGTTCAATGTCTTCCGTAAAACCCAACGCCTGTGTCATATTGGCTTGTGGGTCTATGTCTATCAAGAGTATGCGCTCGCCTAATAGCTGCAAAGCGGCAGCTAAGTTGATGGCGGTGGTGGTTTTGCCCGAGCCGCCTTTTTGGATGGCGATGGAGAGGGTTTGCATGATTAAAGTGTATATTCCTCTAATGGTTTAAAATAGATACCATTCAGGTTTAAAGAATTGATTTTATCCATCAATTCTTGTGTGCAACATTCCAAAGGAATAAAATTTTTAGTTCTAAAAATATTATGATTAACAATATTACTATTGATAATAACTTTTTCAACACCAATGATATTCTCTACGTCTGTATACTCAATTTGAGATTTACCCAAATCAATTACATCTTCGAAGTTTAAAATATTAGCGATAAAGTAATTTTTATTAATAGATTTAGTCACTGTATTTTTCAATAAACAAGGATGAAATTCTACATCTTCTGCTGAACAAACAGAAAGAATTGCATTGATAGCTTTCTCATTTAATACTATATAACGCCAAATATTGGGTATAAAATCAGGCATAGTTGACTTATATTTCACAGTAAACTCAATTGGAGGTAATCCTTTTTTTATTTTTTTTCCCGAAATAATACTATGGTTCTCCCATACTTGAGGAATGTTAATGTCTGTCGCTCCTGCTATTTTAAGATCATTTCTAATGATATAGTACATAAATTAATTATTGTATAAATGATTAATGAAGTGATGGGTCATTATATCCCAATGTAAGATTATAACTACTAATTTTACTTTTTAATTTATTTTCAATTTTTGCTATTTCTGATAGAAGAACTGACTCTGTAAAAGCATCTGGTTTGTCTTTTTTACTTTCGGCATTTTGTTGTAATTTTAAAAGCAGGTCACTTACAGCCTCATAATATTCAAGAGTATGGGGTCCTCTATGCAATGGTAGTGGAGTACCACGTCTATCAAGTGCTGACCATTTTCTATCACTTGAAGGTAATAAAATACCATTATTGCTATTATTGATGTCATAACCAGATTCAGAAGCCGCTTTCATAATGTTCAGAGGACTGGCAACACTACAAGATATAGCATGATGTGCTTGCATCTTGTCACCACGTTTACCACCTATCCTTCTGTCAAGAGTACTCGAACTACAATCTAAATTGCCACTACGATTACTAATTTCTGGACTTTCAATCAAACCAAACTTCTTTTGATATTCTCCTTTTGCTTTCTTCCTTTTATTTTTGTCTACTTTGACAGGACTATCCTTTTTCTTCACTTTTTGGATAAATGCAAAATTCCATGTTTCCTCACCTTCTTGAACATTAGTAATTTGGATTTTAGTTGGATGGCCTGCATTGACTTTATTTTTAATGTTTTCAGCTTCTTGAGGAGTTATTTCATTTTCATCTTGTTCTTTTTCTCCTTCTGTTTCAATCTCTTGTAAAGCCTTTTCAATACTATCCCCCTCTTCTTCATCCTGACCACCGCCCAACAACCGCTCAATCCAATTTTTAATCGCCGTCATCACCCGCTTTACGCCTGCCTCAACCTTTTCGCGCAATTTAGTAATCGCTTCTTTTACTTGATCGACAACACCATCTAAACCTACGATAGCTGATAATACTGCCATTGCAACAGGTATTGCTGCTGCTAATGCTCGTTCTAATATATTTGCCGCCGCCGCAATGATACCTTTTATCAAATCGCCAATGCCGTCCAACACTTTTTCAATTATTTCGAGGATTTCTCGTGCTTTTTCGGCAATGGCTTGAATGACATTAAACACATCCATGATGGTCGTGATAATCGCCATGATGCCTGTTGGGTCGAGTTTGGAGGCTATCCATGCTAAGGCTTTGACGACGATGGTTTGTTCCAACCAACCCGCTACGGTGTCTAAAATGGTATCCCAAATATTACCAATCGCCGATTCGAGCCTATCCCAGAAGCTACCACCTTCTTCGCCTTGACTCATCAGCTTTTCGAACCACTCAAAGGCTTTGGAAATTGCTCCAATGACGCGTTCAATTTTGGCTTTTAAGCCTTTTTTACCTGTCACTTCTTCCAAATTGCGCAGCAACATATCTACCGTAATGCCGAGAATGTCAAAAGCGAGTTTGAGCATAGACTTGAATGAGAAATCTTTTGGCATTTCGATGCCCGTTCCTTCCAATTTGCCCAATAACCACGCTTGAAGCCCACTCAACAGGTGGGTTCCAAAGTTATTAAAGAATTGTTCAAAACCTAATTTTAATGATTTTAAGAAATTACCCAAGAAACCCAATGGGTCATCTAAAATATCGGATAAGTTTTGAGCCGCTTTTGCAATTACTCGTGTGACTAACTGAGGGGGTACGCCAATGATGTCGAGCATGGTGCTGTAGAAAGTCCAAAGGGCTTTGCGTAGGTCAAAATCAATGAAAATTTGTTTCAAAATGACCAAAGCTGCCGCTTCGAGTCGTTCCCAAATATTCTCAATATTTTTCAATTTTTGGAAGAAAGGCATTCTTTCCAAAATCTGTTCGAGCAAGAATTTCTTAATCGGTTCTTTGATGCAATCAGGTAACATCATCCAAAGCGGACCGCCTAAGAAATCAGGCAATTTGCCCAATAAATCGCCCAAGACTGCCAATACTTTTTTGATACCGTCGTAAATCGGTTTGAGGAATTTACCAAAGTTATGCAAGCCCTCACTTACTTTCTCAAATAAACTTGTGACTTTGGATTGAATCCACTCATTGAGTTCTGAGGCTTTGGTTTCAAGCCAATCAATAGCATTTGAGGCAAAACTTAGCAAACTTATACTTCTTACCGTTGAGAAAAAGTCACTAACAGCACTAAAAATGCCCCCAATTTTGTTATTAATCCATTCAGAAGCTTCTGTAATGCGCCCTCTAAATCGTTCGATAGAGTTTTGAATGGCAGGTAAAATCTCATCTCTAAGGCTTATTTGAGTGGCTTCATTTTGAATATTTGATGCATCATTGCCCATTGCGGTAGAAGTAGCTACCACTTTTTTTAGCCAATCTTGAATCGTTTTTCTTAAATTCAAAATTGCATTGAGCGGCATCATAGCTTGAATTTTTGCGACCATTTGCCGTGCAGGTGCAATAATAGGCTGAACCTTGATTTTGATTTCTTCCCAAACACTTTCTGCTTGGTGTTGCGCCCATTGTATGAGACCCTCTTCACCTGTCTCATCAGCATTTAAGCCAATAATTCCTTTGAGAAAATCCCATGCTTGACTGGCAGCATCACGCACAGGTTTAAACCAGTTCCAAATGTCTGCACCAATTTTTTTAACCCAATTCCAAATATGTTCAGCTTTGGCTTTGAGCCAATCGAGGGCAGGCAAGGCGAATGATTCCCAGACATTTTTGAGAAAATCAATAGAAGGTTGATAAAATTCAACGATTTTATCCCATGCCTCGCCGGCTAATTTAGATACCACTTCTTTTAGGTCATTCAGAGCAGCAAACAAGGGTTTACAATCGCCCGATGCTAAGGCATTGACAATAGTACGAGCGCGGGCTACTAATTGACCGAATTGGGGGAAAACAGCCGAAATGCCACTTGAATTGTTCTCTAAACCGTCAAAAACTTTGTTGACGGCTTGCATAATTTTAGTTTTAAAGAAATTGAGAACACCTTCACGTTGTATCTGCCGCAAGATATTGACTAAACCTCGTCCACCTAAGCGTTCTACCAGTTCCCAAAATATATTAGCTCCAAAATCAAGAATTTGCCCAGCAGCATCTCGCGCAAAATTGAACGCGCCACTTGCCATGTCACCCACAATATTGCGCTGCAATTCAGGAGTATTATTGTAAGCAGAAACGGCGACGTTGGGTGCTTCCACAGTGTTGCCACGTTGTGCTACTCTCCCCTCAGTATTTTGTGATTTTCGACGTACCGCTGCCCCCTGCTGCACCGTATGCGTCAACTCATGTGCCAGAAGCCGTTGCCCTTCGCTACTCGATGGGTTGTATTCACCTGAGTTGAAATAGATGTCGTTGCCGTGCGTAAAGGCGCGAGCGTTGATGTTGTCTGATAAATTGGCGGCTTCGCTACCTGTATGCACGCGTACACCTGAGAAATCCGCGCCCATGCTTGACTCCATTTTTTGCTGCGTATCGGCAGGAAGAGCAGAGCCACCACCTTTTGAGCTGCTTAGTTGGCTTTCAAATTCAGGGCTGGCTGACCCCTCAGTATCTGACGACCTCTGGACAGTTGTTTCTTCTGATTCGCAAGTTGAACATTTGCGCTGTATTGTATTGCTTTCGTCAGTAGGGTCGGCGGCGGAGTCGAATATTGGCTTGCGTTGCATCTCGCCGCTTGTCATCGGTTGGATGTCTTCTTGTGTTTTCTTTTCTTCGGCTTCACAATGTGCGCATTTGGCTTGAACAGCATTGTTTACTGAGGGGGTAGTTGCATTATTGTTTACTGGTGATTGATTATTTTTAGATTCTGTAGTGTTTTTAGGGCTGTTCACTACTTGCTCGGCAACGCGGTCAGCTTGTTGTTCGTATTGGTCGTTGACTGCACCAATTCTTAATTTTGGTTGAAAGAAAGCCCCGTCGGTGGTGTGTTCACCGCTGCCAAAAAAAGCCGATTGCCCGCCTTCCGACTGTCGTTGGAAGAAAGGCTGGGCATTTTGGCTTTGCGACTGAGTATGTTGCGCTGCCGATGATGTTTTAGAATCTGCTACTTTCAACGCAATATATTGATTTTCAATTTTTTATTACCATTCTACAAATAACATCTCTGATTGCCAAGGCAATTTCACAACACCTAATCCCCAAGGCAGTTGGTCGAACAGAATATCTAATGTTTGTCTTTCTATCTGCAAAAGCCACCCCTCAGTACGTCGGCTGATTTTGCCCTCGCGTTGGATAAATCCCTCGCGCAAACTATCGGCACTGACTTGTCCTAATGCACCCCAATGTTCTATCACGGCCTCCAATAATTCGTCGGCTTCTTGGCGTTCGGCAGTGGTTAAGTTAGCTCTAATGTCTATCGGTGTTTCTATGGGCAAGCCGCAGAGCCATTTTAATAAACTGGTTTCATATTCGACTATTTCAGTATCACCAACCGATAAATACATCAACAAACTAACTGCACGCTTTTGCGCTTTTTTGTTTCTAAAACGACTATCATTTAAGAAACCTAATGCATCAAAAAATGAAGGTAAAAAAGAATGCAACAATACGATTCCTGCCATATTGACGTATTGGCCGTCCATTTCTTCGACATTGTTTAGGGTTTGCAGTTCGTCTTTTTCTGTTTGTTCTATCTTGTTTTCGCTTTCTTTTTCTTTTAATTCTGCTTTTATCGCTTCTTTTTCTTCTTTGTTGCCCCCCTCAGTATCGAGCTGCTTTTGAACTGTTTTTTGAGACATAATAATTTCTTCAAAAACAGTTTTATGCGTTTCCAAAATGTCTTTAAATAAAATCACAAGTTGTTGACAACCTTTAATGGGTTGTAAAAGTGCTGTGATTTCTAATATTGTTTTTTTTATGAGAACAGCTTCCGCTCGATTTGAAACCTGCTCTTTTTTTCCCTCAGTAAAAAAGAAATTGGGCTGTTTTTTTTGTAAAAAGTCGACCATTAAAACAGCAAAATACTGAGGGGTGATGTTTTCTTGTTTAACAAGACTGATGAGTTTAAAGAATTGTTTTTTCTCAATAAAAATTTGATTATCAACTATTTGTAATTTTTCATCGAACGAATTTTCAAAAATAATTTGCCAAAAATAGAGTCGAATTGTATGTGCTTCAACTGTCGAAAAATTAAACATTGTTTTAAACCAGCCCGCCTCAAAAAGTGCCATGAAACTATCTGACCAAGTCGCTAAATCTGATGCTGATTTGCTTGAAATAGCTGCTACGAGTTGGCTTAAAAAAACATCTTTATGCTGACGAATCAAGCGTTCGATACTGAGGGGATGTTTTGCAACTGTCTTTTTTAATTGTGTGAGTGCGAAACGCGATGTAGCCACCGATTCCAAAGTTGCCATTTGCCAATCTGTCCAATTGCCTGTTGTAGCGATCGGTCGTTGACCTGATATTAGAAAACTCAACCACGCTTCGAACCCGTTCATGGATAAAGAGCGTTCTGTAATTGGGGCATCGGTGGTACGTAGGTAAAGCCGCCGCCGCGTTATTTCTTCAATAATAGCTCGACATACTGAGGGGGTCAGTTGAGTTTGCCAATTGACCATTTTGATCATGGGAATTTCAATCTCTAATTTTTCTAATCGAATCACCGTATCGTCAGTGACAATTTGGTCGAGTGCAAGACTGAGTTCGGGCAGTAGTTCTTGCCAAAACCAGTTGCTCACAGCAGTTTGCAAAGCAAAACCGTCTGTTTTTCGAGGCGCATTGACCATAAGTTGAACTTCAGAAATGTGATGATTCATAAAAAAAACTCTCTTGAATTTTAAAGCAAAACTTTATTTAAAACAAGTTTAATAAACTATCAACCACTGCTGTGTTGTCATTTGTGCGAATCGCGCCTGTTTGCCATTTTTCTTTCAATTCATTAATATTCGATGATTTGTAAGATTTTATTTTTTCAAAAACCTTTGTCAAAATCTGGATAATCGGAGTCGAAATGCCATCTGTTTGCAGATGACTGACCTTATCTAAAAAGAAATAAACCAGATTTTGCACCATCGCCAATTGACTTGCTGACAATTGTTTATCGGTTTTGGCAGGTAAAGCTGCTTTGACAGCACGCTCCCAACGTATCGCTTCCTGTTCGATATTACTATCTTGGAAAGCCGCGATAAAATTCAAAGCTGCATATATTTTATCATCCATCGTCGAATTTTTCTCGCCGACTGCGGCTTGTTCCAAAGCTGTTCGGTAATTGCGGTGACGGGTACGGAGGTTTTTGAGCGCGTCAGGTGGCTCAATTACTGAGGGGGGAATTTCAGCCGTTAACAGACCTCTTTCAGAGACAATAGGATTGCCTTCACTGTCTATTTCTGGTAAAATGCCTTGACCTCGACGAATAATAACATCTATTTGGGCTGTGTCAACTGCTTTTTCTTTGACAAAAGCCGTCACTTGCATTCTAAAAATTTTCTCTCTTACGTCAACACCCAAAGTGAAGTGCTGAAGATATTCTTCATCTACGGTTTCTCGTCTTGAATGCATACCTGCTTCAGTGATACCATCTGATTCAAAAGGTTGCCAGTGGAAAAAATCTGCATTTCCTTGTGTTTTATTGCTAAAGGTAACAGCTTGTGTAAATGTTTTATCTTCATTTGTCTTACCATTGTCGCGTGATTCCTCAGCCAAACCAGCTTCTACAACTGGTGCTTGAACTGCCCGAGTAATAACGACAGTAGCGATTTCAACATCCCGCCGTTGGTCTGCTGCAACAGCTTCCAATTTGATAAAGAAATGTTTGCTGGTTTCACCTTCTGTTAAGGTAAGATTGGGCGTAAATGTTTTTTTATCTGCGGACAATTCTGTATTTGTGGCAGGTCTATCATTGACAAACCAGTTTAAATTAATGGCATTTGCACTTGATATAGAACGGAAAATGAATAAATTATCTTTCTGATTTGTCGTAAAATCCGCTACAATAGGCACAGGGGGTTGTGGAATGACGATCTCATCTGGCACCCAATAAGGCAAACAAAAATCCGCTACAATGAGGCTTTGTCTCTGATTTTGTACCAATTTATCTACTGTCACAACAACAAAAGTGCCACCAGTAGGAACGCCGCCTTGATGTTCTAAACCGCTATTTTTTGATGCAAAATCGGCTAAAGTTTGCTTACCAGTCTGTTGTGAAAGTGTTACCTCTATAACTCTGAAAGGTAAGTTTTGCTTATCTCGTTCTCCTTCAATAGGGGCTTTGGTTAGACCTATATGCCCTTCGATGCGGTAAAAATCCGCTTCATCGAAATATGGTTGTACAATCAAAGCTTTTACAGATGTAGCATTGTCACCATAAAAAGGAATTCGTTCCGAAAACATTAAATCTGCACGCCAATGTTCTTTGGCATTGGCATTTAGATAAAAAGGAATCGCCTGCATACTGAGGGGGTAGCTGGGACGGCGCGATGGCGTGATTTTGAGGGCTTCTCTTGGTAAATCGCCTCCGAAAATATGGTTTTTGAGAATGGAAACGAGGTTCAAATACAGCCTTTTGGTGCGCTCAAAATCTTTGTCCAAAACGCCATCGAAAGGTGGTCGGTAAAAAGGCGTGCGTGCCCTTGCCATAACCGAAGCTGAGGTCTCTGTTCGTTCAGTTTTTATCCAATTATTTAAAACCAAATGCTTTGGAAAACTATTTTCGGGCGGTAAACCCATAGCATTTTGATAAATAGGCGTACTGACTAACTCATTATAAGCCCGAATTATCAATCGCCAATAATCATGGATATATTGAGCTTTATCATCTGAAATACCCAAATTGTCCAGCGCAGTAAGCGCGGACACCCCCTCAGTACCATTTTGAAAAAGCGTATCACAGACGGTTAGCGAAGCATTTAAGTCTGATTTGATAGCGGTCAAGTTTGAGTTGATTGCTGTTGTATAGCCAGTAGTCAACTCTCTTTCAGTAGAAATAGATGAAAAACCTGTTAAACGTGGTAAACTGAGCAATTTTGCCTTTAAATCTGCCCTGCCTTCAATCGTTCCAGAAACAACAGGTGTAAAATTAGCACTTACTTTTCCCCAATTGCTCAATTGGGTATTGTCTGATGGTGGTGTATCATCAATCAGTAAGTATTTCACATTCATATTTGCCGACGTTCCTTTCTCACAGGTTGCACAACCTTGCGATTTGACCGAATTGATGCTAAAAAGTGCAACTAAAACTTTATTATTTAAATCATTTGGAAGAGGAGTGCCTGTTTGAGCAGCACTCTGAGATGTTTTCTCAATAAGTTCCCAAACCGTCACATTGGCAACGGGTTTAATGCCAATATTATCTAAGTACTCACTAAATAATCGAATACTGAACTGATTTGCATCAAATTGATTATTGACAACATAGTGTGTAAGCTGCAAATCAGAGTGCAAACACAACAAATAACCTTGTGAAGTCACGCCCGCACCCTTGCCAATCGTGAATCCACCCGTAGCTATGGGTGTGACAGTCAAGCCATAGAAAATACCCATGCCTTGCAGACAAGTACGGGTTTCGCGAACCTCTTCTTCGGCACGGCGATAGATGGCATTGAGGTCGCGGCTGCGGAGCGGTAAACCGCTTTCAAAATAAGGGAATGTCTGATTCATGACTTTGGTTTTTGTTAACCAATTGATGTTTTATCCAAAATAACAGGGGCAATACCATCGCCACAATTGCTCAAAATAGCGGGCGGGAAAGTATTCCGAAGACCCCTCAGTATATCAATCAATGAAGCCGTTCGCTGAGCAAATGAAAGCGTTGACGGTGTCTGCAATTCGGGTAGCCAGCAGCGCAAGGCTTTTTCAAAATCCTTCATTTGCTGGGGCGAAATCCATAAAATATTCAGAAAAATATGAGCAGGGGTTTCCCTTCGAAGTGTATTCTCGAAAAATTCTCTAAAATCAACACTCCTAAAACGACGTGACCAGTAAGGCAAAACCACCGTAGCCACCATCGAATAAGGGTCGCCACCCATGACATATCTATCAAAAGGAGAAACTTTATTGGCATTGCCCAGATAATCAATGACAAATTCTTTATCCAAATAAATAGGCAATAAAAAGTCTTGTTCCGTTTGCGAAACTGTCGGGTTGGGTTTTAGACGCGGTCGCAGCAACACATGTTCGAGCAAATGAAACCCCTCAGTATCAATGTAAGTCAAAGCCTCTTTTGCAGCTTCCAAAGCCGCTGTTTGAGTCTGATAGCGGCGTGGAGCGACTGCTAGTATTTGGGCTGGATTAGCTAAGCTGATAGTAAACGAACCATCCACAGCTTGGGTAGCAATGAGGTTTTGTTTTTCTTTTGATAAACTATCGTAGGTTTGTAAAGCACTTGCTAAATCAACTTCCTTTTCATAAGGTATTATAGTTTCCCACAAGACGGCTATTTTAGGAAAATCGTGACGATTTTCTTCGGTCAAGCCCGCTAAAACCCGCGACTGTCTGCCCACTTCTCCACGTATTTCGATGCCTTTCCCTCCTTCGGGCAACTCTATGATCTGAGTTTGATTTGTAAGAATATAGAGATTTGTCACTACTGATAGTAAATCAGCCATGTCTTTCTGAGTAAATTCCTGTTCTAAAACGGTCAAAACTCCAGAAACACCTGTTTTGATACCAATCAAATATTGGAGTGTATCACTTGATTCTGTAATGATGAAATAATTGTCCAAGCTACTCATAGCAGCGACAGCACCAGCTTTATTATTAGCAATTAAGTCATCAATAATAGCTTGGGCATTCGTTTTGGAAGTGACCAACTCAAGTCGAAGTTGACCTTGTTCAAAAAGAGTATCACGTCGTAATTCTCGTTCAACAATCGTATGAAATGCGATTGGATGCCGCATAAAAACATAGTTTTTGTCCATCAAAGCCCAACGATAAGACGTGCCGCCATCTGTAGGGTCGCCGTACACACGCACCACAAAACGTGGGTCAGTAACTTGATAATCACTCAAAAACTGTTCTACTCGTTGCCAGCCATAGGTTTGAGCTGTAGATTTTTCTATTTGACTGAGGGGGAGCGAAGATGATTCATTGATTGTTTTTTCGAGAGTATTAAAAATGTCTGCACTTTCTAATTTAACCTCAGTTAACGCTATTTGGTAACCACAATTTGTCTCTTTATCGCAACATTCATCATCACCTATCAAATGATAATGTGTTTCAAAACCGAGCATATCAATAAAAATATCAAAATCAGCAAGCGCATCTTGCCAAGTGCTATAAACCTTTGCACTGTACCAAATAATTTGTAAATCACTTTGCCTAACTATTTGAAAAACAATGCCTTGTGGTAAATTAACTAAAGGATAAAACAAAGCGTAATTGTGCCTTTCACTCACAGCGACTTGGGCTTCGGCATTGTTAGTATAGTTTTTATCTGTCACTGCTAGGATACGACCATGCGAATCCGTCAGTTCTAAAGTCAAAAACTTGTCTTTAATGGGTTTGGTTAATTCAGAATTTTCAAATTCTTCTAACAATGAATCATAATTCCATGCGATTTGGTAATTATCGAGATTGCGAGCTGCCGTGATGACAGTCATTAATTGAGCGTCGAAATCTGCCTTCGCTTCTTGTTTTGAAGCAAAATTTTTTGGGCTTCGCCAGAAGAACTGAGTAGAACTACGCACCGCCCAATGCCAAGAGCCTAAACCATCGCTGACAAGCGCACCATTACCTACCACGATGCAACTATACTGAGGGGGAGTACAACGGTGGCTTTTAGCCAATTTGTGTAAAGCCTCTTGAGCCGCCACTTTAGTCTCAAAAACTGTTTTGTAAATAGCCAAACAATCGTAAGCATCGCGTACACGCCAACGATGTGGGGCTTTATTGCGTATTTTGCCGTTAGAGTCTGTACATTCGCAAGGTCTAATTGTGTCAAAACCATCTTCACTTTCCGAAACTATTTTTGTCAAGCACGTGACCAATTTTTTAATAACTGCATCACAAATTTCGGCTCTTGGATAGATGTAAGGGTGTTCACCGATGATTGCATCATCTTTTTTTACATCAAAACCATATTCAAATATCCGCTTTTCTATAAGTCCTTCATTAAAATTAATCAAAACTGGACGAATGCTTTCATCAAAGTAAGCCTTTGCAGCATTTGCCGATGTCTGATTTTGAACTCCCCTCAGTATAATTTGCCCATCAGGGCAAATTAACTGCCATTGATAAGACTCTATAATTTGCTCAACAGAAATAGGTGAAAAGTTTTCGCATACCCATTTTTTTAATACTGTTTTTGCCTCATTCCGTTTTTCTTCTGGAAAATAGAAATGAGGGTGTTCAGCAATAATCTTATCAGAACCGAAATTATCTGTAACAGAAAAGCCCCAATCGCAGCCATTATTCAGGTTTTTATCTAACCAATTGCCTGCACAAGCTGCTTTCATAACGTTGTCAAAAGCCAATTCTGCCGCCATTACACTATCGTAACGCTCACGCGCTTCGAGTTGAATTTCGTTCTTTTCATTCACCAAAACGGCTTTAAACTGACCCTCTATTGCATGAATTTCTATACAAATAGGTTTTCCCTCATTTTGCCTAACCTCTTGATTATCAATAGTTTCTAACGCCTTTTGTGCATCTTCGCGCAATGATTTTGCGGCATCTTCGGCTTCTTTTTTAGTGTTAAAAAGTGGGGTTATCGCTATCGGCGTTTTTATTGTCTCAGGGTTTTCGGAAGGATAATTTTTTATTTGTAAAATATGAACAAACCATTTACCTGCCGCCGTGCTACCGACTTTTAGTGCATATTGTCTTTTTTCCACAATACCTTCCATCGCCCGACGCATAGCGAGATTGGCTTGGTCTTTTGTTTTAAAAAAATGAAGACATCTCAAGACCAAATTGCCTTCACTAATCAAAACCCATTGGTAACGTGTTGCTAATTGTGCGACTTTAACTTTGAGTGGATTCTTAGTAAAAAATTGAATAGTATCATTCATCACTGTGTTCCGTTCAACAGCAGTCGTATAATAAATGGGGTGCTTCGCCAGACCATTTAAAGGCATTGGGTCAGTAGATTTTCTTAATAATTGGAAAGAAAAACCCAAAACTAAATCATCAATTGGTGTATAACAATTTTTATCCGCCGCCAAATGCCGAATCTGTAAACCAACTACTTGCGCTGCTGTTTCATCTTTAGACGACTCCAAAGCTCGCCAAACCACTTTGTTGTTTTTCAAAACTTGGGCATAAAACGCAGCATCTATCGCCACATAATCAACTGGCAAGCGGTCTCGATCACGTACAACGAGTTGGGTGTAACGCATCATCGCGTTGCGATTTATATCGCTACCGTAAAAATCGGGATGAACCGCCACAACACACCCCTCAGTATCGCGCAAACGAAACCCGAAAACTTGCTCGGCAGCATTTTCAAATGGTTCAAAATCAATGTTTTCTGTTTTTACTTGCTTTTTAAAATCCTGAAATTCAACATCATAAACCCAATGTGGTGATTGTAACAAAATACTTTGACGACGGTCTCTGAACACAAACGACACACGCAAGTCTTCGACAATTTCAAAAAAATTCAGTTGTTTATTACCATTTCGATTGAAATCGAGCATAGTTGCTACCCGATTTTCAACACCACTGATGTTTTTGCCTAGCCAATACTGAGGGGGTGCTAAAAGTTGGTTTAAGCCCTTGGCACGGTTGCGACTGATGTCGGCGTAGTGGTCAATAAATCGAGCTTTGTCACGGGCAAAAGTTTCGACCGTCGGTTGTATCGGGCTGCCTTTCGACAAGCCGAACATAAGTAATGTGTAGTCCGTAAAATCTTCTGCAAATCGTCCTGCCAAATGGTTAAGCAAAGCCTCTTTTCGACGGAAATAGTCAGTCCTCGTTTCTGTTGCTTGCCGCATAAAATATTGAAAATCAGGAAATTGAAAAATCCAGTCGAACGTATATTTATGTTCTGTTGCAGGATACAACAAACGTTTTTCATAACTCGACTCCAATGTTGCTAAAAAACGAACTGCGCCAAATGCTTCACGAGCTTTAGCTTCTGTTTCGTAATTTTTACTACTCCGCAAAGCTACTGCACGACTTTGTTTGCTTTCAACTATGAAATAAAACCCGTTGGTATCTGTCTTTTCTTTAAAATAAACAGTAATATTATCGGCATCGAAATCAAGGATAATCTGCGTTAGTGCCGAATCGCGAGCTTGTGGTGTAGCGAAAATGCGCCTTTTTTCAGCGATTGGGTCGTACACTTCAGCAATTGGGTCGCCTTTTTTGAAGGGCATTTGCCCTCTCAGTAAAATAGCTTCGCGGCTGTCATCAAACGGCAAGAGTCTTTCAAGAATTGCTACATCATTCAAATTGCCCAAACTTGCCACAGCATCCGTATCAGGGTCGAGGTGCGTGCTGAACAGATGACGGAGGTTGCCCAATTGTGCTAAATAATTAGTCAAAAGACGGTCGAAAAACAACAAATATCCTTTAAGTTGTAAGGCTTGACTTTGACGAATTAACTCTTCGCGTGTTTTTGTACCACTTGGAAACGCGACTTTGGTTGTGCCATAAGTTGCGGGCAAGTCATTTTGAATGCTGTAATACTCTCCTAAATCTTGCCTATAAAGACCATATCTTACAGCACTGTTGAGTTCATCAGTTGATTTCAAAACCTTTAAGCGATTGGCTAATCGTTTTTCAAAAATACTGACAACGTATTGATTATCAGTAGTGTATCCAACATCTCGCTTGCTGAAAATGATTTTCTGAGCTGATTTTAAAGCCCCTAAAACGGGGCGATATTGTGCTGAATTGAGGGGTAAAAGCCATTCTTCACCTTCTTTATTCAGTCCATTGGTTTCATTAATCAATACCAACTTTTTTATTGCAACCACCCCCTCAGTATTGAGGATGATGCGGTAAATGTCGGAGACGTGTATTTCATCGCGTCGTTCCAATGCTTCCAAGTCATCGGTATTGATAAAACCATGCGAATTTTTGAGCAATGGGCGACCTTCAAAAATCTCATCCATTGGTTTACCCAATTCGAGCAACATCTCATTGAGTGTATAAAATTTGATGGTTGGCGATAAAAACTCCTGTACTTGCTCCAAAATACCGAGTAAAACATCGTTTGGGTTAGCCTTTTCAGTAATTTCTATTTCCGAACAAATGCTTATGAACTCGTCTTTCAGTACTTGAATATCTAAAAAGTCTTCGCCCAAGTTGCGGTGAGCGTGCAAAATTTCATGCACCTGCTTGAGAATGCGTTCAGTTGGGTCGTTGCCTTTTATTTTTTCTTGTTTGATAAAGGTATCGTCTAACTCTAATAATATCCGATACAAACCATTGATGACAAGTGGTGGCTTTGATGTTTCGTCTTGTCCTGTTTCTGGAATTCTTACTTTCTCTGAAAATTCAATTTGGCTTAGATTAAGATTAATAACTAAAGGTGTTTCTTGTTTGAAAATAGCATCCTTATCAGCAGGCTCAAGCCAAGCATTGCGAACACCTTCAATATCAATCAGTAGTTTTCGATAGTCCAAAATGGTTAGAGGGTTGCACGACAAAATTTCAGCAGAGGTTTTAAAATTGGTATCACCATTGGTTTCTGCTTCTTTGGGTGCAATCAGTTCACTGATATCCAATTGAGTTCGGTAGCCCAAATCGGTTAGTGCATAACACAAGACTTCGAGAATAGTGATACCTGGGTCGTGGCTATTGTGGTCAGTCCAAATATTGCCTGCCAAGTTTTGGATATGCCGAAGCCCCTCCGAACGCAAGCGTTCAAAATCAAGGTATTCGGGAAATTCTCGAACTGTTTTAGGTGTCAATACTTTGGCTGCTGTTGACATATATTTTATACTTTACTTTTTAAAAAATTTAGTTTAATCTATTGATAACTAAATATTTAGAAAAATACTGAGGAGTAATGTCTAAGAAACTGTTTTAAAGCCTATCACTCACTGTTTCTTGCTGCGCTCGAAATGCGTGCTATAAAAATCCTTCTTTGTACGCTTTTTTCTGCTTGTCCAAAGGGACTCCTTCGGAGCAGAAAAACAGTGAGTAACTATACTTTTAAGTTTTAAAACAGTTTCTAAAATCGTACTATTGTTTTTTATTAAACCTTTCCAATACAGATTATTCATTTTTTAGTAGGTGGATTCAGTTGTTTCTCCAATGAAATTACTTTATCGTTGAGCTCTTTCACGGCTTTTACTAAAATTGCAATAAGATTTTGTTGAGCAATACCTTTATCTGAATCTGAAAATTCGCGGACAATTTCAGAAGGCATATTTTTCGTGGTCGTGAAACCAATTTGTACATGATCATCACCCTCGTAGTTACCAATTCGAGGATTCAATTTTTCCAATAATTGCAACCCTGATTTGAGTTCTTTTGTGTCTTCACCTGTTAACAAACGCACATAAAAACCATTGGCATTAATGGCACCTTGCAAGGATTGATTAAAATTGTTGGTATCTGGTTCTGGCTCGATAGACATCATGGTTTTTTGCCTACCATTTTGAAACAAAAACCCTTCAGGTGCTTCAGACGAGAAAACTGCAGCGTTTTTCTGAGAAGCCAGCTTGAAACTCTGTTTGTTGCCATTCGACAAGTTATTGACAATGTCCAAAGAGGCAGGTCCATCAGTGGCATCGAAGCTCAATTGCCCTTTTTTGTCCACTATTTCTAACTTTGACTGAGGGGTCTCTGTACCAATGCCTACATTGCCTTCAGCACTAAAGCTGACAGTGAGTCTTTTGTCTTCATCTTTGAAAAGGTAGCCCAAAGCAGTATTTGTTGTCCATGTAACGAATTGACTATCAATGTTTTCAACCACTTTCACATCTCCGTTTTCGGTCATTTTGATGAGTGTCAATTGTGGCATTTTATCGCTTACATCCAGTGTAATAGCATTTTCAGCAATTTCATTTCGAGCATCCAATGTTGTTTTTGGCGCGCTTGTACCAATACCTATAAGTGGTTGATTTTTGGAATCGTTATTAATGAGTAAAAGCACGGTATCTTCATATTTGCTTATTTGCGAATGCCCTTTCTCAATATGATGCCCCATTTCGCCACCCAATTCAGATTTTGACTTGGTTTGAAGAGATGCTGTTTTTTTAAAAACAAAACCCAAGGGTGTATTAGTCAGCCAACTTACAATATCGTTATCCAATATTTGGCTGAGTTCAGTAGGGTTAGGCAATAAACTACTTTCATCGTCTTTTTTGTAAGAGTTTATAACTTTAAGGTGCGCTTTTTTCTTAGTGCCTTCTGGATTAAATAAGTATTGGCTGCCAGCACCTTCTGTACCATCGTTGAGATGCAAAAATGCAGTTGGTTGGTTTGTGCCAACGCCGATTCTGCCATAAACTTTAGCATACATGAGATTCGGTGTATCTTTGACGATTTGCCAATCGCCATCGTCAATATCAAGATGTATCAATTGCCAACAGCAACATTTATTAGGTGGCGTTTTGCCACAATCGTCTGTACAGTCACAATCTCTATCTTCAGTATCAGGTTTTTTTCCCGTAAAAACATAGATGCCTACCTTTTTATCAATGTCTTTAAACAAAACAACATCCCCCTCAGTATAACTGTTTTTTTCTGACCACATGCCAAAGAAGCGATCGTCTTTTTTAACTAAAATGGAGTCAAAAAGGCTTCTAAAGTCGCTGGCAGTAGGCACAGCGCCTTCTTGAAACAGGTTTTGTAAATCTGTACGATTTTTTATTTCAGCACCCATTTTTTATCTGATTTAAGTGTTAATAAATTCTTTATCAACTAATTGAAAATCAATCTTTTATGTCAATAATTTCGTTCCTCCCACTGTCCAAGTATTGCCAATACCTTGATTTACTGAGGGGGTGTTTGGCGTTCTACTGTCAAGCTTGTAAGGCTCGATTTTATGTGTTCCTGTAGTCAAAACCACTCTTTCTGAAGCAGCTCTAATAGCAGTAGCATCTTTTAACAGTAGGTTTCGCTCTGTATTTAGCTCGGTTAGTTTTTCTAAATCTGCTTTTTGTAGCTTACTGGGAATGAACTTAAAATCACTGACAAAATCAACATAATCTCTATTTTCAATGAAACCGACAATCGAAGATTGATATACAACACCGCCAAAAGTGACTTGTGCTGTCGGGTCATAAGCCCATGGCGCGAGGTGATGACGGAGGTCAATTGATAGCTGATTAGCATAATATTCAGGGCTTCTACCCACCTTAAATTTGACTTCTGCTTCAACACTTATTTCATCATAAAGCGGGTTTAAGACTTTAAGACGTACAAAAGGAGAGATGCGTTTTTTTAAAAATGCTTCAATACGCGCCAATAAACCCCACGAAGCGGTTGGTTTTTCAGGAAATTCGAGCATATTACGCGTATTGTCTGGCACGACAACAACAGTCACATGACCACCCGCATTCTGCATGTCTCGTATGAGCAAATTATCATTATTAAGATTGGCTGTGATGTCGCTAAAAGTATGATTTATACATTTTACTTTAAAAACTTCAGGGAAAGCCTCTAAAATGAGTTGTTCATAGTCAAATAGTGTCACAGCACGACCTTTGTGTCGCAAACGTTCACTTACGCGACGATAGAAATGTGGGTCATCTTCGGTTGGCAAACCACCAAAAGAAGGGTAGGGTTGAATGATACTTTTGATATTCGGGTCAGGCGTATCGAGTTTGGCAATTGATTTTGCAGCCAAAGGCTCTGCCAAACGATTGGGGTCATTGTTGGCAGTGGGTTGAAAAGTGACACGCGCGACCTGCGTATGAATGCCAATAGTGTGGCAAACAGATGAAATATCACCAGTCACTGAAATTTTAAGCCAATAATACTGAGGGGGTAAAACGGTAGTTTTTGAAACGTTTTTTCGTTCAGGCAAAATGATGTCAACGATGCCTGATTGAATGAGACCATCTGTGCCGTCGTTTAAAAGTTGTTGACCCAATTCAAGGGTTTCCCAATTATTACCATTCAAAAAATGCCATTTGGGTTGCGCCTTATCTACATTCGTAGCGGCCGATGATTCGAGTAACTGAAACAAGATAGGCACAAGACTGTTGTCAACGGCATCGGATAAGCCGATGAGCAAAGCACCACTTTGTTTAAAGCTGAAAATCAATGACTTATCTTTACTAACAGCTTCGAAATTTTTCCCTCCGTCGAATGGGCAGATGTGGAAGGTTTTTACACCTGTTGCCGTAGCAGTGTACTCGACGCTTAGGTTTTTTATGATAGGGGTGTAGGGTGGATTGATGATTACGTCAGCAATCTTATCAAAGTGTAGAGTATCTACTTGTGATTTAGAACGATTCTTTAAATCGTTCGCAAAATTGGTAATATTGGTATTTTGGGTATTTTGGTCTGCTGTTGCAGCAGGAATTCCTATTGGTAAATTAGTAATTGCATGTTTTACGTTTTCAATATCTGAGACTTTAATAAAAGCTCTTGCATTAGGATTACTTAGGTCATTTAATTCAATGGCTTTGCCTAAAGCTTTTCGAGTAAGAGCTTCTGTATAATATTGATGTAAAAAGTCATTTTGCAGTTTAATCATAACAAAACCTGCTTGCCAAGCCGCATCTTTAGCAATAGATACTGAGGGGGCGGCGGTGTCTGCAAGAACTGGTAGTTCTGCTGTATTTGCAACAGTTAAAGGTAAGCTGAACAAGTTTGTTCCGCTTTCTGGGATTTGTTTAAACTCTCCATTTTTAAAAAAGAAAACAGTTCTATTAAATGAACCATCACCTGTGGGGGGAGTTACCCCAGTGACGATTTTGTAAGAATGATAATAAGCCTCAAAATCAGTGGGTTCTTTATCCCATTCATAGTTGACCTTGAAACTTGAAATGTCTTTACTAAAAATCTCCTCACTGCCCACACTAAACGTCGCACCCACCGACGGCACCGCCCCAAACGGCATAAAAGGTTTAGTCGGGTCTTGGTCGCCTTCGTCTGTTCTGATTTTTACGTTTTGGAGTTTTGAAACATTTACAGTGATGTCAGTTTGTTGAAACTTTAATACCTTTAAATCATTGTATAACTTATCTGCTTGATGGATAAAAATACGGACAATCCCTACACCTTTCTCACCATAATCAACGCCTAATACTGAGGGGTTTGCTTCGACGATTGGTTCTTCTCCAACTTGCAAGGTGAATTCTACAACTAATTGATTATTAAGTGTTTCTACTTTAGTCAAGGTTGTATCCTTTGGTAAAAACCAACCTTTTTTTCCGCTTAATTGAATAGAAATTTGGCTTTTAGTAATAGTAGGAAAAGCCGAGTTGGCAACCAAAGTCAAAATCACTTTGCGTTCGCCGCTTTCGAGCAAAAGGGTAGGGGAGGCAACAATCCAACCAATCTGAGCATAAGTATCTTCTCTATCGTTAGAAACACCGAGCGTTTTCCAAGCATTTGTTTTACCTTCTTCTTCCTTAAAAGGTCCGCCCAAGCCATCTGCGGAGTCAGCTTTGGGACGTGCATATAATTTGTTATCGCAGAAAAGCGTTCTCAATTCGGCAACTTGGGTGCGACCAACGACCAATTCATTGTCCAATGAAAAGCGTACTTCTGCGCCTTTGGCATCTTTTCCGTCTTTTAAAAGTGTATTTTTTTCAACTTTATACTGAGGGGTCGTTTTGGGCAACTCGAAAATGACGTGTGCTGCATCGGGCGTGAGCGGTTTGGGTTTGAGTGCTAAAACTTTGCGATAGTAAAAATCTAAATGCTTTTGTGTCAAGCTATTCAAATCATCATTGAGGTATTTAAAAAGCCTCAAAAAGGTGTACAACAATGCTAAATGAGGTGGGTGTGTACCAGTTTCTTGGCGAATATCTTGCTCAGTCGCCGCCTCAATTATTTGTCTGATGACCTTTGCAAAAATCCGAAGCACATTGTCTAAGCGTTCACGAAACTGTTGCTCAAAAGCAATTGGTTTGTCTTGCAACTGCATCAAAACGACATCACGAGCCGATAGTACTGAAGGGTCTATTTGCCAGAAAGTTTTTTTATCAGAAGACAGAACTGATAGATTGGGTAATTGATAGCTTGTTTCATCAAGACGCACAAATAGGTTGGCGATACTTACCAATTGCGCCAAAGCCGCACTCAAATTTGAGCGAATCAAATTGGCAATTGTGCGTTGTAAAGGGCTTTCATTTTTAAAAATCTGGTTATCCAACAATACTTCATCACTTGCCAAAGCATCGTACCAAGCATTGACCATAAAAGCAGACTCGAACAAAAAATCGAAAAGTGGAAATCTATCAGCACGGGTCAACCCCTCAGTATAAAATTGTTTTTTGGTCGAAAAAGCTTGTTCAAAACCTGCTGCATCAAAGTTTTCAATCAAAGAAACCTGAACTGAACCACTTGTTTTGAAGAAATTTTGCCAATTCGATTGTTGCAAACTTTGTGTCGTTGTCTCATTTGAATCTTTAGTTTCTGGGTATTCATAGTAGGCTACTGATTTAGCAAACTCGTTTAAATAGACCAATAACTGCCTTTCTGAACGGTCGTCGAGGTGAACGTTTTCAGGTGCGAGGGTTTTTGATTTGAGCCTTTCATGCTGGCTTTTACCGTCTCGTACAAGTGGATGTTTTGGATAAGTAACAGGCATGGTTTTTTATCGAGCTAAACTTTGAATAGGCTGAGAACAAGTATAAATACCTCATTTTACTGAGGGGGGGATTTTTATAAAAAACTGTATTTAGAAGTACTGTTCAATATCCTAATCAAAGTTTTAAGTAATTAAAAATCAATAAACTAACTATTGAAATCTAAAATTATACACCTTCATTTATATAAAAATCATAGACAAAATTGAACCTCGAGTTTGTCGTCCGAATCATATAGCTGACCTCAATCAGCACGCGTCCGTCAAATGCTTCTTGTTCTATGGGTTGATTTACTTCTACACGTTCGACGCGAATACGCGGCTCGTGATAGATAAGTGCTGTATTGACCATATCTCGAATAAGCCCTATCATCGTTGCATTCACAGGTTCGAACTGAAAATCACTCAAATTGCAACCATAATCAGGTCGCATAATACGTTCGCCCAAACTCGTTGATAATAAAATCTGAATACTTTGTTCAATGTCATCACGTGCTTCGACCATCTCAACCGCACCTGTTCCAATTGGGCTACGGCGAAACGTCGGCGGAAACGCCCAACCACGACCTAAGAATTTGTCTTTTTCTTGCATGTTTTGGTGAATTTGACGTGCTAATTAATACAACAAATAAACAATTTAAGTTTGTAAAAGACTGAAAACCAATTTTTTATACTTCTCTGTGGATAGCTTTATCCAATCATCACTGTCGGTGCGCCGATTATGATACTACCGCCGTGTGCAGTTGGGTCTCCCATTCTCGCGGCAGGTTTTCCGCCAATCAATACTGTTGTTGACCCTTGAATGATAGAATCTGGTGGACCCGTACATGTAACCATATCGCCAACCACAGCTGCAGGCATCCCAGCAATCATCACTGTTGGCGCGCCTGGCCCGATAATTGGTCCACCGATGTGTGGCACTACACCTGTGACCATCGGGCAAACATGCATATCTCCTATTCTTGCAGCTGCTGGCATTTTGATAATATTTTTTATAAAAATTCAAGAAAAATACCCCTTGGTATTTTATCCCAAAAAATGGCTATTAATGCTTTAATTTATCATTACCATACCGCCTTTAATTTCTGCCTGTGCTGAACCTTTCAACGCCGCTTTGGCACCACCCTCTAACTCAGCATTTGCAGAGGCTTTAGCTTTGATATTAATGGCATCCATTTTTAAGTCTGCGCCTGCTTTTATATCAATTTTGCCTGTTGCTTCTATTTTTATATCGGAAGCACTTTTTATTTCGATACCATCTGCTGACATTTTCCAAGAATTTCCCGATTGGTCTGTTGTTGTTATGGCTTTATCTTTCTCGCTGATAATCAACTTGTTACCCGCAGGTGTTGAAATTGTAATCACCTTATTTTCGTCATCAAACAAAATCCGCATATCACTTCGTGTAACAAAACCTTTGATATGGTTAGTATCCTTAGTTGAGATTGGTGCAGGTTTTTGACTACTGTTGAACATGCCCAAAACGATCGCATCGCGCGGGTCGTCGTTTATAAAACCGACCAAAACTTCATCACCGATTTCTGGTCGAAAATAAGAACCACGATTGTTGCCTGCATCGAGTGTCGTCACACGCGCCCAAGTGCCTTTTGCAGCATTGTCGAGCGTTGGTAATTTGACTTGAATGCGGTCTTGCCCCTCTGGGTCACCTTCCAACTGTACAACTATACCAATTTGCAAACCCGATACTGAAGGTGTCAATCCTGCGGCGGGTACTTCGGTAATAGTGAATTTCTTATAGAAAAACTCCGATGATAAGCCAAATTGAACTTGTGTGTACCAGGCACCTGCACCCAATTCGTGTCGTACAGCCGACACAAAAGCCTTACCATTGAACCGTGCACCCATACCCACTAATTTGACACAAGACCCTGCTACTACACCTTCAAAGCCTTGAATCTTAGCACGTCCTCTGATTTTTGCCAACCGACTACGGAGCAGGGTCGCATCAGCCCAGTCTTTGAGCTCGGGTTCAGTGACTTGTCCGCTGTGACGCAACTCCAATGTTACTAAACCTGCTTTCGATGCCAAAGAACTGCCCCGAAGATTACCATGTTCGGTAAAACTACCTGATGAACTACTTTCTGAAGAGACGAGTTGCTGAGTGGTGTAATCCCAAGCACTGGTTCTAACGTTGCCATATTGCGTCCGAGCATCCAACTCTGTTTCAAATTCACGGAGGTTGCTGCCAAAAACCAATTCTATGACCTCTGTTTCGGAAGTAGAAGGTTTTTTGCAACTCACTTTCCCTTTATCAACAAAAACCAACTTCCCGTTCATCTCTGCTCGACTAACTACAAAATCCCAGTCTGAACAATAGTATTGTACCAATTCTCGGTGTTGTTCATGGGTTGATTCTATTGTCCCTGCTTTACTACCCAACACTTGTTGGATTGCGTCACTATCTTTTACATTTTCAAAGTAACGATTTTTTCTCCCTAAGGTTAATTCAAAAGCCTCGTCACGGCAGTCAACTATAAGCATAGAATCACCACTTTCTTTGGCTTTTAGGCTTTGTCGAATGATTTTTCCTTTAAAAACACTTTTATTATGCGAGTCGCGGCCTAATTTTATTTCAATCAAATTTCCTGGTTCAAAAGTATCACTTTCGCTGACCTCAAAAGTTTGGCTCGATGGTGTTCCATCCCTCAGAATCAAGCGTGCCGTAGGAATCATATTCACCTCGCTGGTTACTACAATGTTCAGCACTTGAAAAGCAGCGTTTATAGTATTTCCATTGACTAATACTTCAAAACTCACTACGTCGCGGCGCGAGTCGTTAGGAACGCTGGTTTGGGTTTGTTGAGCCATATTTTTCTATTCAAGATTTTTTATTTTGCTAAAAAATGTCTGGAATACTGAGGGGTATTTTACCAAAATGGAGAATTAGAACTTAAAAATGACTTTGAGCAAATAGCCAAACTCTGTTTTTAATTGTTCATTTTTTATTCTTAATTCAACTATTAGGTTCTTGAATTGGTGGAAAAATGATGTCCGTACCTACTTTTAGTTTTCTAAATGTCGTCAAACTATTCGCCTTTGCTACTTTCAGATAATATGATTGATCGTCATAAATACGGTGAGTCATCAAAGGCAAACGGTCACCCAATTCAACAGTTCTAACATGTGTTAAGTCGGGTGAGCGATGGTCTTGGCGTTGTTTGAGTCGAGCTTCTGCTTCAATATAATTTGTAAACTGGCAGGTCAGTTTGGCGCGTAATGGCTCGCCTGTTCGAGCGAATAATGTGTAATTGATGTCCACCTGCGTCAGCATACAATTAAAGCCTTTTACTTCGCCCGTCATTAAATTTTCGCCCCATAATATCTTCAAATAATGCGGTTTATGGCTTTCTCCATCTACATGGTAGGCAACTGTCATAAACTTTTTCACTTGCTCTTGCACCGATGTACCGTCCATTGTATTACCCATGACCGTTCCTGTGTTGTCAAAAATGAACTCCAATTTAAGCTGCTCAGGTGGCGTTTTTTTGTACTTCACATCTGACCCACTATTCCCATGACCACCCGATTGATCTACCTCAACTTTATATGTTAGGGCATAGTTTTCGGGATTGATAGGTAGTGAGAACTCACCCACTTGCTTGCCTGCAAGTTTTTTGTCATTGTATGCATATATTACTACGGGTGTTACATTTGACCCTTTCTTTGGTGCGATTTCGGGCATTTTTATTGCTTTTAGTTGTTTTTATAAATCCTAAAACCAAACTCATAACTCAAAAAGTCAGCGTTCATCCTTGCTTCTGATTATTTCTAACACTTTTTCAACAACAGTTTCAATTAATTTCTCTTGTGCTTCATTGGCATCATCCGACCCCTCAGTAGTGTTACCGCCGCCGCTATCTGCTAAGTTGATTTTGATATTTAGTTCTTTAATTTCAATTGGCATTTGTTTTAAAAATTTGAATGATTTTCCTGTTATTAATCGTTGACACTCAACTATTTAATATTTTATAACAATAAAGTTTTATACTAAAAGCACCCCCTCAGTAAAAGACATCTCTCAAGGTTTGTCATAAACAAAGTAATTGTAATTTAACTCCAACGACTCAATCAATACCTCACCACGTTCTGCGTTAAGGTCGTTGATTTTCCAGTTTTTAGGCCATGCATGAACAACTGTCCAGCGCGCCAAAGGCTCATGTTTTTCATTCAATAACTCTACAATCAGGTCGCGTGGATGCATGAATTTTGACTTCTTACGCTCGTTTGCAGGTTCGGACATCAAGGACATTGTGTCTTTGAACCAATCTGTCCAATCCGAATTGTTAGGCAACATAATACCACGTTTTAGTACCAAATCACTATACTTTGTTCGCACAGGTAAGGTATGTTCAAAGCGATTCTCACCACCTTCTTTCCATGTTTCAGTCTGAATCTGCACACTCAAACCGCTCACTGATTGAAAATAGGTGTCAACAGCATTGCTGCCATTTGTGAACAGGCGAACGCGAAAATGAAAACCTGTGATTGGATAGAATTTTGGAATTTCTACCATTGCAAGCGACTGTTTATTGTTATTCAATTACTGGTTATAAACCCTTGGTTATAATATTTATAGAATTGAAGAAAATAATCATTTGTTATCACATAAGTAACGCGACAGAAATAAATTACACCATTACACACTGTTTCGTGCTACGCACGAAAGGCGTACAAAATAAATTTTTTTTATGGATTGAAGCTAAAAATTGAGGCTTTTGCCTCAATTTTTAGCTTCAATCCGAAAGAAATAT
>JAEUUP010000093.1 GCA_016787525.1 Saprospiraceae bacterium | reverse complement strand
ACTCATGGTTCTATTGAATTGATGGTGAGGAATATTGAGAATTAAAGTCGATGGGAAAATGTCGTCAAAAGCGTTTTTTTTTTTTTTTTTTTTTTTTTTTTTTTTTTTTTTTTTTTTTTTTTTTTTTTAAAAAAAATTTTAAATTAATATTCACACTTCTGTATCGGATACCTATAGCTTTAACCACATTATTACGTACTCGTTACAAAATTGATTAAGCGTTGGCGTTAATCAACTTTGTGTGAAGCAAAGTTTGTTAATGGTAGGCGTTAGTGAATTAAGCTTGGAGCAAAGTTGATTAATGGTAGGCGTTAGTGAATTAAGCTTGGAGCAAAGTTGGTTAATGGTTGGCATTAGTGAATTAAGCTTAGAGCAAAGTTGGTTAATGGTTGGCGTTAATAAGTTAAGTGTTGAGCAAAGTTTGTTAATGGTTGGGGTTAGTGAATTAAGCTTGGAGCAAAGTTTGTTAATGGTTTGGGTTAATCAACTTTGTGTGGAGCAAAGTTGGTTAATGGTTGGGGTTAGTGAATTAAGTGTGGAGCAAAGTTGGTTAATGGTTGGGGTTAGTGAGTTAAGTGTGGAGCAAAGTTGATTAATGGTTGGATGTGAAAGTGTATGTTCAACCCATAATTCAAAAAACAGTTTGATACTGAGGGGGTGCAATGTCATACGGCTTTTTTCAATTTTTTTTCCAAATAATAGATAGCGACTTGGCACATTGTTTTGAACTTACCTTCGTCTTGTGCCGACCATTCTTTAATTTTTTGATTGATAAAACTTTTGGATGGGTTTTTAGTGCCAAACTCTTTTCGCATACGTTGTTCGAGTGTTTGCCATATTTTCTTCCTTTCCGTCACTAAAGTTTGGATATTCAAATTGAGTGTATGATTCAAATCATGGTTCAATCTTTTGTCTAACTCATTGGTTTCTGATACAAAAATACGACCTGCTGCATTGAAACGTATTTTTCCCATGAGGTCTTTGTTCATCGGATTTATCTCGACTTCATCGTTTCCTTTATGCTCGTCGCAATGTTGCAAATGTTTGAGCGAACCTTCGTTGCCTTTACAAGATGCTAGTAGATTGGTATAATCAAGCGTCAAATCGGGTTTGCCATTTGTGCCATCATAAATACTTTGTGGTCTGAAGTGTTCAATCTCCATCTTATTTTTATTAGCTTCTTGTATTCTCTGCATACAATAACAGCAAATAAAGCCTTGCTCTTTGAGCAAAGCGTCACGCAATTCGTCTTTTTCTTTATAGTTGTCGTAATTATGATGCGGTGTTGTCAGATGACGTTTGAGCGAAGCTGGTTGGTTTTCTCGGTTTTTGTTAATCCACTTCATACATTATATCGTTTGATTGTCAAACAAAAGTTGTGTTCTTGCCCCAATGACGGCTTCATCTTGCTCTCCCAACAAATCAGTTAATTCTTTGAGCAAAGCTTTAGCTTCATCATACCTTTCTTCGTCCAATAAATCGGAACAACGATTGATTTTGTCTTGTACATCAGTCGGTCTATCCGTGACACCAAATATTTCGAATAAAATAGCAGACGCATTGCGACCGTAAGTTTGAGGTATGTTTTTCACCAATTTACCATCTTCTAACACAAACACACTTTCTCTTTTGACTTTGCTCAATACTTGTGGCGAATGTGTCGTGACGATGAATTGCAGATTCGAAAATGTTGCTAATAAAGCTGGCACTACTTCACGTTGCCACTGAGGGTGCAAGTGTAAATCTATTTCGTCTATGAGAACGATACCTTCGCCTGCCAATGGATTTTCGAGGATAGGGTTTGCGATTGTTAGGCGGCGGGCTATGTCGCAAACCAACATCAAGATTGTCTTTTCGCCATCCGACAATTGCGAAAGGTCAAAGGTTTCTCCTCTTTTTTTAATCGTTAATACATATGTGCCATTGGCTTTGAAATCGTTGAAGGTGTTTGTATGGCGATTGATTTTTAAATCTGAAAAAGTTGTATCCTGATTGAGATATTGTAAAAATGTCGTAATGGTACGTCTGATGGTTTCTAAATTCGTATTTTTTGCATCAAAATTTTTCTCAGCAATGATTAAGTCTTTTTCTCTGTCTTCTTCTTCTTTGAACCAATTAATGAAATCTGAAAAATTGTTTATTGAATGAAAGAAAGCGTTTTGATAAATTTTGAATTGAGGAAGCGGAATACGGCTTTGAAGTTGTATCTGTGACTCACCCTCATTCGCTCTATTGCTGCCATAATGTATGAAAACAGGTAGGTTTAATGCAGCGTTGATGAATTTTGCAGTTTTGTTGGCATATATAATATCAAAAAATGTTTCTAAAGATGTAGTGTAATTTATACTCGAAGGGAAATCTGTATCCTTTTTTATAGTCATCAATAGGTTTAAGTCAGTTAAATCCTTGTATTCTAAATCAAAAGTTAAGGTTGATGCAGATTGCCCGTTTTTTATATTTTTATCTATTGTATCTTGAAATGTACCCAATAGGCTTCCACGAGTAAGACCAATGACTAACTGCATTAAATACAAACTCATAGCATCTATCACAGCAGATTTGCCAGCACCATTGATGCCAATAAAAACAGCCAAACGATTCGGAAAAACAATGTCTAACTGTTCGAATCCTCTAAAATTGGTTAGATGAAGCTCTTTTATTCTCATTTGTTAAAGTGCTTTACGCTATTGGATTAATAAAAATGTTACCCCCTCAGTAAATAAGGTATTGAGAAGATTTGAAAAGTACAAAATTGATAAACTTTTGGATTATTACCTTAGTTTTTTTCAAAACGACATTCAATGTTTCTAAAATGGCAAAGACATTCAAGTTCTTACGACTGCTAATAACTTAAATTGAACTTAATTTTTGTTTAAGAAACAATGAAAAAGAGCAACAAAATACACGTTTTGGCTTAAAAAACCAACCATTAACAAAAAATGTTCGGAAAGAAAAGATACTTTCCGAACATTCGACCCCCCTCAGTATAACCACTACAATTTAGGCACTAAACCCATGCTGTAAAACATAAACGCATAGATGTCCGCTTGTTCTTGGATGACTTTAGCTGTTGGCTTGCCAGCACCGTGACCTGCGGCGACTTCAATACGAATTAAGGCTGGGTGTTCGCCCGCTTGGGCTTCTTGTAGTGCGGCAGCAAATTTGAAAGAGTGCGCAGGCACAACCCTATCGTCGTGGTCGCCAGTCGTTACCATTGTAGCTGGATACTTTACGCCTTTTTTGATATTGTGTAGTGGCGAAAACTTGTAGAGATAATCAAAACCGTCTTTCTCTTCGCTCAAACCGTAGTCGGTTGCCCATGCACGCCCAATCGTGAATTTGTCGTAGCGCAACATATCCAAAACACCGACCGCAGGTAAGGCCACACGGAACAACTCTGGTCGCTGAGTCATGCAAGCTCCGATTAAAAGCCCGCCGTTTGAGCCGCCGTGTATCGCCAAATAATCGGAAGAGGTGTATTTTTCTTTGATAAGGTATTCGGCTGCTCCAATAAAGTCGTCGAATACATTTTGTTTGCGCTCCTTTGTGCCAGCAGCGTGCCACTCTTCGCCAAATTCGCCACCGCCTCGCAGATTAGCCACGGCGTAAATGCCGCCCATCTCCAACAATGCCGCACGAGATACACTGAATCCTGGAGTCATGGAAATATTAAATCCACCATAGCCGTAGAGTAAAGTGGGATTCTTGCCCGTTAGTTTTGTACCTTTTTTCATTGTGACAAACATCGGCACTTTTGTTCCATCTTTCGAGGTGTACCACACTTGTTTGGTCACGTAATTGTCAGAGTTGAAATCCACTTTCGGAGCTTTGAAAATGGTTGACTTCATTGTTTTGAGGTCTAATTTGTAAATCGTATTCGGTCTTGTGAAACTTGAAAACGAATAAAAAGCTTGGTCTTCGTCACGTTTGCCACTGATGCCGCCTACAGTACCGATGCTGGGCAATGTCAATTCGTTCAGAAACTTTCCCGACAAGTCGTAGAACTTGACTTGACTTGAGGCATTGTGTAACCAATAAGTTGCCAACTTTCCACCGACAATGCTTGCGCCTTGCAAGACATCGGTAGGGCTTTCGGGAATGATGGTTTTCCAATTTTTTTCTTCGGGCATCGTTGGGTTGATAGCGATGATGCGACTGCGCGGAGCATTGTAGTCTGTCATGATTAGCACCCAGTCTCCGTCATTTTCTATCACATTCCAATCATTTTTGAAATCATTTGCCACCGTTACCCAATCGCCATTGGTTTTTAAGTCTTTGATTTTGAGCATATTGCCTTTCGTACTTTCAGTAGGGTAGGCAATAAGAAAACGCTGGTCTTCGGTTGTTTCAGCACCGAAACGGCGATTTTTGTTTTCGGTATCCTCCATCACCAAAACGTCGTCGGTTTGTGGCGTACCGAGTTTGTGAAAGTACAATTTGCCGAACTCAGCCTTAGCAGTCAATTCCTTACCTGCGTCTGGCGTAGGGTATTTGGAGTAATAGAAACCATCGCCTTGCCAAGCGATACCCGAAAATTTGACCCAGTTGAGTTCCTCTTTTAAATCCTTGCCCGTTGTCAAATCTTTGACATAGATGGTTTGCCAATCCGAACCCGCTTTGGCGAGTTGGTAAGCCATTTTGTCGCCAGCTTTGTTGAAAGAAATCGAACCCAAAGCCACTGTCCCGTCTTTCGAGAGCGTGTTTGGGTCAATGACTACTGAGGGGGGGGAATTGAGATCGTTTTGGACATAGAGAACCGACTGATTTTGTAAACCGTCGTTCTTGTAGAAATAATACTTGCCACCACGTTTGAAAGGCGAGCCGAATTTTTCATAATTCCAGAGCTTTTCGATGCGTCCTTTGATGGCTTGGCGATAAGGTATTTTTTCGAGATAGCTATACGTGACCTCATTTTGTTTTTTGACCCAGTCTTTGGTTTCTGCTGAATTATCGTCCTCTAACCAGCGGTACGGATCGGCAACTTTCGTTCCATGATAGTCATCAACGACGGTCGCATCTTGGCGAGTGGTCGGGTAAATGGCTTTGTTTTTTTGCATAGTCTGAGCTTGCATCAATAAAGATGAATGAATGAAGAGAAAAAAGAAATAGATTTTAGAATGACGCGCTTTCATGGATTGATACGTTTTAAGATGATTGTTGTAATGAAAAAAAAGTGAGACTTATTTTCACTTTTTCCTTATTGAAAATAGATTAATTTTGCAAAAGTGTTGACCAATTGATTCGCAGAGTATGGATAATCTGCGCCTTAATGTGTCAAAAACTGTTTTAAAACTTGCAATGGACACTGATTGACTGCTTTTCTGTTCCGAAGGAGTCCTTTTAGACAAACAGAAAAAAGCGTACAAAAAAGGATTTTTATAGAGCGCATGTCAATTTTACTTCATTAACGATGCAAAATTGAGATGCACTCTGAATGAATTTTTTTCATCGCACGCATTTCAAGCGCAGCAAGAAACAATCAGTAATAGGTTTTACAACAGTTTCTCAACCGAAAAACATTGTACGCTTTTAGTTCACAGTTCAAAATAAGTGATAACTTTTTAAATACTTTTAAAAAACATGACTGTCAAACATAAATTTATTGGGTCGCTGATGGTTCTACTAATGGTCATTTGGTTGCCCTTAAAAGCACAAGACCCCGTTAAAGACCTACAAAAAGCCAATCAGTTGCTCAATGTGGCACAAGAACGCAATAGAGTCGCATCGGAAGAATTGGAAGACATCAAAAGTAAACGCATACGCCTTGAGGAAGACTTGACAGACCTCCAAGACAATCCATCAAAGGCTGCAAAAGTAGAGAAAAAGCGTGTAGAAGCGGAAATAAAAACCTTCAAAACCAAAGAAGATGAATTGCTCCAAAAGCGACGTTACGCCACAAACCTATTAGTGGATGTGACTGAAATATTAAGCGAAAGCCCTTCCAAACGAGCGAAATTCATCAGTGAATATGAGAAAAGGTACGGCGAAATCAAGTTGGGCAACGAAGCCAATACCCTCCCCGTTGCACAAGCAACCGAAGCACCTGCAACCGCATCCAAGAAGAAAGAAAAAACAAAGACCAAACCTGCATCGCCAACAATGACCCAATTGGAAAGTCAACCGAGCCAATCAACACCGTCGAATACTGAGGGGGTAGCACAATCAACAAAATCCACCAAAAGCGAAACCAAAAACAAGAAAAAAGAATCCGCTTCGGCAACTAAAACCGCCAAAAAAACACAAACCAAAACCGAACAAACCGAACCCGACATGCTTTCTGCGGAAACCATGCCGCGACCCAAGAAAAGCAGCAACTCAAAAAACAAAAACACCCCCAAAAACCAAACACCTGCTCCCAATAACGAACCTACGAAAACAGAAGAAACGGTTGTGCCATCTGAAACAACAGCACAACAAACCTTAGCTGCTGATACCATTACCCAAAATGAAACAGCCGTAAAGGAATCAAAAAACAATAAATCAACCGCTCAGAAAGCCAAATCGAAAAAAGAAAAAAAGCCATCAACAAAACTCATAGACACGCCGCCAGTGACCAATACAGAAACTGTTGGAGACATTGCTGCCACAGATACGCCGCCTGCATCCACCACTGAAACAAACGAGCCGAAAGAAACTGAAAAAAAGAAAAAAGAAACCAAAAAAGTAGCCACAAAACCCCGTTCAGAGTCGAGTAAAACCAGTATTGTTTACAAAAAACTCGATACTAAAGATGATGTTCTGATGAACACACCCTCAATGATGAATTGCAATTTGGCATTCGATGGCATGGATAACTTTACAGGCAAAAAGAAACAAGAAACCACGCCTATCGTCTTGTTTACCCACACCGACGATTTTATGCGCAATGCTATGAAAGACAAAGACTACGTCACCTGTTTGGCAACCGCTACGAGGGTGGAAGGTAGCCGCGTTGTGTATCTCAATCTGGTTCTTACTGTTCAATCAAAAGAAGCCCAGCGTACCTTTGGCTTTTTAGACCGTGGTTCATACATTATTTTCCGTTTCATCAATGGTAAAAAGGTCAGTTTAGCTACGCAAAAGACAGACATAGGCGCAGTAGATGTTGACAAAGGTACAACCACCTTCCGCGCACAACTCATTATCCCAGAAACGATTGAGTTGACGCAATCGGAGTTAGATGCCGTACGTGTGTCATGGAGTATTGGCTACGAAGATTATGAAATATACGATATGGATATTTTGCGCGACCTATTCAAGTGTTTGGATAAAACAAATGTAAAACCATAGAATAGCAGAAATTAAGATTTTAAAAAAAGAGTAAAAGACAAATGAGGTGATGATTGAGCCAATCATTACCTCATTTTTTCAGATTCACAAAATAAGTCCCCTCAAAAAGTAAAAAGCTAACAACCAACGCCCGAACAACCAATGTCGGAATGACCAATGACGATTGATTAAATATGATACAAGCAGAATACATAAAAAACAGTGTGCGAATCTTCCCGTTGACCATTGACGATGCAGCCTGGTTGTCGAAAGTCGCTCTAAAGGCTTATTTTGACCATTACAGGCATTTGTGGTTTGACGCAGGCGAATGGTACGCAGAAAAATGTTTTAATGTGGAACAACTCCGCTTAGAATTGTCTGACGAAAACGCGCTATTTTTTGGAGTAGAAGATGACAAAGAACCGCTCGGCTTTTTGAAAATCAATCAAAACTACCCCCTCAGTAAAAACCGTTGCCAATCCGACGTTTTACAATTAGAGACTTTTGACAGCGAAGAAATTGAAAATGCCCTTGAATTAGAGCGCATCTATTTGACAAAACAAGGGCAGGGCAGAGGTATTGGCAGAATGCTCGTTGACTACACTTTCACCATAGGACAAGAGTTACAAAAAGAAGTCGTTTGGCTCAAAGCCATGGATACAAGCCTCGAAGCTATTGCGTTTTATGAGAAAATGGGCTTTAAGACTTGTGCAACGATGCGTCTAACTTTTGAAAGAATGAAGCCGATACTGAGGGGTATGGTGGCAATGAAAAAAAATGCCCCATTCACAGAAGTGAATGAGGCAGCGATATGAATGATTTACTAAATACAATTAATCAACATTATCGTGTAAAAACGAATTACCTGATGTTCTCAATTCATCATTTTCGTCAATAGACCAATTGGATGTCATACGTTCAGATGAGTATTGAACAGAATCCAATTTAACACCACGACGCAAGTAAGCGGGTTCGTTTTCCATTTCGATAATGGTTTGTGGATTGCTCAGTTTCAAGGTATTGACACTTGAACGCAAACGTTCGCGACGTGCTTGTTCTTGTACCAATTTACGGCGACGGTCTTCCTCATTAGTTTCCACTTTTGCGGGTTGAGGCATTTGCGCAGGTGCTTGGTTGAAGTTGAAAGCTGGCGATTTAGGCTTTGAAAAACGCTCAGACTCAAACTCAATCACAGAGTTTGACCCCTCAGTATTTTCAAAGCCAAACCCGAAAAAATCAGGCTTTTTGTCTTTTTTAGGTTCTTCATCCAACGAAACAACAATTTTTCCATCATTGCGACCTTGTTGAGCATTTGGTGACATACGGCTTTCAAAACCTGTGGCAATGACTGTGACAGCCACTTTATCACCCAAAGTATCGTCGTAGCAATTACCCCAAATCAAGTTAGCACCTTCACCTGCTTCTTCTTGAACGAATTCAGTGACACCGAATATTTCGTCCATTGTTACTTCTTTCGTACCACTTGTGATGTTGACCAAGATATGTTTAGCACCTTGAATGTTATTGTCTTCTAATAGCGGAGAAGACAAAGCAGCATCCACAGCTTTCAAAGCACGGTTTTCACCTTCGGCCACACCGATACCCATGATAGCCACACCTGAACCACGCATTACAGTATTCACATCTTCAAAGTCTACATTGACATAGCCTGGCACAGTGATGATTTCGGCAATGCCTTTGGCAGCAGTTGTTAAGATATTATCAGCCTGTGCAAAAGCATGAGATACAGACATATTGCCATAAATCTGGCGCAATTTGTCGTTCGAGATAACGATGATGGTATCCACGTTTTTCTTCAATTCTTCTAAACCATCAACACCCTGTGTGACCCGTTTTTTACCTTCGAAAGTAAAAGGTAAAGTCACAATAGCGACAGTCAGAATGCCCATCTCTTGCGCTGTTTTGGCAATAATAGGTGCTGCACCTGTACCTGTGCCGCCACCCATACCAGCTGTGATAAAGAGCATTTTTGTACCATTCTCAAGATAACGTTTCACGTCTTCGATGCTTTCGAGACAGGCTTGTTTGCCCCGTTGTGGTTGCGAACCTGCGCCCAAACCCGCTGAAACAGAAGGACCGAGTTGAATCCGTGTAGGCACAGGACTCAATTCCATTGCCTGCGAATCTGTGTTGCAAATGGCGAAATCAACACCGATAATACCTTGTTTGTACATGTGTGTAACGGCATTTGAGCCGCCACCACCGACACCTATTACTTTTATGATAGATGGTTCTTCTTGCTTGAAATTAAAAACCATGTTGTTTTGTTTTAGAATTAAAAATTATGGTTTCATAGTGTCTAAAGCATTGCCTTTAGTATTTTATTTCAAATCCACATCGGGCTCAGCTTCAAACCACTCTTTGGTTTTTTTGAAGATACTTTCCAACCATCTACCACCTTGTGGTTGTGACTTTTCTTCCACTACAGGATTATCTAATTTAACAGTTTCAACGATAGGTTCGACAACAGCAGGTTTTTCTTCAACAACTGGACGCAAACGCACATTTTCTTCTTCAAAAGCAATACCATTCAACAATAGTCCAATAGCAGTTGAGAAGATGGGGCTTGCTACTTGTTCTGTATAACCATGACCTAAATGCTCGATGGGCACGCCAATACGTGTGCTCATGCCAGTATGGAATTCGCACAATTTTTCAATATCGCGTAGCAAAGAGCCACCACCAGTGAGCACAATACCTCCAATCAATTTGCGTTCGTAGCCTGAACGACGAATTTCCCAAACAACATAGTCGAAAATCTCTTCCATGCGGGCTTGTATAATACGAGCGAGGTTTTTTTCGCTAATTTCTTTATAGTCACGACCTTTGATGCCTGGTATGGTAATGATGCGGTTGTCGTACACTTCTTCTGCTAAAGCAGCACCAAATTTTACTTTCAGAGCTTCAGCTTGATGTTGCATCACTGTACAACCTTCTTTGATGTCAGACGTAATCACGTTGCCACCAAAAGGAATAACAGCGGTGTGACGAATAATACCATCTTGGAAAATCGTAATATCAGTTGTACCACCACCAATATCAACTAATGCAATACCTGCTTCTTTCTCCTCTTCACTCAATACAGCAACAGCAGAAGCAATAGGCTCAAGTGTCATACTTTCCACCTTTAAGCCTGTACGCTCTACACAACGATGAATATTGTTAGAAGCTGAAATTTGACCTGTGATGATGTGGAAGTTAGCTTCTAAACGCACACCACTCATGCCAATTGGGTCTGTAATACCCTGCTCATTGTCAACGGTATATTCTTGTGGAATAACATGCAAAATCTTATCACCAGGTGGCAACACCAATTTGTGCATATCATTCATAAGCCGTTGGATGTCTTTTTGGCTGATTTCGGTGTGGTCATTGTCTCTAGTGAGAATACCACGATGTTGTAAACTCTTGATGTGTTGCCCCGCAATGCCTACATGAACATGTGTGAATTTTTCTTTTGCCATACGTTCAGCAGCAGAAATAGCTTCGTAGATAGCATTGACAGTTTTCTCGATATTTGTAACAACGCCGCGCATCACACCGACGCTATCTACTTTACCGACACCAAGGATTTCAAGTTTGCCGTGTTCGTTTTTACGACCGGCGATGGCACAAACTTTTGTTGTACCAATGTCGAGAGCAACGACAAGGTCTGTCGTTGTCGGCATTTTTTGCTCATTCATATCGCAAAAGTTTTGGTTCGGATAGTTTTCTAACCGAATGTTAATTATAGCGTTTCAATATCCGTCTGTTTATTTGATACTGTTTTTATGTCTTGGTTAATCATCTCTGGTTCATTTTTAGTTTAAAAAAACAGACACAGATATGAAAAAAAACAATTAACTTAAGAAACTGAAAATCAATTATTTGTAAGACTCGTTTTGCAAAATTAATGCCGTTACGCATCTTTATCTACTGCAAAGAAGAATAAATTTTCAGATTTAAAAAAGTTTTATACTCAAAAAATTGAAAATCAATGAAGCAAAGTGATGTATAAAGGAAAAAATTATTTATCTTACAAAAGGTAGAGTCTTTGTTCAATGATGTTTTACAATTTAATGACAAATCTATGTATTAGTTAGCTTTTTCCAAATTTTTTAGAAAATTATTTTGTATTTATCTTACTTTTATTCGATAATTACCTCGGATTCACAATTTTAGGATTCTTATTAGAGAGTTGATTAATTCATAAAATCTGCTTTGAATAACTTGAAGCTAACTGAGATTTTCTTCAACAAGCAACCTGTTGTATAAAGTACGTGTAAAATGACCAGTTTGAAATGATTTATTATCAATTTTTGTAATTGGAGTAATTCTTTTAGTGCTACCAGTCATAAAAACTTCGTCAGCCTCTAAAACCTCTTCTAGCTTTACTGGGCGAATTTCAATAGGCAAAATTTCAGAAGCGAACTGCAAAATTTTTTTCCGTGTAATACCTTTTAGTATTCCTGTGTCAGGTGTAACCAAAAGCCCATTTTTTACAATAAAAATATTGCTCCGCGATGATTCTGTTATATAACCATCACTATAGTATAATACATCATCAGCCTCTGATATACGCAATTGTGCTAATACAGAAATAGGCTTTATATAATTGATACTTTTTATTTCTGCCAATTCGCGTTGATGTTCAACAGTTATCAGACTCAACTCTTTCTCAAAAGGGTGCATAATAAATGGTTTGGCAACCATAAATAGATTAGGCTTTTCTGCGGGCGCGTATCCATCAATGGAGTAGCCTCCAGTGCATACTAATTTGATACCTAATAGTTTATGTTTATTGAGTTTCACTAACTCTAAAATATTCTTCTTTAACTCATCACGTGTATAAGGAATTTTCAATCCCAATAACCAAGTAGAGCTTTCAAACCTATCTAAATGGTCTTCCATAAAAATTGGACGACCATCAATTGCTTTGAAAAAATCAAACACACCGTATCCCCTCAGTAATGCAAGGTCTGTGATGTTTAAATTGGCGTTTTCTATTGGCATTATTTCACCATTCAAGAAAGCATATTCAACCATAAGTCAATTAGGAATTACATTAACAATTATATTAGCTGCTCCGCCACCAGGCGTTTCAATCACAAAGGTATCACCAGCCGTCAAATTTGCTCCGTCAATGCCTTTCAAATTTTTCTTTTTACCATTTTTTAACAACAAATATTGTTTTCCTATCTTTCCTGCCTCGCCGCCATTCAGACCGAAAGGAGCAACTTTTCGATGTTGTGTCAAAACGGATAAGGCAACATCGTCTAAGAACGTCAATTGTCTAACAATGCCATTTCCACCTTTAAATTTGCCTTTTCCGCCCGAATTTTTTCGTATTTTGAACGTATCGAGCCGCACAGGATACCTAAATTCCAATATTTCAGGGTCAGTAATACGCGTATTTGTCATGTGCGTATGTACCGCATCTGTACCATCAAAGCCATCGCCTGCACCGCTACCACCACAAATCGTTTCATAGTAGCCAAAATTGTGATTGCCAAACAAAACATTGTTCATCGTGCCCTGCCCGCAAGCCAAAAGCTTTAAGGCTTTCAGAATAGTGTCAGTCAAACGTTGACTCGTTTCTACATTACCACCTACAACTGCTGGGTAGCCCTCAGTATTTTCGCGAAAATCGGGATTTAGAATCGAGTTTTTAGGCAAAATCAATCCTACATTTTGCATAAAGCCTTCGTTTAAAGGAATGTTTTCTGCAACTAAAAGCCGTAATACATAAATCACAACTGAGTTGACTATTGCTGGCGTAGCATTCAGATTCCCCTTGTGAACAGGTGATGTTCCCGAAAAATCAAATACGATTTTATCTTCTATCGAAATTTTTACTTTCAGCAAAGTACCATCATCAAGCTGCTCTTCAGCAGTATAAAATTTAGGAGAATCAGACATTTTCTTAAATCTATTCAAAGATAGCGTCAATCTTTCTGCCGAATAATTTTTCAATTCAGACATATAATAGTGTACTTTCTCCAAGCCATGTTCGGCCACCATTTGCTGCAAAGCCATTACTCCGTTAATATTTGCTGCTAAAGCTGCATTTAAATCAGCCAAATTTTCAGACAATGAACGAGTCGGGTAGGTATTGAATTGGAGTTTATAACTAATTGATTCCCAATCTGTAATATTATTTTTCACTAAATACATGGGTTCAATAATCACGCCTTCTTCAATCAGTCGGGTAGCATTGGGGGGCATTGAGGCAGGGCGGATACCACCTATTTCTGAATGATGACAACGATTTGCTACGTAGCCAATCAATTGCCCCCCCTCAGTATAACAGGCTGAAATAAGTGTCACATCGGGCAAATGTGAGCCGCCAAACGCTGGATGATTGGTCACAACGGTATCTCCTTTTTCTATTTTTAGAACTTTCAAGACCTCGCGCACACATACGCCCAAACTACCCAAATGCACAGGAATATGCGGTGCATTAGCAATCAAATACCCATCTTTATCGAGCAAAGCACAACTAAAATCGAGTCGTTCTTTCACATTCACACTCAAGGCAGTACGTTGCAACATAGCACCCATATTACTTGCCAAACTCATAAAACGATTGGTAAATAGCTCTAAATCAATGGTTTGGTTATTGTTTGATTGATTTGCTTTAAAGTTTGTTGTTTTATCATTATTCGCTTTTTGGATGATGGCTGTATTGTATTTATCAATCTTTAGTATGAAATTTTCTTCAATAACCGTTGTCGAATATTTATCCAACAAAAGTGCAAAACCTTGAACCATTGCGCCTGTTCTCAAATCTTCTCTAAAATAGACAGGTACTTCTTGCCAATTTTGCCCGACTAAGGCTTGGATTTTATGCCTAAATTCAGGTTGATACTGAGGGGGCGTTTGAGAATTGTCGGATTGTTTATTTATTTCTAATGGGTTTCTATTTTCTTTCCTTTCACCTGCAATGACTCGAATACTCTCTACTTCGATAGCACGGTTTTCGACCCAATGCCCATAGATTTTTTCATACTTTTCTCTGAATTTTTCCGTAAAATCGGGTTCAAAATCCAGTTCGATGGTGGCATCTTGTCCTTGTAAGCGGCAAAAAATGAGTTGTTTCTTGACTTGAATATGCTGTTTATCAACCCCTTCGGCTATAAGTTTTGTGCGCGCTAATGCCGTTAAATTGGTAAAATCTTGCTGCAAGGTGGTGTAATGGGCTTCCGAAACAGGCTTTAATATTTGTTTTTCTTCAAATCGTTCGATGGCAGCATTTAAAATGCCATAAGCCGACAAAATGCCTGCATGTTCTGGCACAAGAATCGTTTTCATGTCTAATAGCCGTGCCATACTGCAAGCGTGCAAGCCGCCTGCACCACCAAAAACGAGAAGTGCATACTGAGGGGGTGCATAACCTTTGGCAACCGATATCTTGCGTATAGCATCAGCCATACGTTCGTTAGCAATGACTAAAAAACCATTTAATATTTTTTCTTCTGAGATATTATACCCGCTTTCTTTTATAATTTCTTGTAAATCAATGAGTTTCTCTTTGGCTTTTTCTATAAAAATGGGGATGCCAAATTGAGCAGCATCGAGCCGACCCAACAGCAAATTGACATCTGTAATGGTCAACGGCCCGCCAGCACCATAGCAGGCTGGACCCGGCGATGAACCTGCGCTTTCGGGACCGACACAGAGTTTTTTACCATCGAAATAACAAACCGAACCACCACCAGCAGCTACGGTTTCGATGTGCAAAGCGGGAGAAAAAACAGTTGCATTGCGAATATTGACATCGAACCGATAATCAAAATCGCCATCGTAACGAGCCACATCGGTACTCGTGCCACCCATATCGAAGGTGATAAGCTGCTCAAAACCACTTCGCTGACCAATTGTAGCGGCACCCACGACACCACCTGCTGGGCCACTCAGTAAACTGTCTTTGGGCATGAAAAAATTAGACACAATGAGGTTGCCTGCGCTGGTCATCACACGTAAGGCTTCAGATGGTAGTTTTTGTGTTATTTTTTTCAAATAATCGTTCAGAATAGGGGCGAGATAAGCGTTGACAACGGCTGTTTGCGCACGAGGAACAAATTTTATTTGTTGCGATAATTCCGATGACAGAGAAATGTAATCGAAGTGTTTTTCTAAAATCTTTTTGACCATTTGTTCTTGCTCTGGATTACGATAAGAGTGCATCAAAGCGAGGGCAATAGATTCAATTTTTTTCTTTTTCAGTAAAGTGATTTTATATTCTAAGCTATTGACATTCAATGGTTTTAGAATATTGCCCTTAGCGTCTAAACGTTCTTCAATTTCGACCCCCTCAGTATAAAGTGGCTTGGGCTTTTGTATATGCAAAGCAAAAAGGTCGGGGCGTTGCTGTGTACCGATTTCTAAAATATCTGCAAAACCTTCAGTCGTAAGGAAAGCCGTTTTGGCACCTTTTTCTTCCAAAAGTGCATTTGTGCCACGTGTTGTGCCGAGTCGCAAATCGAGCGGAGGAAAAGGCTCGTCGAGTGCCGTTTGAGTAATCAAACGCACGGCTAAAATCGGTGCTTCTTCGTCGGCTGTGATGTCAAATGCGAGTTTTTGGCCGTAGCATTCGGCAGGCAAAGGTTGATTGAGGATGATTGTTTTTTTATTGCTATCATAATTTTTTATATAAAAATCAGTCATATTACTGAGGGGGTGGTTGAGCAAACGAAAACGATAACCCTTGAAAATATCGCGGTGCGCGAGCCATGAATTTTGAACATAGAAAGTACGTTCGTCAACCCATTCGATAATTGACCCTCGTAAGGAACTGTTACTCAGTATTTTACAAGTGTGTGTGTTACCATTTGAATCAATGGCGATGCAGTCGCTGAATGTGCCGCCTGTGTCAACGGAGATGAGAAAATGCGTATTGAACATTATTGAGTTTTTAAGGATACCGCACTAATTGGATTATTGTTTTATGAATCGCAATGTAGAATGTTTCTAGAGTTATTTTTTCATGGTAAACGCAGGTTTTAAAAAAGATTGAGTTATTGAAGCGATAAAAATACACATTTCTGCGTCTCACAACCTAAATACTCGGTAGTTAATTACCTCGCCTTCGTAATTAGAAAAAGTATAAATTATATCCACAAACCTTGTTTAGTCCATTTGACTTTTTAATTTTGCAACAAAAAATACGATTATGGAAAAAATGACTAATTTCAGCAGCAAGCACGCGACTTTATTCGCTGTTTCTGTTATCGCTACTATCGCCCTCATCATATTTGCACCGCAATGGTTTTGGGTAGGTTTACCTTTCGTTTGCACCTATTTCGTTCAAATGTTGGGTTGGATGTAATTTTTTACTTCTCAAAAACAAAAAAGCGAGAGCCTTTGATTGGCTACTCGCTTTTTTTGTTTCTGGAAGGTTGGAAGTGGTTGTGCGGCTTTTTTCTTAATTTTTGCACACTCCTTTTCTAAATTATCGGAAAGTCTCAATACTTTAGCGAATTAAAAAAAGACAACCAAAATGGAAAATCAAAACAAAGAAAAAGAAGTCTGGTTTACGGTCATTGTCGCCGCTTTGGGCTATTTTGTGGATATATTTGACCTACAACTCTTCAATGTGATTGGCAAACAAAGTCTCGGCCCTGCAGGCTTGAATCTTGCACCTGAACAGGTGAATTACTACTACGATTTTGTGCTTTTTAACTTTCAGATGGGTGGTATGCTCATTGGTGGCTTGTTGTGGGGTATCATGGGCGACCGTTTAGGGCGCAAATCCATTCTATTTGGCTCGATTTTGATGTATTCGCTCGCTAATTTTGCCAATGGATTTGTGACCGATACAACCACTTATTCTGTTTTGCGTTTTGTGGCGGGCTTTGGTTTAGCAGGCGAATTGGGGGCTGCCATTACGTTGGTATCGGAATTGATGTCGAAAGAAAATCGCGGCATTGGTACTATCATCATCGTTTCTATGGGGGCATTGGGTGCGGTGGCATCTGCGACAATCAGCAAAAACTTCAGTTGGCAAACCTCTTATTTTATTGGTGGCGGTTTGGGCTTAATGCTTTTATTTCTTCGATTCCGCACATTCGAGTCTGGTATGTTTGAAAATTTGAAAAATACTGAGGGGGTATCGAAAGGCAACTTTCTATCATTGTTTACAAGCCGTGAACGATTCGTCAAATATCTTTGGTGCATTCTTTTAGGTGTGCCAATTTGGTACACTTTGGGCATTTTGATTAAGTTTTCGCCCAAAATAGCTGAAGCGACAGGTGTTTTAGGTAAAGTGAGTGTGGCAGATGCGGTGATGTATGCTTATATCGGTTTGTCATTTGGTGATTTGGTGTGTGGGTGGTTGAGCCAAGTTTATAGCAATCGTCGGCATGTTGTTGCGGGTTTTTTATTGCTTTGTATGGCTTTAAGCGGAGCAATGTTGTATGTGCAAGGATTAAGTGTGTCTGCTTTTTACATCATGAGTTTTTTACTTGGTTGTGTATCGGGCTATTGGGGCTTATTCGTCACGATTGCGAGCGAACAATTTGGCACGAATGTTCGTGCCACTGTAACCACTACCGTTCCTAACTTTGTGCGTGGCTCGGTCATCCTGTTGACTTTGGCTTACAAGAATTTTGAAACACAAGGTGGTGCGATTGCAGGGGCAACTTGGGTCGGTTTGGTGAGTTTCGCCTTGGCTTTTGTGGCAATTTGGCAACTCAAAGAGACATTCGGCAAGGATTTAAATTATTATGAAAACAGTTAAGGTCTATGGCAAAGAAAGTAGCAAAAGCACCTGACCCACGATTCGAGGTGTTGCGGATGTTGACAGAAGAACAAAAAGATAAGTTGCTGCTCAAACTCTTTCGTAAAGACCCTTCGTTGGTCGAGAAATTGGCGTTTGAGTTTTTTGAAGATAAAAGCGACTTAAAACAAAGGATTGAGAAAATCAAGCAGTCTATCAATAAATATGTCTCCAACGATTACATGCATTGGGCAACACCAGGCGAATTGATGATGACTATGCGCTCCGAAAATGCCAGCATAACCGAGCATGTCAAAATCACGAAAGACAAATTGGGTGAGGTAGAGTTGACCATCTTATTGCTCAATACCGCATTTGACCGCTTTTGGGATATGCTGGTTGAAAAACAAAAACGTGCCGATACTTTTTCGGAATACGTTATCAAACGGACGGAAAATATTCTGAAAGCAGCCAAAAAACTCCATCCTGACAATGATTTGGATTTTCAAAGCGAGTTGAATCGTCTGTTGGCGTATATCTACAAATTTCCGCCTACGGCGACTATTGCCAAAGCCAATGGCATACCCCCTCAGTATTTTCGATAGAAAAAACAGATATGATAGGATGAATCGAGCAAAATTTATACATTTGCCCGCTCATTCGTTCTGCCGAAGTGGCGAAATTGGTAAACGTGCACGTCTCAGAAGCGTGTGCCGAAAGGCTTGAGGGTTCGAGTCCCTCCTTTGGCACAAAGCCGCCTCCTGTATGCAGGGGCGGCTTTGTTATTTGTGGTGTCTCGATTGATAGACTATGTGTCCGTCTTGCTATTGTGCAGCGGCATCTGTGCGCTCGACGATGGTCAGATGATACTCCACCGATTCATCATCGTTCAGATTGAAAATGCAGCCGCCGTGGTGAAAATCCTCGTGGTCGGACGGGTCAATGGGTTGTCGCGGCTCGGTGATGAGGTTGCCGTTAGCATCGAAAGTATTGAAAAACTTGATATTATACACATCGGGTTCTTTGGACTTCATCACACCACCTGCGACCCACGTGCCGTCGGCAAACGTCGCCACCGCCATCACAATCGGTTGACTTTCGTAAATGCCCTCTGGCACAGGTGTTTCGGCTTGCATATAGGCTGTCCACAGCGTTTTGGCATTGGGTGGGAGAAAAAGCGTCGCTTCGTGTATCGTTTTTTGTTCCATGATTTGTAGTTTTATGATAGATAAAAAGTTTGTGTGCAAATATAAGTGTTGATTCTACGAATCAAAGAAGAAATGTGCGGCGGTGTGTGTTACAAATATGCTGTCGCTGACGCGACAAAACGCTCAACTCATGCCTCTATCACGTGCGCGAGCTTATATTTATGAGGTGTTTTCCTTGTGTTTTATGTTTACGCGTGGGATACTTTCAAAATATCCCACGCGTACTAATAGGTGAGGGGCGGGCATGAATTATTAGCATTGAAAATCAACTTTTTACAAACAACTCGCTGTTTTGTACTAAGTATATCAGGTATAGGAAACCTTCAAGGTTTCCCATACCTGACGCTCAAAATGTATTCCTTATCAATGCCCATATCTAACGCACAAAACAATCTGTACTTGTTGTAGTTGAATTTAGATTAAGTATGGAGAACAAATAAATTGCAATTACTCACTGTTTTTTTGCAAGCAAAAAAAAGCGTACAAGAATTAATTCTATTGGAGCTTCTGTACTTTTTTTAATGAAAATCTATGATTTTCATTAAAAAAAGTACAGAAGCTCCTAAAAAGTCCTTACAAAGCACGTATTTCTCGCGAAGCGAGAAACAGTGAGTAATTGCAATTTATTTGTTCCGCATACTTATGCTCACCCCTCAGTTAATACATACACTTATTTATTGCTTAACAATCCGTTTAGCAACACTTGCTGTTTTATCATTAATTATCAACATGTAAATACCATTAGACAAAGCCGACATATCTAAATTGATTTGGTTGACCCCCTCAGTAATTACACTGTTTTTTGACAAAACAACCTTGCCTGTAAGGTCTTTTAGGGCAATTGTTGCCAAACCATTGGCCGCTGCTTCAAAATCAATAGTCGTAGTTCCCTTAGTTGGATTCGGATATAAACTTAGAATTGCTAATTTGCTTTTAGACGCACTGACAGATACAATTTTAGAAACACTTTCTTTGCCATCCAAATCAATAGACCGAACACGGTAATAACTAATAGGCAATGGTTGATTGTCTGTGAGAACATAGTTGCTTGCACCTTTGGGTTTCATTGTGCCAATAGTTGACCACCCCTCAGTACCAGTCGCACTTTTTTCAATATTGAAGCTTTTAAGGTTGCTTTCGTTAGCGGTTGTGAAAGTGACAAGGTTAGTTGCCCCGTTTGTTTTTGCCGCAATATGAGTAAACTCTACGGCAAGTGCTACGGATGCTTCCGTCACAATGTAAGGAGAAAAAGTAGTCCCAATACCCGTAAATGTTCCCGTTGCACCTGAACCAGAAAAAGTGGCTGCAATGTCTGCGTCCCAAGAAGTCCCGTTCCAATGCCCAATTTTAACGGCACCAGTAGGGTCTGTTCTACCGTCGTTTGGTGTAAAAGCCAAAGTGGTAGAAGAAGCCACGGTTGAACTTAAATCCCATTCTCTTGACCCAGATACTGCGAGTGCGGCGGGTGAAAGCGTGTGTGAAGGGTTAATAGCGTTTGCTACACTTGCTCCAAATGTTGTGGCACTCGTTGGAGTTGCACTAAGGGGCGAGTACGTAGAAGTGCTGCCACCAATCGGGAAAATTCTAGTTCCCCCCGCAGTAATGGCTTGTTTTAACTTACCCGTTCCGTTAGTGACAACGCAAGCCGTTGCTGAACCGCCCGTGATGCTGCCACCTGTGATGAGTGTTAAGTCATTTGCACCAATAGACAACTTGCCAAGCGTTAGATTCAGAATACCGCTCATCGTTAAAGGAATACTGGTCGTAATACCTGTTGCATTTGAATTATTGATAACCAAACCAACAAGATTTGCAGTTGGTGAAGAAGTGGAGTTTCTTAATGTTCCCGTTCCGCCAATGGTTTGAGCAGTAGTTGATGCCGATGTTGCAACGCTCGTATTGACAAACGTACCTATTGCCATCGTAAGTGTTGTTGAGGCAGTATATATGCCAGGTGTGTTTACGGTCAAATTACCTTCAACTGTGGTTGATGTTGCGGCTCTAAAGTCACCACTTTGAACGGTTAAATTTTGAACAACAAAAGGCGTATAGTTCGAGGTCACAAAACGGTTAGTGCCACTACCTGTGTTGACAACAAAATTGGGTTTGAAACCTCCATTTATTTCCCATTGATTGATGACGAAACCTCCAGAAGCGTTCCCACCTGCGTCGGTTGAGACACCGTCGCCAAATTGAAGCGTAAAACCTGCTCCGGGTGTGATGTTATTGGAAGAGGTGGCTCCAAAATACGCAAACGCCCAACTTGAAGTATTGGTACTTGCGTGAGGGTCAACAATAAGCAACGTACCGCCCGTAAGATCAACCGTTCCCGTTGCGTAATTTGTACTTGATGTGCCAATGCTAAACAAATGCGTACCGCTTGCTACGGAATTAGCCGCAACACCTGCACCGTTACCGTCTATTTTGATAGTACCACCCGATTGAGAGAAATTAGAAGCGTTGGCAATCACCATATTGCCATTTACATTTAAGTTGCCACCCGTTACTGTCAATGTTCCATTGTTCAAAAAAGTGCTTGTATTAAGGGTCGAGCTACAATTTGCAATTGTCAAATCTGTTCCCGTCCCGACAACAAGCGTTCCTAAGTTTGTCAATGATTTAGCAACTGCACCCGTAATATCAATATTGCACGTTTTAGACGCTGCAATTGAAGCATCACTGCTGCAAGTAGGCACTAAATTACTTGACCAGTTTGATGCTGTACTCCAATTGTTATCAGTTGTGGCGTTGAAAACATAAGTAATGTACAACGAAACACCCGCAAACTCAAAAGCCCCAATATCAGGTGTAGCACTCCGTGTGACACCTGCATAGTCGTCCGTGATAGATGGCGTTGAAATAACGGAAGACCCACTTTCCACCAAAGTTGTAATCCCCGCAACGGGTTTTAAGAAATCTGTACTTGAACCCGTAAGACTTGTAAAGAAACTCCCCGCCGTAGAATATGTGAAGCCCCCCTCAGTAGTGAAGGAATTAACGTCGCGTGCGCTGACTGCCGTTTTGTAAGTGGCTAAATCGGTGTAATTCGTTGTGCCATCATTCATGATTGACGTTGCCACAAAAGCGTTCCTATCAGAAGTAGAAGCGTAGTTGCCAAGCGTTGCTGCCGCACTTCTTCTAAAAGCCGTTGTCACACCCGCCCCTGCGGGCGTTGATAGATTGACAATAAGGTTGTTTCTTAAATCCAAAGTTGCCGTTGTTGCCGTTGCACTTGCGGCGTGATAAACGCCTGATGTACCAAAAGTTGCACCGCCCGTTGCGTTGAGATACACGCTGTTGTTGTAAACCCGATGTGTGCTTGTTAGACCCGTTGCCGTAACGGAAATGCCTCTAATGGCATCTGTCGAGATAGAAGCAGTTGCCCGTAAATCGCCTACAACATTATTGTAAGTATTTGTCGTAGTAGTTGTTGCAGAACCTGAAATCAAAATACCTGAAACCACCCCAGCCGTCGCAGCGGTGTTACTTGTTGATAAATTATAGATTTTGTTTTTGTAAGCATTAATAGTTAAACCGCTTGACCCAGCCACTAAATTAAGACCCGTTACGACACCTGCTGTACCCGTAGATGATAAACCAGAAATAGTGTTACCAAAAACCGTTTGAAGCGTCGCATTACCACCAACAACTAAACCAGTCACGTTGCCACTTCCCGTTATATTTGAAATGGTGTTGTTACTAATGACGTTGCCGTTGCCACCGCCGCCGCCGCCATAATCAATATTCATGCACGTAATAGCCGATGTGCCGCCCGTCCAGTTGCTAAACGTATTGCCTGAATAGGTTTTATTCGCAGTACCGCCGTCTTGACTTACCCAACCCGCAATCGTTGTCGCACCCGTGACCGTAATGTTTGAAAAATTATTGTTGTTGTGATTAATGACTGCACCTGCGGTAGAAGATTGAGTTGATGTTGCTAAAGTAATCGTACCACCAGCACCCGTTTTGCTAAAAGCCGTAACAATTGAGTTGCTGCTGATTGTTTGTGTTCCCGTTGCAGAAACGGTGACGCTGTTACTTATAAATGTTACACTGCCCGTTGTGTTGACAGTCAAATTAGTAAAGGTATTGGAACTGATGTTTTGAGAAAGCGTAACGGCTGTATTTACAATATAAGTTTGTGAAGCAGACGCTGCTGTAGAATAAGTGATACCTCTTATATCATTGGTTTGAATCGAAAGGGCGCACGTAGTCGCAGCTGTTGTGACATTGATGCCAAAAAGACCACCACTTGTTGCAGTTGAAGTTGTAAAAAAACCACTTGTTGCATTACCCAATTGATTGTTATCTATATTCAATGCTGTTACAACAGCACCCGTGCTTGAAATGCCGATTATTTGACCCGATGTTGCCGTAGAAGCCATACCTCTGATAACATTATTTGTTATATTGACCGTTCCTGCTGCGCCTGAATTTGTAATGCCTGCAATAGTACCACTTGTTGAAGCAGACCCTGTTATGGCATTATTAAGAACGGTATTGCCTGTCATATTTAAAGTGCCAGGAAGTGATAAATTTGTGATGGCTGTAATCCCAGATGTCGTAACTGTACTGCCACTCAATACACAGTTTTGGACTGTATTGTTGTTCATACTAAAAGTAGCTGTGGACAGCAAAGGTGTTAAACCTTGACTGTTTATACCGATTACGGGACCAGTAGTACTCGTTGGTGCATTGGTAACAGTTACGGTGTTGTTATTCATTGTCATGGTTATCGTACCCGATGTAGGCGATGCAACGCTATAATTTTTTAAAATACCCCCCTCAGTAACAACCGATGTCACAGCCGCACTTGTAATGGTATTGTAAGAAATATTTTCATTAATTTGTTGATTATCAAAAATACAATAGTTGTTACCTGTAAGTGACGTGTAAGTAGAGGCTGTTGAAGCACCTAAACCCCAGTTAGTGATGACATTACCCGTTGCCGAACTTGTGCCGCCTATATCGTTGCCATTGTCAATAGCCGCAATTGTTGTTCCTGCACCAATAAACACAATGCCGTAGTTGACATTGCTGATAGCGTTACCGTAAACTTTATTGAAACTGTTAGAACCCGATGCCGAGGTCACTTCGGCTGTTACAGTCGTGCCGTTTGCTACCGTTGTTGCAGCGTGCCGTGTATTACTGTAAATACCAAACGTATTTAAGTACGTTCTATTCAGCGAAATAGTGTTGTTTTGAATGGTGTTATTTTGTGCGCCATTTGTCAAAGATGCGTACAATAAGGCAACACCCCATTCTGTCATGTTGTTAGTGGCAACGGCAATTGTTGTGTTTGCCGCGTTTTCTTGCATCTTGAACCCATCAATTGTAATGTAATCACCCCCAACGATTTCAAAAATAGCATCATGCAAACTACCACTCACTTGTGCAGCAGAAGCAGTCACTGTACTACCCGCACCAGCACCTATAATCGTAATAGGATTGGCAGCAGTACCAGTAGCGGTGATGGTATAACCACCAGCGGGTGCGGTTTGGGGATTACCTGTCAATAAAGTAATCGTTGTCGGTGACGTCGCTGTGCCAACTGTGTTCAAGGCAGTAATAGCCGCAGCCAAATCCGTGTAAGTAGCGGCTAAGCCCGAACCGCCGTTAGTAGTCACTTGTCCGAAAAGGGACATTGCTGTACCAACAAACAACATAAATGTAAGACATCTTTTCATAAAAAAATGATTTAGAATAGGTAAATAAAAATAGGTAATGAACATTCTAGTAGCCCCACAGGCTTGTATACTGAGGGGGTACACAAAGACTCAACTTTGTGCCACCACAGTTTAGATGTAAAGTATAAATAAAGGAAAGTAAAGGTGAGCGACTCTTTTACAGGCAATCTAAAGAATAAATAGTGTGAAAAAAAATTGTTGCCCTACTATACACATAAACCTCACCTTGTTCTAATTCAAAATATATAAGTAATACGATTTTAATAAACTACACCATTACAGACTGTTTTTTTGCTCCGAAGGAGTCTCATGGACAAGCAAAAAAGCGTGCTTTGAGAATATTTCTTTCGGATTGAAGCTAAAAATTGAGGCAAAAGCCTCAATTTTTAGCTTCAATCCATAAAAAAAATTTATTTTGTACGCCTTTCGTGCGTAGCACGAAACAGTGTGTAATGGTGTAATTTATTTCTGTCGCGTTGCTAAGTATAAAATTACTCCTTCCCGACAAAAAAATACCAATTTTTTTGTCGGGAAGGAAATGGATTAATAAATTTTGTGGACACAATGCCCCTCAGTATCTAAGCCCTTCCCAAGTTGCGCAATAGACGATAGTGAGATGCTACGGCAGATGTGACACGTGGAAACTCGATGTATTGGATACCATACTCTTGACACGCTTCGCGAACGATGCGGCTGATGGCAGGATAGTGTATGTGGCTGACTTTCGGGAACAAGTGGTGTTCAATCTGAAAGTTTAAGCCGCCACAAAACCAAGTCACGAGCTTGTTGCGTGTGGCAAAGTTAGCCGTTGTTTGCACTTGATGAATCGCCCATTCGTTCTCGATTTTGCCATCTTCGGCTGGAATCGGGAAGTCAGTGTGTTCGACCGTGTGTGCCAATTGGAAAATGATGCTGATAACGAATCCCGTGACCGTGACAAAGACACCAAACCCAATCAAAGTGGGTACAAACCCAACAACTAAAATCGGGAGTATGAGGAAAAGGAAATAGCTGAAAAATTTACTACCCCAAAAGATGATGTGTTGCACAGGTTTCATGTGCGTGATTTCGACCACACCGATATAACCTCTAAAGTATTTTTTATAATCCAAAAAGAACATCCAAAACAGGTACATCACAGCATAGAGTATGACAAAATAAACATGCTGAAAGCGATGAAACCAACGATAGGTTTGGGTTCTGCACATACGCAAGAAGGGATTGACATCAATATCATCGTCCACACCATCTACATTAGTGAAAGAATGGTGAATGACATTGTGCTTGATGTTCCACATAAAATCACTACCGCCTAAGATATTGAGTGAAAAAGCTGCGGCCCGATTGAGGGCTTTCGATTTTGAAAAACTACCATGGCCACCATCATGCATGATGTTGAAACCAATACCTGCTGTTAACAAACCTAAAATAGCACACAATGGCAAAGAAATCCACCAAACGGGCGTAAAAAACACTAAAGTAACATAAATGGCAACATGGGCAACGATTAAGAAAATAGCTTTTGAGTAGAGTTGCCAATTGCCTGTTGGCGTTGAATTAACTTCAGTAAAGTACTGATTGACGCGACGACGTAAATCATTGTAGAACGAGGGCGTCGCCGTAAAACGCGGAGCTTGCATTAAAAAATTAGTTTGAAAAATTAAAAATATGGTTTGACAGATTCCCCTTACTGACTCAAAGGTACGCTAAAATACTGAGGGGGTTGGAATTGACCAAAAAGAATTCTGTTTTTTTACAACTTCATTATTTTCTAATTACGATTTCCAAATTAATGTTATTGCGATAAGTTTGAAAACGACATAGACAAATGCTAAAACTATACACAACATGGGTCGCAAGCTCCCTCGTTACAAAAATAATTTTTATAGAGCGAAGCGAAAAACAGTGAGTGTTTAGCACTTTTAAATGTCGCTATCAAAGTACACTAAATACCAGTATTGACTACCCGTTATGCGATTGTGTCAATGGGTGCAACCGTCATACCATTGCACACATAATTCAATTTCGGCTTGTATAGGTGAAAATAAAAAAGACAAAAATAAATTCAAATTCGTACTTTTGGGTCACTGATTTCTCAGTTTTTCACATTTTTAATCGAATATTTATGAAATTCTACAACTCGCTTTTGCGCTTCCAACAGGGGAGCGTTTCGGTTTCTTTTCCCATTCTTTGCTTTTTGTTCTTTACTTTGAGTGCTTGCCAACACAAGATTGCGACTTCGGCTTTGCCCAAAAATCAAATTGTTTTTGGTGGTGGTGGTGGCTTCACAGGAGCATCGTATGAGTATTCACTGCTTCAAGATGGTCGGTTGGTCGCTATTCAACGCGATTCGGCAACTCAAAAGGTCATCAAGAATATTGGCAAAAAGAAAGCGGCCAGTCTCTACGCCGCAGTGGACTCCATGCGTTTGAACACATGGCTTTATAACGTGCCTGGCAATATCTACCATTTTATCATCTTGAAACAAGACGGTAAAAAAGACAATAAAATCGTTTGGGATGGCAGCGGTAACGATAAAAGTATTCCTGAACTTGCAGAAGGTTTTTATAAAAAACTAATGGCCGAAGTACCAAAGAAGAAATAAATCATCGGTCAGTGAGTCGTTGGAGAGCGTTTTTTCTCTTTTTGAATGACCTTTAATCACAATAACGTCTAATGACAGTCATGACTATTGACATAATGACCTTATGACTTTTTATAAATTTTAAAACTAAAGTAATGAAACGATTATTTCTTCTGCTTCCATTACTGTCCATTGCAGTATTGGGTTTAGCTCAAAAACCGTTAAAGAATAAAAATATACAAGCGGTGCCACACAACGCACCGCAACAACCCATCAATGTGCCAGAGTTGGGAGTGCCAATAGCAACGCAGCCATTGGTGAGTGCGCCCGCGATTCAGCGGATTCCTTACTTGCCTAAGCGGTCGGCTCTTTTACCCACTGGTTTGAAAGTCAAGACTTCCGAAATGGGTTTGCCAACGATGATTGAAGGTACATTACCGACCCCTCAGTATGCAACCCAAAAATCAGTTGAAGAAAGGACAAACCAATATCTGACAGCAATTGCCAAAGCCATTCAGATACAAAATCCATCGGACGAGTTCGTCATCAAATCCATAGAAACAGACAATATCGGTCAGACTCACGTGCGTTTGTCGCAAGTTTTCAAACAAATACCTGTTTGGAGCAGCGAAATCATTGTGCATGAGCAGAATGACAAAGTCTTTTTGTTCAATGGCATTTACTTCCCGACCCCCTCAGTAAACAGCACCACGCCAGCGGTGCAAGCCACACAAGCAGAAGCAACCGTGCAATCTGATTTGGATAAAAAAGTAGGTTTCAAAAAATTAGCAGAGACTGCCAAAGAGCAGATTGGTGGAGAGCAATTGCGGAGCGAATTAGTCATTTTTCACAAAAACGACAAATACGATGCCGAGCGTTTGACGTGGCACATCACAGCCTATCCGAGTGTGGTGCATCGCTACGAGTATTTCGTTGATGCTCAAACAGGTGAGATTTTAGACTCTTACCACAGCTCTTGTTCATTTGCAGGACATATTCATGGTGTGAATGAAACGGCAGAAACACCTCAACATACTGAGGGGGTACACAACGAGACGGCGCAAACGACTGTATTGGATGGCGCATTCACGGCAACGGCTTTGGACTTGTTGAATACATCGCGCACCATCAACACCTATCAGGTAGGTACACGTTATTATATGCTCGATGCGTCGAGACCGATGTACAGTGCCGCATCGTCAACGATGCCCAACAAACCTATCGGTGTGATTCAGACTTTAGACTACAACAACACCGACGACGGCCCTTACTACTACATCACGACAACAAACAATAGTTGGAGCAACCCCAAAGCTGTATCGAGCCACTACAACGGCGGTCGCGCTTATGAATATTTCAGAACGACATTCAACCGCAACTCTATCAACGGGCGTGGTGGCACCATCTCCAGCTTCATCAACGTGACCGATGGTGGTCAATCTATGGACAACGCCTATTGGAACGGCGAAGCGATGTTCTATGGCAATGGTTCACAAGCCTTTTTGCCCTTGGCAAGAGGATTGGATGTGGCTGGACACGAGATGTCGCATGGTGTGATTCAAAACACCGCGAATCTGAAATACCAAAGTGAACCCGGTGCATTGAACGAGTCATTCGCCGATATTTTCGGTGCCATGATTGACCGCGACGATTGGCAAATTGGCGAAGATGTGGTCAATGGTCGCTCTATTTTCCCAACAGGCTTTTTGAGAGACTTAGCTAATCCGAACAACGGCGGCACAGGCCTGAGCAGCAATGGTTGGCAACCCAAGCACATGAATGAAAAATACAACGGCACATCCGACAATGGTGGCGTGCATATCAATTCAGGTATCACAAACTATGCTTTCTACCTTTTTGCGAACAACAGTTCAGTGGGTAAAGCTACTGCCGAGCAGGTTTTTTATCGGGCTTTGTCCACCTATCTGGTCGCTTCTTCCAAATTCATTGACTGTCGCGCGGCTGTTGAGCAATCGTGTAAAGACTTATACCCTACCAGTGCCGCAATTTTGTCAGCAGCACAAACGGCATTCACCTCTGTGGGTATTGGCACAGGTGGCTCAACTTCTGGTACAGTCTATCAACAAGATTTGCCAGTCAACCCAGGTACAGATTGGGTAGTTTATGTCAGCAACGACAGAAGCAAGTTGCAATTGACCAACAGCACAGGTTCAAGTGTTCAAACCTTGAGTAGCCGTGGTGTTTTCAATAAACCAAGCATTTCGGACAATGGCAAATACATTTTCTACATCGGCGCAGATAAAAAAATGTACTTGGTGACAATGAACTGGGCAACCACACCACCAACGGCTTCCGATGCGGTGATTCAAAGCGACCCGATTTGGAACAACGTGGCCGTATCGAAAGATGGTACTAAAATCGCAGCGAATGATGGCACAGATACTCTTTGGTTGTACTCTTTTGCACGCAGTACGTGGAAAGCATACAAATTATTCAATCCGACTTTCTCATCGGGCGTAGATGCAGGGGCTGTGCAATATTCTGATGGTTTGGAATGGGACCACTTCGGCACATCCGTCATGTACGATGCTTTCAACAGCATTAAGGGCCAAACGACAAATCAAAACATCGAATATTGGGACGTGGGCAGTATTGATGTCTGGTCAAATACGACAAATAACTGGTTGACAACGCCTAAAATTGAAAAGCTGTTTACGGATTTACCCGAAAACACCAGCATTGGCAATCCGACTTTTGCGAAAAACTCGCCTTATATCGTTGCGTTCGACTTTATTGATGACTCAGGTACAAATTCTGCCTACTATATCATGGCGGCTAATACACAGACAGGCGATGTGACGGCCGCTTCAACAGGCATATTTGCCAACAATACGCTCGGCTATCCAAGTTATTCTAAAACAGACAACCGCATTTTGTTTTCCAATGAAGACAATTCTGGGGCTTCTCGTTTGGGCATCATTCCTGTCAGTGGCAGCAAAATAGAACCCAACGGCACAGCGACGGTTTTCAAAACCGACGCAATTTTTGGTGTGTGGATTGCAACAGGCACACGTGTATTGACTTCTGTGGGCGATTTGGACAAAGCCGCAGTGGCTATTGCGCCCAATCCTTTTGGCGACAATGTGACAGTGTCCGTCACTTACGAAACAGCTGCAACAGGCAAGGTCGAAATCTTCGATTTGTTAGGGCGTTTGGTTAGCACGACACCCCTCAGTATTTCGGCGGGTCAGAACACGGTTTCACTCGATACACACACTTTGCAAGCAGGTAACTATTTGCTAAAAGTAACCATTGATGATAAATCGAGAACAAACAAGATAGTGAAGTTTTAGAAGCTGTTTTAAAACCTAATCGAACAATCACGCACTGTTTTTTCGCAAGCGAAAAAAAGCGTACAAGGTAGTTTTTATGGAGCGAAGTTATTTTTTGATGTTTTTCGCTTGCGAAAAACATCAAAAAATAACTTCGCTCCGAAAGAAATATAACAAAGCACGCTTTTTTCTGCTTGCAGAAAAACAGTCAAAAATAGTGTTTATAGGTTTTAAAATAGCTTCTTAATCAGTCGCAATTGCCTTAGGCTCAATTATAGTTTCAAGTTGCTATTCTTAAAACCCGTAGGGTTGGCATTTTGGTAGCAATAAAACACCCTGTTTGTTTTCAATGCCGTAGGCATGGGATTTTGTAAAGAAAAGGAGTGATTAAATCCTTTATAATGTCCTGCCTACGGCATTCAATAATCATATTTATTGCTATCTTCTACCAAAATGCCAACCCTACGGGTTTTAAGAATAGCAACAACTTGAAGCCATAATTGAGCCTTGCCTTAAAAGGCGGATTATAGACAAACCCCCTCAGTATTCATCGGCAATACTGAGGGGGTATTTTTTTCTTATCGCAGTATCATGCAACGCGTTTAGGAGACACCAAAGGTAGCTTCTACGGACACCAAAGGCAGTTTCTACGAACACCAAAGGCAGTTTCTACGAACACCAAAGGTAGTTTCTACGAACACCAAAGGTAGTTTCTACGGACACAAAAGGCAGTTTCTACGAACACAAAAGGCAGTTTCTACGAACACAAAAGGCAGTTTCTACGAACACAAAAGGCAGTTTCTACGGACACAAAAGGCAGTTTCTACGGACACAAAAGGCAGTTTCTACGGACACAAAAGGCAGTTTCTACGGACACCAAAGGCAGTTTCTACGGACACCAAAGGCAGTTTCTACGGACACCAAAGGTAGTTTCTACGAACACAAAAGGCAGTTTCTACGAACACAAAAGGTAGTTTCTACGGACACAAAAGGTAGTTTCTACGGACACAAAAGGTAGTTTCTACAGACACAAAAGGTAGTTTCTACAGACACAAAAGGTAGTTTCTACGAACACAAAAGGTAGTTTCTACGAACACAAAAGGTAGTTTCTACGAACACAAAAGGCAGTTTCTACGAACACAAAAGGTAGTTTCGACAATCCTAGAATTTAAGAATTTATGTGAACTAAGGGTCAAAAAAGCCCCATAGGGGCGAGATGTTGGTAGCCCTGCGCGAAACGCAGGGTTAAAATGATAAAAAACAACGTTTAGCCCCAGCGGGGCGTAACTATTGGTGCAAAATGTACCGCCCCTATGGGGCTAATGGGAAATTTGATTCTCTATAACCCTGCGTTTCACGCAGGGCTACCAACATCTCGCCCCTATGGGGCTTTTATAGTCATTTTGTCAGTAATTGAAAGATTTGAACCCTTAATTCGCAGAATTTTAACCAACGACCAATAAATTGCAACCACGCATATCCGAATTGTCGAGCCGACCCAAAACCTCAAAATGCCCTTGCGGATAAACACGACCCAAATCATCGGTGGCAATGAAACTACATGTATCCAAATTGCCCAAGTCCACTACATCAATCACACCCAATTGCCCATTTTGAGGCATGATACTGAGGGGGTCATTAATTTCTCTCGTGAACACTTTCATGGTCAAAGTGGGCTCAAAAAGGCCATTGTGTTTTGAATAAGCTTGCGAAAACAACTCCGTCATGCCATATTCCGAGTGAATATGAGGGCAATTAAAGCCTTTTTGTAGTTCTTGGTGCAACTCTTGACGTATCATTTCGCGTCGCCGTCCTTTCATGCCGCCCGTTTCCATCACTATCAATTCAGGAAAGTCAATCGTATGAGTTTCCACAAAATCGAGCAACCCGAAGCTCACACCTATCAAAAGCGTTGGAATTTGTTGTGCTGCACACCCCCTCAGTATTTCGGCTAATTCAGCATGATTGTTCAGGAAAAAGCCGCTTTGAGGATATTTTGAGCGTTTGATAAACATATCAACCATCGCAATCAATGACGAACCCGACCGTTCGAGATAGGAGGGCAGCAGACCTAAAACACAGTATTCCGCCACAGAGCCGTACTTCTCCTCGAAACCCATGATAGAAATATCGTTGTAAAAAGCCAAATGGCGTACATAATGCCGACTCGTCGCCGCACCCGTTGTGCCAGAGCTGGTGAAAACAGTCTCCGCATCCGCCCAATCCCCCGTTTTGATGATTTGATTCTTAAAAAACTGAATCGGTAAAAAAGGTATGTCGCCGATGGTCGAAACTTTTGAAAACTCTTTACCTATCATTGAACAATACTGACGATAAAAGGCGTTATATTTGTACTGATAGGCAAACACCTCCAATGCGATGCCATCGAATACCCCCTCAGTATCTCCGCCATCAGAGGCGAGCCGACCGAGTGACAAAATTTTTTGCTCTAATATATCTCTCAAAACAACTTTAGTTTTTTAAACTTAAAAATTCAAAACAATGAAAATAATAAAGCACGCTTTTCTTTTATGCCTTTTAATTGTTGCCTTTGCCACGTGCATTCGCCCACCCGACTATTCTATTGAACCACAAATCACCTTCAAAAGCATGACCAAAACAGCCATGCGCCAAGGTTTTGGCTCAGAAGACTCTGTATATGTAACGCTCTCATTCACCGACGGCGACGGCGATTTGGGTGGCATAAGCGGCACTGACAGCCTCAATGTTTTCATCACCGATAAACGCAACAACAAGCCCGTTGAGCAAACTTTTCGCATTCCTTTTGTGCCAGAAGCGGGTGCTAAAAACGGCATCAGCGGCGAAATTCGTTTTTTGATGTACACCACTTGTTGCCTATCCCTTGAGCCTTGCAAAGCGACACCTAATCGTCCTACGGACACTTTGGTTTATGATATTTACATCAAAGACCGTGCAGGTCACAAAAGTAATGTGGTTCAGACGAAACCTATTCTTTTGCAATGCAATTGATGCTCATTGAGGCATTGATGATAAAAAAATAACGCTGCCGAGCATCCACTCAGCAGCGTTTTATATTTCATCCTCTGTTTTCTGAAAATTAGCGTGCAAACGAAACCGCCCGCTTTTCACGAATCACCGTCACTTTGATTTGACCTGGATACTGCATCGTATCTTGGATTTTTTGCGAAATCATAAACGACAAATCGTCGGCAAATTGGTCGCTAACCTTATCACTTTCGACAATCACACGCAATTCACGACCTGCTTGCATCGCATAAGCTTTTTGAACGCCATCGTGTGACAATGCCAACTCTTCCAATTCGCTGATGCGTTTGAGGTACGATTCCAAAATCTCGCGGCGTGCGCCCGGACGTGCGCCTGAAATCGCATCACAAGCTTGGACAATAGGCGAAATGATGCTGTTCATCTCAATCTCATCGTGGTGCGCACCTACGGCATTGATAACAGCGGCTGATTCGTTGTACTTTTCGCACAACTGCATACCTAAGATGGCATGCGACAATTCTGTTTGTTCGTCTGGCACTTTGCCAATATCGTGCAACAAGCCTGCTCGTTTAGCCAACTTGATTTGTTTTGGATTCAAGCCCAATTCGGCTGCCATCAATGAACACAAATTCGCTGTCTCGATGGAGTGTTTCAACAGGTTTTGACCGTAAGAAGAACGGTAACGCATACGACCCACCATACGCACCAACTCAGGAGATAAGCCGTGAATATCTAAGTCAATGACTGTTCTTTCGCCTATTTCTACGATTTGCTCTTCGAGTTGTTTTTTGGTTTTGGCTACCACTTCCTCGATACGAGCAGGATGAATACGACCATCAGTAACCAATTTTTTCAAAGCCAAACGCGCTACTTCGCGACGAACAGGGTCAAACGAGGAAATGACAATCGCCTCTGGTGTGTCGTCCACGATGATTTCAGCACCCGTTGCGGCTTCCAAAGAACGAATATTGCGGCCTTCACGACCAATGATTTGACCTTTCATCTCATCGCTTTCGAGGTTGAAGACAGAGACAGTGTTCTCAATCGCAAACTCTGCACTCATACGCTGAATGGCTTGAATGACGATTTTTTTCGCTTCTTTGTTTGCATTGGTTTGAGCTTGCGATACAATCTCGCGGGTCAAAATCATGGCTTCATTTTCAGCTTTGCCTTTCACAGCTTCCAAGATTTGCTCTTTAGCTTCTTGTTCAGTCATTGCGGCCACACGTTCCAACTCTTTAATTCTCAACTCATTGGCTGCATCTAAATCTTCTTTGCGTTTTGTTACAATTGCCAATTGTTTGTTCAAGTTTTCGCGAATGCTTTCAATCTCTTGCTCACGATTTTCTAACTCAGCTTTCTCTTTACTAAGCGCATCAGATTCTTTTTTCAAATCTTCTAATGCTTTTTTATGAGTGAGTTGTTGTGTTTCTATTTGCGCTTTTAAAGTCGTTTCTTTTGTCACGACTTCCATTTCACGTTCTTTCAACTCAATCAATTCTTTTGATTTTTTAGAATCAAAATCAGACTTCATTTGGTTGAATCGTTCACGAGCCTCTTGAATTTTCTGATTTTTAATCTGTTCGTTTTTGATTTCAGATTTTTCAATGATATTCGAGGCTTTCGATTCTGCTTCGCTCACTAAACGTTGAGCGGTCAATTTAGCATCTTTGAGGCTCAGGTCAGCGTTTTTGTTGGCTTCATCTATCAAGAGTTGGGCGGTCTGAGCATTTTTTGCGCTCAATTGCCGTACCATAAAGAAGCCAATACCGCCACCTGCCAAAAGACCGACTATTGCACCTACTATTGTTTCCATATTTTGCAATCGGTGATTTTATGTTTGAATAATGATTGTGTATGCACCACTCAAAGCCATCGCTTTGAGATCTCCTAATTCTTTAAAAAGTAATTTGACAAGGTCATTGAGTCATTTTACTGAGGGGTATTAACCGACTGGATGACCAATGACAAAAGCCATGAGCAAATGACTAATTAACCAAAGAAGCGAGCATGGAATCAATATGAGAAAGGCGGTCAGACATCTGTGGGTCTAAGGTCGGCTCAGCAATGGGCATAGGTTGCGCCAATGTTGCTTGTGCTTTGTGTAAGTCCACAGCACACGTCAAAAGAGCCATTGAAAGCCAGTCTTGACGGTCTTTACGAGGATAGGTATTCTGGAAAAGTGCGATTTTATCGTTCACTTCCTTAACAATACGTCGGATGATAGGCTCATCCCCTTCTTTGATTCTCAAAGGGAAGGGTCGCCCAGCGATGATGACTGTTATGTTATTCGTCGAATCCGACATTGTCATGATTTTTGTAACCAGCCAATACAGTCGTCAATATCCGTCACGTATTGGTCGATTTCCTTTCTCAAATGTTCTTGCTTCTCTTGCGCCTCTGATACTCTCGTCACTTGCGTTGATAATTGTGTTTTGAGGTAGCTGATTTCACTCTCTCGCATCAGCAAATCGGTTTGTAAAACTCGATTTTGCTCTACTAAACTCCTATTTTGCTCGCTTAAAGCTGCATTTTCTTTAGCCAATTTATCTAATTTAGCTTTCAATTGGCTGATATTTCTTTCAATACTATCAAGAGTATGTGTCAATGCTGCCACGGTTTTAGTTTTTTAGATGAATGCTTTCCAGTCATTTCCCCAAAACTAAAAGCATAAAACAAAATAATACTGAGGGGTGTGTATTCATATAAAAACGGTAATCGAAAGTATTTTGTTTCGATTACTCGTCCAAAGCATCTGCAAATATAGAGTTTTAATTGTTCGTTGAGATAAAAATCAAAAATTTTATCTAAATCCTTTGTTGTCCAAGCCTTTGAAGTGCGAAAAATGTTGGTTTTAAAAAAAAATGCCAATTGTATACAATTGGCATTTTTTAAAACTTGAAAAATATTTTATTACTGATGTTACGCACTGTACAGTTTACGCACTGTTTTTTGCTGCACAAAAAAAGCGTACTAAAAAGAATCTATCAGACCGAAGTTCATTTTTCAATCGCTTGCGATTGAAAAATGAACTTCGGTCTAAAAAAAATAATTTCTTAGCACGTCTTTTTTGCGTAGCAAAAAACAGTTTGTAACTGTATTGTGCGTAACATCAGTTATTATTTTCTTTTCAAAACCGCTTTTACGGCAGCCACCACATTTCCGATACCCATACCGTATTTATCGAGTAATTCTGTTGGTTTCCCCGACTCACCAAATGAGTCGTTGACAGCTACGAACTCTTGTGGTGTTGGCATCCGTTGTGCTAAGACCTCAGCTACAGCCCCACCTAAACCACCAAATTTTTGATGCTCTTCGGCTGTTACGACGGCTCTCGTTTTTGATACTGAATCCAAAATCGTTGTTTCGTCTAATGGTTTGATGGTGTGTATATTGATAACCTCGCAGCTAATGCCCTCGGCAGCTAATATTTTTGCGGCTTCAATGCTGTTCCATACTAAGTGACCTGTTGCCACGATTGTCACATCACTGCCTTGTGTCATCGGCAACGCCTTACCAATCTCGAAAGGCATCCCCTCAGTAAAAATGGGCCACACAGGGCGACCAAAACGCAAATAGACAGGACCAAATTTTTCAGCAATAGCTAAAGTAGCTGCTTTGGTTTGTGCATAGTCGCAAGGGTTAATCACGGTCATACCTGGCAACATACGCATCATGCCAATATCTTCTAAAATTTGGTGCGTTGCACCATCTTCACCTAACGTGACACCTGCATGTGAGGCGCAGATTTTCACGTTTTTGTGCGAATAAGCAATGGATTGACGTATTTGGTCGTACACACGGCTTGTCGAAAAGTTCGCAAAAGTCGTTGTAAATGGTATTTTGCCGGCTGTCGCCAAGCCTGCTGCTACGCCCATCATGTTGGCTTCTGCGATGCCCACTTGTACATACTGTTGGGGCAATTCGCGGATGAGTGCATCGAGTTTCATCGAACCTGCAAGGTCTGCTGTCAAAGCAATGATATTTGGATTAGCTTTAGCCGCTTCAAAAATACCATCGCCAAAACCACTGCGCGTATCTTTCTTGCCTGTGACTTGAATGTGGTCGAATGTTGTCATTTCTTTTGATTCAATTATATTTATGTCTGATAATTAATGTCTTAAAAATAGTACCCCCTCAGTAAGGGCGTGCAAAAATCGTTGAATTTTGTTAATTTTCTGAAAACTCAGGCATTTTTATTTCCAAGTATCAAAAGTAACATCAGAGTGTATGAGTAAAAGCAAAAGATTTTAAGCGAAAAACCATTTAGAAAAAAGTCACGCTCTATATTTGTTGTTTCAACACACCATTGCTCAACTTTAAATTTTAGTCCTTTGGCGATAAATTGGCTTGTTGCCAAAATTCTAAATTGACACATAATGAATCGTAATATAAAATTCGGGGGTATCGTTATTTTTCTGCTAACTCTTACTTTTTGTGGCTACAATATGTCGCTGCGCCCCTTGTGGTCGTGGTGGACTTTGCCCCTTTTGCTCGCTTTTTGGGCATTGATTGTTTTTGTTTTTGAAAAAAAATACAACAAGCGGTGGTTATTACTTTCCACGCTGAGTGGTGTCGGTTTGACTTTGGGCTTCCCCATTTCACCTTTGACAGCATTGATGTTTGTAGGTTTTGTCCCTCTTTTGATGGTCGAAAAAGAGATTTCGGCGCAAAATGCCTTGACTACTGAGGGGGGTAAAAAGCACGGTATTTTGAAATATGCCTTCAACGCCTTTATCATTTGGAATATTGGTTCAACCTTTTGGGTCGGGAATGCAGGGTTGATTGCTGGCTCAATGGCCAATTATCTCAATGCCTTGTTTATGGCTTGGACGTTCATGGCTTTTCACAAAACTGCTGAGATACTGAGAGGAGATAAAAAAGCACCTTTACCAGGTTTTCAATACGCCCTTGTCCTCATTGCATATTGGTTGGCTTGGGAGTTTTTACATTTGAACTGGGAATTGTCGTGGCCGTGGCTGGTGCTTGGCAATGCTTTCGCACAAAAACCTGAATGGGTACAGTGGTACGAATACACGGGCGTATTTGGTGGCTCTCTGTGGATATTGATTCTGAATGTTTTAGTATTTAAAATAGCGTCAAAAGCCATTTATGAAAAACAAAGAGCGACACGATTAACTTGGATGGCTTTATTGATTTTAGCTATGCCAATTGCTTTGTCTAAATGGATTTATGACCAATGGGCTGAAAAATGTGTCAGTAAACGCGCTGAAAAATACGCAGAGGTAGTCGCGGTTCAGCCCAATTACGAGCCACACTATGAGAAATTTGATGTGCCTACACCTGTGCAAATGCAGAAGTTTTTACGCCTTTCGATGCAAAAAGTGGATTCTACGACTGATTATCTTATTTTCCCAGAGACCAGTTTTGACTTTCACAATGTCAACAATTTCGCTTCACGTTCGGAGGTACAAGAGTTACAAAATTTTGTTCACCAATATCCGAAACTCAATCTTATTTTAGGTATTGATGCGCTTAGAGTATATGCAGAATTCGCAACCCAAAAACCATCAGGTTTGCCCCAAACCGTGCGAGAATTCTATAATCAAGGTGGCTCAATTACCTATTGGGAAAACTATAATGCGGCTACGCAAATAAATGCACATACTGAGGGGGGGCATTTGGAAATTTATAAAAAGTCGAAACTTGTTCCAGGTCCTGAAATTTTACCTTATGGTTTTTTATTTGGTTGGGCAAAACCACTTTTTCGTCAGTTTGGTGGCACGGTAGGCGGCTTAGGAATGCAATCGGAGCGCACGGCTTTCAAAAGCCAAGATGGTACTAAGAAGGTAGGTACAGCTATTTGCTATGAGTCTATATACGGTGATTTTTGTAGAGGTTATGTACAAGCAGGCGCACAAGCTCTATTTGTGCTAACGAATGATGGTTGGTGGGACAATACGCCTGGCTACCAACAGCATCAGAAATTTGCTTCGCTGCGTGCTATTGAGTTGCGCCGAGAAGTGGTACGTTCAGCCAATACGGGTACAAGCTGTTTTGTCAATCTGCGCGGCGATGTTGAGCAGCCTACAGCTTATGGTATAGATGCTGCTATCAAGCAACGTATTGTTTTGAATGACGACATTACATTTTATGTTCGTTATGGTGATTGGATAGCATGGTTGGCAGTTGGTTCAGCTTTGAGTTTATTAGTTTATTGGTTATTTGTTTCGGTCAAACGTCGTTTTCAATGACACATTTTTTGTTTCACAGGTTCTCAGTAGTCTGCACTGAATCTTAAAAAATTTTATGAAAAATGTGTTGTACCCTTTGAGGTAATCTTTTTTGGACATTTTTTTGATGTTTTTTAGGCATTGATAGTCAGTGTTTTAGATGTATAGTCTTTCTTTATGTAACCTTTTTTGATTAGTTCGTGAAATCTTCTGAGCTAAAATTAGAAACTTACATAAGAAAAAATTAATTTTGTTTTATAATCCAAACATTTATAAAAAACTTGCCATTTCACTGTATTTTATACGTCACATATTGCGGCAGTGTTGACACAGAAGTTTAAAGTTAACAGTGTTTCATTGTGCATTACTTAGCAGTATTTACATTTAAAATATAATAAAATGAAAGTTGAATCTTTTGTCTCCCAAAGCCCTTCAGCATTAGAGGGGCAAATGATAGACTTTTTTAAAGATGGTTTTCGCCCAACTTTGGGCTTTGTCTTTTGTTCTCCAGCACAAAACCATGCGGAAATTGGTCGTATTTTCAATGCATTTGGTGTTCAGTTGCTTGGTTGCACAACAGCTGGTGAGATTGTTAATGACGAGCTTTACGAGACTTCGATTGTAGCAATGCTGTTGGAGATAGATAAAGCTTATTTTAAAACAGCAATTGTCGGCAATACTGAGGGGGTTATTCCTACAGCGCGATTTGCTCGACGGTTTGCTGAGAGTGCCTTTGACAACCCTGCCATTATTATTTGTTCCTGTGGTGTTTTCAATGATGGAGAAGCTATCGTAGAAGGGTTAACTCAATACTCGAATCGAGAAATCCCAATATTTGGCGGTTTGGCTGGCGATGATTTGAACATAAAAACGACTACTGTTTTCAGTCAAGAAGAAACCATTACAGATGGTCTAGGTGTTGTTGTTTTTGATGGGGATAAAATAGAAATCAAAGGCTTAGCAACAAGTGGTTGGCGACCATTAGGTACATACCATACTGTGACTAAGGCAGAAGGTAATGTTATTCATACCATTAATAATACACCTGCACTTGATTTTTTTATTCGTTTTTTTGGCGAACATGAGAATGCGAACGTCAAAGGCAAACCTATCAGCACCATTTCAGCACAATACCCTTTTCAAATTAAACGAGATGATGGTTATTCTGTCTTACGTTCGCCTATTTATGGCGATGAGGTTGAACGAACTTTGCGATTGGTAGGTAGTATCAAACAAGGAGACCAATTTCGTTTTTCGATCTCTCCAGGTCCTGAGGTGATTGAAGATACAGTCAACGAGTTCGTAAAATTCTCAGAAAAAGTCCCCGAGGCAGATGCTCTTCTTTTGTTTTCATGCAAAGGCCGACATGCAGCACTTGGTCCGTTTCTTGTAGATGAAATTGAAGGAATTTATAAGACGTGGTTAAAACCAATGATAGGCTTTTTGAGTTATGGTGAAATCGGTAGTGTGCACAATGGTACTTGTGAATTCCACAACGAAACATGCAGTTTGGTTTTAATCAAAGAAAAATAACATAGTGAGATTATTTACGTAAACATATACATCAAAACTAAAGGCGAATTATTTAATATTGACTCTACCTACATTTATCTACCCAGCAAATACTCACTATATCAAAATTAATAAAAAATAAAAGAGCATGGCTTAAAGTATGATCTATCACTACTCTAAGTCATGTTCTTTATTTGCTTTTACACAACTATACAAAATATGGACGAGTATTTCAAGATTTTTTATGAACAATTAGAAGCCTCAGATTTGTCACCTGAAGCGAAACTACAACTTCTGGCTTCGCTCAAAAAAGTCGAGAAAGACTATGCTCGTATGGATTTTCTACATCGTAGAATCCTTAAAGACAAATCTATCACGATTAATATTCTTCAAGAAACTGTCATTGAACTGCAATCACAGAAAAACTACGCTGATTCGGTCAACCAACAACTATTGGAGCAAAAAAAACTCTTAGAAGAACAATCTGAAAAATTAGCAAAAAACCTCCATGCTCTTCAGTTGTCGTATAGTGAGTTGGAACTTTTTGCTTATATCGCCTCTCACGATCTTAAAAGTCCTTTGCGAAATATTGGAAGCTATGCTCAATTGCTCAAAAGACGGTATCATGGCAAGTTGGATTCAGATGCAGACGAGTTTATTGATTTCATTGTCAATAATGCACAGATGATGAATAATATCATCAGCGATTTATTGGTTTATAGCCGTGTTGACCGTGATAAGGATTTAGCTAAATCTAATTTTAATCGCCTCATTGAGTTGGTCAAACACAATATTAGAGATACTATTTTGGAAAACAATGTGGAAATTGAGTGTGGTGAATTACCTACTTTGTGGGTACATAGGTCGAGCATTATTCAACTGTTTCAAAATTTGATAGAAAATGCTATTAAATTCCGAACAGATGAAACTCCACGTATCCGCATTGATGCTTACAAACGGGATAGTGATGGTTTTTGGCAAATTTCAGTCAAAGACAATGGTGTTGGTTTAGATGAAGCATACCAAGAAAAAGCTTTTCTTCCATTCCAACGTATCAATCATCGCGATCGACCAGGTTCAGGTATGGGTTTAGCGATTTGTCGCAAGGTTGTACGGCTACATGGTGGCGATATTTGGTACACAAAAAACAGGGCAGAGCTACCCGAAAGTGGTACAAGCTTCCATTTTACAATACCTCAACAAGAACAAGCTGTCGGACAGGTATGAAATATGAGGTATGAAAAGACCCCCTCAGTATAGGAGTTGATTCATACCTCATATCTTATTTCGGAATTACAATTCATAATTAGGTGCAAGCTTGTTGTTCGCACTTTCAACTGAGTAAAAATCGTTGACATATTTTACAACTTCTTCAATGTCATCGGTAATGAGAAATAAGTCTAAATCTTTTAGATGAATATTATTTTCTTGTTCAAACATGGCACTATGTATCCAATCGCGTAAGCCACTCCAAAAACTCGCCCCAACAAGAACAATGGGTACACGTGTAATTTTTTTTGTTTGAATCAAGGTCAAAACTTCAAATAACTCATCCATGGTCCCAAAACCGCCTGGTAGTACCACAAAAGCTTGTGCATACTTGACAAACATCACTTTTCGTACAAAAAAGTAACGATGGTCTAGGCTTTTATCGTCATCAATATAAGGATTATGATGCTGTTCAAAAGGTAATTCTATATTTAGACCTACTGATGTACCACCGTACAACTTTGCTCCTTTATTACCCGCTTCCATGATGCCCGGGCCACCACCTGTGATAACACCATAACCTTCTTCGGTGAAACGTCGTGCAATATCAATCGCTTTTTTGTAGTAAGCATGGTCTGGTTTTGTTCGAGCAGAGCCAAATATCGAAATGCAAGGACCAATAGTATTTAGTTTTTCAAATCCATCAACGAATTCTGCCATCACTTTAAACATTGTCCAAGCGTTTTCGCCTTTCATTTTTGTCCATTCTTTACGGCGTTTGTTTGGTGAGCCGTTTAGTACTTCAATTCCCATATGCGTCTTTTTTAACTGTGTGAAACGAAAAAATTAAACCCTTTGTCTTCAACGTTTCGTCTCAGACAAAGGGTGACAAACTTAATCTTTTTTTATTAAAAAAAATAGTGTTTTTACTGAGGGGTCAAAATTTTATCCCAAAAGTTAATACATAATCATTAAAAGTATAAGCATTCGTCACATTTTGCTCTGTGTTGGCTTGTGTGAGCAGTACTTTATAGGGGGTATAGTTTTCTTTTTGCGTCCGTTGCTGCCAAGCGAAATCCATGTAGAAATGACGACCACGCACACCAACACCTGCATTGTAGGTTGTATTCCAAAAATCTTTGTCTTGACGTGGCGAACCATTTAAGCCCAAACCTGCTCTGAAACGGAAGATGTCATAGACATATTCGCCACCCACACGGACGTTCAAAGCACTTTTGTAACGGTCTGTGATTTGTTTGTTCACATCATTTTGCGTTGTGGCATATTCTTTATCCAATGCAAAATTGGCTTGACTGTAATCTGCCCACTCAACATCCGCACTCAAAAAGCCTGACTTGCCGAGAATAAACCCTGCACTACCGATAAAACGCCATGGTGTCGCCAATTTATATTTAAAGTCACCCTCTGGCGATGCTGCTTCTGTGGTATAGCGCAAACTATCGGTATAAACATAGTACAAAGTGTTGCTGTAAGAATCTGACAATTGATACTTAGTCGGTGTGTGAATGGCTAAACCTAAGCGAATGGATTTAGTTGGGCGTACAATTGCGCCTAATTTAGCATTAATACCAATGCCTGAAGTCGTTAAATTTTGATCAAATTGCAGTTTTTCAAAAAAAGGTACTTGATTGAGTTTATCTTCTTCTTTATAAATTTTATTCTCTGTGAATCGGATGAATGGAATACCAATTGTGCCACCAATTTGCAGTTTTTCATCATAATTACCAGCATAAGCGATGACCATTTCGCTAACACTGCCTCTTGTCTCTATTACTTGACTTTTATAGACACCAGCGGCAGGATTTAAATCAAAGTCGGTGGTGTATTTGCGCTGCCCATTGACCAATTTGGTATAAATTGCTCCTGTGGAGTCTGCCAGTTTGCTTTCAAACTCATCCAAACCTTCGATATTGGCTTGGTCGCGAAAGCGTGCAGTTATTGAGCCTGTTGTTGTGCCTTCATAGAAAATATTGCTGTTAAAGTTTTGCAGACGGTTGAATCCTATCGCAAAATTTCGTGTGCGCCATTTGTCAGTTGTATTGCCATTGCTGAAAACCAAACCTAAATTGTCCAACGAAAATTTGGTGAATCGCTGAAGGGTTTCTTCTGTGCCGCCTTTGTCGAGTAGCGACGTTGTTTTTGCACCATGAAAAGAAGGCGAAAAGACCAATTCACCTGTGCGGTAAGTTGCTAAACCCGCAGGGTTGGTCGAAATGGTTGAAAAATCTCCTCCAATAGCACCCATCGAGCCACCGACTCCAATAGCTCGTGCTGTACCTCCATACTGAGGGATATATGAGTAGCGCAAGGCATCAGAAGCTACTTGTGCTTTGAGGGTATAGAGAGATAAAAATGTCGCAAATATTGAGATAGCTTTTTTCATAACAAATTCTATTTTTATTGTTTATTGATGGTTGAATATCATTTATTGGATTGACTGTCAATTGTTTATAACAAGACAATGAATCTCAAATTACTCAATTACTGAGGGGGTATCGTTGCATGAAAAAAGCGGGCGCAGAGTGGTTAGCACTACACCCGCTTTTTGAATATTATATAGAAACGATACTATTTTACATGGTTTACAACTTACTCTCTGCGATTACCACCATTTCTACTTGGCGCAGGGCTACTATGGCTTTCGCTGCGTGAAGGTGAGCTAGATGGTGGCGAATAGCTACGAGACTCTTGACGCGGTGCTTCATAACGAGGCGACTCTTGACGCGGTGCTTCACGACGTGGTGCTTCATAGCGAGGCGACTCTTGTCGTGGTGTTTCCGAACGTTGTGGACGGTCGTAGTTTGGTGCAGGACGTTCGTATGTACGTGATGGGCGGTCAGATTCTGTGCTACGTTGCGGTCTGTCATAGTTCGGCGCAGGACGCTCGTAGGTGCGAGTCGGACGGTCATTACTCGGTGTTGTTGTTTCCGTCGTGCGTTGTGGGCGGTCGTAGTTTGGTGCTGGACGCTCGTAGGTGCGTGTTGGACGGTCATTATTCGGTGTTGTTTCTGTCGTACGCGTTGGACGATCATAGTTCGGTGCAGGACGTTCTGTTGTGCGTGTTGGGCGGTCAGTCACCCCCTCAGTACGTCCATCCGATGGCACTGGGTCGTAGCGTTTTACACTGCCACCATTCCTTGGTGTTGCTGTACCGTCGTTCATTTGTTCTTTTCTCATATCAACCTTAGCAGGCGTATTGTTGCGCGTCGGATTGTTTGTGCCAATATCATTGCGTCTGCCAGTTGTTTGACCACTTGGCCCTGTTACTTCACGAATCGCACCACCACTTTTGCGAGGGCCGTAGTATTTGTTACCTGCATTTGCCACGGGTGTATTGACCCATGTGTGTCCTGTCTGATAAGGATTGTTCCAACGGTTGTAGCGATTCCAACCCCAGCCACCATTGTAGCAATAAGGGTCATTCCATGAGTTCCAACCACCATTAAAGCCCCCAGGCGAATAGTAGTTTGAATAGCCCCAAGGAGAGTAAAAATTATTGTAATAATACGGATTGTTGAAACCATAACTTGTATAGCACCAATCGTCCCAATAGCGATTGAACCATGAGCCGCTGTACCAACGATTGTAACGATTCCAGCGATTCCAATAATTGTTGCCACCTAAAACGATGGTTACACCTGGACGCATGAAAAAGCGGTCGTAGTAGAATGGGTCATAGTAGCCATAATCTACATAAGCCACATTGTAATAATCGAATCCACGGTAAGGACGGTGGAAGCGACGAATGCGTGTAGAGTAAGCATAATCATCGTATTCGTCGTCATATTCGTAGTAGTCACCACCATTGGAGCTGCCGTTGTCGTAATAGTCATCATCATAACTTGATTGCGAGCCATTATCATCTCTTTGTGGTGCATTTTGGTTACGAGAAGTAGTGGCGGTTGGACGGCTATCACGAGCAGGGTCGTAATAGACATCGTCGAATTGTGCTTTCACTGAAACAGTTATAAGCATCAACAAAGCTGCGAAAATTATCCCTTTTTTCATCTGACACTCAGTTTTTAATTGTGTATAAAGAAGACTGTAAATAAGTAGTTTAGTTTAATGGTAATGAAATCAATTCGCTTTCCGAATCATACCTCCAAATTTACAGCATTTCTAAAAACCATGTAGTTAAGACTCTTTTAAATATTAAAGTTATTGTGTTAAAAGTGTTAAAATTCTCTTTTTGACACCTTTTTGACATCTTAACACTTACTTTTTAGATGCGCACTCTGTTTTCTATAACAAAAAATCAAAAACTTGGTGCTTAAAGTTTTGTTAAAACCCTAAAAAAGAAGGTCGGCGAAGTTCATAACCTCGCCGACCTCAGAAAGTTTACCCCCTCAGTATCTTAATTTAATTTAAACGTCACCACAAAACCACCAGTAGCTGTCGTCGAAGGGAAAGCCGCTGTTGTGTAAGGTGTGATGTGGTTGTAGTCCACATAGAAACGCAAATCGAGGCGTTTGTTGATGGTATAAGTTGCCGAAGGCGATACGCGAATGGTTTTTGAACCCCGTGAAGGCACATCTGTTCCTTGACCTAGAAGATGGTTTTCGGTGATGTCATCACGGAACGATAGGTCAAAGTTCAATACCAAATCATTGCCTTTTTTCGCTTTGGGTTCTTTTTTCTTCTTCGCTTTCGGGTCAGCCGTTGGGTCGCCTGACGGTGTAGTTAGGTCTTCATCTTTCTTTTTGACAGGCTTTTTCTTCGCTGCGCCGTCGAGATTGATGTCTAAGGCTTTGATGTACACATTCTTGATGCGATGACCGAATTTGACTTGGATTTCAGATGTTTTTGTCTCTTGCAAACGTGTATCTGACAAACTTAAGCCCAAATTACGGCTTTTGCGGTACTGCATCCCAAAATTAGCCCCTGTTTTAAAACTCATATCAATACCCAAAAGTGGTGAAAACTGCTCTGTAATCGCTATCACAGGAATATCGTACTGCGAGTAATACTCATAAGGCGAACCAATACGCGGTTTGGTCGGCTGATTCACATCATAGAACTGTGATGTTCTGTATGAATTGACTGTCAACGACGATTTATAACCGTGCGTGATACTGATATTATTGAATGTGTTTTTCAAACCCGGTAATTTTGCTAAACCATTGTACGACAAACGCCAGTTTACTGAGGGGCGTTCATTGAACAAATTGCGATTGCTGGTCGTAACGTTTCGACCCGTATAAGCAGCAATAAACGCTGGTACAACAACATCTTGGTTGGTTGGGCCAAATCCTTGGCGATAAGTCGGGAATTCTGGGTGAATGGGTTGACCTGCACCTAAAATTTGAGATAAAACCTCTCTATTGTTGCTGAATGTATTGAATACATCATTAATGTTACTGAACAAGGTGTTCAAAGTAAAATAAGAGATATTGTACGAACCTTCGTCAAAACGGTTGTTATGGTACAATGGCCCTCCTGTTGAGTCTGTTACACGATACTCTTGCGATTGATTTTTGACATAGTTTTTCGTCAAATCAATGTCCACACGGAAATCTGTGAATGGTTCAACTGTCACACGCGCATCAATTTGTTGTGAATAGTTGTTCAAAGTTGGGCGTACTTGGCGAATATCTCTCGAAATCCAGCTTCTCGCACCTGCATCATCGAGCCAATTTTCATCCGCTTGATGATATCCCAAAACGTAATCCCAGCCTGGTTTCGAGAGATCTGACATACCAAACATGCGGGCTTGAGGTGTAAAGCCAGGCACGAATGAATAGTATTGTTCCGTATAATTCAATCGCGCATTACGGAGCAGCAATAGTGGACGAATCAAGATTTTTTCTGCACCTGAAGGCTCGTATTCTTTCTGTTCTTTTTTCTTCTTTTTGCCTTTCGTTGTATCAGAAGCCGCAGCCAAGTCGGGCAGCTTTTTTACTGAGGGGTCTAAAGTCACGCCTGGTTTTGTGGCCCGTTTGTTCTTTTTATCCACAGTTGGCTTGAATAGTGGCTCTTGGATTTTCCGTAAATATTTGAACTGATTGTAGAACTGTGTAAAGTTCATATCCGCATTGACTTGACGGCTTTGTTTGTTGTTGATATTGTTGCCAATGCTTTCAAAACCCAAAGCTGCTGCCTCCCAACCATACGACGCTGTGTAAGTGCCACGCAATTGAATCCAGTCTAAATACGGGATATTGCGCATTGGAACAGTGTAATTTACATTGATATTGTGGTCATAACGCTTGGCACGACCAAAGTTTTTCAAATTGTTGTTTAAGAACTTGCGTTGTGCATCGGGATCAACAGGTGCGCCCAATTGGTCGTAATCAGGCAACTCATCCACGATTGAGAAGTTTTTGGCATCATAATTCAATTTCAAAGAACGTGTCAAATCCCATTGCAAATTGTAGTTTCTGTCCCAACTGAAACGACGAATGTAGAACGTGTTGAACGCATCATCGTCACCCGAAAAACGGTACTTAGTGATATTCAACTGACGGTCTAGAATTGTATTGAAGCCCACATTGTTCGGGATGGGGTTAAAATTCATTTCTGTTATCAGTTTGGTATATTTCTCAACTTTTGGATTTTTTACCAACTTTTTGAATGGCGTGACATAAAGTGGTTCACGCGAATAGTTGTAGTCCAAACTTCCTTTTTTACTCAGTTTTGCGTCACTTTCTACCAATGGGTCGTGGCGGTCAACGGTTGTATTGGCATATGAAACGGCAAAGTTTTCGATGTCCCACGGTGCAGGTTTGCGCTCGCTTGCGCCTGTACGGTCTTTGCGGACATTGTTGAAAGAATAGCCTTTGATGATTTGCACTGTTTGAGCAGCGTCTTTGATTTCTTGGCGTTTTTCGCCATTTGTTTCTGACTGCAATTTTTCTTTCAGTTTGATGTCCAAATCATAAGGGTCAAACTCTGGTGTACGTGTATTGTTTGAATACTGGACGTTGAACGGCACATGAAGACCGATTTTTTGATTGAAAAATTTACCCAACTCAAAATTGCCATTAAGTGCGTATTCGGTCACTTGTTCGCGGCTACGTTGCGTTACACGTTGGTCAATTGCACCATAACCAATGCCCAAATAGTTGCCTGAAACGCTTAGATTACCAAAATCTGCCATTTTCATGTCCACGCGCGCAATGGCTGCACCGCCTGCATTTTCATTCAGACCCGTCATACGCAACTCGTTGATCCACATTTCGAGGTCGTGTGGCACACGGTCGTTGTTATAGACACCCACCATGATACCTTTTACCGTTCCGATGTCTGGATTACCGATGATTTTGACCTTGTGGTTCGGGTTTTCAGAACTTGTTACGGCATATACTTTTGTCAAATCAGCATTCTGAGCATTCCGTTCTACCTTAATTTTTGTCAAAATACTGAGGGGGAAGTCGAAACTGTTGTCTTTCAACCAAACCTCATTTTTATACTCTTCTGATGTATTGGAAGCAGGAAGTTTGGTGATGTCTGACATTTTCAGAGGGATTTCATATTCGTAGTAGTTGCGCTCAAAGTCGGAACCAATACGCATGAAAACACTCATTTTGTCATTCAAAGTTACGCCACCATCGGGTTGCTCCGCATGGATAAACATTTTCAAACGCTCATAGATACGCATATCTGAGCTGAACAATTTGAAAGCCGCTTTTGGCACATTAGGCAAAATATTTTGCATACGCACACCCAAAGACTGCTCATTCTGACGTGCATTGGCTGCAAAGGCGTTCGGAATGACCTCGCGTTGGATACAAGGCGGAATGACGTAGTTGAATGGAAACTTCTTGGAATTTTCCTCCAAATTGACTGAAACTAACTCCATGGCACTCAAATCTGCTCGATTCAATACATCAACACCGTCTTTACTGAGGGGTCTCTTGTACCGTCTCCATTGGTTACGAATCAAGTCCAATTTGGCAAAACGCAGACATACAGGCTTCTCAAAATCTTTGACAATCAAACGCATGAAGCGAATAGAACGGAAGTCGTTGATCGCACCATGTTTTGAGTCGAAAGCATCAATTGGCACACGGAAATGATGCCAAATACGACCGCTGCCATTCGGGTCTGGTGTATTTTCGATATAGTACTTATTAGTCGTAGGGCTGAAATAGTCTCTCGAAATAGGAATTTTATAAGAGAAATAAGCCTCATTTTCTTCAAAAGAGTTGTCGCGATTGATGTCTTCTGCATCGGGCAAGTTCGTAGCCGATTGTACTTGGAAACCTGAATTTGAAGCAGCATTGCCTTGCAAACCGTTGAAACGTTTGTAGCGTGTCAATACATCTGTACCATTGGCGTAAGCCGCTTCGTCATTATAATACGTAAAGTTGTCATTGGCAGGGTCACTCGCCACCTTTGCAGGTATAGGACTGAACTTCGACAACCAGTTTTGATAGTGTGATGTTTCGTCAGCATCTGTCATGCCATCGAGACCCAAATCCTGTGCTTTACGAGCCTCTTCCGAAGCCGAGAATGAGTTAGGCAATGGGATTTCAGTACGCGGCACAATCCCCCAAGGTGTTCTATCTATTTTGAAATTAGGATTGTCGGAAGATGGTAAACCATTTTCATAGGCTTTGCGACCATCTCTCAAAATATCTTCCGAAATATCGCCCAAGTGGATGTACATCGTACCTGGGTTTTCGTTTGGATTTTGATCTTTCAAGAATGGGTCGAGCAACCAAAAATCCACATATTCCACGTTGGCTTGCTCAAAATCTGTTGTCGTCAAACCACGCATGACACCAGCCCACCGAGTCGCAGGAGCATTCAAATTGCCATCACCACGAATACCTGCCGAATATGGGTAACGCGACGCACCAGGAGGTGCATCGAAATTGTATGGACCACGCTCACTTGGATAGTAACTCAAGTCGAAAGTTGGTAAGAAGTTGCTGAATCCACCGTTCAAAAGTGGATCACGATTCGGGAAAACTTCTGTTTGACCAATTGCAGCAGTGCAAGGGTCTGTATTCGCTTTATCGGCAGCCGAACCGCGTTCGCGCACAAATTGGTCAATGCGATACCAGTTCAACAAAGCTCTATTGACACCAGACAAGACACTATCTGCGCTAGACTCTGGAAACAAACGGTTTTTTTGTGGCACACTCGCAATTTGCCAAGCATTGGGTTGTGCCATGAGCGAAAATGGCGAACTACTACCCTCAAAGTCGTCGAGATAAACGATACCACCATTTTCTGTACAATCGCCTTTAGGTCCTTCAATCGCTTTGGAGTGACCTGGTTGTAATACAGCCGCTTCCGCGCTGACTGTGATTTTTGAAGGTTCTTTTGTTTCTATAAATGGCAATTTGTCCACTAATTTGGTCAGCCAAGGTGCATCCTCTGTAAAATTGATGTCCGCGCCATACACTTTATTATTAATTGGATCATCACCAAAATTCACTTTTCGAGTATAAGGAATCTCAAAGAGATTCATAAACGTCGCACCTACGTTGAAGTTTTTGTTCACTTTATAATCGGCACGCACACCCAACATGGTTCGAGTTTGGAAACCAAACAAAGCGTTATCTTCATAGCTCACATTCAACGGAATATTCGGTGCAACATAAGCAGGATTCAAAATCGTCAGAGTCGAAGTACCGTAGTCAATCGCATAGTCCACACCTTCCAACAATTGGAAAGAGCCAGCTGTCACCGTCACCGCACCAGGGCGCAAGCCAAATGCATTGAGCTGAATGCGGTTACTCGCCGTTGATTTCACTTGACCTCTTATGATGAAGCGGTTTTTCTCTTGGCGTTCTTGCGCACGGAAAAGCGTCGAGTCGTAGAGTTCTTGATAAATATACTTCTGAATTACTGAGGGGTCCATGCCTAGTTCCGTCAAACGGCTCGTCATCGAAGAACCGAATGGCTCTAATTTCGGGAACATGATACGACCATTGCGTGTGTTGATGGTGACATCGGGGATGAAGTCAAACTGTCCATCGGGTTGTGGGTCACCTACTTGGTTAAGGCGGTCGAGATTCAAAACGGTCAATAACGGAATTTTACTCAACTCTGGCAACGAGCGTTTGTCCGCTTTTTCTGCACTCACATCTTGATATACAATGTCTAAGCGTAAATCTTGCGGATTTGTCACATAAGCACCAACCGAATAGACGTTTTTCATCATCAAATCATACAACGGAATAACTGGGTTTTGAATCGTGTTTTTCAACAATTTCACAAACAAAACCTGTGAAATCGAGTCGCCACCTGGCAAAGCAGAACCCGAAGTTGCCGCCACATCTTGACCAAATTCACCAACTTGGAAAGGACCTTGACCATTGTAGAAATAGGTGAATGAAACACCTAAAACCTGCTGGCGGTCAACATTATTGATACTCAAAGTACCCAATTTGGGATTGAATTGATATTCAGAAGGTTGCAAACGCTTAGCTGAACGTTTGATAAAGTCCTGCCCTTGTACCAAACCATAGTTGTTCTCGATGTGTCGAATAACAGTGTTGATGCGCCGCGTTTGAGCCGCATCGTTTTGCAAACGCTCGTATAAGTCGTTGGCATTGTTGTCGGGCAAATATTGATTGTCTAAGTTTGAGAACTTTGCCGTTGATTTGCGTCGAACAGCTTGAGGATTATTGAAGTTTGTCGGTTCGCCCAAGTCTGCCAAAGCCACAATTTGACGCACCTCACGGTCTTCATTACGTTCATTCGATACCCACACCTCGATTTTGTCAATCGAAAACAAACTATTGACCAAAGGCAACTCTTTCAAGGCTTTTTCAAACGTATTGCGGTTGAAATGCGTTAAGAAGAAGTGGCGATTTTCATCATATTGGTCAATAGGTACATTGAAATTCTGTACTTGACTACCACCTTGCACTGCCAAATTCTGACGGCGATTGCGTTGCTGTGCAGCAATCGCTGTCAAACGCAAATAACCAAACTGCAACTCCGTTTTAACACCAAACAAATTCTGGCTACCTTGAATCAAAGTACCCCTCAGTGGTAAGTTCACATTACCCCCTTCAATGGACTTGATGATGTCGTCCTCGCTGAAAACATTTGAATTGTAATTGATTTTCATCAAGTTATCGAAATCAAATGTCGCTTTATTGTTAAAGGCTGTATTCAAATTTAATTTTTCACCAATCTTACCTGTAACATTCATCTGGATGTCCATATTGAACAACAAACCGCCTGTACGACGGGCATAAGTTGGCAAAATCGGGTTGCCATAGTAGCGATAGTCACCACCCAAAGTCAAGTCAATCTGACCTTGTGGACGAATATCCACTGTTGGCGGGTCGCCGAAAATCATACCTATCAAGTTGTCCCCCATCTTTTTGATATCCAACTTTGGTACTTCGGGTAATTTACCATTGACACCCACCGATTTGAGCAACATTTTGAGCTTACTGTTTTGCGTTGCCGAAAAATCAACCCTTGACATAGGGTCAATTTTGTCCCCACCTTTACGTTTGCTCAAACCAGCCAAGCGTTCGAAATATTCTCGTTCTTGCTGTTTCGCCTTCCAGTTCAAGTATTCGTCATATGTCATAACCGTTGGCGCACGATAATAGAAATCATCACCCACTTTTTCAGTCACGTTGTACTGATTACTGAGGGGGTCAAACTCAATTGTCTTGTTGATGACCGTTGGGTCGCTCAAATTGAACGGATGCACCACCGAGTCGCGTAGGTAGTCACCTGCGCGGTCGCGCAAAGGGATGGTATCTGTCAATGTCGTTTTGGCTTCAGATGTTGTCGCATTTAAAAGGGAAAAACCCAGTAGAATCAGCTTAACAAAAGCACCGTTGTGTAAAAGTCCTTTTTTGTTCATGTCGCAATATTGAATCAAATTGGGGTTGTGAAACACCCCCTCAGTATTTTTGAGTATTTTAATCGGATTTATATATCTCGGAAAAATCCGTGCTGTCAAATCAAAATCATTAAAATCAGTTCTCAAACGAGAACGAAGTAAAACGTGTTATTTGTTAACAAAATTTTAACAAAGCTTATTTTTCTTTTAAAACTACATCAACTGTTTCAAAGCGATTTTAATTAAGTCTTCTACATTCGCAATTTTTTGCTCTTGCAAAATCTTATTCAACACTTTTTGAATCGGAATCCGTTGAAAGCCCAAAGCCAACAAAGCCGAAATCGCTTCATCGCGTATCGTAGAGTTGCCTGTAGTAGCCAAATTCAGTGTTACTTCACCACCATCTTTTTTTACTTTATCCTTCAAGTCCAGAATAATACGTTTGGCTGTTTTAGGGCCAATGCCTTTCACTTTTGAAAATGCAGCTTCATTTTCACTCAAAATAGCTGCCCGTGCTTCGTCTGCTGACATACCCGAAAGCAAAACCTGTGCCGTTGACGGCCCAACGCCCGAAACAGAAATCAACATTTGGAATAACGACCGCTCCGACTCTTCGGCAAAACCAAATAGTACATGAGCATCTTCTCGTACTTGCAAGTAAGTCAATAACTTTGTGTGTTCCATTGACTCAATCTTAGCATACGTATTTAAACTGATATTGATGCGATAGCCCACGCCTCCAGTGGTTTCTAAAACCACAAAAGCAGGGTTTTTAATAATTATTGCACCTTTGACGAAATCTATCATGTTGAATTGGTTATTCGTGGATGGGTTATTGGTTATTCGTAGATTCTTATTCGTCTGTCAAAGCGTAAAACAACTTTACCAAACGAATAACGAATTCACGAGTAACCAATAACTAGTCAACTATTTTTTTACAAATTTTGGGCGCAAAACTACTATTTTTTACAAACTTTGCACCAAAACACTAGAATCATACGCTAAGAAACCTTATACAAGCAGTAATATTTCGACCTAAGAAATCTAAAACAATACATTAAAAATCGGAAAAACTATGCTACCTATTCTATTCGACCTCATTCATTGGCTAACCGTTTTAGCAATGGCTGCTGGAGTCGTGTCTGGTTTGGGTCTAGCTGGTTTGTTTTTAATCCGCAAAACACAGCCTAATAAATGGTCAAACTGGTTGTTTGCTGCCTTATTGATTGCTTTTTCACTGACATTATTAGACAAGTTTTTAAACTTTACGCTGCTTACAAAAAGACACCCCTCAGTATTGGTGCTACCGATTTATCTATCTTTTGCTTTCGGCCCTTTACTTTTTTACTATATCAAAAGTCGTTTGTATCGTCATTTCGATATTAAACGCAGTGATTTTAAGCATTTTATATTGCCAACAGTGCAAATCGCCCTTTTAGGCATGATGACTTTTCGTAGTGCTGAGACCAAAGCAGCTTTTCGTACCGAGTTTTTTAGCCCATTTTATGGCAATTTTGAAAAAGGCGTTTTCATCTTGCAGTTTTTTCTCTATCTCTATTTCTCTTATCGTTTTATTTTGCATGAACGCTATGCACTGATGCAAAAAAAGAAAACGCAGCTCAGTGGTAGGCGACACGTATTGGTCGTTGGTTGGCTCAAGCGCATGGTCAAAACCCTATTCATTCTGTTTGGTATACACGCTTCTTTTATTTTAACAGACTATTTTAGTTACCGCCTTTTCGACCTCAACTTGCAAACCAAACTCCTTTTTTCAGTCGCCTATGAGTTATCTTTTACAGCCATGCTGGCATGGCTGTGCCTCAATGCTTTGTTCGCTTTGCATCGCAGATTGTAAAATCTAAGGCTAATGCTATAAGTTTCTGCTAAAAACTGCTATTTTTCGCACTCTATTTCAAAAATGTAAAATCGAAAATCCGTAACATCTCTTAATGCCCATACAACAACGTTTTCGCACGGTACTCACAGCTCGTTTATTACTCGAATACAGAGACCACTTGCTTTTTTTGGCTCAAACCAAAGCCAATGGAGGTGGCTACACCCTACCAGGTGGCAAAATAGAAGGTGCGGAGTTTGCCAAAGATGCACTTGTGCGAGAGACATTTGAGGAGGTAGGTGTGATTGTAAAAAAGAAAAACCTTGAATTGGTGCATATTACCCATCGCAAACTAAAGAGTGTTATCGAAATCATTTTTCTCTTTAAAGCTTCTGGTTGGACAGGAGAAATGGTCGTGAAAGAACCCGAAAAGTTTCGTGAAGCCATTTGGCTTCCGTATGACGAAGCTCCAGAACGATTGACAGCCGTTCTGAAATACACTTTGACTAGATTGGCAAAAGGATATTCTTATTCTGAATTTCCAAAATTTAAAAAGAAAGAAATATTAGTAGAAACGGATTTAAAAAGTCCCAAAATAACAAAAAAAAATAAGACCAAACCTAAAACCGCTAAACCCAAAAACGGCAAAAAAGCAAAACCTTTAAAGAAAAAAATAAATAAAATTCCGCCCGAAAAACCCTTCACTGAAAATGATGTGAACTGAGGTTCGCTGCATATCTGTGTGAATACTTCGTCTTTTTTCTGCGTTTTTTTTAATTATCATCAATATGCGAACAAGTTTCATTACTTTTGCGCCCAATTTTCGTTTATCGTACCTGTGCAACGACTAAAACAAATGGATTTAAAAAGTCAGATAAATATTGATAAACTGCCTCAACACGTTGCTATTATTATGGATGGCAATGGGCGTTGGGCAAAATCGCAAGGTAAGAATCGTGTGTGGGGACATCGCGAAGGTGTCAAAACCGTACGTGAAATCACCGAAGCAGCAGCTGAATTAGGTGTCAAATACATGACACTTTATACTTTTTCGACTGAAAACTGGAATCGTCCTGCTTTTGAAGTCAATGCTTTGATGACTTTGTTGATTGACACTGTACGCTCCGAAATTGCTACTTTGCAACGCAATAATATTCGTTTGAAAGCTATTGGTGACATCGAAAAACTGCCTTCTTCTACCTACAAAGCCTTGTTGGAAGGCATCGAACAAACCCAAAACAATGATAAAATGACGCTCGTTTTAGCACTCAACTACTCCGCCAAATGGGAAATACTGAGGGGGGTGCAACGACTTGCCGAAAAAGCAACCAAAGGACTGATAAAACCGTCAGAGATAGACGAAAAAATGTTTGAACTCGAACTCTCAACATCGGGTATGCCCGACCCAGAGTTGATGATTCGGACAAGTGGTGAAACTCGTGTTTCTAATTTCTTATTGTGGCAATTAGCTTATGCAGAGTTTTACTTTACAAAAACCTATTGGCCCGATTTTAGAAAAGACGATTTTTATAAAGCTATTTTAAGCTATCAGGACCGCGAAAGAAGGTTTGGTATGACAGGCGAGCAAATTAGTCAATAGTTGATTAGTTATTCGTTATTGATGACTCCCAATCAACGAATAACTCATCCATCAATAATGAATAGCCAATCTCGAAATAAAAAAATAAAAGCTGCACGACACGAATTAGACTTTCAATACGTTTCAATCCTGTTTTGCAAAATAAGCACCCCTCAGTATTTATTGTTTAGAATTTAGAAAAAATGCCGCCAAACCATGTTTGGCATTATCGTTTAAAATATGAAAAAGGTTTTTCTCCTTCTACTACTAGCTGTAAACATACTCGGTATTTCCAACGACGCAACGGCTCAAACACAGGATTCTTTACCCACCATTACATATGGTGCACCCAAAGATTATGAAGTGGGCGGTGTGAAAGTAGTAGGTGTTCAATACACGGATGCCAATGCCATCATTGGCGTTTCGGGTTTACAAGTGGGTAAAAAAATAAAATTCCCAGGTCCTGATGTTCAAAAAGCGATGAAGGCATTGTGGAAATTACGCTTGTTCGATGATGTACAAATTGTGAAAGAAAAGACAATTGGTGATGTGATTTTCTTTGAAATTTTAATCAAAGAACGTCCATCAATGACCACATTCAGCTATGTCGGTGCGAAAAAAAGTCAACATGACGACCTCAATGGTATTGTGACACGCTTCATTCCGAAAGGCACCATTGTGACCGAAAGCAACAAAGCCAATGTCATAAATGGTGTTACAAAATACTATCGTGAAAAAGGTTTTTTGGATGCTAGTGTAAAAGTTACGGAAGAAAAAGACCCGAAACGCGTCAATGGTGTTAAGTTGATTGTCAGTATTTTGAAAGCCAATAGAATCAAAATTCAGGACATCACTTTTGAAGGCAATGCCAATGCATCGGCTCGGAAATTGCGTAAAAAAATGGATAAGACGCACCGAAAACTTAAAATTTTCTCGTCTTCAAAACTCATTCGTGATGAATATGAGGAAGACAAAAAGAAAATTTTGAAATACTACGGTAATATTGGCTTCCGTGATGCTCAAGTTGTGAGTGACTCTATTTGGCGAGAAAAAGATGGCGATTTGAAAATTCATATGAAGATTAATGAAGGTCGTCGTTATTATTTCCGCAACATTGTTTGGAAAGGTAATTCGATTTATGAATCACAAGTGTTGAGCCAAGTGTTAGGTATTCAAAAAGGAGATATTTATAATGCTGAGTTGCTCGACCAACGTCTTCGATTTAGTCAAGATGGACGTGATGTGTCGTCACTTTATATGGACAACGGTTATTTGTTCTTCAATGTTGAACCAACAGAAGTGGCTATTGATGGCGACTCTATTGACCTCGAAATGCGCTTGTACGAAGGTCCTCAAGCGACCATTGACAAAGTGACTATCAAAGGTAATGACCGCACACATGAACACGTTATTCGTCGTGAGTTACGCACACTGCCTGGAGAGAAGTTCAGCCGTTCAGATATTATTCGTTCACAACGCGAGATTATCAACTTGGGCTATTTCAACCAAGAAGCATTGGGCATCAATACACCCGTTAATCCGCAACGTGGAACAGTAGACATCGAATACAAAGTGGAAGAAAAACCAAGCGACCAGTTAGAGTTATCAGCAGGTTGGGGTGGTTTTGGTGTTGTGGGCACATTGGGTGTGTCGTTTAACAATTTCTCAATTCGCAATATTTTTAACAAATCAGCATGGTCACCGTTGCCGCAAGGTGATGGACAACGCCTGTCAATTCGTGCGCAGTCGAATGGTAAATACTACCAATCTTACAATATTTCTTTCACAGAACCTTGGTTAGGTGGCAAACGTCCGAACTCTTTGACGGTTGGTAGTTCTTATTCTAAATTTTCTGGCTACTACACCAACAATAGTGTAGGTATTTTGCAAGCCTCTGTGGGCTTAGGTCGTCGTATGAAATGGCCAGATGATAACTTTGTGAGCAATACCTCATTGGAGTTCCAGCAATTCTCATTGAAAGAATATCCTGGTTTTTTCCCGAATATCTCTAATGGTACATTCAATAGCTTTAACTTGTCACAAACGTTCAGTCGCAACAGTATCAGCGACCCGTTATTCCCTAAAAGCGGCTCTCGTTTGACATTGATTTTGACGGCTACGCCTCCTTATTCTCTTTTCAATGGCAAACGTTATTCTGATTTAAGTTACCAAGAGAAGTTCAAATGGGTTGAGTTCTACAAATGGCGTTTCAATGCAGAGTGGTACACACCTGTAGCAGGCAAAATGGTTTTGAGAACAGCGGCTAAAGTCGGTTCATTGGGCTATTACAACAAATACGTCGGCTATACACCATTCAACCGTTTCGTTTTAGGTGGTGACGGTTTGGCAAATCGTCAGATTGCGCAAGTAGGTCAAGAGATTTTAGCCATGCGCGGTTACAAAGTTGATGAATTCCCCAATTCACAAAACGGTGGTGGTACAACCTTTGCAAAATATACGGCTGAATTACGTTACCCAATTTCACTCAATCCATCGTCAACCATTTTTGCCACAGCTTTTGTTGAAGGTGGCAATACTTGGGGCAGCTTGAAGGATTTCAAACCATTTGATGTACGTCGTGCAGCGGGTTTAGGTTTGCGTGTTTTCTTGCCTATGTTTGGTACGCTTGGTTTCGACTATGGTATCGGCTTCGACAAACCAAACGTTACTTCTGGCAAGTTTACTGATTTTGGTACATTCAATATCGTCTTAGGTTTTGAACCAGACTAAAAATACCCCCCTCAGTATATTAATCAAAAAAGTCAGTGAGTTGCTACATTCACTGACTTTTTTGATGGTAAAAAATTGATTTTCAATACAATACCTAATTCATAAATAAAATCTTCGTCACAACAGCATCGGGTGCATCTAAATTTTTCGTATTCGTTGCCAAAACCAAATAGACACCCGTTGACACGCGATTGCCATTAAAATCCCGTCCATTCCAAATCGCTTGACCACCCAGAGCCTTTGTTTCAAACACCACATTGCCATTCACATCCGCAATTTTCACATTAGCATCTCGTGCAAAGCCTTTGATGGCAATTGGACCTTCGTAGTCAGGTCTGACAGGGTTTGGATACGCCAAAACCTTTGTTTGGTCATTGTAGTCCCCCCCCTCAGTCGCTTCGCTTTTGAAACTCATCAAGCCTTTGTCGGTACCAATAAACACTTCACCATTGGGACGAATTGCCAAAGCTGTGATATTATTGCTCAATAATGGACTGTTTTCTGTATTGAATTTAAAAACTTCTTCTTTACCATCGGCTGAGGTCACAAACAGACCACTTGATGTACCAAACCATTTGCGATTTGCCCCGTCTATGGCGATGGTATTCACGTTTTTTTCGCGCAACAAATATTCATTGATATTGCCTAACGAGTTGACAATCAACGAGGCATTGCAAGTTGATTTAAACGGGTCGCTCCCACAACGGAACACACAAACACCACCCGATGTACCAACCCATACTTCTCCATTCAAATCCGTTGTGATGTAGTTGATACGCGCACTTTGCAGTTCTTTCGGCAGGTTTGAATTATCTAAAACAGTAATTTTATCGTCCGAAACATCATCAATCGCTTTATTTTCATTGTAGAGTAAAAGCCCTGTTTGCGAGCCACTGATGATAAACCACTTCGTTCCCGAACCATCCACAATCACTTGAAAAATATTGGTGGCTGGCACATTGCCTAATTTTGCCCACTTGCCATCTGCTTTTAAGACCACGACAGGATTGTCAGAAAGATTATTCGACACCCACAGATTACCACTTTGATCAAATGCCAACCCTGTTACCCGACGACGAAAAGGGTCTGCTGAAGCGGCTTGAATAGCCGAGTTGGAGGCATTATAAATTTTATTCACTTTATTGCCAACTAATTCGACCAAGCCATTTTGGACTGAACCTGCATAGATTTTGCCTGTTTTTTTATTGATTTCAACGTTGTGAAAATCACGATTGATGATGCTATCATTCAAAATTTGAGGACCAAAGCCGTTGAAATTTTGCCATTTGCCACCTGTAAAGGAAGCAAAACCCTCGCCATTGTTGCGCGGATTGATACCACTCAAACCGCCGAAAGCAACCCACGCCGAAGTATCGGTCACAGCAATATCACTCACTTCTTTAGCATAAGGCGAATCGTATTCGACGACACTACAATTCGTATCCGTCGCTTTTGTCAAAAACCTAAAACCATTGAACAAATCAGCAAAATAGAGCCGACCTGTGGCATCTTCCACAGCTCCCAAAGGACGACTGACACAACTGCCGCCTGCTGTTTTGAATGTGTTATTTTTATTGAAAATCAATGTTTTACCGTTGCCTGCTGCATCTTTATTCCAAAAACCAATGACCAGATTTTGCCCTTCGGCTGTCATAAATTGAATCGAAAAACCTGATTCGTGCCGAATACTGAGGGGGGTATTGTTTTGTAAAACAGCAAGCGAATCGTTTAAGTCGAAATAGAGCTTATTGTCATACACAGCCAAAACTTTTGTTGTGTAAGAGTTTGGAAAACCAACCGTTGCATCCAATTTTGTCCACACTTTGAAGTCTGCCAAGTTCAATCGGTTGTCATTTGGCACAGTGTAAATGCCCCCTTCAGTAGCTGCCCAAATTTTACCTTCAAAAACCACAATACTGTACGTTTTCAGTTTTGTAAAAGTGGTGTAAATAAACTCTCCTTTGCGGACATCAAGCTTCGAGATGCCAAAACCACAAGCCAAATAAGCCGTATCGTTCACAAAATGCACGTCATAAATTGTCTTATCACCCAAAATCGAACTATTGTTTTTGATGTCGGGCAAATTCAGATTTTTGGCAGACCCCTCAGTACGAATGAGGTCAATATTGTTATTTTCATAAACGACAAACAAGGTCTTGGCATCTTTATTATAACGCACCAGTCTGACACCGACATCGGTTAGCGTATTGAGTTTGTCGATTTTTTCAATATTCAAGTCCGTTTTGTTCATTTCCAAAACCGACAAACCCGTTGCCCAATACACATTATTGTCTGATTGAGTCACACTCAAGCCTGTGCGATAGGGCAAATAAGTGCGCCAATCGCCTATTTTCAAATCATTTTGAGAAAAAAGAAGGTATGGGAAAAATGCAAGAAGAATTGTACGTAGAAATATTTTTGTCATATCTTGTAAGGTATTAATGTCTCATTTTTTATAAAAAGTAGTACAAATTTAGGTTTTTAATAAAACCGTATGCACAGAAAAATATTGCATTTTGGGCGTTTTAAATTGGCATACTGAGGGGGTTACTTTACTATCTTATCTGCATTGGCTTTCACAAAACTTTTCCAATCGTTGTGTTTTTGACCACCACCTAAGGCACTTTTGGACAAATAGTGATGACAAACGGCAACAGCTAAAGCATCAGACGCATCAAAAAATGAAGGCTCAATCGGACGATTCATGATGTGTCCGAGCATAGCAGCCACTTGTTCTTTGGAGGCATTACCATTGCCAGCGACACTTTTTTTCACAGTTTTTGGCAAATATTGCATCACAGGCAGCCCATGAATCATTGCAGCTGCCATTGCCACACCTTGCGCTCGACCCAGCTTGAGCATAGATTGGATGTTTTTGGCATAAAAAGGTTCTTCGATGGCTAACTCGTTGGGATTGAATGTTTTGATGACCCATTCAACTTTTTCAAAAATCCGTTTGAGCTTCTCGGTCGGCTCGTCAACGTGCGAAAGCGTGAGGATGCTCATCGTCACAAGGCTGAGTTTTTTGCCATCAACTTCCAAAACGGCGTAGCCCAAAAAATTGGTGCCGGGGTCAATGCCGAGTATGCGGTGTTTTTCTTTCAAAATTATGTGTTATTTTAAATCAAAATTTATTTTTCTATTTGACCGTGCAAGATACTGAGGGGGTCTAAAAAACAAGAAATTCGGCACATTTTTCCTTCAAAAATCACTTGAAATGGACAAAATGAAAGCTTTAATTCTCGACTTTCATTAAGAAAAGGTTAAACTCTGTTAAGGCAATTTTAAACCATTTGCATGCGTTAATAGGTGTGCGTATTTTCGCTACATAATTCAAATGAAAGCCGAAGTCCAATGAGAAACTATTTATTTTCATCTTAAAAATACCTATAAAATGAGACCGATAAGCAACATAATTACCGCCTTTTTGATGTTGATTTTTGCTGTTAGCACAGCTTTAGCTCAAGGTAATCCCTACGGCGACTCGCATCACAAATCAACTGATAACAACAATCGCAACCGCCCTCATCGTCATTGCACGTCAGCATATGCCAACAAATTGTTTAACAGAGATTATGCTTCGTTGGGTAACTCGAATATGTATCATTTGGACAATGAATTGCGTTCGTATATCAAATATCGTTGTTTGACATCTGAGCAGATTCGCCGTTTGGCTGTTTTGTTTCAGACAGACCGTGAAAAATATGATTTTTTGGTTTATGGCTTAAACTATGTTTATGACATCGAAAACTATGCAATGACGGGTTCGGTATTGGCAAATCGCAATGCACGCGATGGTTTTTATCGGTTTTTGGTGAAAGAAGGCGTGCCAGCGGGCGATTATTACAACGACTATTACGCCAATGCTGCCTATTATACACCACCACCTGTCTATGTCCAACAACGCCCTGTGGATAATACTTACAATAACTACCCAGACCCGCGTTACAATAATCAAAATCAGACCCCTCAGTATCCGCAGCAAAATGGACAGTATCCCCCACAGAATGGGCAATATGTACAACAGCCTCCTCAGTATGGCGGTCCTCAATATGCCCGTAGTGATAATGATATGCCAGACATTAATTCAAAAGGATTAAATTCGGGCTATAAGGGTTTGATGACTTACAAAGAGTTTGACATCATGAAAGATCGAGTCAAACAAAATACGCTTGAAGCAGGCAAGGTGGAAACCGCTAAAGCCATGACTAAAGAAAATGTATTGACCGCCATACAGGTTGCCGAAATAGCACGATTGTTTACATTTGACAACAACCGTCTCGATTTTGCCAAATTTGCATTCGATTTTACTTACGACAGAGAGAACTACACCGTTGTTAGCGACGCTTTGGTATTTCAAAAAAATCGAGAAGATTTACATCAATTCGTACAGTCTCAAAAACGATAACACTAAAAAACAAATGGAGGAAATGCACACAAACAATGCGGGGTATAATGATTTATGCCTCGCATTCTTTTATTTTGTCGTTTAAAAGGTATCGTTAGTAAAGTATTTTTCACCACATCGTATTAAAAGCCTTGATTTGTTCAACAATTCAATTAGACACGTCTAAATATAGTTTCCACTAAAAGATATTTATTAATAAAACATCATTTAATTGAAATGAAAAAAATAGTATTATTTTTTGTTTTCGTAACTTTAGCATTTGCTTCACAAGCTCAAACAGCTGACGAAATAGTTGAAAAGTACTTTAAAGCCATCGGTGGCGCAGAAAAATGGAAAAAATTAGAATCGCAAAGTGCAACAGGCTATGTTGTAGTGCAAGGTATGAATATTCCATTCAAAATGATGCAAGCGCGCCCCAATTTGATGTATAGTGAAGGCGAGTTTCAAGGCAACAAATTCATAGAATCATTTGATGGTACGGTAGCTTGGATGCAAAATCCATTTGCAGGGGCCGCTAAACCAACTAAAAAAGACGCAGAGGAAACTAAAGAAGCTGCCAAAGAAAATTTTGAAGATGATTTTATTGACTACAAAACCAAAGGTCATACCATCGAACTCGACCCCAAACAAGAAGAAATGGATGGTGTGAAATGTTACAAAATCACCATGAAACGCAAACAAGGCGATGAAAAAATTTATTTTTTAGATGCAGAAAACTATGTAACAGTTTGTATGCGCACCACGGCCCAATCAGGGCCTATGAAAGGTCAAGCATCAGAAACTTATTTGAGTGATTACAAAGATGTTGATGGTCTGTTGATACCTCACACAATGGAAACCAAAGTGGGAGGGCAAACAGTGATGACTCTTAAAATGGAGAAAGTGGAACTTAATTCACCAACTTTTGACAAAAAAATATTCTCTTTTCCTGAGTAATATAGATTTTAGATGACGTTACGTTAAAAAATCCTGTCGGTCTCAGTTTCATATACTGAGGGGTCAGGATTTTTTATTTTTTATATAACACAAAGATAAAAATTGCGTTTTAGAGATAAAAGAGTCTAATTTGTAGGAAAAATATCAAAGATGAAAAAATTACAAATCGCCGCCCATAACCTTTTTTCAAAAAAATATACCCCTCAGTATTTACTTGTTTTTTTTCTCATTGCTGCAACACTACCCGCTTGTCGTGTTAAAGAAGGTTGCGCTGCAAGCCAACGAGGTTATACAAACAATATGGAGCGCACTAAAAAAAGAGGAAAAACATCTCTGTTTCCAAAGTCAGTGTCTAAAAAGATGAAGCATTGAACTTTCCAGTAAAAGGCTTGAAAATTTGGTCATTTGAAATAAATGCCTTACTTTTGTGCATGAAATCGCTCGGAGGAAAGAGGGAACGTGTTGACAACGTTCCCTCTTTCGGTTTTTAATCCGTGATTAAATCAGTATAAATCCGTGATTAAAGGAGAAATCAAGATAATCCGTTTAAATCGTGATTAAAATAAGTATAAATCTGTGATTGAAGAACAAATAAAAGAATGGCTACTCGTTAAATTTGAAGAGCCAGAATACAGCGATTGCTTTCTGATTGAGTTGAGCATATCGCCCTCAAAGTTGGTGGACATCATCATTGATGCGGACAATGGTGTCACTTTTGAACAATGCCAACGCATCAGCCGACACATCGAAAATCTCTTAGATACAGAAGGGGTATTGGGTGATGAATACACACTCGAAGTAGGTTCGCCAGGGCTTAGTCGTTCGTTGAAGTTGGCGCGACAATATCCGCGCAATATTGGGCGGACTTTGGAGGTGACAGATACTGAGGGGGTGAAAACGACTGGTATTCTGACAGCTTCTGATGACGAAAAGATTGTTATTGAATTTGAAGACGTGCGTAAAGAAGGAAAAAAGAAAATAAAAGAAACTGTAAAGCGTGAATTCCCGTTTGAAAAAATCAAATCTGCGTTTGTACAGATAAGTTTTAAATAAAAATAATTTCAATTTTAAAATCCTACAAAGCTATGATGAATCTCGTAGATAGCTTCGGCGAATTTAAGGAAGGTAAAAATATAGACCGGGCGGCGCTGCTGCGGGTTTTGGAAGATGTATTCCGTACATTGATTAAGAAAAAATATGGCACAGATGAAAACTTTGATGTTATTGTCAATGCACAGCGCGGTGATTTGGAGTTATGGCGTGTGCGCGAAGTCGTGCCAGATGGTGAGGTGACAGACGAACGTGCCCAAGTATCGGCTTCTGAAGCCAAAGCCATTGACCCTGACTACGGCATTGGTGACGAGTGCTATGAACAGTTGACACTCGAAGAGTTTGGTCGTCGTGCCATCCAAGCGGCGCGTCAAACCTTGATTTCAAGGATTATGGACTTGGAAAAAGATGATATTTACAAAAAATACTCGGAGCGCGTGGGGGATATGGTGGTTGGCGAAGTCAGCCAAGTCTTGAAAAAGGAAATCTTGGTTTTGGATGATAACACTGGCAACGAGGTAGTTCTGCCACGTACAGAGATGATTCGTGGCGACTTCTATCGCAAAGGTGATGCAGTGAAAGGCATTATCAGCAAAGTGGAAATGAAAAACTCTACGCCTGTCATCGTTATGAGCCGTACGGATGAGAAATTCTTAGAAAAGCTACTTGAACAGGAAGTACCTGAAATAGAAGATGGTGTCATCACGATCAAAAAAATCGTTCGTCTCCCAGGTGAAAGAGCTAAAATTGCGGTGGAGTCTTATGACGACCGTATTGACCCAGTTGGTGCATGTGTGGGTATGAAAGGGTCACGTATTCATGGCATTGTGCGCGAGTTGCGCAATGAAAATATTGACGTGATTAATTTCACGACTAATTTGCAACTCTATATCCAACGTGCTTTGACTCCTGCTAAGGTGAGTGCAGTGGAAGTGGATTTGGAAACAAAACGTGCTGCTGTGACTTTAAAATCAGAACAAGTTTCCTTAGCTATTGGTAAAGCAGGAACAAATATCAAATTGGCATCGAAATTGACGGGTTTTGAAATTGATGTATTCCGTGAAGACGAAGAAGCAGAAGTGGATGACGTTGACCTCGATGAATTCCGCGACGAATTGGAAGGTTGGGTTGTTGATGTTTTGAAACGCATCGGCTGCGACTCTGCAAGAGATGTATTGAATCTGAAACCAGAGGAAATCATCCGCCGTTCGGATTTGGAAGAGGAGACTGTTATGGAAATCATCCGAGTTCTCTCTGCCGAATTTGAGGACAACTAATTGGGTGTCAATAAAAACAAAGCCCGAGTGTTTCTACAATGAAATACTCGGGCTTTGTTTTTATGACCAATCAGCAACTACAAACTATGTTGGCGTTCATAGTTGGCAATGTACTCTGTCAAAATATCGCCTACAAGGTCTTTCACAAAAGCACGCTCTTGTTTGGCAATAGATTTGAGTTTTTCAATTTTTTTATTTTCAAACATAATTGTGAATCGCTTGATGGGTGCATGTTCAAATCCTGCGAGCGATGTGTCCACAGTTTCCCGAATCAGAGCATCAAGACCAGCTAATGGCTTTTTGTAGGCATTGCGTTTCGACTCAAATGGGTCTTCTAAACCTGATTCGCGACGTAATTTATCAGCTTTTTCCTCCAAAGCTTCTGTGAAAGCATCTTGGAAAAGGGAGTCCAGATCACTTGTAAAGTTTTTAGTCGTTGTACGTTTCATCACAGCCGCTTTCACCTCGGCTTCGAGTTCCGATACTGAGGGGGGCGGTGCCTGTGAGGCGACTGCCGAGGATACTATATTTTGCTCGTCGTGAGGACTATCGAAAAGCGAATCGAGTCCACTCGAAAATCTTTTTTTACTCATGATGACCTGATTTCACAATTTGAAACGAATGGTTTTCACTAAGTTATGCTGCTACTTTATCAACACGTTCTAAAATTTCGTCACATAAGTTGGCGTAGTCTTTTGCACCAACAGATTTTGGTTGATATGCAAAAATGTCTTTACGTTGTGCAGGTGCTTCCGCCAAAGCAACATTGTCGCGTATGTATGTTTTGAAAACCTTATCGCCGAAGTATTTATGAATGGTTTCTACAACATCCCGATTTAAGATACGGCGTGAGTCGTACATAGTTGCTACTACGCCACCAATTTCAAGGTTTTTATTCAAGCGGAATTTTACTTTATCGATCACCTGTTTAATTTTTGCTAAACCTTGTAATGCCAAAAATTCGGTTTGCAACGGAATAATCACATAACGGCTACTCGTTAAGGCATTTAATGTCAAAAGTCCCAATGATGGCGGACAATCAATAATGATGAAGTCATAAATTTCTGTCAAAGGCTCAAATAACTCTCGCAGAATATATTCTCGACCTGCTTCATTGATGAGTTCCATCTCTGCGCCCGACAAATCAAGTGAAGAGGTGATAACATCCATGTTCTCTTTAACTGTAAAAGGTTCTGGCTCTGATTCGCCTCGCAAACATTCATAAATCGTAACTCGCTGGCGTGGAATACCGAGTGATAGAGTCAGATTAGCTTGAGGGTCGAGATCAACGAGCAATACTTTTTTGCCGAGCTCTACAAGTCCTGCACCAATATTGATGGCACTCGTTGTTTTGCCAACACCGCCTTTATGATTGAGTAGAGAAATAACCATTCCCATAGATAAAGTTCAGTCTTTTAAGATTTAAGAAAGTAGAATAAAATAGCAGACTGCCACTAAAATGGCTACCTGTTCAAAGCGTAAAAGTATATTTTTTCATGCTTTTTTCCAACAAAATGGATATAGATTCTATCAAAATTTGTTTTTATTTTATGTTGTAAATACACTAAATTACTCTGTAACAATATATATGACAAGCCTAATTATTAGAATAATAGCTATGTCAATTTAATACACAAAAAAACAAATACCATGGAGGTAAACAAATTGCGTTTTTTATAAAGCAGTTAAAAACAATTAATGCTTTGTAATTAATTGATAAACAATATTTTATAAAAACAAACAAAAAATTTTGAAACAAGGTTAATAATTTTATTAAAAAAATTTGTTTATAAAAATCATTTGTTTTAACTTTGGGTCACAATTGATTAAATTGTTTTAAATCAATCTAAAAGATATTTCTTAATTTTAAAATTCTGAAATGCTATGATACGAGAAGACAGAGTCATGCTCAATGAACGTTTTGTGAAAATCTTCAAACAACTTGAAGACAGAGGTACTATCGTCAAAAACGACCGCAATGGTCGTGGTGTTGGCGATGTTGCTGAAAAAGTCTTAGGGAACAAGAGTTATGGTCACATTATTCGTGCCTATCTTGATCCGACAAGCAAACGTGTGATTGACTATGGGCAAGCACGCCAATTTTGTCGCGCCTACAATATCAGCGAAGCATACATGATAGAAGGTGCAGGGCAACCATTTGAAGACGATTCACCTATGGCAAAAATGTACGAGATGTACACTTTTAGTGAAGGTCCCAAGGGTAATATTGTTTTCACAACCACAGAAGCCTTTGCAGGTACTGCTGTTGATGTCGGTAGCTTTTCACGCGAAAGTAATAGCCATTTCTCAATTCCAGGTATTTCTGGTGGTAATTTGGTCGCATTCCCTATCAATGGTAACTCAATGGAACCTATTATCAATAATGGAGACATTGTCGTTTGTCGAGAAATCAATAGCGTGCAAGATGTCAAAGATAATGAAATTTATGCTGTACGCACCAATGGCTCCGTTTGGGTCAAGTATGTGAAATGCATCAAAAATAAAGCAGGTCGCGTCACGAGCCTCAAACTCGTATCAGCCAACTATCTTGAACACGATCCATTCGTCGAAGAAGTCAATGAATTCACCCGACTCTATAAGGTTATTCGCCGTATTAGCCAATTCTAAGATTTTTCTCTCGTTTTAATATCCTGCTGTTTTTTTGATGCGATGTCCCGATACGTTCAGTAGTCGGGACGTTTTTTTAGGAAATACTGAGGGGCGAATATAAGCAGGCTACCCCTCAGTATTTCTACAAAAACACTACGCAGCTTCTGCCAACCCTTTGTTTTTTCGACCTTTTACATCAATATAAGGCTTCGACGTGCTACTTTTCAACTGATGATACAAAAGCTCTTTCGCACGAAAAAGTTGAGCTTTTACTGTCCCGAGTGGCAGATTCATTTCTGCTGCAATTTCTTCATAACTCAGCTCTTCGTAGTAGCGCAATTCAATCATGGCACGATACTTGGCATTGAGTGTTTGTACCAAATGACGTACATGAGCGATTTTTTGGTCATGCACCATCAACTGCTCAGGGTCAGGCTCATTGTCACGTATGCTGTGTGAAAACTCCAAACGGCTATCAGCAGTGATAGGGTCGTCCATAGAGTAAGTTTGCAGACGTTTCTTGCGAATGTGGTCAATGCAATTGTTGATAGCAATCTTGAACAACCATGTCGAAAACGCATAGTTAGGTGCGTAACTTGGCAGTTTGTTGAATGCTTTGCCGAAGGCTTCAATGGTCAAATCGTCCGCATCGTCACGATTGTTAACCATTTTGAATATGGCATGATAAACTGAGTTGCGATAGCGATTCAAGAGTGTATCGTACGCTTGTTGGTTGCCATTGATGGCTTGGAGGACGAGTGCATAGTCGTCTGCTGTTCTAGAGTTCAGTCTGCTCTGGACTGTGTTAGCGGATGCTGTCATGGGTTTGGTTTCAGATACAGTTTGGAAATTATCGCCACCTATGTGGCGGTGCTCTAAGGATAATAGTTGATGCAAAGACGAGATAGAAAAAGACATAGAAAACATCAAGTAGAGGTATCCACCACAAAAGTCGTTCTTCGTGCAACTTCCGTAGAATTTTTGCGTAAACTGTCCATATCAATATCGTTCTTACAACGATATTTGCTACTGCAAACATCGTGCTAATTTTTGCATATGATGCCAAAATTATTGTCACAAAGAAGAAAAAATGCGATACTGATACCATGCCAAGCATTATTTTGTGTTTCAATAAGTAACGATTTCCTGCCGATAAGTGTCTTTTTTTCTGGGTAAAATAGCTTTTCCATTGAGTTTTCGGTTCTGAAACCATAAATGTATCTTCATGTAAAATAATTGAAAAATTTTTTTGTGTAATAACCTGATTAACAAATAAATCGTCGTCACCTGACGCCAAGTCTTTGTGTTTTTCAAAACCATTTACTTTTCTGTATAATTTTTTATTGTATAACAAATTCCTCCCAACTCCCATATAAGGCTGCCCAATCAGTGCAAAACTCAAATATTGAGTAGCTGTCCATACTGTTTCAAATCGAATAAACTTATTGAGAAAACTACTGTCACGTTTCGCATAAGGAGCATACCCTAACACCATTTCTTTGTCACAAAGAATGCCTTGCATCATGCCCGCAATCCAACGATTACTGAGGGGGGCACAATCAGCATCCGTCATCAACAACCAATCGTAAGTTGCCTGTTCAATGCCTTCGGCTAAAGCACTTTTTTTACCCAGTCCTTTTTTCTCAGAAAGTGTCACAATTTTTAGGTGAGCATATGTTTTTGAAAAATCATCCAAAACACGAGCTGTGTCATCAGTTGACACATCATTGACCACAATAACTTCAAAATTGGGATAGTCCTGTGTTAAGATTTTAGGTAGGTTGAGTCGTAGGTTCTCTGCTTCATTTCTGGCACAAATGACAACCGAAACAGCTTGTTGGGGAATCGGAAGAGTGTCAAAATCGGTTGAATTGGCTAAGCCTAAATGTTTGTTTTGATTGAAAAAGGCTAATTTTGAAAATATAAATATCCAAAAGAACAACTGCACTGCCGTTGCGCCACAAAAAACGAGTGTTATCAAAGTCGAAACAATATCCATCCATCCTTATTTGTCAAAGCTTATTCTTCTTGGTCAAAGTAGATTTTATAGTAGGTCTGCCCTTTCTCAGCGTCGTAGCCACGCTCTATCAATTCGCGGCGACCATGCACATAGATGTGAAAATTGTCATCGAGTTTTATCACTTTTTTAAACACCTTACTCGATTTACGCATCGCTTGTTTGCTAATATCAAATTGGTCAGCTAACGGAATTTCAGACATCTGAGTATATTCTTCCTTAAACTCTTTGAATACTTCTTGTTGTTCTTCGGCTTCTGGGAATAGTGTTTTTGCAAAGTCTTCAATCTCAAAATGGTCATTTTCTTTGAAATACAACGAAGAACGATTGAGCAAATCAACGGTATCGGTTTTGTCCAAACTGAATTTAGCAGGTGCTTTCTGCGTGATGAATTCGCTTGCCAAATTCATGTAGTGCCGTGTGTTGAAGTAATTGTCCTCAATGGGCTTGACAACCAAAAATTTGCTCAACCATACTGAGGGGGTGTCTTTTTTCTGCACATTGTCCATCGCCATCACCCGAAAACCATCCGCTTCGTCCACGCCGAAAATCAAAGCAGCCATCGCCAATTTACCTGTGCCAATTCCTTCACCTACGTTGACCGAAAATGCTTCAGTGGTCTTTTCAACTCTCAAAAATGGGTCTTTTTGCACAATTTTGAAGACACCAATAGCAGGCATCGCCTCACCTTCCAAAACCACCGAATCGAATAACGCCATAAAAAACTCGCCACCTTTTATCTTTGGCTCGGTTGAAAACTCATACAATCGCTGCGTCAGAGTGGCAGCCTCTTCAGAAAGTGTATCGGGGTTATCAAAAACTTTGACACAGGATTGGTAAACAGCATTGTGGCTGACATCTTCGTCGTCTGTGAAGTAAAAAAACTCTTCATTTTTCTCAAAAGGTTTGAAAAAAGTAGTGGTCAATATTTGATGCACATAGTCGTTGACTGTTACCAAAGTTGATTTTGGAATGACAACCCCTTCATTGAGTTCCTTGTTACCCGACCACGTAATAGCAAGGCGCACAATATTGGTTTGAGAAAAATCTAACATAGTTAATTGATGAATCTTTTATGGATGAATGATGGGTTTGAGTGCAAATGTAGTGAATTGTTGATTGAGGATTTAGATTGATTGGGTTTTGATGAAAATGTACCCCTCAGTATTTTTACTCTTCCTTAAAAGTTTTACGATAATTCAATTCGCTGTATTTTGGATAGTTTATAACCTTTATCCAAAGCGTATCAGCCGTTTTCAATATGGTATCACCAATTTCTACCACATCTATAAGTTTAGATACTTCATCACATCGGCAATCAATTTTATCTATTGCTCCCGATTCTAAAGATTGAATGTGTAATCGTGAAACCCTTACTTTAGTATCTATTTCTTTTTCTTTCACGATACCATAAATAGGATATTTATAAAAACTACGACGGCATGGACGACTAAGCTCTTCATAATCTTTTCTAAGTCTTTTATCATTCATAGGACAAAAAACAAAGACGAATAAAACTAAGACTAAACCGTAGGCAAGACTCATCCATGCTATATGATTAGGGTTATCAATATATTGTTCGGCCCGTCTTTTTTCATTTTCTCTTTCAATATAGTCCCAAAATCCCATTTCTCTATGTTTTTTATCACAACTCCAACTTCAAAAACCGCCCCGTATGACTCGTCGGATGTGCTGCAACATCTTCGGGTGTGCCTGCGACAATCACTTCACCACCACGAAAACCGCCTTCCAAACCCATATCAATCACATAATCGCCCACTTTTATCACATCCATATTGTGTTCGATGACGACAACAGTATTGCCTTTGGCAACCAAACGTTGTAATACGACGAGCAAGTGCTGAATATCCTCAAAATGCAAGCCTGTGGTTGGCTCATCTAAGATATACATCGTGTTGCCTGTGTCTTTTTTCGAGAGTTCTTCCGCCAATTTCACACGTTGCGCCTCGCCACCTGAGAGGGTTGTCGCCTGTTGTCCGAGTGTGATATAGCCCAAACCAACATCAAGCAAAGTCTTCATTTTGCGGTAAATATTCGGAATATTTTCAAAAAACATCACGGCTTCCTCGACGGTCATATTCAACACATCGTTGATGGATTTGCCTTTGTACAACACTTCCAAGGTTTCGCGATTGTAGCGGCGACCCATGCAAGTTTCGCAATCCACTTGGACATCAGGTAGGAAATTCATTTCGATAACACGTCTGCCCCCACCTTCGCAGGTCTCGCAACGACCACCTTTTACATTGAAGCTAAATCGCCCTGGCTTGTAACCTCTGATTTTAGCTTCGGGTAAGCTGGCAAAAATATTGCGGATATCTGAAAAAACGCCTGTGTAAGTAGCTGGATTTGAACGGGGTGTTCGTCCAATTGGGCTTTGGTCAATTTCTATCACTTTGTCCAAATGCTCCAATCCTTCGACAGCTTCATAAGGCATCGGTTTTTTGATAGAATTGTAAAAATGTTGGCGCAAAATCGGGTACAGTGTGTCATTTATCAAAGTAGATTTGCCGCTGCCTGACACGCCTGTTACCATCGTCAAAGTACCTAACGGAATAGTGACGCTGACGTTTTTCAAATTATTGCCCGTTGCCCCCCTCAGTATCAGCGACTTTCCGTTGCCTTTTCGGCGGTCTTTGGGGACTTCGATGCGTTGCACATTGTTCAGATATTCTGCTGTGAGCGTGCTATTGCCGACAAATACTGAGGGGGTGCCTTCGCCAACCAATTCGCCGCCGTGTTTGCCTGCGCCCGGACCCAAATCCATCAGATAGTCGGAAGCCATCATAATATCTTTATCGTGTTCGACAACAAGAACCGAATTGCCAATGTCACGGAGTTGGCGCAACGCCTCAATCAGCCTTTCATTGTCACGCTGATGCAAACCGATAGAAGGTTCGTCCAATATATACGTGATGCCTGTGAGTTGCGAACCAATTTGTGTTGCCAAACGAATGCGCTGTGATTCGCCACCTGACAATGAACCTGCGGGACGATTGAGCGTCAAATAGTCCAATCCGACATTGAGCAAGAAGCCTATCCGTAAGCGAATTTCCTTCAAAATGTCTTTGGCAATGGTTTTTTGTTTCTCAGTCAAGTGCTTGTCAATGCCATCGAACCATGCACCCAAATCGTTCATATCCATCAACGACAATTCGCCGATGTTTTTTTCAGCCAATTTATAGCTCAATGATTCTTTTTTCAATCGAAAACCATCGCACTCTGGGCAAGTGCCGACGGTCATAAAATCCTCTGCCCACGAAGCTATTTTTTCAGAACTTGTGTCTTCATACCACTTTTTCAACATCGGTGCAAGTCCCGTCGAAGCTAAGTCAAAATAGTTCAGATCTTGTTGTGGAACAGCATTGGTTAGTTTAACCGACTTGTTTTCACCACCATATAAAATGACATTGAGTGCTGTTTCGGGAATATCTTTTATAGGTGTCGAAAAGGTAAAATTATAGCGTTTGGCAATTTGTCGCAACTGCTGAAACATCGAGTTCTCTCTCACTTCACCAAAAGGCACAATACCTACATCGTTGATACTCTTTGTTTTATCGGGCATAACTTTTTGCAAATCTACTTCTGCGACTTGTCCCAAACCTTTGCAATGCGGACAAGAACCATAAGGCGAATTGAAAGAAAAAGTATTGGGTGATGGCTCTTCGTAAGAAATACCCGAAACGGGATCCATCAAATGTTTTGAAAAAGTCACCAAATCCCCCTCCTCTCTCTCCAAAGGAGCCCCTTTGGGAAAGGAGTTCTTGGGAACAGTAATAGCGGTGTTTTTCTCAACATCAATCACCATCGCAATGCCATTACCCATTTTCAAAGCTGTCCCAAGTGATGAAACGAGGCGTTCGCGACGGTCATCACCCACTTGTAAGCGGTCAATAACAACTTCTATATCGTGGGTTTTGAAGCGGTCAACTTGCAAATTGGGTTCGAGGTCAATCAGCACACCGTCCACACGCACCTTCGTATAGCCTTGTTTTCGGATGCCATCGAACAATTCGCGATAATGACCCTTGCGACCCCGCACAAGTGGTGCGAGTAGCATGATTTTTTTTTCTGAAAAAAGGTCGAAAATGCGGTTTTGGATTTGTTCTTCGGTGTATTTCACCATTTTTTCGCCTGTGGCGTAGGAATAGGCTTCGCCAATGCGGGCATACAACAAGCGCATGAAGTCATAAATCTCTGTAATCGTCCCAACTGTCGAGCGCGGATTGCGCCCAACCGTCTTTTGTTCAATCGAAATCACAGGCGATAAACCTGTAATCTGCTCCACATCGGGGCGTTCCATTGAACCGATGAATTGGCGAGCGTAGCTCGAAAAAGTCTCCATATAACGCCGTTGCCCTTCGGCATAGATGGTGTCGAAAGCCAAAGAAGACTTGCCCGACCCCGAAATACCTGTGATAACCACTAACTGGTGCCGTGGGATACGAACATTGACGTTTTTCAAATTGTGAACTTTCGCACCAATAACCTCAATGTACTCTTGACCAAATATAGGATTGGCTTCATACTGAGGGGGAGTATTGGGCGCGGTTGCGACTTGTGCAGCGTTGTTCTTTTTTGACATAAAATTGGACGATTTTAAGAAACGGCAAATTTAGTCAAAAACGAATTGTTTTAAAAGGTTTGTTTGAAAATAGTTGCAGTACAGTTTTAGGCTTGTATTAGATACGCCACAATCAGAAGTAGAAAAACACCCAAAAGTACACACGTATCAACACTCTTGAAAGGAGTCCGATACGTGTTCCAATTTCTAATGGATGAGCTTTTAAAGTTTTTCTAACTTACGTTTCAATATGCGAATAATGAATAAAAAGCTCCTTCGAGGCTCTTTGAGCCATTGGTCACATCAAATATAAAAACCTCATCGAAATATTGGCATATCATCGCGATTCAAAACCTCAATGATGTTAAAGTTCAAAACTTCTTAAAAAAAATATCTACATTTTTAGAATATAAAAACATGTATTGCGTTATTGACAGAAATAAGGAGGGGGTTAACACGCTCCGTATTTTTGTTTACAACGAGCGACACCGATTTAAACTTTTTTGTGCGACCCAATCACAGACGATTTACTTCTACTCACTTGTACCCTTGACTTTTCCAATCTGACCGTTAACCATTTTGGAATCCCACTACTTCTTGCTATTTGTGTATATGTCTCTTTTTTCACGTTCAGTCGCTTTGTGAAGCTATAGGATGCGTTCTTTGCATGGTCACGAGGCTCTCTCCCCGAGTCAAGAATCTGTCTCCCCGAGTCAAGAATCTGTCTCCCCGAGTCAAGAATCTGCCTCCCCGAGTCAAGAATCCGTCTCCCCGAGTCAAGAATCTGCCTCCCCGAGTCAAGAACCTGTCTCCCCGAGTCAAGAATCTGTCTCCTCGAGTCGAGAATCTGTCTCCCCGAGTCAGGAATCTGTCTCCCCGAGTCAAGAATCTGTCTCCCCGAGTCAAGAACCTGTCTCCCCGAGTCAAGAATCTGTCTCCCGAGTCAAGAACCTGTCTCGAAGAGCTTTTTAACCATATTAATGGGCATTTTATACACAATTGATTCGATTTTCAACACATTCAGACGACTTATTGCTTAAACATTTTCATTTACACTTAAAAAAAATTGCATTATGCCAAATGTAAAATTCGGTTGTTCACAACAAGACCTCTATACAGGTGGTCGTATTTTCTGGCAATCCTATGATGACTATTGGGAAGACTTTGCCGCTTATTCACCTCAATTCACGGAAGATTATAGTGCGTCTAAACGAGCGGCGTTGGATGCCGCAGAGCGTTTGCCCGACAAAGCCGCCCGTCAGGCAACGGCAACGGAGGTGCTGCGCAAATTAGGTGAACTTAACAAGGTGTTTTTGTACAACTATCAACTGTTCAAGTCCTATGTGTTGCGCATTTATGACCCCTCAGTACGCGACTTGAAATTGGCGGCTATTGGCGATAGCTATTTTGCCAAAGCGAGTGGTGGCACTTGGGGCAATACCTCGGCTTTGATTGGTCAAGCAGTACCATTTATGGAGGATAATACGGCTGAATTGATGGCGAAAAACGTGATTCCCGCCGATTTCCCTGCCAAATTGGTGGCAAGTGGGAAGGCGTTCAGTGCCAAATACACGGAATATGCGGCTGCCCTCAAAAGTGCTGACAATGCCACTGCCGAAAAAGCTGCTGCCAACAACGATGCGTATGATGCCATTGCAGATGTTGCAAAAGCCGCCGCTATCATCTACAAAAATGACCCCGCGATGGCTAAATTGTTCATTTGGGCAACGGTTGTGAGTCAAACGCATGGGGCGCGTCCATCAGGTGTGAGTGGTCGTGTGACTTTGAAAGACACCAAGATGGGTCTGAAAGACGTAACGATTCGCATCGTGGGTACAGACATTGTGCTGAAAACCGACGATAAAGGGCGTTACAGCAATATCCCCCTCAGTAGCGGCGAATACATCATCGAGGTTGAAAAAGCAGGCTACGAAAAGCAAACGATAAAGTTCAAAATCGCCACGGGCGTGGTCTCGCGGGTGAATGTGGGGCTGGTGGCGCAAGCTGCGGCGTAGGAAAGATAAGGATGGGTAACGTCGTCGAAGTTTAAAACTTCGACGACGTTTTATCGACGACGTTTTATTTATTTTACACCAATTCGATAATCAAATCATCCTGTTCGACCAATGTTTTCTCGGAAAGGTGAATTTTTTTCACTGTTCCAGCCATTGGAGAGGTGATGGTGGATTCCATTTTCATGGCTTCGATGATGAACAAGGGTGCGCCCGATTCTATCACATCGCCTTCTTTGACCAAAATGCGGCTGATAGAGCCTTGCAACGGTGCGCCAATGTCGAATTTGGTCGCTATCTTCTTGTGAATGGCGATTTTCGTCTCTACTTTTTTGTCTTTGACGGTGATAGAGCGCGTTTGACCATTCAAAAGGAAAAAGACCGTGCGCTCGCCTGCATCGTTCGGCTCGCTCATGTTGAGGAACTTAATCAAAATGGACTTGCCTTTGTCAATCTCAATCAAAATCTCCTCATTGTGCTTCAAGCCATAGAAAAACGCAGGTGTTGGAATGTTGCGAACAGCCCCAAACTCCTCGAAATGCTTGTTGAAATCTTCAAAAACCTTCGGATAGAGTTGCCAACTCAAAAAGTCGAGGTCGTGAACGTACTCGCCAAACTTATTTTTGAAAAACAGTTTCTCTTTCTCGAAATCAATCGGTGGCAAATACTCGTTCGGCTGCTTGTCGTTTGGTGTTTCTCCTTTCAAAATGATGTTTTGAATCTCCGCAGGGAAACCGCCTGGGTTCAAACCCAAATCGCCACGCATCATTTCTTTGACGGACTCTGGAAATGCCAAATTGCCCCCCCTCAGTAAAACATCCTCTTTCGACAAACCATTGGCGGTCATAAACAAAGCCATATCGCCCACCACCTTCGACGAAGGCGTGACTTTCACAATGTCGCCAAACATCGCGTTCACGATGTGGTAGTTCTGTTTCACCGTCTCGAACTTCGCTTCCAAACCCAACGAACGGGCTTGTGGGCGCAAGTTGGAGTATTGTCCGCCCGGGATTTCGTGGTCATAGACCTCTGCCGTGCCAGCTTTGAGTTCCGATTCAAAAGGATAGTAGAGTTCGCGCACATCTTCCCAATAGTTTGAGAATTTGTTGAGCAAGTGCAAGTCCATCACGTTCTCGCGCTCATGTCCTTGCATCATAGCGACGATAGAATTGAAGTTGGGCTGCGAAGTCAAGCCCGACATCGAAGCCATCGCCACGTCAATCACATCCACACCCGCTTCGATGGCTTTCAAATAGGTCGAAGATTGGATAGAAGCCGTGTCGTGCGTGTGCAAATGAATCGGAATCGAGATGTGTTTTTTCAATTCGGCAATCAAAGTCGCTGCGGCGTAGGGTTTCAACAAGCCCGCCATGTCCTTAATGCCCAAGATGTGCGAGCCTTCGCCTTCGAGACGTTTTGCCATCTCGATATAGTAGTTCAAATCGAATTTTGGACGATTCGGATTCGTAAAGTCGCTCGTATAACAAATGCAGGCTTCGGCAATGCTGCCCGTGCGCGCGCGAACGGTGCGAATCGAAGTGAGCATGGAATCAATGTTGTTGAAAGAATCGAAAATGCGGAAGACATCAATGCCCTTGTCCGCAGCATCTTCAATGAATTTTTCAATCAAATTGTCGGGATAGGCTTTATAACCCACGCCATTAGAACCCCGCAACAACATCTGGAACAAAACATTGGGCATGAGACCCCTCAGTATATCCAAGCGTTTCCAAGGACACTCCTTCAAGAAGCGCATCGCCACATCGAACGTCGCTCCACCCCACATCTCTATCGAAAACAGCTTATCGCCGAAGTGTTGGGCATAACTTTCGGCAATCATTTTCATATCGTACGTGCGCACACGCGTCGCCAAGAGCGATTGGTGGGCATCGCGGAAGGTTGTATCGGTGTAGTGAATCTGTTTTTCAGCCGTCAACCACTTTGCAAAGCCATCCGCGCCGAGTTCTTTCAGTCGGTCGCGCGTTCCTTTAGGCATGGGCTTCGCTGCATCAAAAGCAGGCACGTGCGGCGTGCGGAAAAGCGCGTTTCGTTTCTTATCCACAAAAGGCACATCCGCATTGCCGTTGACAATCACCTCCGCCAGATAGCGCAACATCTTCGTGCCACGGTCTTGACGGCGCGGCATTTTCAACAATTCGGGATGTTCAGCGATATAATTGACCGTGCATTGACCTTTTCGGAAGGTTTTGTCGTGCAACAAGTTCTCCATAAAGCCAATATTGGTCTTCACACCGCGAATCCTAAACTCGGACAAAGCTCTAAGCAACCGCTCGGCAGCTCCATCGAACGTGCGTCCCCAAGCAGTGACCTTCACGAGCATCGAATCGAAAAACGGTGAGATTTGCGCCCCTGCATAAGCAGAACCCGCATCGAGGCGAATACCAAAACCACCCGGCGAACGATAAGCAATCAAAGTGCCGTAGTCAGGTTTGAAATTGTCGGTCGGGTCTTCGGTCGTGATGCGGCATTGGATGGCAAAGCCTGAACATTCGATGTCTTCCTGTTTGCCAATACGCAGCGTTTTGTGGTGCAACGAATACCCCATCGCAATCAAAATCTGGGAGCGCACCAAGTCAATGCCCGTGATTTCTTCCGTAACCGTATGCTCTACTTGAATACGCGGATTGACTTCGATAAAATAGATGTTTTCGTCGGCATCTACCAAGAACTCAACAGTTCCAGCACAGGCATAGTTGACATGACTGCAAATGGCTTTGGCATAATCGTATAGCTTTTGGCGCGTTTCTTCTTTCAGAGTCAAACTGGGGGCAATTTCGACGACTTTTTGAAAGCGGCGTTGCACCGAACAGTCGCGCTCGAAGAGGTGGATGATGTTGCCGTAGTTATCACCTAAGATTTGAACCTCAATGTGTTTCGGGTTCTCGATAAATTTTTCGAGGAAGATGGTATCGTTGCCGAAGGCGGTTTTTGCTTCGCCACGGGCTTCGCGATACGACTTCAAGAAATCAGCTTCTGAGCGCACGACACGCATACCACGCCCCCCGCCGCCAGCCACAGCTTTGACCATCAAAGGAAAACCGATGCGTTGCGCCTCTGACAAAGCGACCCCCTCAGTATTTAAGTCCAATTGAGAGTCTGGAATCATCGGCACGCCGACTTCTTTTGCGACGATTTTGGCCGCAACCTTGTCGCCGAGGCGTTCCATCGTTTCGGGTGTTGGGCCGATGAAGACAATCCCTTCTTCGCGGCAACGGCGTGCGAAAGTCACGTTTTCGGACAAGAAACCATAACCCGGGTGAATGGCTTCGACACCATTGGCTTTGGCAACGCGAATGATTTCTTCAACATCGAGATAAGGGCGTAAGGGTTCGTCATTCGACCCGATTTGGTAGGACTCATCGGCTTTGTAACGATGAAGCGAATAACGGTCTTCGTAGGTGTACATCGCAACGGTTGTCAAGCCCAGCTCGTGTCCTGCACGTAGGACGCGAATGGCAATCTCCCCTCGATTGGCGACCATTATTTTTTTGAAACGATTGTGAATCTCTTGCATTTTGTTTGATATATAATTGGTGAACGAGTGATTTTTCAAAAGGCAAGGCTCTATTTGGCGCGCAAATTTACACGTTTAGGAGTAGGTTTAGGGGTTGTGTATCATTTTTCTTTAAAATTTAGCAGAAAGTTTGAGTATTTATACTGAGGGGGGGATACCCCTCAGTATTTCATCACTTTCTTAACCTGTTCTTGATATTTTATAAAATAAGAACCCGCTGGCATGGCACTCAAATCCAATTGAACCATTGAGTTATGAATGGGGCATTGCTTCAGAAACCGACCCAAAACATCGTAAACGTCAATGTTGCCCACAGCATTGGGTGGCAATTGAACCGTTAAAGCATGTGTCAAGGGATTCGGAAACACCTGCCAAGTGTCAGCCTCTATGTCTTTGACCCCTGTTGGCGCATATGAAAACCTCAAAACCCTTGACGAGAATTTCATTTCGCCCACCCATAATTGATTTTGATACGCCAACAAAGCCGCAGGCATAAAAAGGCGATTCTGCCCAATGGCAGCCTCCCGATTGGCGGCACTCGACTGACCCAAAACGATGGCTTTGGACATGTCACCCGCTTGATTGATGTCTTTCCACAGCAAGACTTGATTGAAACTCTGGTTGGCAATGGCGAATGCCCCATTGAAAGCCAAAGCCTCGGCAGGCAAATTGAGTGTCTGAGGCGTGTTCAATGTCTTCCACGGCGTTGTGATACCATTGGCAAGGTCGGCTACTTTGTAGATGTAAATGGCTGCGGGCGACTGTGACGTTACACAAAAATAGGTGTCGTCGCTCGATAAACGGCTCAGTTGAGCGTTGGGGAAACTCAGCGTTAATGCGGGATTGGTGCTTTGATTCTGAGGAATGCCTCGCCAAATATAAACCTGTCCATTTCTGTCGGCAATATAAAACAAACGACTGTCTAAAGCCACACCTTTTAAGTCCGAAAAGGTCGCAGAGCCAATAAAACCATTGAATATTTGAGAAGGGTTTTGCGCCAAGTTCTGCACATTCTGCCAAATGGCTACACTGCGACTGCCCACTATGGCAAATTTGCCATCGAACAAAGCATTGTCCCACGGAGCGATGTTCCATTGCTGCGTTGAGATGATTTTATCGGGTAAAACACCTGAATGGCTGGGGAAATTGTTGAAAATATGGATGCGGCGGTCGAAATCAGATGTCACGATAAGCCGCGTGCCATCCGTCGCTAAAGCTGGATTCTGGATATAACCTATCGAATCCAAAGAGTTGGCATTCATATTGGACACGCTCAAAGCAAAAGAAGGGTTGGGTGTCATTTCAGTAGGCAAGGTGTTGAAAACCAATACATTGTTGCCGTTGTAATTGTTCACATAGAATCGTCCTTTGGCTTCCACCACATCCACACCATCTCCGTTTTTATAAAATCCCAAAGTTATTCTTGCAGAAGGGCTGGTGTTGGCGTTAGTCGGCACAGTGTCCCATGTATAAATATTTTGGATACCCGAAGCAAGGAGTTTGCCATTGGTCAGCTTAACACCTTTTATCCACTCCGAGCGATAGAAGTCATACGGTCGAGCGGCTGTCGGATAAGTATTCCAAAAGAAAGTGCCGGGTTCGTCGCCGTTGACCTTCGCATTGTGGTCGCCCACAAAAAAGAAACTTGAGCCATCGGTACTGATATTGCGGGGCGTGCCAAATTGAGGCAAATCAATCGTATAAGAAGGGGCTTGATTGTCAATCGTAGGCATGGTGTTCCAAAATAGGAGGGTGTGACCCATTGTTGCCACCGCCGCCAAGCGTGTGCCATCCGTCCAGACACCCCAAGGCCATTCCCATCGTTGCTGCGTGCCAATCGGCGTGATAGTGGGCAAGTGAATCGAAATATCTGCCGCCTTACCATTCGTGGTTGGGAAACTTTGCCAAATCAAGAGGCGGTCGTTTTCGGTATCCGCCACGACCAATTTCCCGTTGGCGGCTAAAGAAGCATTGCCCGGCCAGTTCAACTCATTTTTATTCGTTCCTGCATTATTATTGGTAAAGTTTGTTTGCCCTAAAACCAAGTCGGGCGGCGCATTCCATACTGAGGGGGCCTCGTGCCACACCAAAATGCGGTTGTTGAAGCGGTCGCAGACCAATAGTTTAGTGCCGTCTGTCGCTAAACCATTGGGGTGATTGAATCGCAGACTCCCTCCTGTGTTGTTGAACTCAACACCTGAAATCATCAAGTCTGCATTTTGATTTGTTGAAAACCAAGACTGTGCGAGCAGCCCGAAAGGGATAGATAAAACGAGTGCAAGGAGTGCTTTTTTCATTTGACTGTAAATTTGGTTTTTGATAATAGCGATAATGCGTAACATGTTGTTACCAATCAGCTACAAAGATAAATCTCTATATCGGTATTGAGATTTGACTCAGGTGGGCGAGAGATGTTTAATGCCTTGCATGCTTGCTTATCAAAGTTTTAGAGTATGGTTGGCGATGAACGAAACACGAAGCGAACAACCACCCAAAAGAAGAGGCGATATGGTGAACCCCATACCGCCTCTTGATGTCTATGCTTGCGTTTTGTTCCTATTTCAATTTCGTTTTTACACCACCTTGAACGCTGAACGTATTGATTCGGTCATTCAAAGTGCCAATACCGCGTTTGCTGATGTGATAATCGAACGTGGGTTGCAAATAAATGTCCGTTTTGCGTGTCAAACGATATTCTATGCCTATACCCGCGTTAGCGGTGATATATGTATTTGTTTTTTCTTTTGCCGCTGCCAACCATTTGTTGCTCACAAATAGACCTTCTTCGAGTATGCCCTTAGAATAGATGTTGGGTTCATATACATTAGGGTCATAAGGGTAATTGGCAACACTTTGATTGGTTGAGGCGATGAATTTGTCCTCTTTCGATTTCAAAATAGCATTCAAAGCACTACCAATACGCGCATAAAAACGCCAACGGTTGTTCTCTTTCACCGTGTAGTTCATACTGAGGGGTATGCTGGCGATGCTCAAACGCAAGTTTTGCGGTTTTTCTTCATTATAACCCCTTAGAAAACTGCCTGTTGTGACTGAGATATTGGGCAAATTGTATTGTTTCTCCAAGTAAGAAACCCCTGACTCTAATTCAACTCTGCCTTTTTTGTACCCAACAGCCAAACCTGCGCCAATATTGGGTAAGGTTTGTTTAACAGAAGTTGGCTTACGCTCAAGGATGTAGTTGGTCGTCACATGGTCAGCCGTCGGCAATCCGAATACATTCAAACGCCATTTGGTTGCTTTCTCTTTGAATCTTGGAAACACCACTTTGTCATCATAAAAATCAGTGTTCAGCAGACTCGGTTTCAAAATGTCCACAGGATTTACCTCTGCCATGATGCCCAAGGCTTCCAATGCGCGTTTTTGTTCCTCATCTGTCGTCCAAGTGTCCAATGAAATCGCTTTTTTCAAAGGTAATGCCGCTAAAACTTCTTGCTTGGGTCTCAAACTGATGGATTCTACCCCCTCAGTATGTGTGGTTTCAGAAACCGTTGCTTTATTTGTTTCTGCATTGGGCAGGGTGGTTTTTACGGCATTATCACTTGTCGCAATGGTTGTTTGGTTGTCAAATTTTGTAAGTGTAGGATTCGTCGTAGTAGACTCGTTGTTTTTTTGTGTCGTTGCAGCTGCAATGGGTTGCTGCTCGACTTTATTGGTAGTGTTGTTGATTGTATTAGATTCAATATTTAGATTCAAACCCTTGTCAACAGCAACGATGGGTTGCCCTTTGGCATCGGTTTTAGGTTGTGTATTTTGAGTTGGCGTTGTTGATCGATTGCGCCAATTGTTAGGATTGTAAAAAGATTTGGTTTCTTTTTGTTTTGCAGGAGCAGCTTTTGTCTCAATCTTTTTGCTGGGTTCAGTTTCTGACTCCACTGCATTATCTCTAACAAAGTCAAACGGCAAATCAATGGCATTACCCACAGTAAACAAAGTCAAAAGCACCAAAGCCACTTCTACAACTTTGTAACGAACAATTTTGCGTCGCCAAGAGAACGTATCTTCGATTTTTTCAGCCATCAAATCCCAGTTCATAGGTTGATAGCGGACTTCTGTATCCATGAGTTTGCGGCGCATATGGGCATCGAATTGCACTTCCTCGGCATCCAAATCATCCAAACGACTGGACATATCAGCCCAATGAGTTGGTTGAAATGGTGCTTCGAGTTGGGCGATTTTGCTGCCAACACTTTGGTCGAATTGGCTGTCATCGGCATCCCATTTGTCCAAAGCGGCTGACATTTTATCCCAATGAGCTGCATTGAGAGGGACTTCCACTTGTGCCAAGTGAGAAGCGAGCGTGTGGTCGAATGCACTTTCTTCAGCATCAAGCGCATCAAGTCGGCTCGCCATTGACTGCCAATGGTCTGCCTTGTAGGGTACTTCGAGGTTTTCTAAAGCTTTGCGTACCGCTACATCTATAGTATGTTGTTCATTATTCTTCATTTCCATTTTTATCCAAGTCAAAGTTTCCAGTCAAAATAGCTTGTAGTTTGAGTCGCGCTTTTACGAGATTCGAGCGTGATGTGCTTTCAGTAATGTCCAATTGGTCAGCAATTTCCTTATGTGAATAACCCTCTATGACGTACATATTGAATACGGCGCGATAAGCAGGTGTCAGTTTTTTTACGGCGGCTAAAATGTCTTGTTCTGAGCATTGGCTGATAGCATCTGCGTCAGAACTACTCAAATTATAAGCCGTTTCAATGTCTTCCGTTCTGCGGCGAATGGTTTTACGGTAGTAGTCAATAGCTGTATTGACCATGATGCGGCGAATCCAAGCTGTCAAAGAAGTGCCTGGTTGGTAAGAAGCCACATGTTTGAATACCTTTATAAAGCCTTCGTGCAGAATATCGAGTGCATCGTCGTCATTATTGGCGTAGCGCATACAAACGCCCATCATTTTCGGGTAGTACTCTTCGTACAGCCGTTGTTGCGCCCATCGCTCGCGAGCGATACAAGCTTCGATGAGACTGCGCTCTTTTAATTCCAGTTGGAGTGCTAAATCCATTTTGTCCTTCGTAAAGTGTTGAGTAAAAGTATGGTTTTAGTTAGATGATAAATTCAGCGTTTTGTTGTTGAATTTGAATCTAATAACGCCCAATTTGTTGTTTTGCTGCTTGTCAGCATTAAAATATACTGAGGGGTATGAATATACGCCTATTTTTTGATTTTTCACTTCGATAAATTACCCTTCTTCGTCGAATTAAATTCTATACTCAAAGGAGAAGTTCAAAATTCGCAATATTTTACGAATTGTATTTGAGTAAATCCTTCGTCTTAATATTTTAAAAGATATTGTATGAAAAAAATAACACTTTTTTTATTAGCTCATGCCTTTGTGGTCAGCAGTTTTGGGCAAAACCCAGAAGTAAAGCCTAATTCAGATACACGCTCAGTGAGCTTTGGCGGTTTGCGGGCGCGTTCAATTGGACCAGCTGTCATGTCAGGTCGTGTCTCCGATGTTGAAGGTGTGAATAGCAAGCCTGAGATTCTTTATGTCGGCGGTGCGAATGGCGGTGTGTGGAAATCAATCAGTGGTGGTGCGAGCTTCCGTCCAGTTTTCGATGAGCATCCACAAGCCATTGGTGACATTGCCGTTGACCAAAGCCATCCTGACACTGTTTGGGTCGGCACGGGCGAAGTATGGGTGCGCAATTCTGTGGGTGTAGGCACAGGTATCTATGTCTCAAAAAACGGTGGTTCTTCATGGGAGTTCAAAGGTTTGCCAAAATCGGAGCGTATTTGCGCCATTCACATCAATCCAACCAATTCTAACGAGATTTTTGTCGGTGTGCAAGGAGCTTTATGGTCAGATTCACCTGATAGAGGCGTTTACAAGTCGTCTGACTTTGGTAAAACATGGGAAAAAATTCTTTATGTTGATGAAAAAACAGGTTGTGCCGATTTAGCGATGGACGCAAGTAACCCCTCAGTATTGTACGCTGCCATGTGGGAACATCGCCGCCGTCCCGACTTTTTCAATTCAGGAGGTAAGGGTTCTGCGCTCTATAAGTCAACCGATGGTGGTAAAAATTGGACAAAAATCACAGGTGGTGGTTTCCCAAGCTCTATGATGGGTCGTATTGGGGTAGCCATTGCGCCGTCTAATCCAAAGGTCGTCTATGCCAGCGTCGAAGCAGAAGCGAATGCTGAAAAAGGTTTCTATCGCTCTGAAGATGGCGGCGCAACTTGGAAAAAGACCAATGCTGACTTCAATGTGACGGTGCGACCTTTCTATTTTTCACGCATTGTGGTTGACCCAACCAACGATAAAAAAGTGATAAAGGCAGGCTATCAAGGTATTATCAGTGACGATGGGGGACAAACCTTCCGACAAATTCAAAGTGGTGTACACGCTGATATGCACTGTTTTTGGATTGACCCTAAGAATCCTAAGCGTATTGTTTTAGGTTGCGATGGAGGAGCTTACATTTCGCACGATGGGGGTTACATGTGGAAACATTTTCAAGATTTGCCGCTTTCGCAGTTCTACCATGTTTCTGTTGACGATGAAGACCCTTACAACGTATATGGTGGCTTGCAAGATAACGGTTCTTGGTACGCACCCAATGAAAATGGCGGTGGTGTGAAAAACCAAGACTGGATGATGTCGAGTTATGGCGATGGTTTCTACGTCGTTCGCCACCCGAAAAACAAAAATATCATGTTTTCAGAGTCACAAGGAGGAGATATTGTACGCCATAACAAGGTAGATGGTACATTGAAAGAGATAAAACCCGTTGCCAAAGCAGGCGAACCCGAGTACCGTTGGAACTGGAACACACCCATCCTCATCAGCCCCAATAACCCCAATCGTATGTATCTCGGCAGCCAATTTTTATTTAGTAGCGATGATATGGGCGATACTTGGAAAAAAATATCTCCCGATTTGACCACAAACGACCCAAAACGTCAAGAGAAAAAATCAGGTGGTTTAAGTCCAGACTGGTCAGGTGCTGAAACCAACACAACCATTGTGCAAATTGCAGAATCGCCATTGGATGTCAATCAAATTTGGTGCGGCACAGACGATGGCAACTTGCAAATGACCACAGATGGCGGCAAGAAATGGAATAACCTAACCAAGAGCTTATCAGTGCCAGCTGGTTTGTGGATTAGCAATATCGAACCGAGCCATTTTGATAAAAACGTGTGCTATGTCACCGTTGATGGACACCGTTCAGGCGATTTCAAACCCTATGTGTTGCGGACGGCAGATGGTGGCGCAACGTGGGGCGCACTCAATACTGAGGGGGTCGAATCTTATGCCCATTGTTTGATTGAAGATTTGAAAAACCGTGAATTATTATTTTTAGGTACTGAAATGGGCTTATACATCTCGATTGATGGCGGTAAAAGCTTTAGACATTTTAAAAATAATATACCCAAAACAGCAGTGATGAAAATGGTCATTCATCCAAAAGAACATGATTTGGTGATTGCCACACATGGTCGCGGCATTTTCATTCTTGACGATTTGACTCCTTTGCGCACCTTATCGAAAGAGATTTTGGACAAAGAGTTTCATGTTTTTGAGACCAAACCTAAGATTTATAAATTCAGAAATACAACCTCTATGAGTTTCGATGGAGCAGGGCATTTTTATGGCGAAAACCCAGAATCGAATATCCAAATCGTTTATTATCAGAAAAAACGCCACACTTTTGGTGATTTACGGATTGACATTTATGATGCATCGGGCAAATTGGTACAAACAGCCGCAGGTGGTAAAGCTGCGGGTATCAACATCGTAGAAGTCAGCCCATTGTTACCATTTCCCAAACAAGCACCGACGACCAATATTGAAGCATTGGGACGTGGTGCATTTCCACCCAGTTTGCCAGAAGGCACTTATTCGTTCAAAATCGTAAAAGGGAAGGAGGAATATCCTGGCACATTCGATATTAAGTTTTCAGATGATTGCCCTTATCCACCTGCAGAGCGTAAGTTGCGCTATGATGCTACATTGCGCGCTTATAACCTGCTGAATGAATTGGGTTATTATTTCTATCAGAACCGAATGATGCACGAACAAGCCGAAAAAGCAGCCAAAACCGTAACAGACAAGAAATTGGCTAAACAATTGGAAGATTTTGCAGTAGAATTGAAAAAATACAACGCCAGTATTACTACTTTGGACGGTGATTTTTATATCGCATCAGGAGAAAGTCTGCGCGAAGAACTGTCAAAAGCTTATTATAAAATAGTCAGTTACCCTGGTAAGCCTTCGGAGGGAAGTCTTGAAAAACTGAAATATTTTGAGAGTGAAGTAAGTGGCAAGGTAAAAGCTAAATTCGAAGGTTTCACAGCAACCATGAAAAAACTGAACGAAGGTCTGACAAAAGAGGGTAAGCAACCCCTCAGTATTAAAACTTTGGAGCAGTTTTTGAAAGAAAAATAAAGTGAAATATAGCCTAAATACGGTAAAATAATAAAAAACAGTCAGTCTAAATGCAATTTAGGTTGACTGTTTTTTATTAGGCAATATTTTTGTATATACATTGTATCATTATTTACAATCAAAAATAATATAGCTATGTTGAGAAAACCACTTGTTTTGGTGTTGTCGCTTTTTGCATATACTCTCTTATTGGCACAACCCGATAGTTTGCCCGACAAAGAAGCAGATGAAGAAGCCAATTCCGTTATTCAAGCCGACCAAATGCCGTATTTTAGAAGCTGCACTTCTTTGCCCGATGGTTCGGTCGAAAAAAGGAATTGCTCCAATCAATCTTTAGTGAGTTTCATTTCAAAAAACCTTGAAATTCCTCAAAAATCTGAAGAAACAGGTGCTGTCTATATCACTTTTTCAGTAGATGAACGTGGCAAGATTATAGATCCATCTATACTGAGGGGGCTATCAAAAGAGCAAAATGATGCTGCTTTGTCCGTCGTAAAAGCGATGCCCGATTGGGAACCAGCTCGCCTAAATAATCAACCTATCAAAGTACAAATGACTCTGCCCATTCGTTTCATGCGCAAAGATGAATCGGAGTTTTCTAACGGCTTCCAACTCACATGGGGCAATCTGAAAGGCTCAACGATTGATCGTGAAGCGTTGAACAAGTATTTACTGACCCCAATCACCGTGCGTGACGAAACAGGTAATTCTTTAGAAATCAACGAACTGTCTTTTGAGCGCGAACACGGAGGGAAATATTCAGAAGCCCAAAGCAATGGTATGGTGACGACTGATATGCGACGTATTGTGAAAAAACTGCGTCGTGGTGATCGTTTTACAGTGACAGCGACAGTACAGAAAAAGGGACATTTTTTCTATGTAGATAAAAGTTTTAGCATTAATTGAATAGTGCAGAGCTATGAAAAACAAAACCCGATACTTCTTGACGAAATATCGGGTTTGTTTGTGTATATGGGTTTATAAAGAGTTGTAAATCAATGTTCTGCAATGAGTACGTTCCTTAGTCTTCCCCAACGATGGCAATTACTTTCCAACCCCATTCAGCTTTAGCTTTGTTATATGACAATAACGACAAAGCGCGGAGTTGCTGACCATCATAAAGGCGGTGACGCTTAACCAAATCTGGTCCAACATAGATGTTACTTGGCTTCATAAATCCAAAGTCGCGACCATAAGGAATTTGAATCGTCTCATTGATGATTTGGCAAATATCCTTCGGCACTTTTTCTTTTTCATAACGAGAGCCAACGACTTTCATAATTTTGATACCCTCTTTGATTTCTTCTTTGAGTTTTAGAGCCAAGATGTCCCCCACTTTGACTTTCATCATAGGTCCTTTCAAATTGGCTTTGCCACCAATTTTCTTATCAACAGCATAGAAGAAAACACCACGCTCTGTATCAACGTGCGTAACGACAGCCACTTGCTCTGGAATATCTGCATAGAGCATTTGGTCAGCGCGACCTGCGTTACGAGCGTAAAGGATTTTATTGTGTTGTGGCATACGAGCATGGAGAAACCACTCTGAGTCGCGATACTCTTGAACAAGTGGCGACAATTTGACTTTTTTCTTTTTGCGTGTACGAATGATTTGGTCAATTTCAAATTTTGCCTCTGACATCAGGTTCATTTTGACCAATAGTGATACGAAAGATTCGCGCACATGAGCAGCCAACTCACCTTGAGCAGGCAACAAGAAGGCTTTACAGAAACACGCCAGTGCATCTTGATCTCTACCTTCCATCATTAAGCTCTCCGCCAATGAAGCCCAAGCCCAAAAAGCATTATTCTGGAATTTCAGAATGTGAACGAGCTCCATCTGAACCCGTTGTGTTTTGCCCAACTGCGACATCAGCAATGTACGTGCATAAGGCAACCACACATTTCTAGGCAAACGTTCTAAAACAGACTCCAGAAGTGGTAGAAACTCTTGTGAGTATGCTTTGGCTTTTGCCACTGTTGCTGCGTCTTTGCTGCGCATAGAATTCAACAAGACACGGCTGTATGATAAATAAGCGCGTTCGCACAAACTCGGAATTTTCTGTTGTTGATTGGTTTCAAACGGCTCATAATCCTCTTCGCGGAAATTATCGAAATTCCACCCATGTAAGAAGTCGAGCAAATCAACACCTTCAACATCTTTAAAATACAAAGCAATACGCAGCATCTGAGCATGCAAATTGCTCGGGCCGAGAATTTCAAAACGCTTGTATATATCGAAGCATTTGTTAACTAAATCAATATCTGGATCAGGCTTAGGCGCAAGTTCTGCCAAAAGGCGGTACAAACACCAACCAACATTGACATAAGCTACTTTCAAGTCTTTGATAGTGGTCAACACCTCCTCGTAAATAGCAAGTGCTTCTAAGTTTTTACCAGACTTACTGAGTTTATTTGCCTCCTGCATACGCGGGAACTCAGGATGTATTCTCCTTTGATATTCTTTGAATTTCTCGTGGAGAGGATCATCCTCAGGCAATTGCAAAGCGTAATAGTCACCATACCATTTGATGGCTGCGTCTGAGTCACCACCACCAAAAACAGATACCATTTTCGCATAGTAAACATGGGCTGCTGCACGTTTAGCGTCGAGATCATCAGGTGATTTTTCGAGGGCTTTTTGAACAACCGCCAAGGTTTCGTCGGTTTTGCCAGCTTCTAGCATAGCTTGTACTTCTTCCAAAAAGTTCATAGTTGTACTGAGATTAAGATAAAAATGTGAGTTGGAAATAAAAATTAATTAAAAAGCGCTCTAAAATTTTGATTATCAGTCAAATAAAAAATAAACTTTTTCGCCATGAAAAAATCGAACGCTTCCACAAAACTCTTTTTTGATATTTTCACAGGTGATTATTCCTCAAAATTTCCGACAAATATAATGCTTAGATTGAAAAAGCAAAACGAATACCTTAACAATGTTGAAGAAAGATTTTTTCATTACGCTTTTTTTCTTTTTTAGGTTCAATTTTTGTCCCGATAATTTATTAAAAACTTTTGTGAAGAGGTTTTATTAAACTAATTGACATAAAATAAAACTTGATTTGCGTGGTTTTCGTAGAACAATTGTGCATTTGGGTAAGTTTACCTAATTTTGACCCACTAAGTGTCTTGTATTTGATAGTTGTTGCCGTTCTCTAATATATGATAGTCGCTTTTTAGTATCAAACGCGTCAATTATAATGTCATAAACATATTTTTAAACATGGTATAAACCGTTTCAAAATGAAAAAAATACTCGTTTTTACTTTCTTTATGTTCACTCTTTTGATTCAAGTCACCCCCTCAGTATTAGCTCAAAATACGGTTACTTTGCGTTGCAAGTTGGATAATTGTTCAAGTATTGATTCCATGACAATTTACAGACCCATGGGACTCATGCACGAAAAAATAGCTTCCGCTCGACCCAATGCTGCAGGCGAATTTGTTTTTCAAGTACCTAAAACTAAGACCCCTCAGTATTATTCTGTTGGTATGAACTTGGACATGGTCAAATACAAACTCGTACTTTTAGGTAATGAAAAAGAAGTACTTCTGAATGGCCCTTGTCACGACCCATCTCAAACCATAGTACAACAATCGCCCGTCAATGCTGCCTTAACTCAAGCTCAGAGTAAATTCAATGAAACTAAAATCGAAATGGGCAAAATTTTAACAGCTTATAACAGTGGTTATAATAACGACTCTATCAGAACAGCCTGTGAAAAACAAATGCTCGCAGTGGATAAGAGAAAATTAGCCATTTTAGATTCACTCAAAAAAGCCAATCCGATTGCCTATCATGTCTTGGCTTTAGACACTTATACAAGCTATCAGAATGCAACTGGTAAGACAACCTACAAAAACGAAATTGAATATTTTGCAAGACAATATTTTCAATATGTCAACTGGTCAGATGCGACTTTGAATGATATTGCGCCTATCTTTGATGCCTTCAGGAGTTATGCTACGGTGCTTTTGATGCCTGAGTTGAAACTAACAAAATTGGAAACGACTACTTATTTCAACAATATTTTAAAAAGCATTCCTGCCAAATCTCAAGCTTATAAGTATGCTTTAACAGGTATTGTCAGTGTCATGCTTGAAAAACAGCACCCGTTGATTGCAGATTTTGGCAGTCGTTATTTGACTGAATATCCAAATGACGATGCACAGGTACGTGCTAATGTCTCTCAATTTGTTAACTATATGCGAGCTAATATGACAGATGTCCCAGCCCCTGACATCGCTCAAACAGATACATCTGGCGTAGTGCGCAAATTGAGCGACTTGAAAGGTAAAATTGTACTTATTGACTTTTGGGCGAGTTGGTGCGGCCCTTGTCGGAAAGAAAACCCGACAGTTGTGGCAGCTTACAAAAAATATCGCGACAAAGGTTTTGAAGTATTCAGCGTCAGCCTCGACCAAGACCGTACACGTTGGATTAATGCCATCGAACAAGATGGTTTGATTTGGTCGAACCACGTCAGCGATTTGCGCTATTGGCAAAATGAAGCCGCTACTAAATATGGTGTAACGAGTATTCCGAAAACAGTTTTACTGGATAGAAATGGTATCATAACCGACCACAACTTGAGAGGCGAGGCATTGGTCAAGAAACTCAAAGATATTTTTGGCGAATAAGCCCCCCCTCAGTAAAAGACAGGACAAACGCTTTTTTAGAGCATAAAACAATATCGAAAATATGGCTTATTGGCTTCTCAAATCTGAACCCGAATCTTTTTCGCTCGACGATTTTCGGAAAGAGCAAGTGACTGTTTGGTACGGTGTACGCAACTATGCAGCACGCAACAACTTGAAAACGATGCAGTTAGGGGATGAGTGTATTTTCTATCGGAGTGTCAAAAAACCAGCTGCTATCGCACTCGCAAAAGTCGTGAGAGAACATTATCAAGACCCAACGACTGAAGACACCGCTTGGGTTGCCGTTGATGTTGAGTTGATTGAAGCGTTTCGGACGGAAGTCCCCCTCAGTACAATTAAAGAAACGCCCGAATTGCAAAATATGGAATTGCTCAGATTGAGCCGTCTTTCTGTTCAAAAAGTAACGGATGACGAATTTGCGCTGATTTGTAAGATGGGACGAGCTGTTTAAAATGTAACGATGACAGCCGAGGTTGTCTCAAAAGGTAGAAGTCATTTTTAAAGCCGAATAATATTCCGTTTTAAGTCTTTTAGGTTTCGGAAGCTTTCAAGTTTCCGAAACCTTTTTATTTAACTCAATCCTTGCAACTCAACCAATTTTCGATACTCGCCACCCAATTTGTACAATGATTCATGTGTGCCACGCTCAATGATATGTCCCTCACGCAAGACAATGATTTCGTCGGCATGTTGTACTGTCGAAAGACGATGAGCGATGACCAAAGCTGTGCGACCTTTCATCAACTCCGACAAAGCCGCTTGCACCAATTTTTCACTCTCAGAATCCAAAGCGGAAGTCGCTTCATCTAAAATAAGTATCTCAGGATTGCGCAACAAAGCGCGAGCAATAGTCAGTCGTTGACGTTGTCCACCACTGAGCTTCATACCTCTGTCGCCAATATTCGTCTCATAGCCCCCCTCAGTATTTTCAATAAAATCGTGTGCATTGGCAGCTTTGGCGGCGGCGATGACTTGACTTTTGTCCACATGCGTCATGCCAAAGACGATATTATTATATATGGTGTCGTTGAACAACACCGCTTCTTGTGTCACAATGCCCATCAAACCGCGTAGGTCTTTCAAACGCATTTGGCGAATGTCCACGCCATCAATAAAAATGCCCCCCTCAGTCGTATCGTAAAAACGGGGCAATAAATCTGCTATTGTTGACTTACCTGCACCCGACGCACCGACCAAAGCCACTATCTTACCCTTCTCAATCGTCAAGTTGATATTGGCAAGAATTTGTTTCTCGGCTTCTTTATAAAAAAATGAGACGTTTCGGTACTCAATTTTATCTCTAAAGTCTGGTGCAGGCACAGGTACTGAGGGGTCTGCGATGGTCTCTTCGGCATTCAATATTTCTTCGATTCGCGACAAAGCCCCTGCGCCTTTGCGAATATTATAAGATGCTGCTGAAAAGGCCTTTGCAGGTTCGATGACGGTGAAAAAGGCATAGAGAAAACCCAAAAAAGATTGTGGTGTCAAACCATCAGGACTGATTTGTTTGAAGCCAAACCATATCAACACACACACAACAGCGATGCCCAAAAACTCAGTGGTTGGCGAAGCCAATTCTCTTTTGCGGTATTGGCGAATCAGTAGTTGGCGATAAGTGTTGTTTTGGTTGCCAAATTTATCGTGTTGATAGTTTTCGGCATTGAAGGCTTTGATGACTCGCGAGCCGCCTAAAGCCTCATCAATGATGGATACCAAACCACCCAAATGCTCTTGCAAAATCGAGGATTCTTTTTTCAATGATTTACCAATGCCTCCGATGATGACTCCCGTAAAACCCAAAAGCACAAATACAAACCCCGTCAAAGCAGGGGAGATGTAAACCATCAATCCCATAGCCCCCACAATGAGCAATGGCTCGCGCACAACGGTTTCTAAGACGTGTAAGATACTGAATTCAACCTCTTGAACATCGGCAGTAATACGACTGATGAGGTCGCCCTTGCGTTCATCGCTGAAATAACTGAGGGGTAGGCGCAACGTCTTGTCGAAGAGGGCTTGGCGTACATCGCGCACAACGCCCGTGCGCAGTGGAGCAATAAAATATAAAGCCAGATAGCGAAAGAGGTTTTTGAAAAAAAACAAAACTACCATCGCTCCACACACATATATTAATGCACGCTCTTTGCCGTATTGCTCGATGATTTGACCCAATTCATAATAAAAGGTATTCGTTAACGATTGTACCGTCCATTGGAAGTCTGGTTGTTGTACAGGCGGCATGGCTTGACCCAACAAAATTTGAAGGAAGGGAATCAGCATCGGAATACTGACAATATTGAAAAAAACCATCAAGATATTGCTCGCAACGTTGAGAGCAATATAAGGTTTGTAGTTGCGTATGTAGGGAAGTAGCCTGTAAATGGTTTGCATTGCCGTTATGGATTATTGTTGATGGATTATTACTAAATCTTATCGCTGCAATAGGCAATCAACGTATCTTGTCGCAAAAATAGTTAATTGGTTAAGAATGAAAGTAGTTGGCTTCACCTTTATCCGCAATGCCATTCAGTTTGATTACCCGATTGTGGAAGCAGTGCGCTCCATTTTGCCTCTGTGCGATGAGGTCGTCGTTGCCGTCGGTCGGTCAGATGATGAGACATTGGCGTTGGTACAAAGTATTGATAGCGAAAAAATTAGAATCATAGAAACCGTTTGGGACGATACATTGCGCACAAATGGAGCCGTATTGGCAGTCGAAACCAATAAAGCTTTTGATGCTGTGGGCGCAGACGCGGATTGGTGCTTCTATATACAAGGTGACGAATGTTTGCACGAAAAATTTTTGCCAACTGTCAAAGCAGCTATGGAAAAATGGAAAGATGACCCGCATACTGAGGGGTTACTTTTTAAATACACGCACTTCTACGGTTCTTATGATTATATTGCAACATCGCGCAAATGGTATCGCCACGAAATCAGAATCATCAAAAACGATAAGTCCATTAGGTCGTATCGCGATGCACAAGGATTTAGAAAGAATGGTCAGAAGCTAAAAGTCAGAGAAGTTGCTGCCTGTATCTACCATTATGGATGGGTCAAACCGCCACAGGCGCAGCAACTCAAACAAGTGAGTATGAACAAACTGTGGCACAGCGACGAAGTGGTAAAGCAAAAAATCCCAGATGTCGAGTCATTCGACTATACCCATATTGATGATTTGGAACGTTTCGACGGTTCACATCCTGCTGTTATGCAACGCCGCATTCAAGCTTTGAACTGGACATTTTCTTTTGACCCTACCAAACGAAAACTGAGCATGAAAGAGCAATTTTCGCGTTTCATTGAAAGATGTACAGGTTGGCGAATCGGAGAGTATAAAAATTATGAAAAAAAAGCGGAAGCATGACCCCTGCCAACATCCCCTCTGCTCATTGACCCTAAATAAACACCCACTTAAATCGGTCTCTACGCCGATTCAGCTCACACAGCGTGTTCCGACACATACGATACGCTCAAACAATCTAATAGTAGCAATATTAGAGAAACTAAATTATGTTTTTATTGACATTTGCTGAAATACATGTTTTTCTTAACTGTAATTTTGGGAAATGAAAACGGCTTCGCACCCCTCAGTAAAAACTTGCACTATTGAGGGGATGATTTTAAATCATCCCCTCAATTATAAATCAACTTACCAAAGCGTTTATCATACACCGAAATCATCAGTGCTAACTTTTTAAAAACTTTAAAAACAATGAAAAAATACCTCGTTCTACTTGTGCCTTTGCTGCTCATACTGGCACATTGTCGCAAACCCGACAAAACAACCTACATCAAAACAAGCGGCAAAGTCCTTGAATTTGGCTCAAACAAACCCATTAAGAATGCTAAAGTCGGCATTTATGAAGAAGGTGGTGAGTTTCTCGGTTCTACTTGGACAAAACTCGTGGACACGACCCGCACCGATGCCAATGGCTTTTATCATTTTGATAAAGACGATTTGGACAAAGGCAGTTCCTTCTTCATTTCGGCGGCTGCCGATAAATACTACACCTACGACCCAAACAACTACCTCATCACAGGGCAGGAAGTGACAAACCTGAACATTGTCCTTGACCCTTTCGCTTGGATTAAGGTGCATGTGAAAAATGTTAATCCGTTTAATGATGCAGATAGTCTTATTTTAGGCAATGTTGTTGGTACAATACCACGCATCCATGTTGGTAAAAATATTGAGTTAAATTATACGAACAAGGTATTTGGAAATAAAAATATGCAGGCGGGTTGGTCTGTCCGTAAAAATGGCATTTGGAAAGACTATGAACCCGTTATTAACATTCCAGCCCATGATACCTTAAACTACGAAATTCTTTATTAGTTAACAAACTGTAAAATCAAAAAAATGAAAAAGCACCCCCTCAGTGTAAACAAGAAAAATTCGCTTCACAAAGCACCTATCATACACCAAAATCATCAGTTCTAACTTTTTTAAAACTTTGAAAGAATGAACAAGTACCTCGTTTTGTTTGTGCCTTTGCTACTCATACTGGCACATTGTCGCAAACCCGACAAAACAACCTACATCAAAACAAGCGGCAAAGTCCTTGAGTTTGGCTCAAACAAACCCATCAAGAATGCTAAAGTCGGCATTTATGAAGAAGGCGGTGAGTTTCTCGGTTCTACTTGGACAAAACTCGTGGACACGACCCGCACCGATGCCAATGGTTTTTATCATTTCGACAAAGGCGATTTGGACAAAGGCAGTTCCTTCTTCATCTCGGCTGCTGCCGATAAATACTACACCTACGACCCAAACAACTACCTCATCACAGGGCAGGAAGTGACAAACCTAAACATTGTGCTTGACCCGTTTGCTTGGATTAAGGTGCATGTGAAGAATGTCAATCCGTTTGATGATAGAGATAGTCTTATTTTAGGCAATGTTGTAGGTCATATTCCCAATATTCTTGTCGGGAAAAACATAGAGTTGAATTACATAAACAAGGTGTTTGGAAATAGAGATATGCGAGCAGGGTGGTCTTTTAGCAAAAATAACAATTGGATTTTCAAGGCTGATACCCTTAATATACCCGCTCATGACACTTTAAACTATGAAATCCTTTATTAATCTTTAAAATCTAAAAAAAATGAAAAAAATCATAACTTTGGTGAGTACGCTGCTACCGCTGGTATCACCTCTTCTCATTGACCATAAAAAACGCCACGCTCAAATCGGTCTCCAGACCGATTTAATCGCTTACCACATCTTCAGACAATGATATTTTTAACGCCAAGGCAAAAATGCGCTCATAGCAACACAATTTTTGACACAAGCGTTCACTGCGATTGACATAAGCGTTCACTGCGATTGACACAAGCGTTCACTGTGCTTGACACAAGCGTTCACTGTGCTTGACACAAGCATTCACTGCGTTTGACACATGCATTCACTGTGATTGACACATGCGCACTTTTTTTTGTTATAAGCGTTCACTGTGATTGACACATGCGCACTTTTTTTTGTTACAAGCGTTCACTGAGGTTGATGTATGCGCACTTTTTTTTGTTACATGCATTCACTGCATTGTTTTTTTTGTACTTTTTTTTGTTACATGCGTTCACTGCATTGTTTTTTTGACACAATCTTTTTTTTGTAACCCCACAGGCACGCTTTCTTTCGCAGCATAAAAGAAACGCACCCCCTCAGTAAAACGCATACGCGATAGCGTTTTCAGATGCGAAACGCCCTATTTTTGGGCTATTTGACCCACTAAAGCAGTTTGAAAAGTTTCGGAATTAGATACTGTATGCGAATTAAGAGTTAAAGACCCTCATCGGAGCGAGATTTTGATAGCCTTGGAGTTACAGAAAATTCAATGATTGCGCGCATCCGCTCCCCAAAGTAGCTTTTCACGAATGGTTTTCAGATAAGTATCACCATGCAATTGGATGAGTTTGATATTAAAATCCGCACGGCGTACTGCTAATTGAAAATCCGCATTGACAACAGCAAAACGGGAATCAAGCGTGCAGAGAAAGTTGTCCGCCCGTCCTTCTATCTCAAAACTGATAACAGAACGGTCACTGACCACCACAGGACGAACATTCAAATTGTGAGGTGCAACAGGTGTGATGATAAAATTGCCCGAATTAGGAAAAACAATCGGTCCGCCACAACTAAGTGAATAGCCCGTCGAACCAGTAGGCGTTGCCACTATCAAACCATCCGCCCAATAGGAATTGAGGTAAGCCCCATTTAAATAAGTGTGGATGGTAATCATCGAACTTGTGTCACGTTTCAAAATCGTAAAATCATTCAGAGCAAAACGCACATCGCCAAACACAGGAAGATTGGACTCTAAATGTAGTAAACCCCGCCATTCAACGGTGAATTGCCCATTGATTAACATTTTGACTGCTTCTTCAATGCGTTTTTTGCTGATACTTGCCAAAAAGCCGAGCCTACCCAAGTTGATACCCATGATAGGGACATCTGAATCGCGCACAACCGTGACCGCATCGAGGATTGTACCGTCGCCACCCAGCGTAATCACATAGTCGAAAGCATGTGTTCTAAAATCGAGATACGACTGAACAACGGCAACATCCCGTTTGAAAACGATTTTATCTTTTATCTGCTCAAAATACGGCTCATATATATATGTGTTGACCCCCTCAGTATGAAGAGCGTCGAATAGTATCTGAACATGAGGAATGTCTTCGAGATGAAGGACTTTGCTATAAATAACGACTTGCATACTGCAAAAGTAATGAAAGTAATAGAAAGGAATGATAAGTGAGAACGATAAATGATGAATCAAGCCTTATTCCTATCTTTGTCTTTTCAATCATTCTAATCACACCACATATGACCGCTTTACGAGCATTGTTCACAACCGTATTCTTCATGGGTGTTTTTGTCTCAAAAGCATCGGGTTATTTCGATTTTTCACCTTTAGCTCGTTCTGCTTACGAAAAAGCGATGGCTTTGCGACTCAGCGAAGCCTCTGTCCTGATTGCTCAACTCCGAAAATCAGAACCCGATAATTTGATGGCTTACTACGTTGACAACTATATAGATTGCCTTCGCGTCTTTGTAGGCGAAGAAAAAGCAGATTATGACCAACTATCAAAAAATGAATCCAAAAGGCTCGAAATACTGAGGGAGGGCGACAACAGTTCACCTTACTATCTTTTCACACAAGCCCAAGTCCGTTTGCTTTGGGCGATGAACAAAGCGAAATTTGGCGATTATCTTTCCGCCTTCAATGCCACCAGTACCGCCTTTGAACAACTCGAAAAGAATCAAAAGAAGTTTCCCGAGTTTATGCCCAACAAAATGAGTTTGGGTGTTCTACACGCCGTCGTAGGCTCTATTCCCGACAACTACAAGTGGGGTCTAAAATTAGTATCAGGCATGAACGGTACAGTGTCCCAAGGACAAAAAGAAATAGAAGAAGTGATTCGATACGCCAAAACCAATGATTTTGTATTTGAACAAGAAGCCATCGTCATGTACGCCTTCTTGATGCTGCATTTGAACAATCAAAACGAAAGTGCATGGTCAGTCGTCAACAATCCGAAATTGAAACCCAAAGAAAATCTATTAGCCGCTTTTGCCTTAGCCAATGTTGCAATGCGCACAGGTCGCAACGATAAAGCCATAGACATACTCCAAAACCGACCAACAGGCGCAGCCTACTTTCCATTTCTATATCTCGACTATATGTTGGGGCTTGCCAAAATGTACAGAGGCGATGGTGACGCAGATGCTTATCTTAAAAAATTCGCATTACAATTCAAAGGAAGAAATTATATCAAAGAGGCTTATCAGCGTCTCGCATGGCAAGATTTACTGAGGGGGTCGTGGAAAGACTACAAAGGATGGATGTTGAGCGCACAGACAATGGGTAGAGCAGATGTAGGTGGCGACAAAAACGCCCTCAAAGAAGCCAAATTGGGTATCGCGCCCGACCCCACATTGTTGCGCGCCCGTTTGTATTTCGATGGTGGCTATTTTCAAAAAGCTTATGATTTTTTAAAAACCAAGAACGAAAGCAGTTTTAGCGAACTCTCACACAAACTGGAGTATTATTACAGAATGGGGCGTATTACTCAAATGTTGAAAAAAAGCACTGAAGCCATCACTTACTACGACAAAGCGATAGAAATAGGAAAGGAGACAAAGTTTTATTATGCCTGCAATGCTGCTTTGCAACTTGGTTTGATGTATGAAGCATCAGCTCAAAACACCAAAGCAAGGGACTACTATAAATTGTGTCTTGCCTTAAATCCTGACGACCACGCCGACGCGTTACACGCTAAAGCCAAATCGGGTTTGAATCGCGTAAAATAATAGGTATTTGGAAAATACTCTATGGTCAGCCATAGACGATAGTCATTGATTTGTTCGTTTGTTTTGAAAATAAGATAGCAATGAAAATGAGACATATATTATTATGCCTACTCTTGAGTGCCAACTTACCACTTTCTGCACAAGTGTTGACAGGTTTTTCAGCCCGATACAATAACTCCTTTGTAGATTGGGACATCTATGTGGATAGTCTCGACAACTCTGCGGGCAATTTGACCATGACTTGGCAAAACCCCGATGATTGGACACAATGGAGTTATCGGATGGGTGATATATCAGGTAACATCAAAACCAAGTGGCAAAAGGATTTGACACAATGGGAAACCAGAGGAAGCAATAAAACCATATCGGCACAAATGATGTGGTCCAATGACCCCAGAGAATGGCGTGTAACAGACAATAAATTCAGTTTAGAAATAAAATGCCGTTTTGGGAATAACTGGAACGAGTGGATTGTAGATGATAGCAAACGAGGTTTTTTCAGAGTAATAACGAGATATGAGAACGATCCTCGTGATTGGTTGATAGAAGATGAGTTGGACCCCTCTGTATCATTCCCTATGAAAATGACTTTATTGTATCTGGTTATGTTCAATAGTGTTCCCAAACAATAAAAGTTTTATTTTTTTTCAAAAAAATATTGTAGTCTAAATAGTTGATAGCTAAATAGTTAGGTAGTTGTTTTTGGGTGTGATGGAATTTATTTTAAAAAAACAAGCAAAAAAAACTTGCACAGGTCAAAATGACGTTCTATCTTTGCGTCGCTTTAAAGGAAAGGCGGTTGTTTTTAAAGGTTTTTAAGTTATTGAAAAGCATTTTTTAGGATTTAGAAATCAAAAAAAAATAAAAAAAACTTAAATAAAGTTTTGGTTTTTAAAAAACAGTCTTACCTTTGCGTGCCGTTTGAAAGAAGCGGTTTTGAAACGAAAAAATTAGCCTTAATGAAGGTTAAAAATATAAAGAAACAACGACTCACTTAGTATCCGAAGAGAGTAAGATAGTAGCAAGCAAGTTGTTGTTTTTAACGAGTTCATTGAAAATGAGGGGCAGAAGCACACTTTGAGGAAAGTGTAAGTAAGGTAGTAGAGGAATAAATAGATAGATAAAGTTATTTTCATTCTTTTGGAGATGACAGAGTCGAGCGATCTTGAGATATTTTCCAC
>JAEUUP010000160.1 GCA_016787525.1 Saprospiraceae bacterium | reverse complement strand
GGAAAAATTTGTTAAATTAAATTGCGCCACAAATATAAATCAAGTCTAATAATTTAGAAATTTATCTTTGCTTTTTTTAAAAATTTCCCAACTTTTTGACCGTCACAATTGAAACAAAAAAAATAAAAAATGGTACAGTCACTTTATCCAATTCCCTACACCTTCGTTTGAGGAGTATTCTTGTTTGCAAACACCTTTTTACTATTCCAATACGTCATTTTACTGTTTGCAAACACTGTTTTGCTGTTCGCAAACACCTTTTTATTGTTCCAATACATCGTTTTACTGTTTGTAAACACTGTTTTGCTGTTCGCGAACACCTTTTTACTGTTCCAATACATCATTTTAATGTTTGTAATCACTGTTTTGCTGTTCGTGAACACTTTTTTACGGCGATTCAACTCGATTTTATTGCCGTTGACAAACGTCCCTTTTCACACCTTAAAATCATTCAACGCTGTTTGGACATCGGTTTCTGTTTGACGCAATTTGTCTCGACACATTTTTATCAAATAAGCCGCATGTTGCACTTTTTCTGCAAGCGCATCAACGCCAACATGTTCATTTTGTAAATCAGCTACTATATTTTGTATTTCTAACATAGCTGCATCGTAGGAAAATTCAGTTTTCTTTTTTGACATATTCTAATTTAGAGTTTATAAGATTTGGAAATAATTTGGCTCGATACAATACCGTCTATCAACTGGGTTTCGACAACATCGTCGGGTTTTAATTCATTTATGTTCTGCACAATTTGCCCATTTTTTCGTGTAACCGAAAAACCCCGCTTGAGTATAGATTCAACGCTCATTAGGTCTATCAATTCGGATAGATTGTCTAAGTCTTTTGATTGCCTTTTGATTAGTTTTTGAGCTAATTTTGGCAATTCATCGTCAAAATAAGTTAATTTTTGCACTTGAGTTTTGAAAAGATACGTTGTTTGCAGTTGTACAATTTGATTCAACTGTGATAAAACAGCCCCCTCAGTATATAGGCGATTTTGCACAAATTGTGTAAGTGTTCTGCCTATTTCTATCAAGGAACTCTCATAAATTAAATTTTTTTCTATCAAAAAATCTGCAACAGCCGTAGGTGTTTTGAGCGATGCAAAAGCCACCATGTCTAGTACAGTTATATCTATTTCGTGTCCGATACCAGTTAGAACAGGCAAAGGAAAGGTTGCCACAGCTCGGCATACTGAGGGGGTATCAAACGCCACCAAATCCAACTTAGCTCCACCACCTCGAATGATGACCACACAATCGAATCTGTCTTTTTGCTGCTTTATATTTTCTAGTTGTTGGAGCATTTCTTTTTCAAGAAATTGACCTTGCATAGCGGAAGGAAACAACTGAACATGGTAGCAAAAGCCATAAGCATTACTTGAAATATGGTTTCGAAAATCTGCCCACCCCGCCGCTGTTTCACTCGAAATGACGGCGATACGTTGCCATACTGAGGGAGTCGGCAAAGCAGCATTACGCTCTATCAATCCCTCGCTTTGTAAAGTCATAATCAGATGACGCTTTTGGATTTCCAATTTACCAACCGTATAAGTTGGGTCAATTTCTTCAACAATCAATTTCAAACCATAACGCTCATGAAAATCCAACCGACCTTTCAAACGCACTTCCATACCTTCTACAAAAACCCCTTCGGTGGCTTTACCCAAACTACGTTGCAAACGACGAAAATCGGTTTGCCATATCACAGCGGACATTTCTGCAATGATATCATCTTCTTCTTTTTCTAAGAGACGTATATAATAATGTCCTCTCGATTGGTTGATTTGACCAATCTCTGCTGTCACCCACACAGCCTCATTAAAATTGAGTGCAACGACTCGCCTTAAAAACTCATTGAGCTCGTATAGTGAAAAAGTTTTCATTTTTTTGTCTTAAACCTGTAACCTTTTGTTGTTAAAATCGCTCTAATCATCGAAGGTTTGCAAGGTTAAAATAAAGTCACATTTTTTAACAAATTTTTAACCTAAAAATGAACTTTTATTGTCAAATAATTGTAATTTTGGTGCGTCAAATTTCTAAAATCAACCAACATGAGAAGTAATGCAATTAAAGGAGCTTTTTTCGCTTCACTTATTATTCTAAGCATGAGCTGTTTTATCTATGTAAACTCTGCGCCTATAGATAATGCCTTGACTGTGGAAACGATGAGTCGTAGTACACAAAGTGACGAAGAAAAAGCCAATAAAGGAACAAACATGCTCGATTTGGCATTAGTCAAAGGCATTGTTAATGTCGTACAGAAATTTCTACCCGCAAAATAAAATATGAAGGATGGAATATAAAATATAAAAAAGCGACAAATCAGTACTGATTTGTCGCTTTTTTATATTTTATATTCCATCCTTTATCGTTTCATAGGTACGTATGTTTTTTCATATTTTTTCCAAGGCAATTTTTTATGATTGTTGTCGCCAAAATAAGTGATAATCATCTCAAATTGCTCTGGCGAACGGTATTGAATGGTCTGGATAAGATTCATATTTTCATCTAAAAACACAAAAGTTGGATATGCCATCTGTCCTTGCAACAACTCCGAAGCTAATTCATTGAACCCTACTCCACTTTGAGTGACATAACTATATGTTTTATTCCTAAAGTTTATATCTGCACGAGTTTCTGCATCGAGTTTGACAGTCAAAAACTTATTATTCAAATAATTGACGATACTTTGTTGCATCAAGGCAGTACGCTCTAATTGACGAAATCCGTCGCTCCACTTCGTAAAAACTTGAATTAATATCTTTTTATGTTCTTTTTTAGCGGCACTTTCTACTTGTTCAATATCGTACCACTGAACACTTTCTTGAGAACGCAAAGAGGCATTTCCAAAAGTAAACAGTACTAACAATCCTAACGTTATCATTTTGTAGATTCCCATATCCTAGCAATTTTATTGTAAAAAACGATGTACAAATTAACCACTTTCAGACGGAATAACCAAAACGTGACACGCTACTGAGGGGTACTTTAAGAAAACTTTAACCGCTTATGTTAAGCATTCCTAAAAACAAGTAATTGATTATCAATAATTTGAACTTTTCTATCTAAATAATCGAAAGGCAGTTTGGGTGCTTGAATGCCGTTTTTTATAACTGGATTTTTAGAAGCCACAAATACCCGCGCTTCATCCCATAGACCTTTTGTAATAAAAGTATTGAGCAATCTTGCACCACCTTCAACAAATAAAATACCTATTTTTTGAGTGTATAAGTCTGCCAAAATGGTATTTAAAAAATTGTCATCAAAAGCAACAAACCGATAGTTGAAGTTATGAAAATTATCAAAATGTGCATTTGATGTCCCCCCCTCAGTATAAATAAAGGTTTCAATCGAACCATCGAATAAATGTAGTTTTTCAGATAAGCGTCTTTGTCGGTCAATAACAATCCTTTTGGGTGATTTTCCATAATAGTAACGATTGGTTAGTTCAGGATTGTCGAGTGCCGCCGTTTCGGTTCCAACCATAATAGCATCGGCTTCACTGCGCCACTTATGCACCAAACGTTTGACGTAAACATTGCTAATGGCTATGGCTTTGTCCGATTGCCCGATGAAACCGTCAGCTGTTTCTGCCCATTTAAGGATAATATATGGGCGTTTTTGGGCTATGTTCGTAAAAAATGGGAGCAAGCTGCTGGAGGGTGTAACTTGTCTTTGAGTAAGTACTAATACTTCGACTTCTACCCCATTTTGACGCAATTTTTCGATACTTTTACCTGCAACCTCTGGAAAAGGGTCAATATATGCCACAACCACATGTGGTATTTTCGAGCGCAAAATCAAATCCACACAAGGAGGCGTTTTGCCAAAATGAAAACAAGGTTCGAGTGTCACATAGATAGTCGAAGTCTGCAACAACGGTACATCTTCACTTTTTACGGCATTTATAGCATTTACTTCTGCATGTGCGCCACCGTAAGGACTCGTCCACCCTTCACCTATGATTCGCCCTTGTGCATCTACAATCACAGCTCCTACTGAGGGGTTAGGTGACGTGCTACCGATACCTCGATGAGCTAAATCCAGACAACGGTTGATATACTTATTGGGAAAATTCATTATTTTACAACTTGGCTCTTGATTGTTATGCTAAAAGAGAATAACTTTAAGGCATGAATTGATTCATATTTTATTACAATGTCAATGTTATGTAAAAATTGGTAAAAAAGAATCAAAAAAAATTGATGTATCTACATCTTTTTCTAACTTTGCTCTTACCTAAAATTCGTACAAAAACTTAGAACCAAGATTTAAAGTAAAAAATCAATATCATAGCTCCGATACCAAAGGTAAAACATATTCACTAATTCAATTAAAACAAATCAAGACGTGTTAGTAAAAATTAAATTAAAAAATTCCAACGACAACGTAATCGTTGATGACAATGTTTACGAGTATTTGACCACCGATCCTTATCTATCTCAAGTCAAATTCGTAGATAATCTACGCAAACACTCTAGCGGATGTGTCGTTTTCCAAAAAACTTGGAAAAAAGCAGACGATAGCGGCTACAAAACAGAAACAATCTATTTGCACAAGTTGCTAGCTGAAAAATTCCTCGCAGACCAACGTTCCAGTATCAAAAATCTTGTTGGTGCAAAAAATGGCGATAAGCTTGACTGCCGCATCGACAATATTGCTTGGCGTAGCCGCGCTGTCGCAAGTCGCCAACGCAAAACCAGCAACCATGTCGGTTATACGGGTGTTTACAAGGAAAATAATCGCTACCGTGCTGTCATTTCAGCGAACCGTAAATCTATCCATTTAGGGATGTTTGATACCGCTGAAGAAGCTGCTGATGCCTACAATCGCAAAAGTAAAGAACTCTTCGGAGAAGATGGTAAAGTGAACAAAATCAATCGCTGATCATAAACGCAATCTTAAGAAATAAAAATAAATAACGCCTTTTAAAATTGTAAATTATTGATAGTGAGTTACTTCAAAATCTGCAATTGTTATTTATTAGTTTTAAATTTCAGGGACTAAATGACGGTGTTTTTGGAACATTAAAACGTGTATTTGATTGTTTTTTACTCCCCTCAGTATTGATAAAATAAAAAGGCTACCCAATCGGGCAGCCTTTTTATTTTATCAGTAAATGTCACTTCTTATTATTTCAACATCTCTTAGTTTATTATTGACATCCCATATCGCTTTTCGAAAGTGGGTCATTGTTCGGAAAACATTTACCCGACATGACAGATTTTGGTACATAACGGTCTATATTAGGGTCGTAAAGACCGTTTTTCAAAAATTCTGTTAAATCTTTTATTTCTCTTTGCGTCAAATTCAATGGTTTGAAAAAAGGTGAAATCTGCGATGCGGGCACTTCTTTGTTCTCTGGCACAGCTCGGTCAAAATATTCCACAACCTCTTCGAGTGTTCGTTTGCTCGCACCATGGAAATAGAAGCCAATATTTTTCAAATTGTACAATTGTGGTACTTTGAATTTGTGCATATCTTCTGCTCGCCCTGTGAAACCACCGCGTCCAAAGTTACGCTTGTCTGTGGGCCCTGTGCGAAACACTTGAAATCCTGATTGATACAAATTATTAACTCCAATTGCTTGATACACCATCCGATTCAAAGCGGGTCCACGGTGGCAGTTAGTACAAGCACCTTTTGTGAAAAACACCATCGCGCCGCGTTTTTGCTGCTCTGTCATAGCTGTACTTTCACCTCTCAACCAACGTTGGAAAGGAGCTTCATTGGTCAAAACAGTACGGAAGTACGCCGCAATGGCAAACGCTGTTGTTTTGATAGAATAACGCTCAGACTCTGGAATATCAGGAAAAGCTTTGTCAAAAAGAGGTTTGTAGCCCAAAGAATCCGCAATGGCTCTGTCCATTATTTGGCGATGAACTTGCAAAGCACGCATATTATTCGCTTCTAAACCTTCTAAACCTAAAAAGTTGATTTCTGTCAAGGTGTCTTGTCTCCAAGCGGCTTCTGTGCCTGTATTCGTCCCGAAAGAGCCAAAAGAACCCGCCCAAAGTGCATTGGTCACAAAGGCCAAATTGTGCATAGTCAGTGGTCGTGCGCCTTGTGCATCTACGTCGTCGCCTAAATAATAAGTACTTTTGAAACGACCTTCGCCACTGTAACCAAACCCAATCGCGCCATCGGCTATGCCTTGCAAACGACCTGGTGTAAAACCCATCTGTGGTACGTGGCAAGAAGAGCAAGAGTAAGTTTGTTTCAAAATAGGGTTTTTACCCACTAAACCAATACCTGGTTCAAAAAAAAGCATTTTACCCAAGGCTACTTTGTCTGCATTGAGCAGGTTTTTAGGGTCTTGATTGGGGATTTGCGTTAGGTCTTTGCCGTCAGGAATGATGTATTCGTTCAAGCTGCCTGTCGTTGCGGTGGCAGCTATGGCTCTACTCAATGCTCCTTCGTCTGTTACTAATGTATCGTGTTGGCAGGCAAAAATAAGAAAAGACATGCCCAGTAGGATGTAAAAAAATTTGTTCATTGGATGATAAATTTTAAAAATCAGTCACTTTTATTCGTTGAATTATAATTGCCACAAAGTTAAGGGTTTTTACTATTAGATGATATATATATTTATAATTATTTTTTACATTTAAGATGAATCTAATTAGAAATTGGCTCTTACTTGCGCTCTTCCAACATGTACAACGCGCGATTCTCCTGTTTTGCGCCCATCGTAGCTCAATGACAATAAAATATTTTTGGATAGAGATTGGTCAAAACTGATGTTCCAAACAAAGTTGCGCCCGTTCTGCAATCCTTCCAACATGGCAAACTCCACAGGCGTATTTTTCTCCCCGACATAAGCAATTTTTATGAAACCAAACTTACCTCGAAACTGCCCATTGATGGCTCTATTATAAGTCAGCTCTGTCGAAAAATCGTTGGTAACGATGGTTTCACCATTGGTTTTCAATGTATTGTAACCGTTTCTGTATTTGTATTGAAAACCCAAACGGAAATCTTTGCCGATTTGCCCTATCATTTGAGGTTCTATTTTCCATTGGGCAATGTTGTAGTCTCTTGTCCGAAAAGCTTCGCTACGGTTCAGTTGTTCACCTTTTGATATGTAGTTTAAAAAAGTAAATCGCCGACCAATATTCCATCGCTGACGTGTATAAAACTCGCTGCGCCCTCGCTCTTCAAATCCTGTGACAACGACAAAACGATTGCGGCTCGACAATTGCCCCAACTCTGCATCCCACACTGTCGAATTGCGATTGAAATACACCGAATGACGCATACTCAAGGTCAATCCCACCAACAAACGGTCGGGAATACTCAGCTCAAATGGATTCCATTGAGTTACCCCCTCAGTATTTTCTGATTGAGGCACATTTTTCACACGTCTTGAAATCTGGACATTCGATTGGGTCGAAAAGCGTTTGATGAAAGACACCAATGGCGTACTATCGCTCACCCACAATCGTCGCGGCTCAAATCGTACGCTTTGCGCAAAAGCCACGTTGTTGGTTCTCACAAATTGATTGGTGAAAAGCGACACACGCACATAGTCTGCTTGGTCTGGGAAAGGGGCAATTTCAAACTCATCGAGCTGCGGGATGGTGTCGTTGTTGCGGTTGCGCCAGATGTATTGCCCTTCGCCTTTGTTCACCCTCACATATTGGTATTCGATTTTTTGCTCTTGTCCCGAACCGATTTCGTAGAGCGAAGAACCTGTCAAAGCTGTCTTCAAAAAATTGAAATTGTATTCCACTCGTCCCAAATAACTCTCTTGCGGGCGCAACGTCGTTTGGCTCGTATCACTCACTCTCAAGTCGCGATAGGTCAGATTCCATATCAAGGTTTGGTTTTCTTTTTTTGAAAAATTGCCATTTACACCCAATTCATTGACATTCGACAGGGATAAAAACTGATTGTTGAGTGGTTGATAATCATATCGCTGCGAGAAAAAAGTGCCAAAACTCGCCCCCTCAGTATTTTTATTCACCGAAGCCCGCCAAGAATCGAAAGCAAAACTGGTGCGGGTCAAAGTGTCGGTTTTAGCATCTTTTCGTTCATTGCGTTCACGCTCAGCATTTAAGGCAATACTTAGATTGTTTTTATAACTTTTTGAAAAAGACAAATTAGGGCGACTGAACTTTGACCTCTCGACTACCCCCTCAGTATTCAATTGATTGAAGTTTGTCCCAAAATGCCAACCTTTTCTATCCAAATCGAACCGAGCCACCTGCTTAGTACCTCGATAAATGGTATCACGTTGAAAACCACTGAACTCATAACTCGTGGTAAACCAATTTTTTTTAGAAAAATTTAAATGACCGACCACCATTTTTTCAGCTGCCAAAACACTTTGTTGGGCGACCAAATTGCCAATCGAATTGCCTGCAAAACTCGACGAGTTATTGGCCACAGGCAAGTTCCAATCACGGGTGAATTCGGCGGCACGGTACGGATTCAAGGGTTTGAATTGTCGCTGTGTGGCTTCAAATTTTACATCTGTTTGTAGCGAAAAAGCTTCTTTTTCACCAAAACTAAACTGATTTTGTAAGTTTGAAAAAACAGCCCAACCCACACGCGACGAATCACCAATGCTCGAAAAACGATTGGCATCGGTGCGACTCATAGCCACTTCTGACACCCAACGTGTGTTTTTAAACACCTGATAATCCATGCCCAATGTCGCCAATTGTTGCTGATTGGGCGGCACAAGGGTGCGCACAGGCTCAAATGCCCCCCTCAGTAAACCCGCAGAATCGGGCGCAACCCAACGATACACTCGCCCATTGGCAGCAGTCACATCTTGTACGTAATTGCCTTTGCTGTCGCCAACAGGTGAAAAAGAAGCGGTATATCTTGCCGAATCTGGATGCGTCGAAAACACCAACACATTGCTGTAGCGCACCCCACGCACCACCGTGTCCACAAGTTTATATTGAATCCTATCGCTGCGAAAACCATCATCAGTAGGCCGAATACTGAGGGGGGTTGGTGCGATATTTCCAGCTGCTATCAACAAGCGTTTATCAATAGAGTCAAGAGCTTGTGTGCCTGATGAGTTTTTAGAGTCTTGTTCAGAATATAAACTAAAATTCAATTTCAAACGATTGATTTTGAACTCATTGGATAAAGCCATTGTCGAGCGCAAATACGATTGGTCGGCGTATTCAAACTCTACAATGATGCGACTGTCTTTTGTCACCAAACGTTTGGGCGTGAACTGAATCGTGCCAGAATTGTAGTCAATCACGTAATCGTTTTCATCGCCACGGGTCAGTAGTTTGCCATCAAAAAACACTTTTTCGGTAGCGGCCAAAACGATGATATAGCCCGTCGAACTATTCGGTAACAAACGATAAGGTCCTTGATTGCCTTCACTCGCTTCCAGTACCAAACGCGAAAATTTGCCTCTGGCGATGGCGGCACTGCCTTTGGTCGAAAGGCTGGCCGTTTGGTGTGTCGTCAATGTCTTTTTTACTAAAAACTCTTGAGTATTGGACAGCGTTATGCCTTGCAGTTTTTTGTAATAATTGGTGAAATAGCTGTTGGGTTTCGACAACTCGTAGTCACCCGCAATGAGTGCGCTGTTTTTCTTTTTCAATTGAATGAAAATGCGGTCGAATTGGCGCAATTCTAAAGTATTGCCTTCGGCTTGAATGGGCAAATTGTTGTCGGTCATGGAGGCTAACACATCTAAATCGCCCAATTTGCCCGCCAAATTGAGGTTGAAATTCTGATTCACCACCAAATTCTGACTGTTGCCTATTGAAAAACCTTGCGTGTAGTTGCCATTATAATCCAAACCTTTCTCAAAAATGGCGTTCGATACTGAGGGGTCGGTGTAGGAGGTTTCAAAACCTTTGGGTGCCAAAGGGTCGAGTTTCGAGGAGTCCAAACGGCTGTATTTTTTGCCTAAATCAATGGGCAAAACACGGTATTGGATAGTGAAATGGGTGTCGGGAATCGGAAAAGATTTTCTTTTGAGAATGACGTTGTTTTTGAGGGTGTAAAAACTGCTGTCTAAAGCTGTTTGGGTTTGGTTATCAATTATTTGTATAGAATTTGGAATGATGGTTAAACTGTCTTTGGCGAGTGTATCTGAGGCATTTTTGAGATGAAACGAACGGGTGTTACTGAGGGGTGTTTGAGCGGAACAATAACACGAAAACATTATCAAAAATAGGGTTGCAAAACCCACAGCAAGAGGGTCACTTGATGTAAATTGTTGTCTGATATTGATATTGAAACCCCAAAAACGCTGCATATTGTTTATCCCAAATGATAAGTTTTTTAAAGCTACGAATGATGAGAATTTGATAATGACATAAATAAATACTAAGCATATAAACAACATTGGTCGCAAGCTCCCTCGTTATGAGAATAATTTTTTATAGAGCGAAGTCAATTTTTGAGCTTGAAAGCTCAAAAATTGACTTCGCTCTGAAAAAAATTATTCCAAAGCACGCATTTTGTCCAAAGGACTCCTTCGTCCGTGAGGACTCCTTTGGAGGAGAGCGAAGCGAAAAACAGTGAGTGTTTAGCACTTTTAAATGTCGCTATCAAAATTAACGGGTTTTATAAATTAAATCTTGATATGACAGTGCGTAAAACCTGTTGATTCGGGCATACCATTCGTAACTCTTTTATCTAAAATCTAAGAAATCAACACAAAACTAAACCAAATCACTGAACCCTGTATGAATTTAGCATAAAGCCCAATAAACGCCATTGACTGAGAGGTCTCATTTAGTATCTGAAAAACGGCCATCTATAACTCATTCCTTTGTTGTACTTTTACCACATTATCTTTATCAAAAAACACACATGCCACTTCAACAATACATCATCACTGAACCACACGGGCGTTTGGGCATCTGGCACATAACGGAAGATGAAGCCTTTTTCGTGCGAAAACTGCCTTTGACCAATGTAGAAAAGGAAGAAATTGCAGCTGTTTCAGGACAAAAAAGATTGGAGAAATTGGCTGGTAAACTACTGCTGCAACAACTGACTGGCTGGGCTTATACATTGATGAAAGATGATTTTGGTAAGCCTTTTTTTAAAGATTCTAACGTGCATCTCTCGTTGAGTCATTCGGGAGACTATGTGGTGGGCATCATCAGCGAGCAACCCGTAGGCATTGACGTTCAATACCTTACGCCCAAAGTTGAACGCATTGCCCCCCGTGTGATGAATGAAAATAAATTTAAAAACCTTGATGTTAACAATCCATTGGAGCATTTGCACGTTTATTGGTGCGCTAAAGAAGCCCTCTATAAAGCTTATGGTAAACGACATTTGGATTTTAGAAAAAACATCTTGATTGAGCCTTTCAACTATACACTTGCTCAAAAAGGTGTGTTTCCAAACAAAATTACTGAGGGGTCGGTTGTGACCGATAAAGAGGTGCAACGTTTCGATATTTATTATAAAAAAATTAAAAATTACATCTTGGTTTATGCAATTCAAAAGAGTCATTAGTCAATTGTCATTGGTCATTTTAGCATTGGTTGTTGTGTGTGTAGCTTGTAAAAATGAGCCAAAGTTATCTAAAGCTGAAACCCAAGGCTTGACAGAAGATTTTGTCCAGTTTTACAACAAGTTTCACAGCGATAGTGCCTATCAGATGGCGCATATTCAGTTTCCTTTGGAAGGTTATCCATCGGGCAATTTGGCAGATAGTGTGGGAAATGTCGCTGACTTTCGTTGGACAGCGGATAAATGGGTGATGCACCGTTTGCCTCAGTTCAATGATACACTTTATGCACGACAATTTGAGCAACCTATGGCTATTATGGTCAATGAAATCATCATCGAAAAGGCGAAAAACTATGGCACTTTGCGTCGTTTTTTGAAACGTGACAATGAATGGTATTTGATTTTCTATTCTGATATGAATCGGTTGGAAACAAAATAAAAATATTAGCTAAAACGGTTTTTCTTACTATGTAACGCAATATAAATAAACTTCACCATTACGCACTGTTTTGCGCTCCGCGCAAAAAACGTACTTTGAAAGTTTTTCTATTGGAGCGAGCGATTTTTTGATTAAAATTTTGGCAAAGCCAAAATTTTAATCAAAAAATCGCTCGCTCCTTAAAGTCCTTTTTGCCACCAAAGACAGCGTTTGAAATGCACGAAAACTTATTTTTGACTACTTAAAGTCGTCTTACTATAGTTAATCAGCTTTGAACTATATAAAGAGCCACGAATTTATCTAAATCTGCGAATAGCATCCATTTCTTCCCTTTTTTCAGCTCTTTCTATTCGCTCACTTGTATCATTCGTGGCTCTTTTTAGCCGACATGTTTCATTTCCCTTCAAAAATTATTGGCATTCATTTTATTCAATATTTCTACTAAGTTTTTGTCATTGTTCGATAAGTTGATGGCTTTTTGCATCAATTCTTTAGCTTTATCCGTCTCTTTCATACGGTAAAGCAATTGACTGTAAGTGCTGAGTAGTGGGCCACATTCATGCGTTTGACAGGCTTGATGAATGAGATTCGCCATTTGTTCCAAATACTTTTTGTCTTTTATATGAACAACGTAGTGCAAGCCGAGTTGTTCTATTTTGGTCATGTAATCGGTCAAGGCAATATTGTTGTTTTGGCTTTTAGCCGCATCTAACTTGGGCAGATAGTAGTTGTTCATCATCTGATTTGCCGACTCATGGTATGTTTTGTCCTTACTCACCTTCTCGTGGTATTTGAGTGTCCACATCAGATTACTTTCCTCCGATACTGAGGGGTCATTGATGATGCGTGTGTTAGCTGCTAAAATCTTCTCTAATAGACTTTTATCTTTTGTTTTTATGGCTAAATTGATATTGGTCGCAATCAAGAGTTTTAATTTGGTCTCAAAAATTGATTCATTCTTATGTTCTAGAATAAAATTGAAAGCTTGACCTTCTATGCCGTTGAAATATTGAAACAGAAATTGCTCATAGCCTATTTTGAGCAAGGTATCTGAAGGCAATTCTTTGACTATCGTATTGAAAATATCGTCATTGCTCAATCCAATTTTTTTCCTGACTTGTGCATAGCCTAACAGAAAGTCTAAATCCCATTGTTTTTTATAAAAATGGTCGCGCATTGGAAGAAATGCATTGCCTAATGGTCTATTGAGAACAACCGATTCCAATTGTGATTTAAATCCTAAAACACCATTATAACCTCTGAATGATCTTATCAATACACCTTTCGAATCAACAACTAAAGTTGTCGGGTAAGCCTCTACACTATAATTTGTTGCTATATTTCGACCACTTTTTTCAGCATCTGCTTTATAATTGACAAAAAAAGCATTCATCAACTCTGCAATTTCGGGATTGTTGAATGCCTCCATATCCATTTGTTTACAAGGCTTGCACCAATCGGTATAGACATCAATGAATATGAGTTTGTTCTCTTTAGCGGCTAATTCTTTAGCTTCTGCAAAACTGCCTTCAAAAAAACGTGTACGCACCGAGTTCTGAGTTTGCTGACTCAAAATCTCTTTAACCTTTTTTTCGGTCTGTTTTTCAAAAATCTTTTCCTTTTGTTCTTGAGTTGCCATTGGGTCGGTGGCTTCTTTTACCCCCTCAGTATCACTTGATTTGATGAAGTTAAAATCTTCCCAAAATGAATCGTCAAACTGAGCGATGTTTTCACCCAACGATTCTGATTCATTGATTTGTTCTTTGAGTGGGAAACGATTGACATGATCAAAATCAATACGCGTCACCAAACATTCGATTTTGTTGGTCAATCCGATGAGACTATCGCGATATTTATAGGTGTTTTCAACGTTGACACTCTTAAAATACAGCCTATTTTGGTATTCCATGTAATTGACAACGTAATGTCTTTTTACCAATTCAATATCAAGCCGATTGTTGTAAAAATCTACATTTGAAGCTCGAATACCTCTGATTGATAAATCAAATTCGGCACGGACAATGGCGTAGTTGGCTGTATCAATATAGATTTTGCCTTTTACAAAGTCTGCATCTTGTGGATACAAAGCCCGCTTGCTGGAGTCTCTGGGCGTAAAATAGATGATATAGTGCAGTCTATCATTGATGGATTCATAGCCTGTGTGTATAAAATGAAACTGCTCAGAATGGAGTAAAAAAGATTGTGGATTTTTAACAATATCCAATGTAACAGCAGCTGTCGGCCCATTAACAATAGTGGGCAAAAAGTATTTTTTACCGCTGTGTTCAAAAGCCATTTCAAGCTTTTTTTTACGTCCTTTCACCAGTCGAACTTGGTCATCCGTCTTTTTTACAGAAGATTTATACACTTCCACAATTCCTTCTGAATTGTAGAAATACCTTTCGGTATCTTTTTCTTTCAATATTTCGCGAACAAAAGCTTGGAGTTGGACAGGTTGTGTATTGTAGTTTCTATCGCGTTGTTGCATCGCGGTTTTTATAATCTTTTGAGCGTCCAAAGATTTTATCACAACTTCCGACAAATTGATGTCCGCAGGCTTCATCTGCACTGTTTTAAAAACTTTAGGGTCAATACCCCTCAATGCCATACGATAAGTGCCATAGCCAATACACGAAAAAGTCAGCGTGTCCAATTGCCTTTCTTTTGGGATTTTAATGATAAAATCTCCTTTTTCATTAGAAGCTGTCCCTATTGAATAACTGGGGAAACCGATATTGACATATGGAATGCCCATTTGTGTTTGGCTGTCAATAACCTTGGCTTCTAAAATGAGTGTTTGTGAATGGAGTGCCGAAAAGCCGAGAAGGCTGCACAAAATGAGGTTGAATACCAATGGTTTAGTTATCATGTTGAGTCTTTGTTTTGTTGGTTTCAGCATAAAAGAAATTGAAAGCATTTATTTCCGAATCTATGCTGTTGTTAAAGTATTTTGGTGACTGACAAATTCTGTTTTTGGTTTTCCTAATGGTTTGTTATGCCCAAGCAAATTCCAGTTGTTCAATTTTTTTCTTAGCTTTTATACCGTGATTATGCTGTTCAAAATTGTCAGTATCAAAATTACAAATAAGTGCTTCAACAATTGTGCGTCTGTTTTCAATATTACCACCATTATGATAAAAATGGTCTTTGGTTACAATATTAAATTTGTTCCAAAATTTATTTATCATTTCATTTTCTCTCCAATCATTGTGGTGCCATGTTGAAAGAATAAATTTAGCTTTTGTTTCGCTCAATAAATTAAACAAATGTTCTTCATCTTCGGCTGTCCAACCATTATAATAATCAACATGCCGTCCAAAATAAGGTGGGTCACAATAAATAATATCTTGCTCAGTTGCCAGTGGAATAATCTCTGCAAATGATTTATTATAAAATGACCAGTCTGGTTCTGGTTGAATGATTTGGGTAATGTTTGCAATTTGATTTGTTATTTTAGTTACATACGCCTGTGCAAATCTATCAGGTTTTTTACAGAATGGAATATTCCAATTACCTTTACTGCCAAATCTCATCATCCCATTGAAGCCTGCACGAGAAAGAAAAATAAAATCATACGGTGAATATTCTCCACTATTGAAACGTGACCTCACTTTAAGATAATGTGCGTAGCCATTATTCTCTGCTTTACTCAACAATGCTCCTTCCCTTTCAAGATATTGTTTTATCAAAGGAGCTGTTATTGTTTTATTTTGAACACCTTTATAGAAGTTTATGATGTGTGGGTTGGTATCGTTTAGTATTGCTTTTTTATAGCCAGAATTAAATGCCACCACGCCCGTTCCTAAAAACGGTTCTATCCATCTTCCAGATACTTTGGGCGCAAGTTCCATAATCCAAGGAACTAGTTTTGTTTTTATGCCTTGACTTTTTATGGGTGGAATTATTACTTTCATTCTATTTTCTTTTGTATGTTTTCGTTACTATTTTATCCAACAAATCTTGACGACCTTTAAATTCCAAAAAATCTTTTAAAGTAGTAATCTTGGTTATTTTTCCATCTTTAATCATTGTAGCATGACCATAATTTATCCAATATTCATCAAACCACGCTTCTCCCAATTGACTAAAAACGCCATTACCACTTTTTAAATCGTCAATATCTACGATAGAGCCAATGTTTGCTGTGTTCCCAGAACCTTGTTTATCGCTTGCTATCTTCCATTTTTCGGCTGCAAAAAAATCAAAATCCTTTATGACAGATGTAATTGATTTCAAGTTTTCCACAGTCGTTACTTCACGTTTACCTACTTTTGGATTTGGCGTTTCATCTTCCTCTTGCAGTTCATTCACATGAAAAATCTTGGTTTCTGAAAAGTCATCAAAATCTATTCTTGTGTAGATTATGCCTAAACAAAAATGCCCCATATATTGATTGTATGGAAATTGAATGTTTTTGTCCTTATCCCTCTCTTTGAAGTACCCACCATGGCTACCCAATGTAAAACCTGCTGTTTTATCATTCCTTCTGAACGTTGTTTTGATATCTACTGCAAATTTTACTTCATCGTTTATTTTGTGAACAAAGGTAAGGTCGGGATACCAGTTTTGTTTTTCTGCAAGAATAATCTTATAACCAATGCTTTCAGCAAACTGAAAAATTTGAGGGAAAATATGAATTTCAAGAATTTTTGAAACAATTTTAGTGTCAGATGAAATGGTGTAAACATTTTTATACACATCAATAAAGCCTTTAACTGTCCAATCACCTGTGTCTGTAGAAACATACTTTTCAAGTTTGTCAGCAAACCTGTCAAGTTCTTTTTTAAATTCTTCTTTAAATCTTATCTTATCTGCTTTATCCATGGGTCAAAAGTACAAAAGTTCATCAAATGGCGTATTCTTGAGTATTTTCATTATTTTATCTATATCAAACTTTATGACTCCCTATTTTGAGCAAAATGCCGCTTTTTACTGAGGGGTAGTACTTATGTTTTGTATTTTCTGATGATCTGTCAAAGTTGTCGCTATTGATTTTTAGTTTTGAGCGGATTCGTGAAAGAGTATAACCAGCAAGACACTACAAAATCTCTTTCAATATTTTGGCTTACTTTATCTCATTTATCAAGCCAACTAACCATTTCTTTTGAATATTTGCTCCCTAATTTAGCCGATATTTTGTACAACCTGAGTGCCTCTTTCTTATCTATATTAATATTGCATAAACCATAATTATATATATCAGCTAAATGGTCAAGAGATTCTACATAATTTTGCTCTGAACTTAGTTTGAGTAAAATTACTGCTTCGGTACATTTTTTTTGAACTTCATAAACTTTTGCTAATAAAAATTGATATTTTGGATTACCGCTTTTTGTCTTGTTTTTATAAATTCTTTCAACTTTTTCGTATGCTTCTATTTGTAGCGTATCATCTGTTACAATCGCAAAATTTAAATTTGAAAGCATAGAGTCATCAAGCATGTCTGATTCTGTTAAATCAATAATATGTCCATTTGCTAATATTATTTTATTTTGATCGCTTGCTATTGAATTATCAATTATTCTTTGTTGCTTTATACGTATCTGATTCCTATTTCCTGCTATTATTGTAGTATCATGGCTGTTAAATGAGTTATCTATAACATCTTGACTATTAAGCTCTATTTTATTATTATCACCTGAAACAATTAATACATTCCGGCTATTAGAAGAATTATTTTGTATGTTCTCTTCTTTAATTTTCACTTCATTGTTTCTGCCTAAAAACTCTACCTTTCCTTGACTTTTACTTTGTTTAGTTTTTTCTATATAAACTTTATTTTCATTGAAGTTAGGTGAACTTTCAATTTGTTTTTGTTTATAAGTATTGCAGGAAATTAAAAAAAGTATAGCCCAAATAATCCACAATAATCTCTTCATATACTTTCAATATATTTTAATTCAATGATTATCAAAGAGTTATTTATTATCATTAGCATATTATCATTGATTCTGTTTAGAAAGTGAAATTAATATTACGTGCTTCTTCTCATCTCAACTGTTTCATGAACAGTTCTATCGTTTTTTACATCTACCGATTTCACTTTCACTATTTTATGCAAAAATACAAAAAACCTCTAACTTCATCAAAGGCTTTTACTGAGGGGTGGCACTGTGCCTTGTATCTTGTACTTTTTTCTGGTACGTTTAAAGTTACCGTGATACACAGTATGTCGGGTGTCGTCATAAAAATATGTTGTCATTTTATCTGTTGTTTTTTTGTTACTATTCAGTTGTGATTCAACAAACTCTGTCGTCAAAATTATTTTTCCTATCAAAAATCAACCTATTACCACGTTCAATTAACTCATTTCTATCCAAAATTAGGTTATCTTCTAAACAAAATACTAGTTTTCCTTCATTCTTTCATTTCGCAAGACAAATAAGTCATCGGAATGAAAAATAAGTCATCGGAATGAAAAAATGAGTCGTCGGAATGAAAAAATGAGTCATCGGAACGAAAAAATGAGTCGTCGGAATGAAAAAATGAGTCATCGGAATGAAAAAATGAGTCGTCGGAATGAAAAAATGAGTCGTCGGAATGAAAAACAGGTCATCGGAATGAAAAATGGGTCATTCCGATGACCAAATCAGTTATCTGCGTATTGAAACGGATAAGATGCTGATACACACTTGAGAGGGGCTGATACTGAGGGGGCCTATTTGGGTTTTAAGTTCAAATAAGCGCGGGCGAATCGCTCGCCCATGGCGCGTTGTCCCTCCGAATTGAAATGAACTTGGTCGCCTTTGTGCCGCAAGTCTTGTGTCGAAATGAGGGACGAGTAGGCATCTTTGGCGACCGTGGCTTTTATGGCGGCATTGATGGCTTGCCAGTTCTTAGGGTTGCTCGAATAAGACCCCAATTCGGCTGCCAAGATGGGCAACGACTCGTCGTGGGCAATGTTTCTGAATATCCGAAACAGTTGCTCCAATCGTGCGGAGTGGGATTTGATGTCTTCGTCGTCGTTGCTGTTGGCTTCGCCTTGATGCCACAAGATACCTTTGACCGTGCCGTGCATATTGGCTAATTTGAGTTTTTCTTTGAAGTTGGACATGAGTTTCACCCCTCTGAACGTCGAGTCGCCGAGCCATTGTTGTATCGAACTGCCGCCGATAGCCGTTGGAATCAACAAAATGGACACACTATCAGGCACAGATGACAAAAGTGTGCGCCCAAACGACATACCGCAATCCAAGCCCGTAAGGTGTGGCTCGTAGAAGTGCAGCGGTTCTTTGGCATACACTAGTTCTAAGTCTTTGTTGATGGTCAGTAGGCGTTTGTTGGGCAATGTGTCTTGGGGTTCGACGAATCCACGACCTGCCATATTCGATTGCCCTGCCAAAAGGAATGCCCACACGTTTTTGCGGGGTGGTTTTTGGGTGACAACATCGGTTGTGGTAGGAAAATTTTGCGTTCGCAGCCAATCGGCATAGCTTATCAGCTCGATATTGCGCTCTTGGAGGAGGTATTTGAGCGTCTCGTTGGTGTATAAATCCGTTACACCTTGGCGGTCTTCTGCCACATCTTTGTAACCGATGTGATGAATCGCCCGCATTTCAGCATTATCGAAACTTGGATGCTCTACGAAAATATAAGTTTTGCCCGTTTCCAATTTTTGAACAGTCTTTTTAAAACTTTCATATTTCTCCAAAGCTGTTCGATGTTCCCCTTCGTAGGAAATGAATTGCGCGCCCCCCTCAGTCAAAGTAAAATCGGTCAGAAGGTGGTACTCTTTTGCCAAACGTTTGGTCAGAGCCTTCACTTCGTCAGAAAAATGCGTGCAAGCCATGTGTCCCGAGATGTGACTGATGCGCGGGATATGCCTTTTGGCAGTCTCGATTTGCGCCCTAAATTCTTTTTCGATGTCCGATAGATTGTAACGCCTGTCCATGATGGCTTGACCCGCATAGCTCTTATCGGGATAGACTTTCGGCAAGAAATAGCCGTTGGAATCCTTTAAACTGGCGCAATCCGTGAGTGGTCGCCATTTGATATTGTCCCATTCGCTCGTCAAACACAGATGCACGCCCACATCTACTGAGGGGGTCTGTCGGAGCAACTTAACGGCTTCTGGAAACCACGGCGACGGCACGAGGATTTCGATGGATGTTTCGATGCCTTCTTTATAGGCTTTTATCAAGGCTTCATTCGCAGCGTGAGAGAAGCCCATATCGTCGCCTCGCATGATGAGACGGGTTTTATTTTGCGCTTGTGCGACCCAAAAGCAAAGGCAAAGCAGCAGAGTGCAGTTGATTTTATTCATAGTTTTTATTTTTGAGGACAAATATAATACAATTGCTATCGGTAATGGGTGTTCATTATTTGTTATTTATTACTCTCAGTAGAAGAAAGGGGAATAAATAGCTAAAGTTATGCAGCCGTTGAATGAGTAAAGGTACTATGAGTTACAAATGTTCTGTTTTAAGGCTTTTTTATAAGAATATTTTGCCCTGATGGGGCGATTGCAACAAGTGTGAAGAGTATTTGCAACCTCTGTTTTGTACCTAACGGCGCAATTCAATGCTAAAAGATGCGCCATCAGGTGCAAAACAGGAGTAGCAAAAAGAAAAATAACAGCTTTAGTAACCAGTAAATAATAACTTGGTCAAACTGTCTTTTCAAGCGCAGGTATCCGATACAGGAATTTGAATCGTTTTCTACTTTTTTTGAAAAAAAAGTAGAAAACGATTCAAATTCCTGTATCGGATACCTATGACTTTAATTAAATTGCTCCATAAAAGGTCTTTTTTCTACACATTTGATGCAAAATGACCTAAAGTTGTTCATTAAAGAGTCAACTACTGACCAATACTGAGTTTTTTAACCACCTCTCGTTTGTCCTGCGGTTGGATGCGTACCAAATACTGACCCGTTTCTAAACCATTGAGCGACAAACGAATGACGCGCTCGGTGACTTTGTCGTAGTGTTTCTGCAATAAAATCTGCCCTTTTAGATTAATGATTTGAATATCCGCCGCATTGAACAACGCATCGTCCATATCAATATCCACAAAGTCGTTTGCAGGGTTCGGGAACACCGTAAAGTCAGACAAAGCCTCAAAAGAAACGACCACCAACTCCGAATACTGAGGGGTCGTCTCGCCTTCTCTGTACAACAAGACACGATAGATATTATCGCCTTCGGAAGGACTCACATCGGTGTAAGAATAGTATTGCTTGGTCGTCGCATCGGCCGATGTTTTGGCATTTAGGTATTGCGCGTGTTCAAAACTATTGTCAAAACCCAAACGTTGTACGATGAAGTAATCGTTTTGTCCATTGCTGTTCGACACCCAATTGATGACCGACGTTTTTCCGACTCTATGCGCTTCGATGGTCAACATATTGGCACTCTCTGCTGCCACCACGCCCGCAGGACAAGTGGCTTCACTGACCGAAAACTGTTGATTGAAGCCCGAATGAGCCGCCCATTGAATGACCTTTGCGCCATCCGTCGTTTGTCCACCATAAATGTCCATGACTGAATTGGAATGTTTCGCTTTTATTTGGAAATACCCCTCAGTATTTTTGGTAAAAATCCAACGTTGATTGTTCCCACCTGTCCAATCCCATTGCTGAATGGCTGCTCCATTCGCCGTTGACGCACCAGAAACGTCTGCGACCTTGCCACTGTTGGCATTGACCATGCGAAAGCTGCCATCGGCGTTGTCTTTGAGTTTCCAAAGCTGTGTTTTTGTACCATTCCACGTCCATTGGCGTACTTGTGCGCCATTTGTAGTGAGGCTCGAAGCCACTTCAAGCGTTTTGCCCGAATGTCGTGCCACGATGCGGTAACATTTGGCAGGGTCGAACAAAGAAGTAGGTGGCGTTGTGCAATTGCTGCCAAACGCGATGGATTGACTGGCTTGTCCTGGCACAGTCCACCACAATTTTGCGACTGCCCCACCCCCTCGCTCGTAGTATTCTAATTTGATGGGGCAAGATTTATTGGCCGTTAAAGCCGAAGTGATGGTATAAGTTGTCGGTGCTTGGTCAAACCATTTGTCTAAAACCAATACGCCATTCAACCAAAAGCGCACGCCATCATCTGCTGTTATCGTAAAAGTATAATTACCCGCCACTGACGAAACGATATTGCCCTCGTAGCGAATCGAGAAATTATCGGCTGGCATACCCGTCACGGCAGGCGCAGCTGTCCCCCAATCATTGTTGATGCTTGTTTCGTTGCGGGTACTGAGGGGTGTACCTGAGAGATTGATGTTGTTGAAATAAGAAGCCCGCACACAACCTAAGGTAATCGCAGGGGCTGTTGGCACAGCCGACGTTTCTACGCCACCTGTCCAAGCTGTCCCTTTGCGGGTGAATACGCGAAAATAGTAGCGCGTGCCACCTATCAAGTTGGTCACAGTAACTGCATTGCCAATGCCTCTATAAACGACCTTGCCGCCTTCAAATGCCGTCCCAGTCCCTGTGAAATTGGCATCAGCCGTATAATTGGTGCCGCTGGGATTGGTTGTAAAACCCGCAGCCGCCTTTGCGACGACCATGATTTCGTCAAATGTTGTCGAGGGATTTGTCCAATTGAGTAAAACGGCGTTTTGTTGTGCCGCAGCTGTCAAATTCGAGACAGAAAGGTTGGCTGTGGCACAGTTGGGGTATATTTTGACGCTGTCTTTTGCTGTCAAACCGCCATTGTCTGTTACTGTTAATTCAATCAGATAGTAATAAGTTTCGCCATCGCAACCCACTGGACTGATTTGTACTGAGGGGGATGCTTGATTGTTGATGGGTTCGCGGTGTTCGTGGTTGTTGTGGCGCAAAGTCACTTGCCAAGCGTACTGCATACCCGTTACGTCATTGTCAACAACATTGGATTGCAAGGTGTAGGTGGTGGCTTGCGTCAAAGAGTATTGCGCATTGTCCGTAGGATTGGTGATGCGTACTGAGGGGGCCGTATTATTAATCGAAACTGTCAATGTTTTTGAATCAGCCAAGCCTTGATTATCCGTCACTGTCAATCGCACCGTGAAACCACGTGAACCTGTTGCAGTAAATGTTTTGGTCGGATTGGCAAGGGTTGATGTCGTGCCGTCGCCAAAATCCCAGAGATAGGTTATTGGATTGCCATCGGGGTCACTTGAACCAGCGGAGCTGAAGTTTACGGTCAAAGGCGATGTACCACTCAATTTATCTGCCGTTAGGACAGCCACCGGCGGGCGATTGCCACCTAACGAAAGTTTTTGAATTGTTCCCGTATTGATATTGACATAAAAAATAGAATTGTCCAATGGATTTTGTTCCAAATCAACAATCCCTTTGGCATAATTGGTCGGAGCAAACTCGCGGACTTCGTGTATCCAATGGTCACCAGTATTGTGCAATGTCACATTTTTAATCCAGTTTTGCCCAAAATCAGCAAAAAAGTAAGAGTTTTGATAAAAACTCCCCATACCTGTGCCTGTGTAGAACACACCGCCCGCCGCACAGTTGCCACCAAATAATGTTCCCGTCGCAGGAGAGCCTGCTATACCGATTTGTGGGTCTGTGGGTGTCGTTCCGCTGAACCACGGCACGCGGGCATCGTTCGCACCATGTTTCCAAGCCAAAGCAGGGCGACTGTGGGTGAATCTTCTTTGTGAAGGTGTTGGATTCACCGTCGGAGAAGTGGGTTGACGGCAAAGATTTTCAAAAGTTTGGTTGCTTTCGTCCTGATTTGGCACATTTGTACCATAGTAGCCGCCCGCATTGGTCTGCCCTTCGTAAACAGGCCAGCCACAATTCAAACCGCCTTTGTCTATGACGTGAAAATCTTCCCATGTATTCCAACCCACATCGCCCACTAAGAGCGTTCCTGGATTTCCGTCAGCTGGATTGGTGCTGCCCGTACCCGACCAAAACGACATACGGAAAGGATTGCGCAAACCCAACGCCCAAACACGCGATTTGGGTGACCGAGGACTGGCTGCATCGTAAAAAGGATTGGACGCAATACCATCTCCTGTATTCGGGTCAATGCGTAACACCTTGCCACAGAATGAATTAACCATCTGCGAACGGAATGCTCCCACATTTTCCTGCGAACGCATGATGCCGTCGTTGATGGCTTGTTGCCAATAAGTTTCAGAAGCCGACCCTTTATCCACACTGGCGTACGAAGCGTTGTCACCTGTTGTAATCAACAAAGTACCATCTGTGCCAAACACAAGCGTACCACCTGCGTGCGACTCATGCACAAGCGGTACGCCCGTTGTCTTGCTTTCACCCAACAAAACTTTGCGACTCGTGTAGTCTGTTGTAGGATTTGTCCCTAAATTGATGCGGTAGCGTGTCACACGGCTAATCGAAGCTTGATAATATGTGTTCGTAGTCGCGGAATACTGAGGGGTCCCATAATAAAGCAAGTGATGGCGGTCAACCATATAAAACAGGTAAATCAAACCATTGTTATCGAAATTAGGGTCGAGGCAAACGCTCGCCAAACCGAAGTCTCGCCAATCACCAACTTCGTCTGAAATGTTCAGCATGGGTGTAGATTTCTTCACATAAGTCGTTCCGTTCCAATCAGAACACCAAATTTTGCCAGATTTTTCCCAAACGAACATGCGTTGTCCATTTTTTGAGAAAATAACACCCATCGGTGCAGCATAACCATCTTGCACTTTGGCATCAATAAAGCCATTTGGTAATTGTGCGGTTAAAAACACAGGGAAAAAGGCTAAAAATAGCCACATACTGAGGGGTCTCCTCAGAAGGGAAGATAAAGGTTTGTTCATTAAGACAGTTTGTTTTGATTAAAGAAAAAAAATGAATCGGTGGGAGGTAGATTTTGTGATTTTTGTTAAATCGGTGGGAGGATAAAATCGTTTAGATAGGACAAAATTAGGGCGTAAGATGTATGTTTCCTAAATAAAATGAGCGAATGCATAGAAATTAACCTCGATGGAGTAGTTAAAAGGTACAAAATAGCTCTAAGCTATTGTTCAATAAAATCTAAAAAATGGAACTACGGACTGTTTCTATGTATGCACAATTGCAAAAAGAATTTTTAGTGAAGTATCCTAACCCACAGATACAAAAAAGAAGGATTTGACTTAGCTTTGTCGAAAAAGTCAAATCATGGTAAAAAAAATCACATTTATTGTTTTAGCAAGTTTTATCAGTTTCTCAATATCGGCGCGACACATGTATTGGGGGGCAAACGGTCATCGCATAGTCGGTGAAATTGCGACTTCTCACCTCAATTGTAAAGCAAAAAAGCAAATTCGCCGTATTTTAGGCACAGAATCCATCGCCATCACGAGCAATTGGGCTGATTTTATCAAGTCTGATACCACCATGCGACACCTCGACCCGTGGCACTATATCAATATCAAATCTGGATTGAATTATGCAGACTTTACAGCTGCTTTGCAAAAAGATACGGCTACTGACGCTTACACCAAACTCAATTTTTTGATAAAAGAATTGAAAAAAGGCTCGTTGGATGCGATGCAAAAACGGTTTTATCTGCGCTTACTCATTCACATTGTGGGCGATGTACACCAACCCTTGCACGTTGGGCGAGCAGAAGATTTGGGTGGCAATCGAATAAAAGTATTTTGGTTCAACGAAGCCACCAATTTGCACAGCGTTTGGGATGATAAAATCATTGAAATGCAAAAATTGAGTTATACAGAATACACCAAAAACATCAATCATACGGTCAAACAACAAAAACGGGATTGGCAAAAACAAGCCATTTCGGAATGGTTCTTTGAGTCGTATCAATTGGCGGATAAAGTGTATGCCAGTGTCACTCAGCCCGACCAAAAATTGGGTTATCGCTACAATTATGACTATATTGACATGCTCAATTTGCAATTGTTGAAAGGCGGTGTACGTTTGGCAGGTGTTTTAAATGATATTTTTGGTTAATTAGCCAAAAATAAGTTTTCGTGCATTTCAAACGCCGCCTTTGGCGGCGAAAAGGACTTTGAGGAGCGAGCGATTTTTGG
>JAEUUP010000035.1 GCA_016787525.1 Saprospiraceae bacterium | reverse complement strand
AGTGCGCCCGCCGTATTGAAATCCTGTTTTAGTTCTTCTAATCGTCTAATTTGTTCATCGTTTAACCATTTCGCCGTATGTGCCTTTTCAGTCCAAAAAATCAAATTCTTAACCGTTTCCCTGTAATCTTTGTATTCTGTGTATGTCGTTGCTGCGTCCATCATCGCTTTGTATGTCTTTATTTCCTGTATAACCTCTTTCTTAGTTTCCTTAGTTTTCTTAGTTCCCGAAGTGTTATTGTGTTGTTTTTGCGGTCTGTTTTTAACCGCAAGTATTTTCAAACCTATTGGAATCCAATTTTCAAAGTGTTTTCTAAACTTCTCAAATTCTGTGTGTTGTTTGGCTTTTTCGTTGTCTTTAAAACAATCAATCAAGCCCGTCAAATCGTCGTCTGTTACATTGTACTTGCTTTTCATTCGCCCTAAAAAATCGCTGTCACGTCTCAATACATCGCTAAAATGTTGAAATACTGAGGGGGGGGCTAATTTTGCTAAATCTGTAATTGTCGTCGTCGCTGTCCGTGTTGGTGTTTCAGTCTGTACGGGTGTTAGGGTAGGCGTACCATTCTTTAAATTTTTCGCCTGTCTCAAAAGTTCTAAAAGTTCGTTTTCATCGGCTGCGCCTACTTCATTGATAAGTTTTTCAACTTTCGACGGCTTTTTGTTCGCTGTAAATCTTTCGTTGTCGGCTGTTACAAACTCAACAATAGGGTTTAAATCGGGACTTTGTTGCGCTTCAAAAAGACGGTAATATTTGCGTTTTACGGCTTTTGTTGTTGCGTCCTTTTCGACAATCAAATAAGCGTAACCGTTTTGTTGTAGTTCGTGCAATTGCCGTGTAATAGGCTTCTTTCCGTCACGGCTCATTCTTGCCGCCCCCTCGATGTTCGTTTGCCAATTCTCAGCATTAGCTAAACTTCGACAAAGAAGCCCTAACGCTTCGTTGCTTAAATTCGCATCGCGTAAAGTATCGTTGTCTATTTCCGTCCACGTCCGATTTTTAGACTTAGCAACCTTAACAAGGCCAATCGTTTTTTTATCAAATTTTTGCATTTTCAGACGTTTTAACCTTGTTAAGGATTCCATTGATACCCGCTAATAATTCCCAAAGACGGGGGCATTTGTCAATGAACGGGATAAAATCAACGCTTGATTTTACCTCAAAAATCTCGTCTTTTAGGTCACTTGCTTCGTGCAAATCCATGCGAACGGTAATAGTTGCCGCCTTTTTTTCTGTTTCCATGAGACATAAATTTTACTGTATCTGTACTAAAACAGACATTAAATTAAACAATACGATTTTTCGTTAACCGCTTCTCTTAGTATGGTCTCAAAACTTGATAGGATAGGCACTAAGCAACTTTAACCCTTTGCATTTCTTCGGGGGTCATTAACGGCGCATAAACAGGAATTTTTGTTATCTCGGCAATGATATTTAACTCGTCTGAGTTAATATTAGATTCGTTGTTCAACAATGCCGTCCATGCTCTTGCGGATATGCCCCGCGCTGCGAGTATTTTTTTTTGTGCGGGGTTTAAGTCCACGCCCTCGAAAAGCCACATTGTAGCCCCAAAAACGTCTAAGGCTTCACGTAAATAATACTTGTAATAACTTTTTTTAGTTGTCATTTTTTAATCGTTTTTTATTTATTGACAAATGTATATAAAGTATGTACGAATAAAAAAGTTTTAGGTTGTATTTTTTTTAAAAAAAGTTTTATTTTTACTCAATCGAATTAATTAACAGTTTTTTTGAACTAAATTTTTAAAAAATGGGAAGAAAGAAAAAAGAAAACAGTACAGTACCAACAAGCACGGGGGGAGAAAAACACGTACATCAGCCGCCCGAATTTGGTTTGCACATGGGGCAGGTCGTGAACAAGTATATCGTAAATGACAAGGATTTAAGTATAGATAAGGTGGCAAAACGTATGTTTTCGCAAAAACAAACACTTGCCAATAAGTTTAAAGTGCCATATTTCGGCACGGTGTACGACTTACTAAAATTAAGTATTGCCGTCGAACACGATTTTTTTGCCTATCCTCAAATGATTTTAAGGACAAAAAACATCGAAGCAAATAAAGTATATACAGAAGGCGAGTACGAGACGCTAAGAAAGGAAAATGAACAACTAAAAAACCTCTTACAGTTGAAAATTGAAGAAAATGAGACGCTTAGAACCTTAAACCAATATTTTAAGAAGGATTTAAGCCAAAAATCAGAAAAAAGTTCGTAATTATTATTTTTATGTAGGTAAAAAAAATAAGTACGAAAAAGTTTGTTTTTTAGTGTGTATTGGGTTTGCGTATATGTTTTTTATCGAATCCATAAGGTAAATTATATGAACTTTTGAATCGCCCTGAAATAAATTGCCCAAAGTTGCTTCACAAACTTGAAGCAACTTTGGACAACTCGATAAATACTTTATTATTGAACTACGAATGAACCATAGTTTTTCTTTTTAGCATCAGCTGCCACAATCAAATAACGACCAGTGGGTAGGTTAGATACATGAAATTGCCCCCCCTCAGTATAAGAAGCCGTTTTATCCAATTTGACAACTTGACCAGACATGTTCAATACTTGAATATCTATGCCACTTGCGCTTGCACCAACAGTTTCAACAGTAACCAAATCACCATTTTTCACGACAGTTGGATACACTTTTATCTTAAATGGCGTCTTTACAGCTACGGAAATGGTCTTAGAATAGTTCGTTGTCCCATCAAAATCTATCTGTTTCAAGCGATAATAAATGATACGACCTATTTCAGCAGTTTCGTCCACAAACGAGTAGTCATGTGCTTCGTTTGTAGAACCATGAGCTTCGATTTTGCCTGTTTCTTCAAAGAATAGCCCATTTTCGGCTTTTCGCTCGATGACAAAAGCAGCACTATTTTTTTCACTGGCAGTTTTCCAAGCCAATTTTACATGGCTACTCTTCAGAAGTGAAGCTTCAAACGACATGAGCTCGACACCAATAGGAATATTGCCTGTATTGCCCCAAACAGATTTGTCACCACTATTGCCAAAAGTACCCTCGTTGCCATCACCATCAGCGGCAACACCTGAATAATAGAATACAATATTTGCAGGCAAACCTGTGGATGGTGCTGTCCAGTTGAATGTCCACGATGCACTGCCACCTGTCATGGCTTTATCGGTACTATGGACAAGTCGTCCTGGTCCATTGCTACTTGCAGTCGTACCTGTGATGACTTTTGTTCCCGTGACAGACGAAAATGTGCCGATATTTGTGTAAGCATTTGCCGCTGCCGCATCTTTTGCAACAATTTGAAAACCTGCTCTGCTCATTGTTGGATCACTTACTGTAAGGGTCAAAGGGTACACTCGACCAGCAATATAACTGCTTGGTACGCCTGTCAAAGTAATGCTTGCGCCAGTTGTCGGCGCTAAGTCATGGCAGCCTTGACCAGGATCGGAGCAACCTGTGGATACGACATCACCAGGCGCACCAGCGTATCTTTTGTTTTGCCCGTTTTGCTTGCTCATCAATAAGCTAGAACCTGCAACCAATGCAAATAAATAAATGAGTTGAGTTGTTCGTTTCATAAAAGAATGGTTTACTTTATTAATAAAAATGAGTTTGATTTAAAATTTGAAAAAAATCCCCCCCCTCAGTAAAAATTGAGTCAAACTGCCTTGCCCATGATTGTGGTCATAAATGATTTCACTCTTAAGACGTGCTTCTAATTTAGGTGTCAGTTGGGCAGACAAACCTGCACCCACAGCATACCAAGTATCGTGATGATAACTGTTTTCTTCAACAGAAAAGCTCCTCTCCTCCCCTGTTGCTAAGTTTAAGAACTCAAACTCAGCTTGATAGGGCAAAATCCATCTGTTTATATAATTCATTGAAACAAAAGGAGTAAAACGTGTTTGATTGAGTAATGAATAACTCAATCCCAAGCCAATTTGTAAACTCGAAGTCTCGCCTTCGATGTACTTTAGTTTGTAGTTCTCAGTCATAGGAGGGTCAGAAGGAACATGTAAGAGCGGGTCCCTGACAGTTGTTTTATAATGATAGAAAGCATTGTCAAAAGAAGTAGATAAGCTCCATCTTTTTTTGAAATGAACTTCACCACCTAAACCAATCCAAAAACTAGGTCTCATATCTAAATCTGAAAATACGGTCGTTGCTCCACCTGCTTGAAGCCCCAAAGCAAAATAATCAATGATTTTTTTCTTAGCATTAGCTTTAATAATCTGTTGACTTTGCTCTGTCGGCTTCAATTCAAGGGAATCGTAGGGAACTTTTGCCCACTTCAATGTATCTGTGGGTGTTGTGGTTATGAGACTGTCATACGTTGCGTTAGATTCTTGCCTAATATGTATTGCGTTAGTACTGTCAGTTGTGATGCCTGAATGATTATCTTCATTGTGTATTATTGGAATATTTTCCTTTTTTTCTTGTTTTTTGATGGATTCTATTCCTTTATTGATTGAGTTGTTGGGGCTACTCGGGTTTGTACTTGGCAGTTTCTCTGCTTTTACAGGTGATGGAACTTCGTCCACATTGTTTTTCTGCGCCCCTACTGAGGGGGTACTTTTAAAATGCGATTCAGTATCGTGAATTTTCCCCAATGTGGGCATGGAGACAATACGCTGGTAGATAGTATCAATCCTATAAATGACTTTTGTTTCAAAAATAGTATCTGTTAAATGTATAGTTGATGGATTGGTTTGAGGCTGATTAATTAAAAGAGGTTGTAAACGCCAGAGTAACCAGCCATTTGAAGCAAGCAAAAGCATCAGAGCTGCTAACAAAGATGGCACGAGCCACTTTCTATCTTTGCTTTGTGGAATAGGAAGGGGTAAAACAGGAGCATCAGTTGTATCCGTGTTTTTCGCCATTGCTAATTTAGCTTTCACTTTCTCCCAATTGGAATCAAGATTGGCATATTGCCCTTCTTCGTTAAGTTTTTTTGAAAATAAATTGTCTAAGTCTCTTTCGTTCATATTCTATTACGTTCAGTGATGTCAGATTGAATAAGTTTTTTTAGTTTTTGGCGTGCTTTTGACAGATTTGACTTAGATGATCCGATTGAAATACCCAAAATTTCGGCAATTTCTTCGTGTGAATATTCATCAACAACGAACATATTAAAAACAGTTCGATAAGCTGGAGGAAGAAGAGCTACATGCCTTAGCATTTCTTCCCGTGTTAAAGATTCAATGATATCTATTTCAAATCCCAAATCAAAAAAATTCTCTAAATCGCTGGTTTTCGGTCTGATTTGTTTGGCTCTAAAAGCATCAATGGCAGTATTTATTATGATTTTGCGCAACCATGATTTGAACGTCCATCTATATTCAAATCTTTCAATATTTATAAAGACCTTAACAAAGGAATCATTTACTATTTCTTCTGCTTCATGCAACGTACCCGCATAGCGATGCGCAATGCTCATAGCATAGTTATAAAATAAGGCAAACAATTCATGCTGGCTTTTTTGATTGTTTACGCGACAGCCATTTATGATTTCGGTTAATTCGTTTTCATACATAATTTTCGTACGATAATTCGCACCAAGACGAGCAAACGCTCGCTTGGGTTGTTTTGACTTATGTTATTTTTATAAAAACAGTTAAATAAACAATGATTATAGAGTTATGAAAGCAACTAGAGTCAATCCCCGCCAAAATCGTATCTGACTTTGGTGTTGTTGAAATAAAAGGAGTGTTTTAGGTATGAATATCGAAGTATCGAATATTAGAATGCAAAAAAAAGAAAAATAGCGCAATCAACGACTCTAATACTCTGATAAATGCCAAAAGAATCTCATTTTTGCAAAACATAAAACAAAGCAGTACATGATAAACTTTATTTCGCGCCGCTTGCTTTACGGCATAGCTGTTATGACATTGGTGGTACTCATCATCACAAGTATCATCTATCTGGCCCCTGTTGACCCGACACGTTTGACCTTCGGTCAACGTTCAGATAATGCAACTGTACAAGCCAAAAAGCGTGAATTAGGGCTGGGTCAGCCGCTTTATACCCAATTGTTGATGTACATCAACGACATCGCCCCCCTCAGTATCTACGAAGCGACAAATGAAAATGCAACGAAATATAATTGGATAAAAATCCTGCCTTTGAGCAATAAAGCCTTAGTATTGAAAGCACCTTATCTTCGAGAATCTTATCAAACAGGTCGCAAAGTGACAGAAATTTTGCAAGATGCTATTCCTCAAACGGCTATTTTGGCTTTAGCTGCTATGTTAATTGCTACTGTTTTAGGCATTCTACTCGGTGTCGTTGCTGCTTTAAAACCGAATAGTTGGTTTGATACTTCGGCAATAGTCGCTTCGGTGGCAGGATATTCGCTGCCATCTTATATCGTGGCAATGATGTTGGCATTGGTATTTGGGTATTGGTTGTCTGATTGGACAGGGTTGAACATACAAGGCAGTTTGTTTGAGCTGGATGATTTTGGTGACGAACAAATTGTGTGGCGAAATCTTATTTTGCCCGCTATTGCTTTAGGCATTAGACCCGTGGCACTTATAACGCAATTGACACGTTCGACGATGCTCGACATTCTCTCAATGGATTATATCCGTACTGCTAAAGCCAAAGGTTTAGACTCCCGAACAGTCATTCTTAAACATGCTTTGCGCAACGCATTGAATCCCGTCACGACAGCTGTGTCAGGTTGGTTTGCAGGTCTGTTAGCAGGTGCTTTTTTTGTCGAAAGTGTATTCACTTACAATGGTTTAGGGCAGGTGACAGTTACTGCCTTGCTCAATTTTGATATTCCCGTAGTTTTAGGCTGTGTGTTGTTCACAGCATTGGTTTTTGTTGTGATGAATATCTTAGTAGATGTGCTTTATGCTGTTCTCGACCCTCGTATTCGGTTGAGTTAAATGCCTATACTGAGGGGTCATATAACAATAAACTGAAAAATTTCAGACCACTGACTCGTTGAATTACCCATTCCTGTTGTCCGAACACGAAATTCATACTGCATACCAATTTCAAATCCTTTTACTTCATTTACAGTGTCGGCTGTGTGATAACAGCCTTCCCAAGACAGTTCTATATCCACACTAAAAAGCCGTCTTTCTATAAAAGTGAGTAAAGTCCCTGTTACTCTCGAAAGGTGAATTTTTAAAACACCTGGTTCGCGGGTGTTTTTGAACCCAAGAATGGTCGGCGTTTCAAGTGATTCTAAGTTTTCAATGGGTTTTATAGTATCGTAGGCAGACATTTTGTTGTATTTTAAATTTTTATGAATGGCTTTAATTTATCAATGATGTTTTTTCATAGCAAAAAAAGTGCCTCAAATAACAGTTTTTACTATTTTGGACAAAATAATTTAACTCTCTGGAACATACTGAGGGGATGCTTTCATCTCGAAAGCACCCCCTCAGTATAAAAGATGAAATCAATCCGCTACTTTATTGTACCATTTTAGCTTCTGTGATGACGAGAACATCCCCTTCTGGTCCGTCAATGTATAAAGGCTGTTTGCGAACGACATATTTCAAGTCGAACCATTTTTTTTGTAGCTTTTTGTTAGATGTCCAGCCTTGATTGCTCGAATTAGCTTTTGATTCGGGCAATTCTTCACCAAATTTAACGCTTTCGTCGGTGCAGCCGCCGAAGTTCCACGTTTTACCCGCTTTGTCTTTGAATGTGTAATGCTCTGCATCGCCCAAAGTGAACTCGACGAACATAGCATTCAAAGTCATCACATTTTCTTTGACAGAGGCTTTGTCTGGCTCGGCTGACATAGCTGGTTTAGTGGTATCAGCGGCGACAACAGGTGCATTTGTTGTTGCCTCGGGTTTAGTCGCATTGTTTTTGCAAGCGACAAGAGCAACAAAACTTAGAATGGTTAGAGTAATTTTTAACTTAGTTGTCATTTTAGAAATTAATTAGATTGTTTAAAAAAATTTCATACTGAGGGGGCTATTTCATCCACTATTGAAGGATATGGATTGAGTGCAAACGAATCCATATCCTTCAGTAACCCAAACTTACGAGCCTTTTTTGATATTTATGGCAGCAGCCTTCTGCGTTTCCGCCAGTTTATTAAATTGTGGCACATATATATCCAATGTTTTTTTCACTTTTTGGATTTGTTGGTCAATATTTGGCACAATGTCTTTTTCTGCTTCAAAAGTGGACTGTGTTGGCTTATTTTCTGATTGAGAGGCTGCCGAAGCCAAGTTTGCTAATTTATTGTTCAGTTTTAGTGGCAAAGCCAAAAGGTCTTGGAATGCCTTGGCTTTATGTTGAATCAACTCATCTTCTACTTGTTGCAAACTATCAAGCATGGGTTTCGAGACTTTTTCGATTTCTTTTCTGAAAGTCGAATCTGTCACTGTTGCCATATAGTCGTTGATTTGCTTGCGAGTAGCCCGCAATTCATTGACTGTTTTGTGGGTTTCGCTCAATTTATCGCGTACTTTGATTTGGAATTTGACACTTTCGATGATGTCTGCATCCGAAGCTTCCACACGTGGGTCTTTGCGAATCCAAAAATCTTGTTTGCCAATCACTTCATTGCCTAAAACCATCTCAACAAAGTATCTACCTGGCGGAACTTTAGGCCCTACAACTGAGCCACTCCACAACAAAGCAGGCGGGTCTGTGTCAATCGCATCTGGCAAACGCATGTCCCATAAAAAGGTATTCAAACCTTCTTGTGCAGACGCAACACCTGGGCGTTGTATGCTTTCTTTTTGATAAAAATCTTTATTTATCTCCAAAGCCTTGCCTTTTTTGTCTTTGACACTCGAATAAGTGATGATAGAATCACCATCTGCCGAGATGAAACGCAAAAGCAACTCCTCTTTCGGTTTTTCTTTGAAATAATAATTGACCCAAACGGCGTTGGGAGCGTTTTCGCCCGCTTGTGCTTCTGGATTGGAGAAACCGCCTGCGCCACCCACACGCCACGCATCTTCTGGTTTTATCAATGCTGCCTTTTTAGTCAATACTGAGGGGTCTTGCATGAGTTGATAAACAGGTTGCAAATTGTCCAAAATCCAGAAAGAACGTCCGTGGGTTGCCACGCAAAGGTCTCTTTCTGTCTTGTGAATTTGCAAATCGTGGATAGGTGACAAAGGTAAATTGCCTTGAAGCGGTTGCCAATTCGCACCATCGTTGAAAGAAACGTAAATGCCGACCTCCGTACCTGCAAAAAGCAAACCTTTGTAGTTCGGGTCTTCGCGAATCACACGGCAGTAGGCATTGTCGGGCAACCCCTCAGTAATTTTTGTCCAAGTTTTGCCAAAATCCTTTGTACGGAACAAATAAGGTTTGGCATCATCCAATTTATAGCGATTGGCAGCCAAATAAGCCGTTCCAGCATCGTAGTGAGAAGGTTCAATAATGCTCATCAAAGCCCAATCGGGCAGACCATTGATGGACAATTTTGTCCAATTTTTGCCTGCATCTTGCGAAATATGCATCAAACCATCGTCCGTACCGACCCACATCAATCCTTTCTGAACAGGCGACTCTGCAAATGTGAAAATGGTGGCAAATGTCTCTGCACCCGTATTGTCTTTTGTAATCGGACCACCTGATGAACCAGTGGTTTTAGGGTCATTTCTGGTCAAATCAGGGCTAATGAGTTCCCAAGAGTGACCCCCACTGGTTGTTTTATGCACAAATTGAGATGTACAATACAACACTTTTGGGTCGTGTGGACTAAAAACAATCGGAAATGTCCATTGGAAACGGTATTTCATATCTGCCGCGCCTGCTCCCAAATAGATGACAGGGTTTGCCGACACGCTTTGATTTTGTCCGTTACGAGTATTGAGTTTTTCCAATTCACCCATGTAGTTGCCGCCATAAACAATATCGTTATTGGTTGGGTCGGCGACCACATAGCCCGATTCGCCACCTGTAACAACTTCCCAATTCTGACGATTGATGCTGAAACCATCGGTATTGCGCGATTGAATGCGAATAGACGAATTGTCCTGCTGTGCGCCATAAAGACGATATGGAAAATCGTTGTCCAAAGAAATATGATAGAACTGAGAAGTTGGAATATCGAGTTCTGTGAATGTGCGACCTTTTGTATAAGTCACTTCTGCGCCACCATCATCGCCTAAGATGAAAATATCTGGATTTTTTGGGTTAATCCAAATATCGTGACAGTCGCCATGACCTACTTGAATGTTGCGAGATGTTTTGCCGCCGTCGCCTGTGTACCAAAAACCCACATTTAGGACATACAAACCATCGTGATTGGCAGGGTCAGCAGCAATTTCGGAGAAATACCAAGGGCGTTGACGGAGGTTTTTATCCGTATTGACCAAAGCCCAAGACTCACCGCCATCATCGCTTTTGAAAATGCCGCCATTTTTGTTTTCAACCATTGCCCACACGCGTTTGCCATCGAAATAAGAGACAGCAAACTCGATTTTGCCCAAAATACCGACTGGTAAGCCTGCATTTTTGGAAATATTCGTCCAAGTTGAGCCACCATCCGTTGATTTGTACATGCCAGAACCTTCGCCACCGCTCGACATTTGGTAGTTGTTGCGATAACATTCCCACAAAGAAGCATAGATTACTGAGGGGTTGGTTGGGTCGAGAACCACATCAATAGCACCTGTTTTGTTATTGGTTGGGACCAATACTTTTTGCCATGTTGCCCCACCGTCGGTTGTGCGATACACGCCTCTATCTTCCGAATCCATGGGTTTTTCAGTGCGACCGAAAGGATTACCTAAAGCCGCCACATAGACGATATTGGCATCTTTGGGATGCACAACAACACGACCGATGCTCCAAGATTTTTTGAGTCCTAGGTGTTTCCATGTTTTGCCAGCGTCCGTAGATTTATAGACACCATCGCCAAATGAGATATTACCGCGAATTTCGGTTTCACCCATACCGACATAAATGATGTTTGGGTCAGAAGGTGCAACGCAAATAGAGCCTACGCTCGAACTTTTGAAAGTTGTATCAGAAATAGGTTGCCATTTCATGCCACCATCGGTGGTTTTCCAGACACCACCACCCACTGCGCCAAAGTAGAATGTCAAAGGTTGATCCGCATGACCTGCAACAGCCAAACTACGACCACCCCGATAAGGACCGATATTGCGCCATTTGAGATTTTTTAGGACAGATTGTTGTGTTGGCGTTTTCGCTGTTGTTGTATTTTGTGCGCCCCCCTCAGTAAAACCGAGCAAAAGCGCACAAAAGCAAAAGAAAAGAGATGCTTTGTTCATTAATTAAAAGAAATTGATTAGATGAATAAAGCGGAAAGTTAGTGTTTCTGAGAGTTTCTCAATAGTGTTTGCGGTTATTTTTTGCCAAGTGTTCAATAGAAATTAAGGATTGATTTGTTTGCTTTTGAAATCCAATTTCAAAGAAAAAATATGAGAATATTGAACAGCCGACACATTGCCAATATTTGTCAGAGCATAATCAACTGTCAAACGACCTAAGCGCAGACCGACACCGATATTAGGTTGCATATTCAGTTCCTTTTTAGTCGGGTCTTGTTCATTTTTCAATCGTTGAAAATTGCCCAAACCTGCCCGCAACCAGATGTTTTTTTGATATTCTAACTCTAAACCAAAACGTGGGTCGAGGTTGAAAGCCTTGCTACTGACCAACACATTGCGCTGTCCATCTGTTGCGATACCCGCATCGGCTTCTACCGTCAAATTGATGTCTTTACTGAGGGGGGCTTGATAGGCGGCTGCTAAAAACAGAGTCGGTTTGGTGATTTCGACTGATGATTTTGGAATCGTATTGCCTGTTCGTGCAAACACCTGCTTTTCTTCTTCGGTCAAAGTCGCTGTCCAAGCGTTGTAAGTTGTCGTAATATCGCGCCCAACAGCCGCCAACCGCCAATGACCCGCACGATATTGTACACCCAAGTCCGCACCAACACCCCAAGCCGAAGCCATCGTACCAATGACACGGCGAATAATTTTCATATTGCCGCCGATTGACAAATTTTTATTCAATTCTTGAGCATAAGACATCTGAATAGCATAGTCAGCTGCCGAAAATTGCGAAACATTGTCGTAGTTGATACTACCATCTGCACCTACCAAATTAAGTGTGTAAGGAATTTGGTCTATGCCCAAACGAATGATAGACAAGCCAATCGTGCGTTTTTTCGTCACACTACTGAGGGGTTTGGCAAAGCCAATAAAATCGTATTTGGCAACACCCCCAAACCATTCTGCGTGCATCACACCCAATTCCAAAGGGTTTTGCATCTGAGTCAAACCCGCAGGATTCCAGTAACTGGAGTACAAATCATTTGTTGTAGCAGTCACTGCGCCACTCATGCCATGCGCCCGACCTCCTACCCCAATGGCAAGAAATTCGTTAGAATAAGTTTGAGCAAAAAGGTGATTAAAGACAAAACAGATTGAAAATAAAAAGGAGAATTGTTTTTTCATGTAACCGTTTTTCAATATTCAAAAAGGAAGAATTTACTGAGGGGGCAAATTTATAACGTTTTTGCCTATCTATATCCACTGCGTGCATTTCTTTTGGTCTCAACAAAGTGCCTGCGGAACGGGTTTGCAATGGCTTGTTGCTAAGTAATATTTGCCAATTCTTGTTTTAAAAAATTGTCGCACCAATTGTTTCCGAAATGCGATTCTCGCAGTTGTCGCGCTATTTCTTTAGCTTCTTGACTCATTTTGGACGAAATATTTGTGTGAGAATAAAGCATTTGACCCCAAATTGTGTATCAAAAAATATCTTTAGCCGCAGTTCAAAACCTGTTAGCGGTTGTTGTCATTAGAATCTATTTTTGTTACAAAACTACACTTTCTTTTCACTTTTTAAGCACGAAATTGCTCTTTTTACTGAGGGGTTAAAAATGCTTTTCCAACAAGATGGCTAATTCTTCGGCATTTAAGTCCATCTTTAACTCACCTTGATGCGCCATGGCAATCTGTCCACTTTCCTCTGAAACAATGAAAGCTGTGACATTCGCTGATTCGGTGATGCCAACAGCGGCACGATGCCTCAGACCAGCTTCGGGTGGCAAAGAAGGACTTTCACTGAGAGGTAGCACACAGCTAGCTGCATGAATGCGATTGTCAGAGATGATAACCGCACCATCGTGCATAGGTGACTCTTTGTTGAATATGCTGATAATGAGTGGTTTAGAGATTTGAGCTTCTAAAACAACACCTGATTCGGAGTATTGCGCCATTGTGGAGTTATTGGCTAAAACGATGATAGCTCCTGTTTGGCTTTCTGCTAATTCTTTGATTGTAGTGGCTAATTCTTTGACGACTTTTTGATTGTCGGTATTATTATTTTCGGGTTTTAAAAAATTGAAGCGACGGCGCAGGGTTTGATTGCCAATGAGCAGTAGAAAACGGCGTAGTTCTGGTTGAAAAATGATGGCAATGACGATGAAACCGACATTAACAAACTGCTCCAAAATTAAGGTTAACAAGTCCATTTTCAAGGCGCGTACCAACCACCACGACATGTAAAGCATCATCACACCCACAAAAATATTGAACGCAATTGACCCCCTCAGTATCCGATACACTTGATAGATGAGGTAGCCTACAACCAATATATCAATAACATCGAATAAGGAGATGCGCAAAAAACTTAAATCCATAACTCAAAGTTTGAGTATGAGAGATGACACATGAAGCATCTCATGCGTCATCTCTCATATTTCATAATTACCGATTGCCTTCTCTCGATTTGAAACCGATACCTTTTTTCGCAAAAGTGAAATCTGATTTATCCAATTTGAGATGTTCTACATCTTGCATCGAAATGACGTTCAATTCACGTTCGTTGCGCTCTTCTTTAGGCATTGCAGCGAGTCTCAAATTGTGTTTGTTGATAATATCTGTAACAATTTGACGAATTGTCCGCGCATTACCGAAATATTTGTCACGGTATTCGTGAATGAATGACAAATAGTTGCGCAAATGTTCTTCTGCATCAGCAGCAATTGTAACGCTACCATCGTGCAACATCGATACGGCAATTTCCATCAATTCCTCTGGCTGATAATCATCAAACATGAATTTTTTGTCGAAACGGCTCGATAAACCTGGGTTGGCTTTCAAGAATGTTTCCATGTTGTCGGTATAACCGGCCACAAAGACAAAAAACTCGCCGCGATTGTCTTCCATGCGTTTGAGTAAGGTTTGAATGGCTTCGTCACCAAAGTCACCACGTCCGCCACCGCCATAGCTTGTCAAAGCATAAGCTTCGTCAATGAACAGAACACCACCGATAGATTCATTAATTTTTTCAGCCGTTTTAATAGCCGTTTGACCAACGTAACCTGCCACCAAACCTTGTCTATCTGTTTCGACCATGTGACCGCGTTCCAAAATGCCCAGAGACTTGTAGATTTTTGTCAAAATACGAGCAACAGTCGTTTTACCTGTTCCCGGATTTCCAACAAAGACAGTATGTAAGTAGAAATTACCCAACACATCACGTCCTGATTCACGGTAATAACGCACCAAATCCACCAATTCATTGATTTGTGTCTTGATTTTGGTCATACCAATCAAGCGGCTCAATTCATCGAGTGACTGTTTGAGCAATTGCTCATCAATAGGAATGTTTGGCAAAGCACGTTTGGTTTTGAGTTGGATTTTGTCCACATCTTGAGCCGAAACGAGTGACAATTCGTCTTTTGACAAAGCACGAGGGTTATCCATCGTCATTAAACGCAAGCCCATATTGATTTTAGCTTGGTCGAGTACATCATAAGCAAAACGAGCATTGCCAAAAGTTCGGTCACGGTTGCGATAGGCTTCTGTGATGATTTCGTCCACACGTTTTTTAGCATTTGGACTCAAAACAATGCCTTTTTCATGGGCTGCATAGTCTGCAATTTGAGACAATTCTTGTGGTAAATAGTCTTGAAACTCTAAAAAATGCTTGAATCGCGAGCGCAAACCCGGGTTTGCATCAATAAACTGCTTCATTTCTTTCGGATAACCTGCCACAATTACCGCCAAATCGCCTGCACCGTTGCTCATTTCTTTGACCAAAATCTCAATCACTTCACGACCAAAATCCTTGGTATCATCGAGTGAACGAGCCAATGAGTAAGCTTCATCAATGAACAATACACCGCCTCGGGCTTTTTCAATTGCATCTTTTACTTTAGGGGCAGTCTGACCAATGTACTCGCCTACAAGGTCAACCCTATCAACTTCATGCACGTGACCTTTGGAAAGCAAGCCCATTTTTTTGTAGAGTTTGCCCATCATTTTGGCAACAGTCGTTTTGCCCGTACCTGGATTACCGACAAAAACGGAGTGAACATTGATTTGACTGTCTTCCTCGAAACCGTTGTCTTTGCGAATCTGTAAAAATTGAAGGTATTTGGCGTGGTCGCGCACTTTTTGCTTGATTTGACTCAAACCAATCAATGCTTCTAACTTACTCATTACATCTTCAAACGATACATCGGAATCATCATCTTTAGACTGTTCATGCAAAAGTGTTTGATTGGGCTTAATTAAGGATTGTGAACCTTCTTCAAACTCATCGCCCACTTCAAAAGGTAAGACTGCGAGCAATTTGTCCATAAAAACAATTTCGCAGGTATAATGATCATTGCGCCAAGAGCCTTTCACATTTGACCCCCAACCTGCCGTCACAACGATATATTCTTCTTTCCGTTCTACACGATGTAAACGTACAATTTGACCTTTTAACTCCCTTGCATTATTGTAAAATTTAGTGAAAAGCTCACACTGCCAACTACGAGTTGTATTCAAGTTTTTGAAAGTAATCTCAGCATATATATAACGTGTCTCCTCTCCATGCAGTTTACGGCAATAGACACGTTCAGCCTCGAGTATATCGTCATAAGGACCTTCATAAAGTCTAAGCGATTGCAATTCGAGATATGGATTGTCATCAAATGTCACTTCACGACCACCATCTTCGATATAGAAGTATTTAGTCGCTACTTTTTCTCCATCCACATAGACTTCCCAATAGTAAGTTCCTTTTTTCCAAAATGCACCTTCTTTTTTGTTTCCCCAGCCTTCACGGACATAGATAATATTGTCGTATTTACTCACTTTTCGTCGAAAAGGCAAACTACAAAGTTCTGTTTTACCTTTTTTAAGCGAAAAACATTTCAATTCGACTTCTACGTCCCAATCGTCGAGGTCGAACATTTTGTTGTAGAGGGATAGTTCGGCATACATATAAGCCGACTCGTAACGGTCAAAAACTTGACGATATTTCTTTTTGTTGTCTGCCAACCATTCCGTCGAAGCATAGACTTTCAATTCACGGAATTTGTACTTTCTGAATTCGGGAGAATCATAAAGCTCGTCGTAAATATTCATATTTTGTATTCGGGTGTTGAGTTTTGAAAAATAGAAATCTAATTTAACTGCTTTTTCAACATCAAAGTTGTTTTTTTTCCTTCTTTTTATCCACAAACTAAAAAAAAGTTTTATTTAAGACGGGAAAAACTCAAAAAGTATCCCATTTTAATTGTTATTACCTATTATACTGAGGGGTATCCGAAACAGTAACGACGAGAATAATGTACATGAGCTTCTTTTTTTTCTCCATAAATCATGCGAACGCTCAAAACTTTTTACCTTTGGTCATTGTTTTACAAATTGAAAATGTTACACAATGAAACGACGTTCTTTCATCAAACAAGCACCTTTTGCAGCCTCAGCAAGTTTTGCTGTTGTAAGTTGTATGACTGCATCTGCTAAAAAGGTCAAAAACAGTTCATTATCTAATAACAAAAATAGTAAGACCATCATGGCATTTGAATTACCAGCACTCTCTTACGCGACAACGGCTCTTGAGCCGCACGTTGACGCGAAAACAATGGAAATCCATCACGGCAAACATCACGCCGCTTATGTTACTAACTTAAACGCAGCAGTCACTGCCGATGCAAATGCTCAAGGTAAAAGCCTTGAGGAACTCATTGCAAATATCTCAAAATTTGCGCCCGCTATTCGCAACAACGGAGGCGGTCATTGGAATCACTCCATGTTTTGGCAAATCATGGGTCCCAATGGAGGTGGCGAACCAAAAGGTGAAATTGGTGCTGCCATTACAAACACTTTCGGTAGTCTAGACAATTTCAAAAAAGAGTTTTCACAAGCAGGTATGACGCGCTTTGGCTCTGGTTGGGCTTGGTTGAGTGTCGGTGCTGACAAAAAATTGTTCATCAGTTCCACGCCTAATCAAGACAATCCTTTGATGGACATTGCTGACAAAAAAGGTACTCCTGTCTTGGGTCTCGATGTGTGGGAACATGCCTACTATCTCCACTACCAAAACCGTCGTGCCGATTATGTAGCTGCTTTCTTCAACGTTATCAATTGGGACGAAGTCAATCGTCGTTACAAAGCTGCTATCGGTGGCTAAATGACTGAGGGGTATCTTTTGATGCTTTTGTAGTATCGACACTCAATCATACATGCCTTTGATGCCAACAGCGCATCAAAGGCATTATTTTTTTTGAGAAGAGTATGCCATGTCGTCAGAATGAGCTAATTTTATATGCGCTAATATTTTTGATAATTATAAAACTTAAAGAATGAAAAATTTAGTCACTTTCCTGCCCCTATTTTACTCTTTTTCAATGATTTTGGCTCAAAATAATGTGGATATTCAAAAAAGTCTTGAAGATATTATCAAAGCCGAACGGCAACGCCACGAAGTGCTTTACGATTTTGAAGCGTCTGGCGTTGGTCAAAACTACGATGTCAAATACCATCGCTTTCAGTGGACAGTTGACCCCTCAGTACGACGCATATCTGGGGCTGTGACGACCTATTTCAAGGCTCTATCGGCTCTTTCAGAAATTGGCTTTGACTTAGATGCTGTGCTAAAAGTGGATAGCGTCATTCATCGCGGCACAAAAGCTATATTTTCACAAAATGCAACGGATAAAACTTTGCGTATCACACCCAATCTGACCATACAAGCGGGTGTTTTAGACTCAGTCACTGTCTTTTATGCGGGCGTGCCGCCCAATACAGGCTTTGGTTCATACAACCAGCGTTTGCGCAACAACACAACGCCCGAAACGTGGACGCTTTCAGAACCTTACGGCGCACGTGATTGGTGGCCTGGAAAAATGGATTTGACGGATAAGATTGATTCAATTGATGTCATCGTCACGACACCCCCTCAGTATCGAGTAGCTTCTAATGGGATCTTGGTACGCGAAATCAATGTGGATGCCAACAACAAACTATACCACTGGAAACACCGCTATCCTATCGCCAACTACTTAGTTTGCTTTGCCGTGACGAACTTTGACCAATACATTGATAAAGCCCCGCTTTCGAGAGGCGATACAATGAGTTTGTTGAACTATGTGTATCCTGAATCCAAAGCCGCCTCGCAGCAATGGAGTTGGAAATGTGCTGATGCCATGCGGCTCTATGATTCTCTTTTTATCGAATATCCTTTCAAAAAAGAAAAATATGGTCACGCTATGTTCGGTTGGGGTGGCGGCATGGAGCATCAAACCATGTCTTTTATGGTCAATATAACCGATGCAGGTTTGATGGCGCATGAGTTGGCGCATCAATGGTTTGGCGACCGAGTAACCTGTGGCTCATGGTCGGATATTTGGCTCAACGAAAGTTTTGCGACTTATCTCACAGGTTTGTACTATCAGTACGTCGAGCCGCTTTATTGGCGCAATTGGCGGACAAGTACCTTGGGTAGTGCCACATCTATCACGAGTGGTTCTGTGTTTTGTACCGATACAACCGACATCAACCGCATCTTCAGTGGTCAATTAAGTTACAACAAAGGAGCTTATGTGCTGCATACTTTGCGTTGGAAGGTCGGCGACACCGCTTTTTTCAAAGGATTGCGCAATTATCTCAATGACCCAGCTTTAGCTTATAGTTTTGCTCGAACAGCAGACTTGAAACGGCATCTCGAAGCTTCGAGTGGGCAGAATCTAACAGAGTTTTTCAATGATTATTTCTTTGGACAAGGTTATCCAAGTTATACATTGACGGGTTGTCAAGGCGATGTTCTTGGGCAAATTCAAATCAATATCAAACAAACTTCAGCAAATACATCAGTTCCATTTTTTGAAATGCCTATTCCTGTCAAATTGATCAGCAAGAGAAATGGAAAAGACACAATAGTTGTACTAAACGTCAACAATAACGACCAGTATTTCAATGTGTCTCATAGAATTGGTATTATTGATAGTGTGGCATTTGACCCCGAGTTACAGATATTATCCAAAAACAATAAAGTCAATTGGTCTTTGTGCTTACCAACTCAAGACATTGACGAGCAATGGCTAACAAGCCTATCGCCTAATCCTGCGAATAGCCTCTTAAATTTTAGTTTTCACAACGATAGAATGGAAATGATGGACATTCAAATCGTGAATACAGTTGGTCAAGTTTTAAAATCTGAACCGAAGACCATCTTGGCTGGCGAAAACAGCTTACAAATCTCTGTCAAAGACTTGCCAAATGGCACTTACTTTTTGAAAATAACCACAGTAGAACGCACGAGTAGTCGTAAGTTTGTGATTAGTCATTAGTTTACAATTTATTTGTTCTCCATACTTATTGTGTCATTCAATCGTAGTTTGAGGAGCCCCCTCAGTATTAGATTGAATGACACAATAATCCAATAATAAATCAAGCGTAGCTCTCTATTGGTGGACAAACACAAATCAAATTTCTATCACCTGCCGCGCTATTCACACGACCTACTGTTGCCCAAAACTTGAAGCCTTGACGCAGATAAGGCAACGGATAAGCCGCTTTTTCACGACTATAAGCATGAGTCCAGTCATTTGCAATGACCATCTCGTTGGTGTGTGGCGCATTGACCAGCACATTGTCGTCGGCAGGATATTCGCCACGCGCTATTTCGTCCATTTCTTCTTTTATTGCCAGTAAAGCATCACAAAAACGGTCTAATTCGTCTTTCGATTCGCTTTCAGTCGGTTCAATCATAATCGTACCCGCCACAGGGAAACTCAACGTGGGCGCATGGAAACCATAGTCCATCAAGCGTTTTGCCACATCTTCGGCGGAACAAATGGACTTGAAAGGTCTCAAATCCACAATCATTTCGTGCGCACAACGCCCATTTTCGCCTGTGTAAAGTATCGGGAAGGCTTTTTCTAAACGGGCTTTCATGTAGTTCGCATTCAAGATGGCAAAACGTGTTGCATCGGTCACCCCCTCAGTACCCAGCATCTGAATATAGCCATAAGAAATCAATAAAATGCTCGCTGACCCAAAAGGTGCGCTCGAAACGGCGTGTGTTGCCTTGCTACCACCCGTTTTGATGATAACATGACCTGGCAAATAAGGCGCAAGGGATTTATTGCAGCAAATGGGTCCCATACCCGGTCCACCCCCACCGTGTGGAATCGCAAATGTTTTATGTAAATTCAGATGGCAAACATCAGCACCGATGCGTCCTGGGCTGGTGAGACCGACTTGTGCGTTCATATTGGCACCGTCCATATAGACTTTACCGCCATTTTTATGAATAATAGCACAAATTTCTGTAATCGAAGTCTCAAAAACACCATGCGTTGACGGATATGTGACCATCAGGCACGCCAAATTGTCCTTATATTGTTCTGCTTTGTTTTTCAAATCCGCCACATCAATATTGCCTCGCTCATCACAAGCGACTACCACGACATCCATACCGACCATGACGGCAGATGCAGGGTTTGTCCCATGTGCCGAAGACGGAATCAAAGCGATTTTGCGGTGTTTGTCGCCACGAGCCTCGTGATAGGCTTTGATGGTCAAGAGTCCCGCATATTCGCCTTGCGCGCCTGAATTGGGTTGCAGCGAACAAGCATCGAAACCCGTAATCTCGCACAACCATTTCGACAAATGATTGATGATTTCTTGATAGCCTTTGGTCTGATTGGAGGGCGCGAAAGGGTGAATATTGGCAAATTCCGCCCAACTCACAGGAATCATTTCACTTGCTGCATTGAGTTTCATGGTACAGCTGCCCAACGAAATCATTGAATGCACCAAAGACAAGTCTTTGTTTTCCAATCGTTTGATATAGCGCATCATTTTCGATTCTGTGTGGTAAGAATTGAAAACAGGATGCGTCAAATACGGACTTGTGCGCTCCAATTGAGCAGGCAAACGCTTTTCTAAATCATCATACGCCCATTTTGACAATTTATCGGAAAAAGAAGTGAAAATGCTGGAGATAATGGCAATTTCATTGGTCGTAACGGTTTCATCCAAAGCGATGCGAATGGCATCTTCTTCGTACCAGAAATTCACTTTTGCTTTTTCTGCCTTTTCTTTGAGGGTTCTCAGCATATGAGCGTTTCTGACTTCTATTCTGAGCGTATCAAAAAAGTTTTTATTGAGATTGTCAAAACCCAAATCAGACAAGGTTCTTTCCAAAGTCACAGCGTTGTGATGAATGCCTTCAGCGATGTTTTTCAAACCTTGTGGCCCATGATAAACACCATACATGGAAGCCATAATCGCCAAAAGAGCTTGGGCTGTACAGATATTGGAAGTCGCTTTTTCGCGACGAATATGCTGCTCGCGTGTTTGCAAGGCCATCCGCAAAGCTGGATTGCCATGTGTATCAACCGAAACGCCGATGATACGACCTGGAATCTGTCGTTTGAACTCATCTTTCGTCGCAAAAAAGGCGGCATGAGGACCACCAAAACCCATCGGTACACCAAACCGTTGCGAATTACCAACGGCACAGTCTGCTCCCCATTCACCTGGCGGTGTCAACAATGCCAAAGCCATGAGATCGGTCGCAACTGTCAAGAACACTTTATTTTCGTTGCATTTCAAGGCAAAAGCGCGGTAATCTTCCACTTCACCTTGCACATTTGGATACTGCAATAAGACACCAAACACATTTTCTGTCAAATCAAACGTCTGCCAATTGCCTATTTTGACCTCAATACTGAGGGGTTGCGCTCGTGTCCTCAAAACATCAATAGTTGCAGGGAAAACTTGTTCATCAACGAGGAAAACACGTGCAGCATCGGCAGGGTTTTTCACCTTTTTGTTCTTTTCACCATAAAACATCGTCATGGCTTCTGCCGCAGCTGTCCCTTCATCGAGTAAAGAGGCGTTGGCAATCGGCAAAGCTGTCAAATCAGAAACCATCGTTTGGAAATTCAAAATGGCTTCCAAGCGACCTTGAGCAATTTCAGCTTGATAAGGCGTGTATTGCGTGTACCAACCTGGATTTTCAAATACATTGCGCAAAATGACTGAGGGGGTCACTGTGCCATAATAACCCATGCCAATAAAGTTGTTGAACACTTTATTTTTATTGGCAATCGCCTTCAAATCGCGCAAATACAACGATTCTGACTTTGCCGAAGGCAAGTTCAAAGGTTTGTCCAATCGAATATTAGCGGGAACTGTTTGGTCTATCAGTGTTTCGAGGCTATCAACGCCAATTGTGGCAAGCATGTCGTTGAGTTCGGTTTGATTGGGTCCGATATGTCTCTCCTGAAAACGGTTTGACGACGTGAAATTGTAAGACATAATTAGGTGGTATTTATTTATGATTTTGATGATGAAATTCTCTTATAAACCAAGAATTGTAGTAAACGGGAAAGTATGAAACACTCCTATTCACTACAATTCTTGTCAGAATAACCCATTGAAAACAGAAACGATGCTCAATCGTTCAAAACAAAAACATTTCTTTACACTAACTTCGCCAAACTCTCCTCCAAAATCGCTATCCGCGCCATCGCATCAGCTTGTTTCTTTTGCTCAATCGCTACAACTTCGGGTTTGGCATTGGCAACAAAACGCTCATTGCTCAGTTTGGCGTTGACAGATTTCAAAAAGCCTTGTTGATGCGCCAACTCTTTTGTAATTTTTTCACGTTCGGCTTCAACATCAATAGCTTGATTCAGAACAACAAAGAATTTATCCGTGCCGCTCACAAACGACACAGCGTTGTCCACGTCTGTGTCTGTGGTTTGCAGACTTTCTAAAACAGCGAGCTTTGTAATCAAATTACCGACCCCCTCAGTATTCAAAAGGTTTTTAGCTGTTTCAGAGCCTTGATATTTAACGACCAAAGCCTCGCGTTGCTTTAAGCCTTTTGAATTACGCACTTCACGGATTTTGGAGATAATATCCTTTGCAGCTTCCACTTTTGCGACCAAATCGGCATCCATTGAGCCTGCTTTTGGATATTGTCCGACACATAAATCAGACCCCTCCCTATTTTTGCCATCTAATTGTTGCCAAATCTCTTCTGTGACAAAAGGCATGAACGGATGCAACATTGCCATCAAACGGCGGAAGATGCGCTCTGTGATGTCCAAAGTTTCGCGGTCAATTGGCTTACCATATTCGGGTTTTATCATCTCCAAATACCACGAACAGAAGTCGTCCCAAATGAAATTGTACAAACCCATCAATGCCTCTGACAAACGAAATTGGGTAAAATTATCTTCAATTTCAGTCAAAAGAGCATTGGTTTTTGATTCAAACCAAGCCGCCGCTATTTGTTCCGATTGCGAATGAGCCCCCTCAGTAACTTCCCAACCTTTTATCAAACGCAGCGCATTCCAAAGTTTATTACAGAAGTTCCGCCCTTGTTCGCAGAGTTTTTCATCAAAAAGCAAATCGCCGCCCGCAGGACTTGATGCCAACATTCCGAAACGCACCCCATCTGCCCCAAAATCCTCAATCAATTTCAAAGCATCGGGCGAGTTGCCCAGAGATTTCGACATTTTGCGGCGTTGTTTGTCACGCACCATGCCTGTAAAGTAAACGGCTTTGAAAGGACGCTCTTGTTTCCACTCAAAACCTGCCATTGCCATACGTGCGACCCACAAGAAGATGATGTCCCAGCCCGTCACCAACACAGAAGTCGGATAATAATATTTGAACTCTTCTGAATTTTTAAAACCATTCAACGTGGAAATAGGCCACAACCACGAACTCGCCCAAGTATCCAGTACGTCCTCATCTTGCTTCAAATCAACGGCTGATACTGAGGGGTATTTTTGGCGAGCCAATTCGAGGGCTTCTTCGGCAGTTTCTGCAACGAATGTTTCACCGTTGTAGTAGTAAGCTGGAATGCGGTGCCCCCACCACAATTGACGAGAAATACACCAATCACGGATGTTTTCCATCCAATGACGATAGATGTTTTTGAACGATTTGGGATAAAAATCAATATCGTCTGTCTCAACCGCTTCTAAAGCAGGGGCTGCCAAAGCCTTCATATCCACATACCATTGCAACGACATGCGGGGTTCGACAACAGTATTGGTGCGCTCAGAGCGACCGATATTGGTTTTGTAATCTTTGATTTCGACCAAATTGCCCGCATCTGTCAACAACTTTTTCATGTGGCGGCGGGCTTCAAATCGGTCAACACCAACCAACGAAGCAATGCCGCATTTCTCGTTCATCGTACCATCGTCGTTCAACGAATCTATGATTTCTAAGCCGTGCTTTTTGCCCAATTCGTAGTCATTGGGGTCGTGTGCAGGAGTTACTTTCAACGCACCTGTACCGAAATCAATGTCCACATATTCATCAAAAATGATGGGAATCGCCCGATTGACCAACGGAACAATCACTTTTTTGCCTGCCAAATGCGCATAACGTGGGTCTTTGGGATGCACTGCCACAGCAGCATCTGCCATGATGGTTTCGGGGCGTTGCGTCGCTATTACGACCCCCTCAGTATCAGAGCCTTCTATCAAGTATTTGACATGGTACAAAGCCGCTTGCTCTTCGCCATAAATCACTTCTTCATTTGACAAAACCGTTTTGGCTTCGCAATCCCAGTTGACCATGCGGTAGTCACGGTAGAGTTTACCGTTGCGGTATAAATCCACAAAAGTCTTGATAACATCCGCTGAATAGCCTTCATCCATCGTGAAAGCTGTGCGCTCCCAATCACAACTTGCACCCAATTTGCGCAACTGTTGCAAGATGATGCCGCCATACTTTTCTTTCCATTCCCAAGCATATTGGAGAAACTCCTCACGAGTCAAGTCCGACTTTTTGATACCACGCTCACGCAACATACGCACCACTTTCGCTTCCGTAGCAATCGAGGCATGGTCTGTACCAGGAATCCAAACCGCATTTTTACCTTCCAAACGGGCTTTGCGTGTCAAAGCATCTTGGATGGTATTGTTCAGCATGTGCCCCATATGCAGGACACCTGTGACATTGGGTGGTGGAATCACGATGCTAAAAGGCTCACGGTCATCAGGTTCGTTGTGAAAGTAGCCGCTTTTTTCCCAATGGCTGTACCACTTTTCTTCAATGTCGGCGGGGGCGTATTTCGTTGAGAGTTCAGACATAACACTGTATTTTTAGTACAAAGACGATAGATTTTAAGATATTTAGTTATAAAATTATTCTAACAACAAAGCCTACCGATAAATAGGCTATACAAATCACTAGTGTAATCAAAGTGCTTTTTCTAATACTTTTGAACCAAAATAATTGGGGTAAAATAAGTTTTATTAAAATCGAGAAAAAATAAGTCCACCAATAAGAGCCAAAAACATGGCTATAAAAATTGAATTGTTCATAAATATAGCCTGTGTAAAAACTGACAAATAACTCAAAAAGAAAATTTGCTAGTAAAATTAAACCGATGATTAATAAACCAACATTAACCAACTCAATGATTTGCAGGCTTATTATTCCTCGATTTTTAAATAGAAAAAAAGTGAGGATAAGTAAAAACTGCAATAAAAGCAATACTAATAAAAACTGTTCTAAAGGAAATTTAATAGGATTTATTGATGTATGCCAACCTGGAACAACCACTGTCGAATCCTTAAATCCAAGAAAAGGGTCTAACATGATAGTAAAATTATCAGATAACCCTAAACAGACACTTAAAACAATAGTACAAATAGCAATGAAAATATCGCGTTTTTTAAATTTTTGGAACAAACCCTCCCTATTCATATGTCAACGTTTTAAAAAAGTCCGCAAAAATAGAAAAAAACGAAGAATTAGAAACACCCCCTCAGTATAAAAAGCAAAAACGGCAACTCTGAGTGAAAGTTGCCGTTTTTACTTCTAATCATTCATATAATCGAAATCCCGTTTACCCGTCAAGGCTTCTCGTCCATTTAAGAATTCATTCTTTTTGTAAAGAAGGTGTTTATAAATGCCATATTTATCGCTAAATTGTACGCGAGCAACCCTTTGGGCAATGATTTTATCAGTATCTGTTTCGTCATCGAATTCCAATAGATACGAATCATAGACATAGGGCAACATCTCCGCCGCTTTCTTTTGTCGGAAACGATAAGTTGCCATACGCACTGCGAAGCGCCAATCTCTGTATGCTTCAATCGGAATGGGTTCATCAAACTCTTTCAATGTTTCCAAATCGTCTTCCAAACCCTCATAGTTCAAGTCGTGGTTGGACTGCCTGTCGTGTTCGTAGGCTTTGAACAAATCTTTAGTCCGTTCATCTTCCACAGCTTCTATGAATTTAGCTTCGTCGGAGCTGTACAATATCGGTAATGCCGTTGTTTTATGCACAATATTGCCATTTTCATCCACTTTTATTTTGTTCTCGGCTTTGAGAACGGCGACTCGCTCTTCATAAGCGATATTCCGTCCTTCATCTTTATAGACTCGCTCTTTTTTACCACGGATGTCGGGCAACCTCAAGAGGTGCGTTGTTCCTTGATACGTATCAAAGAACAGATACAATTGGGGCATCTCAGTTGCATAAAACCGCAATTCTTCTGCTTCGGGGGTGCCTTGGTTTTCGTCTATAAAGAGTTGATTCTTAAATTCTTCGTAGTCTTGCCATATATCCTCTGCATACGGATTGTTGCAATGACCCCAATCAATATCTTCTTTCAGAAAACGAATACACAGGTCTATTTCTTCTTCTGTAATGGGAGGGATAAACGGACAGGCGCGAATATTGTTAGACCAATAGACAAAATCTTCACTAATGTCCACCAAGGGCAACTCAATCTGGTCTGCACGCCACAAACATTGCAGGTTGAACAACTTTTTTTGCAGAATTTGCTCCAAATAACGCTCTGCATGGCTCAAAAAACGTGTTTGATAGGCTTCGTAACGCGATTTGTAATACTCTTCCCTTTCATACTTGTAATATTTGCTCTTTCCATAGTCTTTAATGAATCGCTCGACACTATCGGGGTCGAATTGGGCAAAATAATTAAGATAGTTCGGTTCAGTACGCAAGTACTCTTGGTGTTGCTCCATCGTCCAGTCTGAGTAATCTACCCATTTATTAGGCGTTCTTTTCATTGATTGATTTTTTTGATACATTAATAAAAGAATGATCTTGTTAGCCTATCATTTGCATAATATCAAAATACGTAAATTTCTATTTTTTGTTTTCTGAAAACGCTTAAAACTGTTCATTTGTCGTTGAAAACAAGTCACTTCATGTTGTAAATGCCCCATTGACCCAATTTATTTTAGTTTTTACAATACCCCTTACTTTGCCTTACTCCTCATGATTCACATTTATCTATCTCCGATTAAAACATTTTAATATTACAAACGTTAAAAAATCAAAGAAAATAATATGTTTATATTATCTTTGAATCTGATAATATTTGTCATTCTAACCATTAAAGCAAAAACATGACGATACTTCTGCACAACGACCTAAATGTTAGTCCAGTCAAACGCCAGTTTGACAAAGTTTTAGATAATCTCGAGAAAAATGATTTCCGTTCTGCCGATGTAAAAAAAATGTCTGGTACTGCTTATTACCGTGCAAAATTGGACGATGCCAATCGTTTGTTGTTTCAAATTGGACGGTACGACGGACAGACTTATCTGCTTATTTTGGAAGTTATTTTGAATCACGACTATGCCAACTCACGATTTTTACGTGGTGCTGTTGTAGATGAAAACAAATTGCATCCGCTGCATTCTGTCAAAGACATAAAAGATACCCCCCTCAGTATCAGCCATGTCAACAAGCAAACGAGACATTTTCATATGCTCGACAAAATATTGTCTTTTGATGCCACTCAAACCGAAATCTACCAGATGCCCCTACCCATTATTATGATTGGCTCTGCGGGATCGGGTAAAACAGCGTTGACACTTGAAAAAATAAAGTTGTTGTCAGGAAATATCTTATACGTGACACTTTCTGATTTCTTGGTTGACAACGCACGTCAGTTGTATTTCAGTCATGGTTATGACAATCGAGAGCAAAATGTTTCTTTTCTATCGTTCAAAGACTATATGTTTCATATTCAAGACTTTAAAGGGAAAGAAATGACCTATAAAGTTTTTGACCAATGGATTAGTAAATACAAACACGCTCATAAAATACGAGACACATACAAGATTTTTGAAGAGTTCAAAGGTGTTATCACTGGGTCAACGACAGAAAAACCTTATTTGAGCCAAGAGGAATATATTGAGTTGGGTATTCGACAATCTATTTTTTTGAAAGAAGAAAGAAGTGGTATTTATGAATTATTTGTCAAATATCTGACTTTTTTGAAAGAACAACACTATTACGATATGAACATAGCTGCTTTCAATAATTTATCGAAGGTCAAAGCGGATTTTGATTATGTAGTCATAGACGAAGTACAGGATTTAACCAATGTTCAATTGTATTTGATTTTTAAATCATTGAAAGAAAAAGGACAATTTGTGTTGTGTGGCGATGCCAATCAGATTGTACATCCCAATTTCTTTTCTTGGACAAGCCTTAAAACACTACTCTATCATCAAAGCTGTACAACACCTAAAGACATTGTCCGAATATTAGGCATTAATTACCGCAACACACCTGAGGTGACGGCTATCGCCAATCAACTCTTATTGGTCAAAAATGCACGATTTGGCTCTATTGATCGCGAAAGTAGTTACTTAATCGAAGCAAACTCTGCAGCTCAAGGTGAAACAATCTTCTATGAGGATACCCCCTCAGTAAAAAAGGAATTGAACCAATATACTTGCCGATCCACAAAATTTGCTGTCTTAGTGATGCGTCCAGAAGATAAAGTGGAAGCGAGCAAATATTTCGATACGCCGCTTATCTTCTCTGTCCAAGAAGCCAAAGGCTTGGAATACGAGAATATCATTTTATTCAACATCATTTCCAACAATGAAAAAGCATTCAAGGAATTAACCACAGGTGTCACTAAAGAGGATTTGAAAAAAGGCTTGATTTATCACCGCAATAGAGACAAATCTGACAAATCGCTTGAAGTGTATAAATTCTACATCAACTCTCTATATGTAGCCGTTACAAGAGCTGTCAAGAACCTCTATGTGATAGAAAAAGCGAAAAAACATGCTTTGTTAGATTTGTTGGATTTGACGCACTTTAAGCAATCTGTATCAATGACCAGTCATGCGTCATCATTCGAGGAATGGCAAAAAGAAGCGCAACGATTGGACAAACAAGGCAAAAAAGACCAAGCAGATGCCATCCGACAATCCATTTTGAGTGAGAAAAAGCTGTGTGAAGATGTCATTACTTTTGAGCGATTACAAACTTTAAAAGCCGAAGCACTGAATCCATCAGTGTATAATAAAAAAGCGAAAGACCAATTGTTCCAGTTTGCAGCTTATTATGACGACACTTTCTGGATGCGTGATCTATTCAAACTCAAATACAATCATGCTCATCCGCGCCATTATGCGCGTGAGCAAAAAGCTTTCTTACGCCATACACTCAATGACTATTACCACGACAATCTGAAAGGTCTGTTGCCAATATACCAAAAATATGGTGTAAACTTCCGCAATGCCGCTAATCTAACACCACTAATGTTGGCAGCAATGACAGGCGCAGAGAAAATTACAGAGTACCTCATAGCACAAGGTGCAGACAGTAAGGCTGTAAACAGTTTTGGTCTCACGGCATTTCAAATTGCGCTAAAACATTCTATCATTGACCCTCAATATGCAAAAACAAGTTTAGCCAAAGTGTATCCACTTCTTAAACCCAAAGAATTGAGATTCAGAATGCACGGCGACTTATACAGTTGCGACGACGGCGACGGTTTACTTTTTATGATTAATTTTATGATTGCCAACCTACGCTCAAAACTCACTGATCTGCACAGGTATAGATTTCCATTATTTGGAACGGATGATTTTGTGAAAGTTTTTGCACATTACCCCCCCTCAGTAGTTGCCGACTATCGTCGCAAGCGGTCATATATCAACAATATTTTCAGTAGAAATCATCCGCATAGAAACTATAAACTTAATTTAATGTCGTTTATCCGCCTTTATAAGAGTGGATACATGTTGAACCCACTTATTGAAGTCGAAGTCGGTGATGATGTGTGGATGAATATCTATGACTTAGCAGGGCTTCAAGAATTACGCTCATATGACTTAGAGGTATTTAACAAGTTGGCAGACTTAATTGTATCCGTACAAGATTGGTTTTCTGCTATTTTAGACAAATCAACAGAAGAGTTGAAAGCTACTATTGCAGAGAGGGAGGCAACGAAAGAAGAAATAAAAGAAGAAAATGTTGCAATCTGAGTCAGAGGCTGTATCAAATCAAAAGATACAGCCTCTTGTATTGGAATCCAAAGGAATGCATCTTGCGTAAAACAGCCCTTCCCATCTGTTTAAAAAAAATTTAACGCACTTATCTCTGAATCATGCAACTTGGTCATTCAATTGTAGTCTTAAAAATGTCACTCCATGCAACCAACAAAAATAAGTTTTCGACGTTAATGAACACATTTCAGGGCATATAGGCACCCCCTCAGTATATTCAGGGAAATTTTATAATTTTACCAATTATTTCACAGTTAAAAACGAGATTAATGAAACAGTTTATCACATTCTTTCTCTTTTTGTTGACTCTTACAACAGTTTCAGCTCAAGGTATTGCTTTTGAACCAGAAACAACAGCATGGGCTGACATTTTGAAAAAAGCAAAAGCAGAAAATAAAATCGTATTCGTGGACGCTTACACGACTTGGTGTGGCCCGTGTAAAGTTATGGCCAAAAACATCTTTCCGATGAAAGAAGTGGGTGATGTGTTCAATGCCAAATTCGTTAACGCTAAAATTGATATGGAAAAAGGTGAAGGACCTGAAATCGCTCAAAAATATGGTATTAGAGCCTATCCAACTTATATTTTCGTGAATGGCGATGGCGAATTGGTGCATCGTGGCTTGGGCAGTATGCCGCCTGAAAAATTTATCACTGTCGGGCAAGCAGCTTCCGATCCTGAACGCCAATTTTTCTCTTTGAAAAAGAAATACGAAGGTGGTGAGCGCAACTCTGACTTTTTGAAACGTTTTGCAGGTGCTTGCGAAGATGCACAAGAAGAACAATTGGGCGCATCGGTTGCAGAAGCATACTTGGCTACACAAAAAGACTGGTTGAACAAGGAAAACATGGACTTCATCTTGAAGTTTTCTAAAAGTATCCAAAGCAATACGTTCGCCTATTTGGTAAAAAATCAGGCTGCGTTTGAAAAAGCGATTGGTAAAGGAGGCATTGAAACGCAAGTGTATCAAACAGCTTTTAGCAATGTGGCTAATATGTCCTATAATCGTGCTAAAAGAGAGTTTGATTTTGCTAAAGCAAAAGAAATTGGCTCTAAATACTTGCCCAATGAACTTGTAGAAAAGGTCCTAAGCGGTATGACCTTGACGCAACATCAAATGCGCAACGAAGTACCACAGTTTTTGGCACAAGTCGTGGCACACATGGATAAATATCCGTCAGAAGACCCTCAATTGCTGAATCAATATGCGTGGGCATTCTATGAACAAGCAACAGATAGAGCACAATTGGAAAAAGCCTTGTCTTGGTCTTTGAAATCCATTAGTATCAATGACCAATATGCTTTGAATGATACAGCAGCAGCACTTTATTATAAATTGGCTAACAAGCAAAAAGCCAAAGAATTTGCTGAAAAAGCCATCAAACAAGCTAAAGAAACGGGAGAAGATTCAACAGAAACGCAAAATTTATTGAAGAAGATTGAAGCGATGTAAGAGTTATTGTTTTTTAAGCTATTGACTTTGTAGATGAATTAGTAAAAAAATAACCCGACGGAAATAGAACTTCCGTCGGGTTATTTTTTATTTAAGTACCGTGCGTAATATCAGTTAAGTAGTCAAAAATAAGTTTTCGTGCATTTCAAACGCCGCCTTTGGCGGCGAAAAGGACTTTGAGGAGCGAGCGATTTTTTGATTACAATTTTGGCTTTGCCAAAATTGTAATCAAAAAATCGCTCGCTCCAATAGAAA
>JAEUUP010000136.1 GCA_016787525.1 Saprospiraceae bacterium | reverse complement strand
CTCCTTATATTTTGCGTGTCCCCACGTATATTTTTGAATTTTTTCCAAAAAAACAACATTTTCCCCACGTATATTTTTTGAACTTCCCCGTCGCAAAACTGTTCTTTTAGGTAAAGGTAAAAATAATTTTTAACAGTGGATAAAAAATAACCGACGATGAACGACGGCGAAGGTTTGAACTTCTCCATCGTTCATCCTCGGTTGTTTTTTATCTATACTCCGCCCATTACGGTTTATCCAACATCTTTTTCCATTCATACACCCGCATCATCAATTCGACAGGTGTGATGCTGTTTAAGTCCATTTCGTCCAAAGCTTTTTTGATTTTGTCCAATCGGGGGTCTCCGATGTCAAAAAAGTTGAGTTGCATGGGTTGTGCGACGTTTTGGAGTTTGTTTTTCATCGTTTTTTTGCTTTCTACATGGGTTAAAAGGGCTTCTTGGGCGGGTGGTGTGCTTTGATCGGCGGGTTTGTCGCTGTGTGGCTCGACCAATGACTCGCGGCTTTCTTCCAATTGGGCTAAAATTTCGTTGGCTCGTTCGACAATACTTCTTGGCATACCTGCCATGCGGGCAACATGGACCCCGAAAGAGTGTTCGGAGCCGCCTTGGGTGAGTTTTCGGAGGAAAATCACTTTTTGCCCGATTTCTTTAGTGGCAACATGGTAGTTTTTGATGCGGTTGAACTTTTCGGAGAGTTCATTGAGTTCGTGATAATGGGTTGCGAACAGCGTTTTAGGGCGCATATCGCTTTCGTGCAAGTATTCGGCAATAGACCAAGCGATAGAGATGCCATCGTAGGTCGAAGTCCCGCGTCCGATTTCGTCTAAGAGAATTAAACTGCGCTCTGAGATATTGTTCATAATGCTGGCGGTCTCGTTCATCTCGACCATGAAGGTGGATTCGCCGCTTGAGATATTGTCGGAAGCACCGACTCTCGTAAACACTTTGTCCAAAATACCCAATTGAGCGGCTTTGGCAGGTACGTAGCTGCCCATTTGCGCCATCAGACAGATTAAGGCGGTTTGTCGCAAGAGTGCGGACTTTCCTGCCATGTTTGGTCCCGTTATCATCAAGATTTGTTGGTCGTCGGGGTCGAGGTACACGTCGTTTGGCACATAACTCTCTCCTATCGGCAATTGCTGCTCGATGACTGGATGGCGGCCTTCGGTGATGTGTATCAAAAGTGGGTTTTTAACGACGGAAGATGGATTTTTAACGACGGAGAAGTTTGAAACTTCTCCGTCGTTGGCGAGTTGTTGACTGCCGCCTAACACCCCCTCAGTAAATTGTGGTTTAGCGTAGTTGTTTCGGGTGGCCACTTCGGCGAAAGAGCGCAGACAATCCACGATGGCTATGACGTTGGCGTTGTGTTGGATGGGTTGCACAAAGTCCAAAATCGTTCCCACAAGGCGTTGAAAGAGCATATCTTCGATGGTCGCAATTTTTTCTTCGGCTGTCAATATCTTTTCTTCCAACACTTTGAGTTCGGGCGTGATGTATCGCTCTGCATTGGCAAGTGTTTGCTTCCTAATCCAGTTTTCGGGGATGCTGATGTGCTTGTATTTTGCCGTCACTTCGAGGTAGTAGCCAAAAACAGAGTTAAAACCAATTTTCAGACTCGTGATACCCGTTTTTTCTACCTCACGGGTCTGAATATCAATCAACAACTGTTGGGCATTGCGGATGATGTGGCGCAATTCGTCGAGTTCGGCATGTGCGCCATCGGCAATCGCGCCACCTTTTTGGATGCTGACAGGTGGTTCGGCGACCAATGTTTTTTCTATCTCGTCTCGGATACTTTTACAAGGGTTGAGGCCGTCTGCGAGCTTTTTCAGATAGGGATTTGCCCCCCTCAGTATCAAAGCCATCGGCTCTATCGTCGCCAAAGAACGGGCTAACTGCTTGACTTCGCGGGGATTAATCTTTCCCAAAGGCACTTTGGAGATTAATCTTTCCAAATCACCGATTTGGCGAATCAAAGTTTCCGTTTCGGACTTAAAATGTGGGTTTTGGATAAAATAATCCACCGAATCCAAACGCTGCTCAATCAAATGGGCGGCTTTCAGAGGCAAAACGACCCATTTTTTCATCAATCGCGCGCCCATAGGCGACAGCGTTTTGTCCAACACATCCAATAAGGAACGTCCCGACTCGTGGGTGGGCGCAATGAGTTCCAAATTGCGAATCGTGAAGCGGTCAAGCCACACATACTTGTCGGGTAGAAGACGTGAGATGTGGTTGATATGCTTCAAATTGGTGTTTTCGGTCGCTGCCAGATAGTGCAGGGCTGCCCCTGCCGCCATTTGCGCCAGCTTCATGTCTTCGATGCCAAATCCTTTGAGTGTTTGCGTGCCAAAATGCTGCAAGAGTTTCTCTCTGCCATAATCTTGCTGAAAAACCCATTCTTCGAGTGCGAAAGTATAGTATTTATCGTTGAAACGTTCTTGAAAATCCTTGGTTTGCCCTTTTTGAAACAAGACTTCGGCAGGTTGAAAGGTCTGAAATACTTTTTCGACATAAGCCCAATCCCCCTCAGTAACCAAGAACTCGCCCGTCGAAATATCTAAAAAAGCAATCCCAATCTCATTCTTTTGAATCGCCAAAGCAGCGAGGTAGTTGTTGCGCCCTTGCTCCAAAAGTTTATCGTCGGAAGTCACACCTGGCGTAATCACTTCCGTTACACCACGCCTTACGACCCGACCTGCAACGGGTTTTTCCAATTGTTCGCAGATAGCCACGCGATAACCAGCCCTTACTAACTTTGGTAGATAGTTGTCGAGCGAATGATGGGGAAAACCTGCCAGTTCTACATCAGAACCGCCGTTGTTGCGCGAAGTCAAGACGATACCCAGAGCCTGTGATGTTTTCACAGCATCCTCTCCAAAGGTTTCATAAAAATCACCCACCCGAAAAAGCAAAATGGCTTCAGGATATTTTGCCTTCGATGAGTAATATTGACGCATCAAAGGAGTTACATTATCTTCTCCATTCTTTGGATGGGGTTTGCTGCCTGATTTGGGCGGTCTTGCCATAGTTTTCCGATATTTTTGATTCGTATGTGGGCAAAGGTAGTTTTTTTTGTTTTTTACAAAGCCAGTAAATTTCACAAAAAAAACCGCCTAACCAAAGCCACTTTGCGTCAAAACTGTATATTCGCCTTGTCAGTAAACAGTAAACCATCCTTTTTTTTTCATTCACATTAAAATCTAATTTATGAAAACAATTCTTAGACTCACTTTCACCTTTTTCGCTCTTTTCATGGTCGGTCATTTGCCCGCAACAGTGGCTCTCCGCACAGCAACTGCCGAACACACAAACAAGAACATCACTTTAACATCCTTTTCGGTAAAAGATTATCAGAAAATGGTCGGAAAACGCTTGACTTGGCAAGACAAAATTGTGTTTCACTTTGCCAAAAGAGAACTGATGAAGGATTCTAAAACCGTTGACCGCGAAACTTTGGAGCGTGCAGTGGGTTCGGGGCGGTCGGAGTTCAATCTATTGGGCTTTTTGTTGGGCTTTATACTGAGTATTTTGGGCGTTTTGATTGCCTTGCTGTTTGGTGGCAACGTGTTGCGTTGGGCTTGGAAAGGCGTTTTGATTTCGCTGCTCGTCGGCATCATTTATTGGTTGGTCGGTAAGAAAGAATAAATGAATCGTCGCTCATTTTTATGATTTATACTGAGGGGGCATAAAGCCCCCTCAATGGCTAAAAACCCTTAGTTCACCACAATTTGCTTTGAGAATACTTTTTCACCTTGTTGCACCTTGACCACAACCACCCCCTTGGCATATTCAGACACATCGAACCGTTGGTTGTACTCGCCGTTAAAATCCGATAAAGTTTGTTGGAACAAAACCTTGCCTGTCAAATCCAAAAAAGACACTGTTGTAGGTACAGCCTCGCCTTTGAACGCGATATTGACCATTTCCTTGGTTGGATTGGGCGATGCGGCGAAACTTTCCAAGGTCAATTTGCCTGTATTTTGTGTATCAGGATTCACTGTCACCGTTCCTTCCTGTGTTTTAGGCACAACGATGACACTTTCGTCTTTAGGTTTGCAGGCTTTGAGCGTTGCCACGATATTTTTTTCCTCTTTATCGCGCAAATAGGTCACTCGGACGGTGCTTTTAGGCTTGTATTTGGCGATTTCGTCCCACACATCTTGGTGTGTTTTCACTCTGATACCATTCACTTGCGTTATCACATCGCCCAATTGCATATTGGCTTCTTGTGCGGCACTGACTTTCGTAAAATCTTCGATGATAGCCCCGCGTTTGTCGTCAACAACCCGTGTTGAGGTGTAAACCCCAAGGCAAGCTTCTTTTTCTTTCTCTTCGGTTTGCGTCCATGTATCGCTTTGTTTGCCCAAAGTCGCGTTTACAGTCTTGGTTTTGCCATCCCTTTCAAACAAAACGGCTACTTTATCGCCTGCTTTGGCTGTACGCATGAAAGCGGAAATGTCGCGGAAGCTGTTGATGGGCGTTTGATTGAGTTGCAGAATCACATCATCGTCTTTCAAGCCTGCTTGAGCCGCCCCTGAATTGCGTGTGATGGCTACTCGCACACCTTCGGCAGGTTTTGTTCTGTCATACAATTCGCTGACACCTAAAAAAGGTTTGTCACCTTGGTTTTGCCACGTGTCGGACATCCGACGTTCATGGATTTTGTGGTCGTTTTTGTCAATACAAACAATCGTTCTCGTTTTTACACCCTCTTCATTGACATCCACATTGACTGTCGTGCCGTTTGTTGCCCCCATTTTGTCTCTGACAATCACAATGGCGTTGGGTTTGTCTTTGGTCTGTTCTTTGATGTATTTTTTCACATCAAAGTTCTTCGCTTCTTCACCAGACTTCATAATTGTCGTCGAATTGGTCGAACCATCAGCGGTTTTTTCTTTAATGGTGACAACGATTGTTTTTTCTTCGGTGGGTTTAGACTGTTTTTCAACGACATTTTGAGCTTGAAGGGTCATCATACTGAGGGGTAGTATCAAAGCCCATGGCATTGCATAAGTGAGCATCTTTTTCATGATAAAGCTTGTTTTAAAAGTGAAAGAATAAAAAATAAGACAAAAGGTATTTGGATATGTTGCGTTGTTTTGGGTTAAAAAAAGTTAAAGTTTGAAAATAAAATGAGGCGCAATGAATGCCATCGGAAAGGGCTAAAATGACCTAAAAAGACTTTGTATTCTGAGTATTTCAACAAAAAGCTTTTGCATAGACAAAGAGCACCCGATAAAAAATGCCCACACACTGTCAATCAACAGTTGAACGAAAATAAGGAAAATATCCCCGCGATACTGAGGGGGTAAAAAAACCCTCGAACTGACACACATGCCAGTCGAGGGCGCTACGGTTTTTGGAACCCCATTTATTAAACCTCATTTTTTAACCTATTACGTTCTAAGACCAAGGTCAATGAAAGAAGTAACAGCTATTTGAAGAATATTAACATTCATTAAAACTCGAATAACAATTATGAAGCGATATGCGAAAAAATGGATACTCATCTTGCCATTTATGGTGCTTATCAGTCTTCGATAGTCCAATATGTCAAAAACAGGCTATTGTTATGCATTAATCCTAATTCGTTAAAGCAGTGCTTAACCATCATTCATTTTTAAAATGATAGAGCTAAGTATGAAATATGTTCTTTCTATTTAACACAGAAAAGATTAGCCTTTGACAATAAAAAGTTTATCTGAAACAAGAATAAAACAATGCAGGAAAGCCAAAGTTTTCTTTATCCATAAGATTGAATTCATTAAAAAACACCTTTCAAAAATGTATGTTTAGAGTTTCATTTGATTTGCCTATACAAATATAAGTACTCAAATTAAAAAGGATTACTTTTCTTTGAAAAAAGTAATCCTTTTTAATGTTAATGATTTATTTTAATAATATCACACAGCTTTTCACCATTTATTATTATTAACGATAAGTTCAGACAAATCATAAATCATAACTTCATCTTGTTTATCTTTAGCTTTCATACCATCGGACAACATCGTTATACAGAAAGGACAATTCGCTGCAACAATACTTGCTTGAGCGTCAAGAATTTCTTCGGCACGTTCAATATTGATACGTTTTTGACCAGGCTCATCTTCTTTAAACATTTGTGCACCGCCAGCACCACAACACAAACCGTTGGTACGGCAGCGTTTAAGCTCCACAAGTTCGGTATCTAATTGCGCTAAGATTTCTCTGGGTGCTTCATAAATACCATTGGCTCGCCCTAAATAACATGAATCATGGTATGTGATACGTCGCCCTTTGAATGAACCGCCTTGTATTTTTAGGCGACCTTCATTGATTAACCCTTGCAGAAATTGAGAATGATGTAAAACCTCATAATGCCCTCCTAAAACAGGATATTCGTTTTTAAGGGTATTGAAGCAGTGAGGGCAAGCCGTTACTATTTTTTTCACACCATACATGTTCATAGTTGTGATATTTTGTAACGCCATCATTTGAAATAAAAACTCATTGCCCGCACGACGAGCTGGGTCGCCTGTACACATTTCTTCATTACCCAAAATGGCGAAATCAATACCAAGTTCATGGAGGATTTTTGAAAAAGCAATTGTTACTTTTTGCGCTCTGGCATCGAAACTGCCTGCACATCCGACCCAAAAAAGGATTTCGGGTTGACGTTCTTCGGCTGCTAACATGGCCATTGTAGGTATAGTGAGTGGTTTGGACATTTTTACGATTGATTATTGTTTATTGATGATTGGTTATTACTGATGATGCACATGTTGAATCTGAGTTATCAATATTCAGATTGATATAAATTAGAAAAGTAAACTCTACTCCCTACCCCTCAGTATGGTGTAGTTTAAAAACATGTCGAAGGTCAAAAGTAGTTGAAGATTTTGAAAAACAAAATGCCATCGAAGAAAAATCTACGATGGCATAATGGATTTATGGTGTGTAAGTCTTTAGTCAAATTGGGTAAAATCGTGGGGGGAAGTCTTAGGGGGGTTATTCATTAAACTTAACGTAGCTTTTACGCTTAGTTGAATTCACTGAACCACCACAAGCTTTCGCCTCTTCGGTGTTTGAAACCCACCGCACTAAATAATTCAAACGCTCATTGGTCAAATCCACCAAAGCATTGCAACGGCAAGTCGGATAAGACGCGCCATAGATACCTTTGTTGGCTGCCGGAAAAATCATTTCCAATTGAGCATCACGGTACGATTCCCATTCGCCTTGCGCTTTCTTAAATTTGGCAATAAATGTGTAATCCTTCTCGTAGTCGTCGAGAATTTTGGTGATAACGCCATCTACTTCCTTTTTCAATTTAAGATAATCGCTGCAACTATTGCGGGAATTGTCGATTTGAATTTCTTGGGCATTCGCTGACAAGCCCAAGAATAGGACAAGAATTAAGGTGCAGGTGTTCCTCATAAAGTTTGTAATTTAAAATTAAAAAATATGTTTGTTTATATTCTGTGCAAAGGTGTTACCTTTTCGGGTTAAATGCCAATTTTAATGTCATTTTTTTACATCTGTATAGTATTAATAACAAAATTTTAACAAAAAAAAGCTGTCTCAATCGCCTTTAGGCTTTTGAAACAGCTTTTGAATATCATCTATTATCAAACTATCTTATTTTTTCAAAGTAGGCGCACCATCTTTGATGATTTCGACAACACCAGGGTCAAGCAAGGTCGAAATATCACCTAAATTAGATACATCCCCTTCAGCAATTTTACGCAAGATGCGGCGCATAATCTTACCAGAACGCGTTTTGGGTAATCCTGGCACAACTTGGATGATGTCTGGCTTCGCAATAGGTCCGATTTGTTTTGTGATTTCCACCAAAATTTCGTCTTTTAAGGCCTTTTCACTTGCCACATGTCTGTCACAAATGACAAAAGCATAAATGCCTTGCCCTTTGATGTCGTGTGGATAGCCAACCACTGCAGATTCAACCACAAATGGATGTTTATTGATAGCATCTTCCACTTCTGCCGTACCGATGCGGTGTCCTGATACGTTAATAACATCGTCAACACGACCAATGATACGGTAGTAGCCGTCCTCATCGCGTCTTGCCCCGTCACCTGTGAAATAGTAGCCTTTGTAAGGGCCGAAATACACTTCTTGGCAACGCTTGTGGTCTCCATAAGTCGTGCGAATCATACTAGGCCAAGGGTATTTGATGCACAAAAGCCCTTCTACATTGTCTCCAACGATTTCTTTCCCTTCTGGAGTCAACAAACAAGGTTGAACCCCTGGCAAAGGCAAAGTCGCCATCGTTGGTTTCAAAGGAGTCACGTTTGGTAATGGCGAAATCATAATACCACCTGTTTCTGTTTGCCACCAAGTATCAACAATAGGGCAACGACTCTTGCCAATGTATTTATGATACCATTGCCAAGCCTCTTCATTAATTGGCTCACCAACAGAACCTAAAACTTTCAATGTACTGAGCGAGTGCGGTGCAACATGTTGCAAACCTGCGCCCATCAATGAACGAATCGCTGTCGGTGCAGTATAGAACTGATTGACTTTCAACTTGTCAATAACTTCCCAAAAACGTCCCGCATCGGGCCAAGTAGGAATACCTTCAAACATAACTGTCGTAGCACCTGCGAGCAAAGGACCATAAACAATATAAGAGTGTCCTGTAATCCACCCAATATCAGCCGTACACCAATAGACATCGTTTTTGCCAACTTGGAAAACTTGACTAAATGTATAGTGTGTATAAACCATATAGCCTCCCGTTGTGTGAACAACACCTTTAGGTTTACCCGTCGAACCTGATGTATAGAGAATAAATAATGGGTCTTCAGAGTCAACCGCAACTGGATCGCAATGTGTAGAAGCTTTAGCCATTTCTTCATGCCACCATTTATCACGACCTTCTGACCAGTGAACAAAGTTCCCAACACGTTTGAAAACGATTACGCTGGTTACTGAGGGGGTCTGTGCAACGGCTTCATCCACAATATTTTTAAGAGCCAATTCTTTGTTACCTCTGAAAACGCCGTCAGCCGTCACAATCACTTTAGCCTCAGCGTCAATGACACGGTCGGCCAAAGCTTGCGCCGAAAAGCCACCAAAAACCACTGAGTGAATTGCACCAATACGCGCACAGGCGAGTGTCGCAATCGCTAATTCTGGAATCATAGGCATGTACAGACAAACTCTATCACCTTTCTCAATGCCATTGTTTTTCAATACATTGGCAAATTGGCACACTTTGGCATGCAATTGACGATAGGTCAAAGTCTGACCCGTGTCATTGGGGTCATTGGGTTCCCAAATAATGGCAGCTTTGTCGCCTTGTTTTTCAAGATAACGGTCAAGCGCATTTTCTGTAATATTCACTTGACCACCCGAAAACCATTTTGCATAGTAATCGTGAAAGTCCCAGTCAACGACTTTGTCCCATTTTTTGCGCCATACAAAACGCTCTGCTTGTTCAGCCCAGAAGCCTTCGGGATCGTCAACACTCCGTTTGTAAGTTTTCTTGTATTGCCCAAATGACTTGATGATGTTGCTCATAACTCTAAGATTTTAACGTTGAAAAGAATACACCCCTGTAAATATGTTTAATACTGAGGGGGTTGTTTTTTAAGATTCCGTAATAAGCAAATGGTTGGCGGCGGTATCATTTTATATGAAAATTGCTTTTTTTAAAATGATTCACAAAAGTATGTAGAAATCTATATGTTTATATAAAAAAAGGCAAAAAAATTTGACATCTTTTAAAATGCCAAATTTTATATGATACTACTGCATAAATTTATCAAAAAATTCTGCACTACTGAGTAATTTATCCGAATTCAACAACTTCATTGACCGTTCGCACCAGTTCCTCATTATCGAATGGTTTAGTAAGATACACTTCGCCGCCACTGCCGTAGCCATTACGCTTATCTTGTTGCGTTCCTTTAGCTGTCAAAAAGATGATGCGAACATCATCAAAGCCATCCATCATTCTAATCCGCTTAGCAACTTCGAAACCATCCAAGCCTGGCATCATCACATCTAAAACGATGATGTTAGGATTAAAAGAAGTCAGTTTATCAAGTGCTTGCACGCCATCGAAAGCTTTTTGAACGAGGTAGCCTTCTTGTTCAAAAAGAAACTCAAGTGCGATTAAGATATTAGGTTCATCATCTACGAGTAGTATTCTTGTTGCGCTTTCAGTCATTGTTAATCCGTTTTTTAGATGTTGTTTCCACAAAATAAAGGAAAGTATATTTTTCGTTTTGACGTATAAAAGTAATGTATTTTTCAATTTCAAAGAACTTTTTTCTCTTTTTCTTATTTTTTTTTGACAATCGTTTGGCAAATGTGTAGGTTTTCAAACCATTAAAAACATAAAAAAAGGTCGGTGAGAGTTGTATCTCGCCGACCTTCATTTATACTGAGGGGGTCTTTTTTAGCTTCTAATGGCTTCGACAGGATCCATTCTCGACGCTTGCAAAGCTGGAATAAAACCTGAGATTACGCCCGCAATGACGGCCACTAAAAGTGTAGTGATGACGTTTTTGAACGATACATACATTTCAAATAGACTGATAATAGATACCAATTTCAAAACGCCCCATACCAAAACCAAACCCATCAAACCGCCTAACAAGCACAAAACGATAGACTCAATCAAAAACTCCAACAAAATGATGCCTTGTTTTGCACCTAAAGCTTTTTTGATACCAATAATATTGGTGCGCTCTTTGACGGAAACGAACATGATATTTGCCACGCTGAATATGCCAACCAAAAGTGCAAAACCACCAATGATGAAACCAACTGCATTTAAAGTACTAAAAACCGCATTCAATGGTTCAGCAAACATAGTCATCGAATTCATCGAAAAATTATCTTTTTCACTGGGTTTTATGTGTCTTGTTTTACGCAAACTGACAATAATATCGTCTTTTAACTCTGCTTCTGACACACCTTCCGCTGCTTTGACTTGCAGGTTACCTGCAAACATACGATTGGGTTTGACATTCACTATTGACCTTGCCAATTCAAAGCCAATCATAGCAATATTATCGTAGTTGTAAATTTTCACCAAATCTTTTCCTGATTCTTTCAAAACACCTACCACAATCATATTGCGACCAAACACTTTGACCTCCTTTCCAATAGGATCGCCTTCGTCTCCGAATAGCTCTTTTGCCACTTTATAGCCTAAAATAATACGGTTTGCACCTGATTGATATTCTTGTGCAGAAAAAAATCTTCCTGCTTCGTATTCTAAGCTGTGAAAATTGTCATAATCATCGGTCACCGCCACGCCAAAAGCACGCTCGACTGTGTTTTTACGATATTTTAGGGTCGTAAAATTGATAAAAAGCGAATACACAACCGACTTTGCTGTGGTCAAATGCTCTGATAAGTTTCTGAAATCGGTCAAACTTGGGTTGGGTCGTCGCGAATATTTCCAAAAATTCTCATCTGGATTTTCATTCCAAGGCATTTTTGAGATATAAATCACATCATTGCCCAATTTTGAAAAACTGCGCCGAACATTATCTTCCAACGAATCCACCGCTGATTTTACAGCTATAATGCAAAAAATGCCTATCATAATGCCCAAAAGTGACAAAAATGACCGCAACTTGTTGGTCATCAATTGTTGAAAGGCTTGTCTGAAACTTTCTCGAATGACATACATACTGAGTGGGTATGAAGAGTGAATAATAAGTCTTTTTTGACGATACAATGATGCGAGAAAACGCCGAACCCACCATTTTAAATAGATAAAAACACAAAATTTATCTGCCAACGTTCAAAAAAAATATAAAGCTGGCATCAATCTTTCATCTTTTTGTTTAAAATAACTACTTTTGGCACTTGCTGAAACCTATAATACTATCGAATAACGATTGTTGATTTATGAAACGGTCTCAAATCAAAAAATGAATAAATCTTCAATCCAAAATCGTCAATACACATGTCACTTATCAATAGAGCCACTGCCGAACTTAAAGGCGATAGAGTCATCTGGGCCATTGTTGCTGTCCTTGCTTTGTTTTCGATTCTCGCAGTTTACAGTTCATCGAGCCTTGTTGCGTTTCAAAAACGAAGCGGCAATACTGAGTTTTATCTCATCAAGCAAGTTGCAATCCTCACTTTGGGTCTCATTTTAACTTACGCTGCCTACTTGTTGCACTACAAGCGTTACAATCTTTGGGCTCCTTACATGCTAGCTCTTGTTGTACCTTTATTGATGCTCACTTTAGTTATTGGGCGCGAAATCAATAACGCTTCGCGGTGGTTAGACGTGCCAGGCATAGGTTTGACATTCCAAACATCGGACTTGGCAAAAATTGCACTCATTACCTATATCGCACGCTCCATAACAGCTAAACAAGAGCATATTCGCGATTTTCAGAGTGCATTCGTACCCATTATCGTTCCCATTATCATCGTTTGCCTTCTGATTGCACCGTCTGACCTTTCTACGGCAATGGTCATTTTTGTCACTTGTTTGCTCATGATGTTCATTGGTCGAGTGGCAATTCAATATGTTTTGTTGCTTATTTTTTGTGGATTGGTCTCTTTTGCAGGTTTGATAGTTGCGAGCAAGTTTTTAAAAGAAGGTGCTATCAGAACCGATACTTGGACAAGTCGTATGCGCGATTTTATTGAAAACGGTGATGGTCAACCTCAAACACAACTCGCCAAAATGGCAATCGCCAAAGGAGGTCTTTTTGGTAACGGGCCTGGCAACTCCATCCAAAAAAACTACTTGCCAATGGCTTACACCGACTATATATATGCTGTCATCATCGAAGAATATGGATTAATTGGCGGCTTTCTGACGCTAAGTTTATACGTCTTACTCTTTCTGAGGGTTGTCCGATTAGTCACAAAATCCCCGAAAACCTTTCCTGCCATGCTCGCCATGGGGCTGTGTTTGGTTCTGACGATTCAAGCATTAGCAAACATGGCGGTCAGTGTACACCTTGTTCCTGTCACAGGGTTACCTATGCCTATGATTTCGATGGGTGGAACTTCTTTGCTGTTCAGTTGCATTTCGTTGGGCATGATTTTGAGTGTCTCAAAATTTATTGAAACAGAAAAATGAGCAAAATACTGCGCGCTATTTATCGCCTTTTTTTCAAAAACACCTTTGTGCGATGGGTTTTGATGCTTGCAATCGCCATTTGGGGTGTGCGCGAACTGTCGGAACGTGGCTTGGCTCTGCACAAAGCCCCCCTCAGTAAAACGGTCTTTTCAATACCATATTCAACTATTTCAACCTTTACCATTCGTCAAAATGAAGACAATGAAATCACTTTCACGCTTATAGATACGAGTTGGTTAGCTGTCAAAAACCACATAACCACTCGTTTGCCTTTCGATTCTGTGGCGCAATTTCTGAATATTTTTGAAAAAATGGACAGTTATAGCACTAAGGTATTGACAACCGAAGAAATGGAAAACATACAAAATCAACAAAAATGTACTGTCAAACTCACACAAAAAAACAATACAACTCATTCATTTTCAGTTTTTTATCAAAAATATGATTCTCTATCACGCGAGTTATTGACTTACATAAAACTGTCGAATGAGAATGTTTTGTATGGTATCAAGGGCAATCTGGGTCAAATTCTTGGCAAACACTTCGATGATTTCAGAGATAAAACCCTCGTGGATTTCAAAGGAAAGTACCCCTCAGTATTAACCCTCAAAATAGGCAAAGATTCATTGACATTTGTTCATCAAAATACATGGCTGTTGAAAAATCCTCCTCTTAGCATCGTGCCAGATAGCATGCAAAAATACGTCAATCACTTGTCATTACTGAGGGGGTCAAAATTTTATGAAGGCGATAGAGATATTCTTACTCAATCCAAAATCGAGCATCAACTAACGGCACTATTGCCTACAGAAAAAATCGTGTTAACAAGCTTTAAGTTAGAAAAAGGTTATATTTTACACTCTTCTCAAAACAAAGAAGCCTATTTTTGGGTTGATTCAACGACACATATTTTTCCCAATATTTCTAAGTTTTTGTTGAAAAAATGACCTTATACATCATCCGACATGGCGAAACAGACCTAAACCGCAAAGGTATAGTACAGGGTAGTGGCGTGGATTCTACCTTAAACAGTATAGGTCACAACCAAGCTCGTTTATTTTTTGAGTATTATAAAAATATCCACTTTGATTATATTATCACCTCAAACCTCCAACGTACACATCAAACAGTTGCGCCATTTTTGAAACGAGGGACACATCATAAATGGATTAAAATGCCAGAACTCAACGAGATTTCGTGGGGTGTACACGAAGGTCAAGCGAGTAGTCCTCAAACGCATGATAGTTATCTAAAACTCATGAATGATTGGGAATCGGGTGTGTACAGCACAAAATTGGAGGCGGGAGAATCAGCTGCCGAATTGCACGAGCGAGTCAATCAAGCCGTTCATTTTTTCAAAAAACCTCACCACAAAGGCAAAAATCTCCTCATTTGCACACATGGGCGCACATTATTGTGCCTACTGACAATTCTGAAAGAACACCCCCTCAGTATGATGAATCAATTTAAACATCAAAACACTTGCCTCTACAAAGTGCATCACATTGGCAATGAATTTATTTTTGAGTTAGAAAATGATGTGCGCCATTTAAACCGATAAAAAAATCTCTGTATCTTTGAACTTTCTTTTGAAATCGCTGTTTAATAAGCGTTTAAAAGTAATTTATAACATATCTAAATTTAATAGACAATGGCATTTGAATTCACTGACACCAATTTTGAATCCACCGCAACTAAAGGCGTAACAGTTGTTGACTTTTGGGCAGAATGGTGTGGACCGTGCAAAACAATCGGACCAATCGTAGAAGAGTTAGCAGACGAATACAAAGGGACAGTAACTATTGGTAAAATGGACGTTGATAACAATCAAAATACTCCTCTAAAATACGGTGTTCGCGCTATCCCAACTATCATTTTCTTGAAAAATGGTCAACTCGTAGATAAGCAAGTAGGTCTGGCAACTAAGCAAGCTTTGAAAACAAAAATCGAGAGTGCTTTGGCGGCAAAAGTTTAATGGAGTTTAAACCCCTCAGTCTATTTGGATAGACAACAAACCTGCAAGTCATAAAAACTTGCAGGTTTTTTTTATGTGCAACAGTTTCAAAAAAAACACGTTACATTAGCAACTTGATTCAATGTCAATGGTCATTAATTCAGAAAATCGCTCAATGCTAATGACCAATGATTTAATGACTTATATTATGACTATATTTGATAATTATGAAGTAAAAGACCTGTCTAATCTTGAACTACTTGCCAAACAAGTGGTTGAGGGTTTTATTATTGGACTGCACAAATCACCCTTCCATGGTTTTTCAGTCGAATTTGCGGAACATCGCCTTTACAATCCAGGCGAAAGTACACGTAATATAGACTGGAAAGTATATGGTCGAACCGACAAAATGTTTACCAAACGCTATGAAGAAGAAACGAATCTGCGTTGCCAAATTTTGTTGGACATCTCGGGTTCGATGTATTTCCCAGATGCTCAAAATGCAGCAAAAAACAAATTAGGTTTTGCAGCTTTAGCGGCAGCAGCTTTGATGAATATGTTGATGAAACAACGTGACGCTTTTGGTTTGTCAGTTTTTGATTCGGCTGTACACGAACACACCAGAGCCAAATCTTCGACCACGCACTATAGGTATTTGTTGGGTATTTTAGACAAATATTTGATAGAACAACAGTATTTAAACAAAAAAACAGAAGCAACAGCCGCTTTACATCAAATCGCAGACAGCATCCACCGTCGTTCTTTGGTTTGCATTTTCAGCGATATGTTTGAAGATAATGACGATTCTGAACGTCTTTTTGCGGCTTTGCAACACTTGAAGTACAATAAGCATGAAGTTGTCTTGTTTCATGTAGTAGATAAATCAAAAGAGTTGGAATTTGCATTTGACAACCGCCCAACCATTTTTGTAGATATGGAATCTGGTGAAAAAATCCGTTTACAACCCAATCAAATCAAAAGTTTTTATGTCGAACAAATCAGTAAATTTACTGAATCCCTAAAAGCCCGTTGTTTGCAATACAAAATTGACTTTGTAGAATGTGACATAAATGCAGGTTTCAAAGATATTTTGCAGACGTATTTGGTCAAAAGAACCAAGATGAATGCTTGATAGATACAAAAATTTGCTTCCTAAAAATGACGCTTTTACAAAAAAGTGTCATTTTTGCTTTTCAAAACAGCCCTTTACTGAGGGGTCTATTTCATAAAACAAAACTCGAAATGTTATGTCGTTTTTTTCTAAGCAATCAGAGACACAACCCACAGGTTCAACTCGCCGTTTTTTGAGACCTTTCCTTTTAGTAGTTGCCATTTTAGGTGGCGCATATTTATACTTTTTCAAGTCAAATGTATCTGACGATTTGAAAGATGAGTATCTAAAAATCCCAACCAACTCAACCCTCCAAAGCCTTACAAATCAATTGGTTACTGAGGGGATCATCATGGATGAATCCAATTTTAAAACGTGGGCTAGTTGGCTCAGTTATGACAATGTACGTGCTGGGCGCTTTAAAATAAAAGCAGGTTGGAGTAGTTTTAACCTTATTCGTCTTCTTCAAAGAGGTGAACAAGCACCTGTTAAGATTGTGTTGAACAATGAAAGAACGCCTGAACAAGTGGCAGGTAAAGTGTCAAAAGTTTTGGAACACGACTCTGCGGCTTTCATTGAAACATTCAATGACACCACTTATTTGAATTCATTGGGCATTTCGAGACCCACTCTAATGTGTATTTTTTTACCAAATACTTATGAATTTTATTGGAATACAGACCCCAAGAAATTCTTGGAACGTATGTCAAAAGAGTATAAAAAATTCTGGAATCCCGAACGCACTGCTAAAGCAGCCGAACAAGGCATGACGCCCGAGCAAGCCGTTACAATGGCTTCGATTGTAGATGGCGAGTCAACACGTAAGGATGAAATCCGAAAAGTAGCCAGAGCTTATATCAATCGCCTCAAACAAGGTATGAAACTCCAAGCCGACCCAACTGTGCAATTTGCATTGATGGAGATTGAAAAAACGCCAAGTTTCCGTCGTTTGCGCAATTCTGATTACCTAACACCGCACCCTTATAATACTTATGTGCATGAAGGTTTGCCACCGGGTCCAGTTTGTATGCCTTCACCAGCCAGCATTGACGCAGTTTTGAATCCTGACAACCATAATTATGTCTTTTTTGTAGCAAAACCCGACAATTCTGGTTATCACAACTATGCTGAAACCTATGAACAACACTTGGTGAATGTAAAAACTTATACGACTTGGTTGAATAGTCAGAATAAGTAAGCGGATTGGTCGTTTTGCGGCTGTTTTTTATGCGATTTTTTTATTGGAATTGGTAGAAAATATTTAATTTTAACCTACAAAAAGGAAAAATTATTCTCTCACCAATTAAAATCAATAAGTATGTCGAAGAAAAAAAACAGCGCACACCATACCCCTCAGTCACATACTAAACCTGTGGCGAAAACAACAACCAAGACCAATGCTGCTCAACGCGCACGCGAAGCCAAAGATGCGCAAAAGTTTTTCATTGTCTTGGGTATTGGGACAGTCCTTTTGGTACTTTTTCTATATTTTATTTTCATAGGAAAAAGGTAAAAACAGCTTAGTCCTTTACTAATTAATGATGGTTAGAGATTTACGGAATTCGTAATTCCGTAAATCTTTTCTTATAAAACAGAATAAAAAAGCCTTAAAACCGTTAAAAAACCTTAAAAAACAAAATCAGTATTCGCTGGCGTAGTAGCCCATCATCTGTACTTAAAAATCTATTATCTAAGATAAATGTTTAAAAGATTCAAATCTAACCGCACACAATCAGTTCTTACCATTGCATTAGTAGCGGTCATTTTAGTTGTTGTCAATATTATTTCAAATAGCTTCAATAGTCACATAGACTTAACGGAGGAAGGGCGTTTCACTCTAACAGAACCCACCAAAAATCTGCTTCAATCGGTCAAAGACCCTGTTTTAGTGCGCGTGCTTCTTGATGGCAAGTTTCCTGCGGGCTTTAAACGGTTACAAGCTTCGACAAGAGAGATTCTAGAAGATTTTCACAAATTGAACAGTGTTGTTGAATACAAATTTGAAGACCCCTCAGTAATTGGCAACAATGAGGAAAAGAAAAAACGCTATGAGGAAATGGCAAAGGACGGATTAGTCCCCATGCGTCTGCGCGTAGTTGACGACAAAGAAAAAACTGAGCAATATATATTTCCCTATGCCATAGTCAATTATCATGGAAATGAGGTCATTGTCAAACTATTAGAAAATGACGTGCCGGGTATGAATCCTGAAATGGCACTGAACAATTCAATTGCTCTTTTGGAATATAAACTCTCGAATGCTGTCCAAAAATTATTGAACAATCGCAAACCTAATATTCTTTTCGTAGAAGGACATAATGAATTGAAAAGAGAAGAAACAGCTGATTTGGAGCAAACTTTGAGTGCTTTTTACAAATTAGGTCGTTTGAATTTGGATAGCATCACTTTAATCCCTTTCGATGATATTAACAATCGAGTAGATGTTTTGGTGATTGCCAAACCTAAAACAGCTTTTTCAGAAAAACAAAAATTCCAACTCGACCACTATATCATGCAAGGTGGTAAGGTGATTTGGTTGATTGACCGTTTAAATGCAGATTTGGCAGGAATGCAGCAAACAGGCGAAATGTTGCCCGTTGATTATCCTCTAAATATTGAAGACCAATTGTTTAAATATGGTGCAAGAATTAATCCAAACATGGTTTTAGACTTGCGTTGTGCAAAAATCCCTCTCAAAGTTGGAGCAAATGGAAATGCCCCACAGATGGATATGTTCGATTGGTACTATCATCCATTGGCATCACCCAACGAAGCGCATCCTGTGACCAAAAGCTTAGATTTGGTTTGGTTGCAGTTCCCTGCTTCGATTGACACGATTCGGACTAAAACAGATATTCGCAAAACAATATTATTGGCATCGTCAAAAGCCAGTCGTGCGCAATTCACACCGACCAAATTGAATTTTGAAATATTGCGCTACAAGGCTGAACCCGATAAGTTTAACAAAGGGTTTCAACCTTTGGCAGTCATGCTGGAAGGGACATTTTCCAGTTTATTTGAGAATCGAGTAACAACTGAACAAACAGCCGTTTTACAGCAATTGGGTCAACAGTTTACCCCCCTCAGTAAACCGACTAAAATGTTGGTGGTGGCAGATGGTGATATTGCCCGAAATGACTACGATTTTAAACAAAATGCGATGTTGCCGTTGGGTTACAATCGTTTTGTGAATTATAAATTCGCTAATAAAGATTTCCTCCAAAATGCCATTGAATATATGCTTGATGACAAAGGCATTATCGCGGCTAGGGGCAAAGAAGTTAAACTACGCTTAATGGACAAAGAAATGGCGACTGACAATGCCAATGTGATACGTTTAGCCAATATTTTGTTGCCATTGTTGTTGATTGGTGCATTTGGTCTTTTCTTTATGTGGCGACGCAAAAAACAGTTCGCAATTTGATTGATTCATTGGCACAAGAAATCCCTATTTTCGATGTGAAAATAGGGATTTCTTGTGCCAATGAATTACAAGTATTATAAATTGAGTAAATGTCCCATCTCTGTCTGTTTTGTTTTCAAGTAAAAAACATTTTCTTCTTTGGGCGCAATCAGAACAGGTACACGTTCGACGACTTGAATACCTGCTTTCTCTAAATAATTGACTTTCAATGGATTATTTGTCATCAAGGCAACTTTTTGAATACCTAAATCTTGCAAAATTTTTATCGCATCCTCATAGTGACGTTCATCTGCACCAAAACCCAAATGCAAATTGGCTTCTAATGTATTGAAACCTTTGTCTTGCAAATTGTAAGCTTTCAGCTTGTTAATCAAACCAATACCACGCCCTTCTTGGCGCAAATAAACCACTACTCCGCCCTTTTCAGCTGCCAACCGCATTGCATAATCCAGCTGTTCGCCACAGTCACAACGGTGCGAATGAAAAACGTCACCTGTCATACATTCTGAATGGATACGCACGACGGTCGGCTCTCGTTGGGCATTAAAGCTTTCATGAACTATAGCCAAATGTGGAATTTTATCGTCAGGATGGCGAGCAAAGGCAATTAGATTGAAGTTTCCCCAATTAGTCGGAATAATGGCTTCCGCTTGTTTTTTTAAAGGATTTTTACTCATAAAATTATTAATTCTTGCACAAAGATAGGCAATTAGTACGATTCTAAAACAGTCAAAAAAAGATATGGTTCATAGTCCCACTAAAAGAAATAGCTCTGAAAACATCAAGTTGTTTCAGAGCTATTCGTGTTAATGACAATGGGTTCTAATAGAATCTGCGTTTTTTCGGATAAGAGCTGGCTATACTATACACAGTTCCAACAACAAAAGCAATAGCAGTGACGTACAAAATAATCATTTCTGTTTGTTTTAATAGGTGAACGGGTTCAAAAACACGTATACTGTTTATATGTAAAGATACAAAAACTGAGCTGCATGTTTATAATTATTAAAGTAATAATTTTTCTAATTTTTTTTGAAACAACTCAACATTTAGACGCATACATTTCATAAAAGTCAAATTATACCCCTCAGTATTGTTACTACAATCAGCAAAAATTTAGTTCAATCGTTGAATTAATAAAATAAAAGACAGCAGTGCTGTTGCTTGAGCAATAGAATCTGCCAAAACTTTGCCCCAATCTACTTCCTTACGCTCGCCTTTTTTCACTTCTTTTTTCTTTTCGGCATAACCGACAGAAATAATACTCCCTTTTTGAACCTTGGGATATACTTTGAACAACAAAAAGTCTTTAGTTCTTTGGATTTGTCCATTCGGATGCTCTACTGAAATCAAACGTTTGCGTCCTTCTTTACCGACACCAGCCGCATATTTGTCCACATAGTACCAAGCGGAGTTATTGCCTTGAAATGCAACATTGATTTTACCAGATGCCAAAATTTTATCAGGATACAAGTCCACCATTTGTGTTGCACCACGAATGGTTACAATATCTTTGTTTTTAGGAATATCAATAATATCACCCTCTTTCAAAATGATATTGTGGTTAGAGTTTTGATTTTTTATGGCATCTTCCAATTTGAAAATGACATAACCGATATTGTCTTGCGACCTAAACAAAGTTGCACCTGATGGAAAAGCCTCTGGCGAAAGCCCACCTGCACGTTGAAGAATACTTATCACTCGCTCATTTTTGTCAATTAAGGCATATTGACCTGGATATTTGACCTCACCTGTGATGTTTATCATTTTTTGAAAACCAAACTCTGGAATGCTGCGCACCACAATTTGGTCATAAGGTTGCAACGGAAAGTTCCCCGCTGTCTCGTTTGCAAAATTCAAGTTTTTATCCACCTCAACTGTTGCAACAACCGTTCTAACTTCTTCATTACCACTGAGTTGTACACGCGAAATATCTACACGATTAGCAGCTGCCTCTATTTTTAAACCACCAGAAAGCGTCAACACATCCCGCAGCGTCAGAGTTTCGTCCCATTTGTATTCGCCAGGGATACGAATAGCACCAGATATACGAACATAGGCTTCGTCAACATAAGTAACACGTGATTGAATGCGCAATTCATCGTTGGCTTGCAAATAAATATTGAAATCTGAGTTCGGATTGTCTTGCGCTTTTTTTAACTCAACTCGTTTATATTCAACGAGTTTGGCATTATTCGGGTCACGTCTAACAATGTAGGCAAAATCCGTTGCCTCTGGTTTCAATCCTCCTGCCAAGTTCACCATATCGGTGATGCGAATAGATTTGGATGGGTCGAACGGAAAACGCAAAGGCGTTTTCACAGCTCCTGTTACAAAAACAGAATCTTTGGTCACAAAACTTTCTTTATTATAAATCAAAAGACGGTCTTTGGGTTGTAGTATCAGGTTTGTTACAGCATTCGAGTTTTTTAGAACTTCATCAATATTGATGAGTTTTAATTGCAGCGTTTGATCAGCATTGGTGCGTTGTAAATAGGCAACATCCGTACGAGCTTCTTTTTTCAAGACAGCTTTTAGCAGCACATCTTTGATGGTCATCCCCTCAGTAATTTCGTATTTACCAGGCAAATCCACTGCACCTATGACGTTTGCATAGTTTTCAAAAATGGTTGGTATTGATTTTACAACTACTGAGTCGCCATTGAGGAGTTCAAAATCACCGCCGCTTGTTTTTAAATCCTTATATTTGACATCAATGATTTTTTCGCGGTCATTGACAAATCGTTTAACTTGCAAAGTTGTTTGATACGCGTTTTCAGCCAAACCACCTGCATAAGTCAAAGCTTTCATCAAATTTTCACCATTGATGAGTTCATATTTAAATGGTCGCTTCACAGCCCCAGCAATCGTTACAACACGTTCTGCTACTGGAACGCTGATATAGTCGTTTTCAAACAATGAAAAATCGCGTGCTACTGAGGGGTCTAACAAAAATTCATAAACATCTAAACGTTTCTTTTCGTTTGATCCTGCACGTATCAGACGGATGTTCCGAACACTACCGATATTTGTCGGACCACCTGCGGCAACTAAAGCATTGAATGCCGAATTGCCTGCTGAAAGCGTGAAACTGCCTGGCTTGAAGACCTCGCCGACAATATTTACAACAACAATGCGCGAAGCATTGACTGATACAAGAAAATCCTCTGGTGTAAAACGGTAAAAACGGATATAATTGGCTTGCAAATTGCGTCTCGCTTGGCTCAATGTGAGTCCTTTCAAAAAAACGCGTGGCATCCTGTCGGGCTGAATGAACCCCTCAGTATTGATTGTAAAAGTTTGATTGTAGTAAACTAATCCTGAAATACTGATGGTTACTTTGTCGCCACTTGCTAAAACGTAGGATTCGGAAGCTTTAAAATCTTTGTCTTTGATATAACTCAATTTTCCATCTCTGAAAATCTGTTGCCCGTAAACTAAAACAGGTATAATTGTATCATTGCTCGCTTTTTTGAGGGTATTTTCACCAAATGCTTCTTCAATTGTAATACCATTGGAACGCCTGATACTGTCACGAACTGCCGCTTTGGCATCTTCAAGAGCTTTTTTCTTTAACAAACGTTCTTCTTCAGCGATTTCTTCTTTTGTTTTTTTCTTGGGCTTTATCGGTTTTACAACCTTCGTACTCGCAATCGTATCTTCAGATTCGTCAATATCTAAGACTTTACGATCTTTTTGAGTCACTTTTTTAGGTTCAGTTTCTTCGTCTCCACTTTGATTAGCGTCTAACTGGGCTTTTTCTTGCTCCAATTCGGCAATCACTTCTTCTATTTGTTTTTGCACACGCGGCAAGTCTTGAGGACGAATGTTCTCTAAGTCAATGCCTTTTTCTTCAAGCCGTTTGCGCACTTCTTCTTCGCTTAAACCTCGTTTTCTTAATTCAGAATTAATAACTGTTGTGTCAACACCAACTGGCACTTGTTGAGCAGATAACCATTGAGTAAAAAAGAAAAAACAAAAAAATAAGGGAAGAATTTTTTTCATTGTAAGATAACTGATAAAGAAAATTAAGTGAGGACACTAAGTACAAAGACGATAAGAGTCCATTCAGTGTCGTCTTATCGCCTTTGTTTGAATGTCTAAATATTATCAAGCATACTGATTTTCATAATATTGTTGATATGCGCCCGAAGTCACATTATCAACCCAAGTTTTGTTGGCCAAATACCAATCCACTGTTTCACGGAAACCTTCCTCAAATTTTACTGAGGGGGTCCAACCAAGTTCATTCATCAATTTTGAGGCATCAATCGCATAACGACGGTCATGTCCTGGGCGGTCTTTGACGAAAGTGATGAGTTCGCGGGCAGTGCCTTGTGGTCTCTCAAGTTTTTCATCCATGATGTCACACAATTTATGCACGAGGTCAATATTTTTCCATTCGTTGTTGCCACCGATATTATAGGATTCACCCACACGTCCATTGTGAAAAATGGTGTCAATAGCCGAAGCATGGTCTTTCACCCACAACCAATCGCGTGTGTACTTGCCATCACCATAAATAGGTAAAGCCTTGTTTTTCAATATATTATTGATAATGAGTGGAATCAATTTTTCAGGAAAGTGATTAGGACCGTAATTATTAGAGCAATTAGAAATGACAATTGGTAAATTGTACGTATGATAGTAGGCATTTACCAAATGGTCACTGCTGGCTTTCGATGCAGAGTAAGGCGAACGTGGATCGTAAGGCGTGGTTTCTGTAAAAAAACCTTCATCGCCCAATGAACCATAAACTTCATCCGTCGAAACATGATGAAAACGCCCCCCTTCAGTATTTTTCCAAGTCTGACGAGCTGCATTCAACAAATTGACCGTTCCAACTATGTTGGTTTTGATAAATGACATAGGGTCGCTGATGCTGCGGTCAACGTGGCTTTCAGCAGCTAAATGAATGACCCCGTTGAACTGATATTGTTCGAATAAGTTATTGATAAAGCCATCATCTGTGATGTCTCCTCGTTCAAAAGTATAGTTAGCCGCATCTTCGACATCGCGTAGATTCTCAAGATTGCCTGCATAAGTCAAAGCATCGAGATTGACGATGCGGTAGTTAGGATATTTGTTTACAAAAAGGCGCACAACATGTGAACCGATGAAACCAGCCCCACCTGTGATTAAAATTGTTCTCTCAAATTTCATGTAACTTTATTTTTTAATTTAAAAATTGCCTTTAGGCGCGCAAAGGTACGAAGGATTTTGAAATTTTACTGCTATTAACGACATTAAAACCTATTCTTGACCTTGATTCAAGTATTGCCACATCCATTCAGCCGTCTTTTCGCTCGCACCGCGATTGCCCAACATACCCCTCAGTAAAACGTAGTCTTTTTTTATAATTTCTTGATTATCAATTGCTTTTTTGAGTTCTGAAATTAAATTATTAGTATTCAAATCGTCTTGAATCAGTTCCTTAACGATTTCTCGGTCTGCAATGAGATTGACCAATGAGATATACTTAACCTTAATCACTCGTTTGGCAATCGCGAAGGACAATTTTGACCCTTTATAACACACTACTTCTGGCACACCAAACAAGGCAGTTTCTAATGTCGAGGTGCCTGACTTTACCAAAGCAGCCGTTGCATGTTGCAACAAGTCATAGGTTTGGTTTTGAACAATTTTGACCCCCTCAGTCTGTTTTAAAAAATGATCAAAAAATTGTAAACTATGAGCCGAAGCAGCAGCTACAATAAATTGATAATCAATAAAATGTGGTTGTACTGAAAGCATGATAGAGAGCATTTTCTCAATCTCCTGTCGGCGACTGCCAGGTAGCAAAGCGATGATGGGTCTTTCGTCCAAACCATTTTTCGCTTTGAAAGTTGCCAAATCGGATTGAGGGACATTATTGATGACATCGAGCAAAGGATGACCGACAAAATCAACCTCATAGTCGAATTGGCGATAAAAATCTTTTTCAAAAGGGAGAATGCAAAACATACGGTCAATAGTGGCTTTGATGCCATGCACTCGTGAGGTATGCCATGCCCAGATTTGCGGCGAAATGTAGTAAAAAGTCTTGAAATTCTGCTGTTTCGCCCATTTAGCGATACGTAAATTAAAGCCAGGATAGTCTATAAAAATAATAACATCGGGTTGAAAAGCCAATATGTCTTCTTTGCAAAAAGACATATTGCGTAGAATGGTTCGTAGGTTTTTGACCACTTCAAGAAAACCCATGAAAGCCAAATCGCGATAGTGTTTTCGTATATCTGCGCCAGCTTCCGCCATCAAATCGCCACCCCAAGCCCGTATATCAGCTTGTGGGTCTTTCATTTTCAAGGCTTTGATGAGATTCGACCCATGCAAATCGCCCGATGCCTCACCTGCAATGATGTAATATTTCATAGTTTAAACCAATTTCCTGTTTGCCAATCGTAGTATTCTACGTCCAAAAAATTCTTTTTATAATCCATGTATGATGGTTGCAAATGCGCATAGCCTGGATAATGATAGAGTTTTTTGGTCGAAGCTCCATAAGCCATCTCTAAAATCATGGTAAACACGCCCAAACTGCGTTTAGACTCTTCGAGGTCGAACATGGCGTAGGTGCTACTCAACACGTTGGGCAATATGTCCACAAAAGTACATGCTATGAGTTTATCATTTTTATAAACCTCAAATTGATACGTTGGGAAAGGTGAATTGGGTATGGGTGACACGAAATCGTAAACAGTTTCTGGCACATTAAATTTAAACCGTTGGGTGTGTTGGGCAAATAGGAAGTGTATTTCGTCAGTGATATTCAAAGGCATCAAACGAAAATTGAGGTCTTGATTTTTGCGCCAAATTTTCAACTGACTTTTGGTGAATTGTAAAGGCAATTCGAGACGGTATCTCAAAGGTAAGACGTTGAGTAACCGATCTTTTTCATCATATTCATGACTGACTCTAAAAAAAAATGTCCCGTTATGCCGCCAACCTGCTGCCAATAAGGCCTGCCATTCGTACAAGCCCATGCTTTCAGTGCGAAATACTTCTCTTATTTCTGTTGGGTTAGATACAGGTTCTTCCCATTGTATTAAATTATCGTCCATGAATGTGTCGCTTTGGAGAAGGTTGAAAACCGATTTTGGCTATTTTACTGAGGGGGTATCATTCCCATTCTGCAAATATTTCTTGATAAAACCATACAAACCAAACGAAAGCCATGCCGACCGTTGCCAATACAGTGCCTCTGATAGATTCATTGGCTCTATTTTTCCTAAAACCTCGAACGATAAGCATATTCAAACAGATACTTATCAATGCCAAAGTTCGTATCTTGATATTTACACCCGATATGCTGATGATACTCGACAAAAAACCGAATACGACTATCGGCAAAAGCATACCCAAACCAATACCGATATTTAAATTGTTGCGACGAAAAAGCATTGTCTTTAAAAGTATAATGATGAAAAACGAACCACAAAATCTGCAGTATGAAATAAGAAAAGCCCCCCCTCAGTAAAAGTCGCTTTTCCTAATTCATACTGCCGATTTTGTGGTGCTTTATTTATAAACCTTCAGGTTCTTCATTAGCTGCTTTTGCCACTGGATTGAGTTGTACCGTACGACTCGATGCCTTGCGCATACGCATATTCAAAACCTCGACACCCAACGAGAACGCAATGGCAAAGTAGATATAGCCTTTTGACACATGTTGGTGAAAACCTTCTGCAATCAACATGACACCAATCAAAATCAAGAACGACAAAGCCAACATCTGCATAGTTGGGTGTGTGTTGATGAATTTTGAAATCGGTCCTGCAAACGCCATCATTACGAGAATAGAAATGATAACAGCAATCATCATCACAACCACTTCTTGAGTCATACCCATTGCCGTCAAAATAGAATCGAATGAGAAAACGATATTGACGACACATATTTGCAAAATAACAGAAACCATGCTCGATGAGGCTTTTGCTTTCACCTCCTCCGCTTTGCCTTCGAGTTTGTGGTGAATCTCCATCGTACTTTTATACAATAAGAAAACGCCACCCGCAGCCAATATCATATCTTTGTAGCTCAGTCCGAGTGGATGACCGTGGTCTTCGAGGAAAGGAATTGTCAGTACGGGTTCATCGAGCGACAAAATAAAACCAATACCCAACAACAAAATAAGGCGAAAACCCATGGCAATCAATAAACCATAGTTGCGAGCTTTGGGCTGTTGTTGACGAGGTAATTGGTTGGCAACAATAGAAACGAAAATGATGTTGTCAACACCAAGAACGATTTCTAAAAACGTTAAAGTAATCAAACTGAGCCATATATCGCCTGAGGCAAAATTGGGCAGAGTTAAATCAACAAGTAAAGGATTCAGTAACATAGAATCTGATAATGTGATAATTTTGTGAATGAATAGATTGTATTTTGTCTCCGTGAAATCGGGTGCAATTTTAACACAAGTTTCGTAGAGTACAAAACGCTGTAAAGTTTGAATGAAACACCCCCCTCAGTATTTTAGTGCTTTTGAGGCTTTTTCGATAGATTAAACGTAGGGTAAACTCGACGAAATCGCGTAAAATCATACGATAATCATTGTCACCGTCAATATAAACTGAACAAAAAATCAAACTAAAAATTTATGAAATACCGCAGACTAACGAATGAAGAACTCATTCCACTCGAAAAGAAATTTATTCAATTTCTCGTTGCCAATACCATTACAGCAGATGACTGGACAAAAATGAAAGAACGCCGACCTCAACAGGCTTTGGGTCTGATTGATATTTTCAGTGACCTCATTTTTGAAGAATCTATGAAAAAGGTCGAATATCTCATGTATATACAACCCAAACAAATCATTGTCTATCGGTGCGGACCAGATATTATAGACATGCTTGGATTGGTTTTTGACTCCGATTCAGATATAGATTTTACCAAAAACAGCAATTGGTTCGACGAATTGAAAAACAACCATAAAGATATTGACATAGTACGCAAACAAAAACACTATGCTGACGCTCGTGAAATTGAGGTTTTCAAACTCATAGAAAGTGGTTGCCGCATCACAGACGATGTATTTTACAAAACATTCAATCATCATACCGATTTATTTGGAACAAGAGTTGCTTAATTTTCAACAAATAACATCTTATTCACCATACAATTCAGAAATATGAAAAAATACTTTACGCTCATTTTGATTTTATCAATTTATGCGACCACAATTTTAGCACAAGCGAAAAAATATGCTTTGGTCGAACATTTCACAAATACTTGGTGTAGCACATGTGCCTCTCAAAACCCAGGATTCTACCAGCGGGTCAATATTGAAAGTAATGCTAAAATACACCATATCTCCATTCATTCGAGTGTGCCATACCCTCAGTGCCCCTTCTATCAAGCCAATAAAACAGAACAAGATGCCCGTAAAGATTTTTATGGTCTATTTAGTACGCCCAGAGTCAGTCTCAATGGCGCACCCTTGGTGAGTGCGGGAGATGTTACAGGTGCTTCAATTGATGCAGCAGCGGCAGGTACAAGTCCACTCGACATTAAAGTAACAGAAACAACTGGCACTAATCGTACAGCTACGGTGACTTTCAAGGCTGTGGGGACGATTCCTGTGGCCAACTATAAAATGTATGCGGCTATCGTAGAGAAAAAAATCAATTTTGCAGGTCAAAATGGCGAAACGATACACCACAATGTTCTGCGCAAATACATTCCGTATGCAGGTGAATTAGGTCAAAACGGCTTCGATGTCAACCCTTCAACCACTGCACAGAGCATTAACTTAACCTACACATTGGGTACTGGGTGGGATGCTTCGCAGACTTATGTAGTGGTGTGGATTCAAAACGCTACGACTAAAGAAGTACTAAATTCGGCGACCAAATTTGATGCTACCTCAGCAACTCCTGAACTGTCAACGGATGCTTTTGTGCACGTTTCGCCCAATCCAACTTCGGGCAAAATCGCCCTTTCATTTTCTGAAGTGACCCCTCAGTATTTGAGCATTCAGAACGCACTTGGACAAGTATTGGAAACTCGTGTATTAGTCAATAATTCACCTATTGAATTAAACCTGTCTCAATTCGCAAAAGGTATTGTATTTGTTGCTGTCAAAAGCAAGGAAGGAACAGCCGTTAAAAAGGTGGTTGTGGAGTGATAATCAATTGTATGTAAAAAATAAACGGATTTAGTGCAGAGAGTCTGCCCTAAATCCGTTTTTACTGAGGGGTATAAAAAATAAGGCATCGGTCTGTAAAAATTCTATTTTTAGTAGAAAATTTATAAACCGATGCCTTTTCTTGCTTTATGCAACCATTAATCAATGACTAACTTTTGCATACCAACACTTGAACCTCCAGAATTGACTAAACGAACAATGTACATGCCTTTTGGTAATCCAGATGTATCGAAAGATTCTGTATTCAAACCCTTTTGATATGTAACATTTTTATTCAATATTACTTTTCCAGAAAAATCCACAATATTCACTGAATAATCCCCTTCTTGAGTAATATTTGTGTTAAGGTGGATTTGACTTTGAGCAGGATTAGGATAAACCTCTAAATCTGATACGAATTGACTATTTGTATTTTGAATTCGTTCTCTTGCAGCCCCTGATGAATTGAATACATAAGTTGGTGAACTCCAAACTGCACCTGTGTTGTCAGTAGCTTTTGCCGTCAGTGAGAAGAAACCAGTTGGAATATTTGCCCAAGAAATACTGTATGGGCTCGTTAAATCCTCTCCAATTTTTTGATTTCCAGAAAAGAATTCAATTTTAGTAATTGTTCTTGATGAGAAGTTAACTACTGCGGCGGTTACATTAATTGTTGAACCACCTACCAAAGTCGTACCAGTCACAGGTGATGTTATTAGAACATTCAATGTAGCTAAAACATTGACTGCGGCTATTTCACTCAAAGTGCTACTACCACAGTTGTCAACAGCTTCAGCCTGTACACTGTAAAAACTACCTGGAATATTCGACCATGTATAAGAGTAAGGTGCACTGGTTGCACTTCCTAACAAAGTTCTAGTATATTGCCCTGTTTTAGAAGGACCTACAACTGTATAGAAATTAACTTGACTGATAGTACCATCAATATCTGAAGCACTAGCTGTTAAAGTCAGATTGGTAACAGCAACTGAATTATTTGTAGGCGCAGTTAAAGTAACAGTTGGAGCCGCATTTGTACCATTGACTAATGTAACAGGATTTGCTGCAGATGTTACACATGAAGGGCTGGCTTGCAATCTGACTTTAATATTGTAAGTCCCTGCACTCAAACCACTGAATACTGAACTTGTGCCATAGCTTGTTCCGTTGTTAATGCTGTACTCCAAAGTTCCGCTACCCGCAGCTGTAATCGTAATTGTACCATTAGCACATACTGGTTGTGTACTGCTCACATTACTAATAGTAGGAGGAGTACAACATCCAACAGCTGCATTGATGACTACATTCGCTGTTGCAGTTGAGGTACAACCTGCTGAATTTGTAACTGTAAAATTATATGTATTAGGTACCAAACCAGTCAACGTTGTGCTTGTACCTGTACCAGTTACATTACCAGGATTGATTGTCCATGTACCTGTCGCTGGTAAACCACTCAACACGACAGAGCCTGTCGGAGTTGGGCAAGTAGGCTGCGTGATTGTTCCTACTGAGGGGGCAGTCGGTGTGGCAGGTTGTGCATTAATAACAATATTGCCACTTGTGGTTGAGGTACAACCCGCAGCATTAGTCACAGTATATGTATAAGTGCCCGCAGCGAGTCCACTGATGGTTGTACTTGTACCTGTGCCTGTGGTTGCTACTGCACCTGGGTTACGAGTCAATGTCCATGTACCTGTCGCTGGTAAACCACTGAGTACAACTGAACCTGTCGCAACGGAACAAGTCGGTTGTGTGATTGTGCCAACAGTCGGTGCGGCTGGTACTGAAGATGAGCCATCAATCACTACATTACCACTTGCGCCTGAAGTACAACCCGCAGCATTAGTTACTGTATATGTATATGTACCTGCTGCAAGTCCACTGATGGTTGTACTTGTACCTGTACCTGTAGTTGTCACTGCACCTGGGCTACGAGTCAATGTCCATGTACCTGTCGCTGGCAAACCACTGAGTACAACTGAGCCTGTCGCAACTGAACAAGTCGGTTGTGTGATTGTCCCTACTGAGGGGGCAGTCGGTGTAGCAGGTTGTGCATTAATAACAACATTACCACTTGCGGTTGAGGTACAACCTGCGGCATTGGTCACTGTATATGTATATGTACCTGCTGCAAGTCCACTGATTGTCGTGCTTGTGCCTGTGCCTGTAGTTGTCACTGCACCTGGGCTACGAGTCAATGTCCATGTACCTGTCGCTGGCAAACCACTGAGTACAACAGAACCTGTCGCAACTGAACAGGTTGGTTGTGTAATTGTCCCTACTGTAGGAGCAGTCGGTGTGGCAGGTTGTGCATTAATAACAACATTTCCGCTTGCGCCTGAAGTACAACCTGCATCATTAGTTACAGTGTAAGTATATGTGCCTGCTGCAAGTCCACTGATTGTCGTACTTGTGCCTGTGCCTGTGGTTGTCACTGCACCTGGGCTACGAGTCAATGTCCATGTGCCTGTCGCTGGCAAACCACTGAGTACAACAGAACCTGTCGCAACTGAACAAGTTGGTTGCGTGATTGTCCCTACTGAAGGGGCGGTTGGCGCACCGACAGGTGCATTTAATACAACTGGATTGCTACCATAAGAAGCTGTACATGTTGGATTTGCTTGAATTCTTACTATAATATTGTAATTACCTGGTTGTAAACTAGAAAAAGTAGCACTTGTTTGATAGTTTGCACCATTATCAACGCTATACTCTAATGTCCCTGTACCCGTTGCATTAACAACGATTGTGCCTGTCGGAGTTGCGCAGGTTGGTTGAGTGACTGTTGGAGCAGATACAACTGGTGCAGTACAGTTAGAAGCAGTAATGGTAAAATTATTGTTTGAAATATCAAAAAATACTCTTCCAGAACCTTTAACCATAATTCGAGCCGTTGTTGTTGCCACATTAGGTACTGTAACTGTTGCAGAACCGTTATTGGTTACACCTGTTGCTAAAGTTGTTGGATAGGTTAAACCGCCGTCAGTTGAGAGTAAGATATCGACTGTTGAGCAACTCACTGGTGCGATATTGGTACTTGCTACATTCCATGTTACTGTTTGAGAACTTGAACCTGCCCAAGTGATACCTGTCGCAGTTGGTGCTGTAACAGCAAGCGGTCCTGATGAACCATCTACAGTCAAAGTGACATCTTTGTGGTCATTACAACCACCACCTACTGCGTTATCTCTTGCAACAACTCTAAATTTCAAAACACGACCTACTGTTGGAATAACCTCCCAAGTTGGAGATACATTGTTTACTAAATCAGCCAATCGAGGCAAATATCTATCCCCAGAAGTAACAGGGTCAAAACTTCTAAAATTAGGTCCGCCTGTTGCTGTACTAACAGGTGCTTGAGTACTAATTTCTATGTCCATTTGCTCCCAACAATACGTAATAGAGGCATTACCATCAGCATCTGTAGCTGTGCTTGACAATACGATTGGGGTTCCTTTAGGGATTGTTTGGGCTGCTGTTGAAGTAACAATCGAAGGAAAAGCATTTGTATATGCAGGTTTTGAAGAGCAAGTGTTACCCGTACCTGTGATAAAATTTTGCATCTCTTCCAAATTGCCTCCGTGAAAATAGGCATTACTATTTGATTGAATATCTGGCGGACAGATACCAGCATAACCCATGATAGTCGTACCACTACCAGGTTCCCACGCTGTTGAAGAATTTCTATTGCCACCACAACTGTTGTTATAAGAGTGATTACCACCGAATTGGTGTCCCATTTCATGAGCCACATAGTCAATATCAAATGGGTCGCCCACTGGTGCAGATGAGCCAGTTACGCCTCTTGCTTTTAATGTACTACTACAAGGGCTTCGAAGACTCGCAATACCACCACCACCTGTACTGTAAACGTGACCAACATCATAGTTAGCAGTACCGATAACAGCATCCAAGTTTGTTTGATTTTGCCCTAACATAGTACTACCATTATTATTCGTATAAGGGTCAGTAGCAGAATTAGTATATATGACTAAATCATTATTAGCCACAAGAATCATTTTAACGGCTAAATCTTTAATATAAACACCATTCACACGATTCATCGAGGTTACTTGAGCTGCTAAGGCTAAAGCAACTGTTCCACCGTGGAATGCAGTGTATTCTCCTGTTGCAGCCAATGCTAAACGATAGGTACGTAATACGCAGTCTCCAAATCTGTTACCGACATCCTCAGAATTCGTAAAATCTAACTGATCGGGTTGATTACCCTTGTGGTTGTCGTGAGTATCTATTGTTGGCAAACCTTGTTGGTCATCAACACTACATTCAAAGGCCTTATTAGATTTAAAATCCTTTTTTGAATAGTTGATATAATACTCCGTAGTTACATTATTGAAGGGGTCAATAAAGAAAGTGCCTTCGGGTGAGAAAATCATTGAGTGAAACCCTTTAGGTGTAACATCAAAGCGTACTGTTACTGAGGGGTTGTCTATACTCGTTCCAGCATATGTTTTAATATCTGGGTATCTTTTGGCTAAACCTTCCTCCATTATTGGGGATTCTACCACTCTAAACTTCTGAATACTATTGTTAGGCATTGGAATTTCAACAATAACATCAGAGTTACGTCCAGCTGAAGTGTATTCCATAGGAGCACGACTTAATACGCCTTTAAGGCGTTGCAAATCAAGTTTTACCACTTGGTACTTTTCAGGGATAATCTGCCTTTTACCTTCAAGTACGGGGTCTGTTTGCTGTTTTTGCCACACTGCTTCTTGTGCTTCCATCAACTGAGGTAGAGCCCAAAAAGCAACTGCAACTAAAATTCTAAATGTGATTGATAAGCTTGTAAACAACTTTAACATAATAGTAGAATTTAATTGTTAAATATTAAAATATATAAATGCTAATAATTTCAGAATTTAGATTGTCAAAAACTTAAAGTTACTTTAATTTTTGTTGTAAATCTGTGCAGTGTAAGCTTGACACCAGCTACACCTTTATGAATACTTACACAGTCAAAAGTATGTTTACAAACTTGAAGTGACGCAATAGAAGAAAATAGGTAGTGTTTTGCTTCCAAAGCAGCGAACAATTGCTTAAATATAGTTACAGGTTGCAAATATATTAAAAAATATAAAATGACCCAAGAAATGAAAAAAATTTTCTGAATTAAATCAAAAAAAAAATAAAACAAGCATTTGAGTACAACCCATAAAATTATGTCTTGCAATAGCGTCTTGTTTTAAAGTACACCATGTCTATTGAAAATCAATAAGTTAACATTATCTATTGGCGAGTCCATATTGCTCAATATTGAAGCACCAATATTGAGTCCATAAGTCAATATCGCTCATCGTTCTGGTTTACTATGGAGATGGCAGATTTTTACTGAGGGGAAACAGCTTATTCTAGTATTTGCATAATGATTACTCTAAACTAAATATCCTGTTTGAGCAACATGATAAGTATTCTATAAAATAGAGATTGGATATGAACTGTTTTGTAGCACAATTTTACACTATATTTTTTCAAGCGACCTAAAAATAGCATAGTAAAGCAGTAATTCATGTCGTCCTTTCAACCCTAAGCGTTGGTTTGTTTCGCCCAAAAGTTTAGCAAATAATTCCCAAAGAGATGCAAATTTAGGCTCTACATCAAGTTGTCGACTTCGAAAGGTTAATTTTAAATCTTCGGAAGTGTAATAAGCATTTTCGAGATATTTGTTGTAGTATTTTTCTTTGAACAAAGTACCTTTTTTCAATTTTGTCCACAATTTACTTGTAAACTCTAACAAAGGTTGCTCTTGTTTTTTAAAAATATATTCAAATAATTGCAATGAAAATGGCTCATGAACACGGCGCATCAAGCAAAAATCGAAAAACTGTATGGCTTCATCTTTTTCCATACCTGAAGCATCGGCAAAACCCATTTGGAGTTCAATAGCCGTTGCTAATACCTCGACACTATTCCAAGTGTCTGATTTAGCTGCCATAAAATTTAAAACAGCATCGCTCGATGCTTGGCGAAAACGCTCAACAATAGGCATAGCAATAGTACCACCCCAATCCTCTATATTGGGTTGATATAGAGCTGTTTGTATAGAATCATTGGGTTCAAAATCATTGTCTTCATAAACCCTTTTCGATGGCAAATCGCCAATATAGTGGGTAAAATGTTCCGCCAAACATGGCAAAATTAATTCATTCAAAGTCTGAGATTCTGCACGTAAGGCCAATTGTATGTGCGCACCCCGTTCATAACCGCGTTGCCAAAAATAGCGTTCGACAATACCCGCCTCTACCAAACTATTGACAAAAGGTTTGAGTGACTTTACTAAAAAATGATCCCAAGGCTCTGCGTAGTTTAGGCGCGCAATAATCCAGTCTGTTGTTTGTGTTTCTAATTTACCTTTCATGGAATATAAATTGTAAGATTCTAAGTGACTCGTAGGACATAGTTAGGCAAATTGAACGCCAAAACAAAAGAAGCGCATTGTAGTTTTGACATATTTTTTTTTGCTTTTTTTAAAAATCTGATAAAGAATCAATTAAATTTAGAATTTTTTCAAAGCTGTTTTATCAAAATCCCATTCAGGTGTTTGTAATACTTCTTCAAAATCTTGCTCATACCATGGTGAAAGTGTTTTTTGACTTGGGTTTTTCAAAATATGAATGTCTTGTGCGGGCATATAACTCTGTGCCAAAAGAAAGATTTTTTTGCCTGTTGTTTTATGGCGTGCCACATCCACTACAATCACTGCATGACCAGGCGAACCACCTTTTATGAACACATCACCCGCTTCGATGTCGCTCGTTTTACTGAGGGGTGTCATTTCTTTGCTCAAAGACAGTGTGGAAGCATAGGCGAAAACGAAATTCATGTATTTCAAAAAATTTTCGTGCGATACATCTGCATTGGGTTTTAGTTTTGTTGTTAATGTTTTGACCGTCAGTAAATTACGTGCGCCATTAGCCCAATCCATAAAACGCATATTTTCACCACTGACCGAGTGAAAAGCAATTTTATCATATTTTTTTTGAGCAAATAAATATTCTCCTCGAAGCCGCATAACGGCATCTGCACATTGTTGCAAATCGCGATTACCGACAGACACATCCAAAACGGCATATTGAGCCGTCTGATTGGTTTTTTTTCGACCATCGAATAGATAAACTGTTTTATCTTTTTTGATTTTAATTTGACTCAAATAGCCAGCAAAAGAATTGTCGGCAACAGGCAATCGTTCATAGCCTTGTGGCAAAGGAATTCCACTAACGCTTTGAATATCAATATTTTCTTCAACTTCACCGATTTTATCTGTTCTATACTGAGGGGGTGCTTGTGGTGTATTTTGGCAAGACAATAAGCTGGATGCAAAAAGAACGAGAGCTTTTATTTTCATGTTTCCATAATTTTTTTACTTTGTTTTGATTTTCTAACCAAACTCTAATTAGAATGAAAAAATTGTCTTTTTTAGCTTTTCTTTTTTTGACAACTACTGTTTTCGGACAGGAGAAAACCGACAAGTTATTGCTCAATATTTTGCAAAAAAAGTCTGAACTATTCGGGAAAATATTGGAGGAGTCATCAAAATATCGGGTTCAAATTCTTTATACTCAGATTGACCGCGATAAAAATAATGTCCCCCATTTCAAAAGTTATGCTTATCGGCTCAACAAAGACGAATACTTCTACCCTGCTTCGACGGTCAAATTTCCTGCTTGTTTGTTGGCATTAGAAAAACTTAATCAACTGAAAATCAATGGCTTGACACGTAAAACTTGGATGCTTTCCGATTCAGCTTTTGATGGTCAGATTCGACAAACAAAGGATGAGTCGAATCTTGAAAATGGCGGTTTGCCGACCATTGAGCATTATATCAAAAAAATCTTAGTCGTCAGTGATAACGATGCCTTCAATCGTTTGTATGAGTTTGTCGGGCAAGAGGCATTTAATGAAACACTTTATAAAAAAGGCTACAAAGACCTACGCATTGTGCATCGCCTTCAAACACCTATGTCGAGAGAACAAAATCGGCGGTCGAACCCCATTATTTTTAGAAATAAATCGGTGGGTGATGAATTGACATTGAGCGATGTCTATCGCCAACCGATGCTCATAAATCCTAAAACCTATGAACCAAAATCACCTATAAAATTGGGAAAAGGTTATATGCGGGGCGACAAATTGGTGGAAGAAGGTTTTGATTTTACTTACAAAAACTACTTTTCCATTGAAAATCAACAGGCTATACTGAGGGGGGTACTTTTTCCAGAAAGCGTCGCGCCTGAGCAGCGTTTTGATTTGACAAAAGACGATTATACATTTTTGTACAAATATATGTCGCAATTGCCCACCGAAACGCTTAGTCCTCCCTACGCCAAAGACACTTCTTTATACGATAGTTATTGCAAATTTTTTATGTTTGGTGATTCTAAAAAGCCGATGCCTTCAACAATGCGCATTTTCAACAAAGTGGGTGATGCTTATGGTTTTTTGATTGACAACGCTTATATCGTAGATTTTGAAAAAAAGGTAGAATTTATGCTGACAGCCGTCATTTATTGCAATTCTGATGGCATTTTTAATGATGACAAGTACGATTATGACAATATTGGTTTCCCTTTTATGGCAAATTTGGGTAAAACAATTTATGAATATGAGGTGAAAAGAAAGCGTAAAATCAAGCCTAATTTGTCGAAATTTGTATTGACTTATGATAAATAAGAGGCCATGCAATAAAGAAAAATTGTAGGAAGATTTCGGAATCTTCCTACAATTGGAGTTCAAAATCACTAAAAGATAACATTATTCCAATACTTTGAATGTCGTGCGGCGATTGGCTTGATGTTGGTCTTCCGTACATTTGGCGCAGTCACAGACAACGGCAGGTTGTGATTCACCATAGCCTTTAGCGATCAACCGCTCGGCAGCTATACCTTTGGAAATCAAGAAGTTAACGGCGGATTCTGCGCGTTTTTGACTCAGATTAGCATTGTAGTCGTCCTTACCACGACAGTCTGTATGACTCGACAATTGTATTTTAATGGTCGGATTTTCTGCCAAAGTTTCAGCTAATTTTATCAAAGTGGGTTCGGCATCGGAACGAATATCCCATTTGTCGTAGTTGTAGTAAATATTATCGAGTGTAATTTCTTTGTTTTTGTAAATTTTGTCCAACACAACCTCGATTTCAAACTTTTGAATAGGATTCGCAGGGTCTTTTCCCAAGCCTTTTGAACTAAATTTTGCCGAATTATTCAAGTAACCCTCGTGTGATGCCGTGAAAGTATAGTCCGCATTGTCTTCCAAATCAAGTGAAGCGACCCCCTCAGTATTAACAGTCAATTCACGCTTTTTACCGTTCAAATTGATGGTAATTTTAGAGTCTGTCAAAGGTTTCCGACCTAAAACTTTTGAGTTGGGATTGTCTGAAATTTGAAATACTTTTTCCAAAACTATCACATCAAGCGTGTTTTTGTAAACGATTTTTGCGGGTTCTTTGGGCTTTTCAGGAGTCACCACCACGGGACGTGGCGGCGGCGTGCGGCGTTCAAAACGATAAATATCGTCGTTGCCCTTGCCCCCTACTCTATTCGATGCCAAATAGCCTTGTTGAAAAACACCTTCTTTTTTAAGAGATTGATTATCAATAACAAACCCGAAATCGTCTGCGCCCGAATTGATTGGAGGTTTCATATTAAAGGGACTCACCCAAGAACCATCGCGCAATTTGTAGGTCTTAAAAATATCGTAGCCCCCCATACCTGTATGGTAATCAGAGGCAAAATAGAGTGTGTCGCCGTCCAGATACGGATAGGCTTCGTTGCCAATGGTGTTCAAAGTACGCCCCATGAGTTTAGGTTCAACAAAACCATCAGCTGTCATACGGCATTCGTAAAGGTCAAAACCACCCCAACCTTCGGGGTCGTTGGAAGCAAAAATCAGGGTCTTGCCATCGGCGGATACTGAGGGGGTCGAATAGCGAACACGTTCTTTGCAAAAAGGCAGCACTTCGGGTGTTGTCCAAGTGCCACTTATTTTTTTTGAATAAAAGATTTTTGAAAAACGAATCGTCGTGTCTTCACCCGATTTCACAAAATACATTTCATCGCCTTTCGCAGTAAAAGTAGCCGTTGCCTCATTGTCTTTTGTATTCAATTGATTGTCAAAGTTTTTTGTACTGTTATTTTCTGCAATAAAAAGGTCTGAAAACTTATTGCCTGACCAAGCATAGAGTCCATCTCCAGTCGCATTCGTGCGGTCGCTTGTGAAAACCACCTTTCCATCGCTCCATACTGAGGGGGCATAGTCGGCAGCAGGTGTGTTGAAATTGGCAGCTTCGACCGTAAAACCTGAGTATTTTATGTCATCAATCCAGCCTTGTGACACGTTGCAAGCTGTGATTTCACGACGATATTCGTAAGGTGAGCCGATTTCGATACCCAAATTTTTGAAAGCTTCAGCAGCTTCTTTGTAGTTTTCAGACCGTTTGAGGCAATACGTGTATTCGCGCAAAGCATCTACATTGCCATTGTTGTCATAAGCCATTTTGTACCAAGTTTGTGCCTTGGTGTCGTTGTGCATTTCGCGATAGGATTCAGCGATAAGCCATGCGATTTTGGCTTTTTCCAATTTGGTTTTGGCTTTTACGATTTCTTTTTGACCTAAATTAGCCGCAGTGGCGTATTGCTTTAAGTCAAAAGCCGTTTTACTGTCTTTGACTTTTATGGTGTAAGTACAAGCCGTGTTAGCGACACAAAGAATTGAAAATAAAGCAATTGAATAGACAAAAAGACGCATGATTTGAAGTTTTATTGATAAAATCTTAAAACGTACTGAGGGGGTGGTTTGTTTTCTCAAAAACAAGCCTAAATATATTAAACTCTCGTAGAGTTTGCGCTCATCTTCTTTTTTTTAAGACAAAAGTGTACCTTTGCGCCGCTTTTCATAATTTATCATTCAATAATTTTCAAATATGGCTTTGAAATGTGGCATCGTTGGCTTGCCCAATGTCGGAAAATCTACCCTTTTTAATGCGCTGACCTCTGCAAAGGCATTGGCAGCCAATTATCCATTTGCAACCAAAGACCCAAATGTGGGTATGATTACGGTGCCTGATGCTCGGCTCGATAAATTGGCAGAAATCGTTGTGCCACAGCGCATTTTGCCCACAACAGTAGAAATTGTGGACATCGCTGGACTCATCAAAGGAGCATCGAAAGGTGAAGGTTTGGGCAATCAGTTTTTAGCAAATATTCGCGAAGTGAACGCCATTGTTTATGTCGTGCGCTGTTTTGAGGACGATAATATTGTTCACGTTGAAGGTTCGGTTGACCCTGTGCGCGACAAATCAATCATTGATAATGAATTGATTTTAAAGGATTTAGAAACAGTTGAGAAACGTCTTGACCGTTACAAAAAAAGTACGAAAGGTGGCGATAAATCAGCTTTGGGTGCAATTGATATTTGCCAAAAAGTATATGACCATTTGTACAATGGTGAACCTGCTCGCACATTCAAAACAGACCATGCTGAAGATAAGGCGGTGATTGACGAGATGTTTTTATTGACAGCTAAACCGATTTTGTATGTGTGCAATGTGGATGAAGGAGCTGTTTCGACGGGCAATGCTCTGACTGAAGCGTTCAAACAAGCCGTAGCTGATGAAAAAGCAGAAGTTATCTTAATTTCTGCCCAAATTGAAGCAGAAATTTCAGAATTGGAAACCAAAGAAGAACGTGACGAATACATCGAGGCGATGGGTTTGGACGAAGCGGGCGTGAACAAAGTGATTCGCTCTTGCTACCATATTTTGAATTTGATTACTTATTTTACGGCAGGTGTTAAAGAAGTACGTGCTTGGACAATTGGTCGTGGTTGGACAGCTCCGCAGGCGGCGGGTGTCATTCACTCAGATTTTGAACGGGGTTTTATTCGTGCAGAAACGATTGCTTATGACGATTATATTACTTTAGGCGGTGAAAAACAGGCACGCGATGCGGGCAAATTGCGCTCTGAGGGTAAAGAGTATGTGGTGAAAGATGGCGATGTAATGCACTTTTTGTTCAATGTTTAATGAAAATATAAACGGCGGAGAAGTTGGGAACTTCTCCGCCGTTGTTTTTATAATTAGTTCCCTGTCGAGTCTTTTTTAACAGGTTTCTTCTTGAAAGGGTCAAATTTATCCAATTTGTCTTTCAACTTATCGGTTTGTTGCTTCACCTTTTCGTTGGCATTGATTTTATCCAAACCTTTATCAATCACCTCTCCTGCTTTGCCACCCACGGCTTCACCTGCTCGTTTTTTAGCTTCTTCCACGGCTTTGGCTTTGGCTTCTTCCACTTGACGGTTGACGACATTGCGAGCAGAGTCGGCAGCTTTGTCGGCAATTTCTTTGGCTTTGGTTTTAGCTTTATCCAGCTCTTCGTTCGCTCGTATCGTGATGGAGTCTTTAGCTTTGTCAACAGCAGAATTGACAACGCCTTTGGCGGCATCTTCCAAAGTGGCTTGACCATCACCTGACATAACTTTCATCGCTACTTTTGGCTGCAACATTGAACCTGTGACTGTGAACAAAACATTGACAAATTCAGAATTTTTAATGTTAAGACCATATTTTGAGGCTTGCGACAATATTTCGGTATAAGCTGCGCTTGCCGCTGCTCCTGCTGCATTCGATTCTAAGCGTTTACGTGGCACACGTGTTTTGATGGTGTAATTCATTTCATTGGTCAAACTATGCGTACCGCCAATGGTCAATTTGATGTCTTTGATGGTTTTATCAAACTCATTCAATTTCACGCTGCCATTTTGAATTTCAAACCAGTTTTTGGTTTCTTTGACATCAAGGTTCTTTAATTCACTGATATTCAACTTATTAGCAATTTCGTCAAGTGGTTTCAAACCACTGATAAAGCCTTGTAGAGTTTGCAAAAAGCCAGCAGCGTTTAAGGTGCTGAAATTCGGCATCAAGTCCTTACCCAATTCACCACCCATTTCTAAATTGGTGTTGAATTTGCCAGTTAGATATTGACCAATAGGTGCTAATTTCTGAAACGTATTAAAAGTATTGAACGACTGTTTGAAATCAATGCCTTTCATATCGTAAGCCAATTTAAAAGTCGGCTTTTCAGGGTTTTGTGTATTGTAACCACCTTTAATATTGATACGTCCCCCAAAAGCATTGGCACTGGCATCTTCGATTTTCACCTCTTCATTAGCAACTACGAGTTTACCTGTGAGGTTCGATAAGTCCATGTTGGTATATAAAACACGGTTCATTTTTGCATTGATGGTCACATCCAAGTTTTTGGGAATCAGAAATGGCTCGGTTGCAGTATTAACTGTTTGAGCCGAAGCTGGAGCTGGAGTATCAGTCATAAATTGGTTCAAATCCATCATGTTTGAAGTCAAATTGAGGTTGCCGCCTAAAAGTTTATCTTCAAACATCCAATCAAATACGCCGAGTAAAGTACCATTGCCTCCTACGTCAGTATTGCCAATTTTTGTCGTAAAATTGTTTATAACAAACTTATTGGGCGTAAAATGTCCCGATGCTGCTGAGTTTTGTATATCATATTTTTCGTACAATAACTTGTTGATTCGACCATCAACAGTGAAATCAAAACGGTCAAATGGGCGTTCGGCTTTATCAACTGGAGCCGTTTTTACTGAGGGGGTGCTTGTAGCAGTTGACGACGACGACGATGTCAACCATTCGTTGGCATCAAACACATTGGAAGCAAATTTCACATTGCCAGTCATGGTTTTTGTTGTCGAAAAGAAAGCCAAGATATTGTCAATATTGCCCGATGCTTGGAGGTCAGATTTGCCCAATTGTGCGGTAAAATTGTCCACGTTCACAGAGTTGGGCGTAAATTTCATCGCCAAATTATTAATCAATACTGAGGGGTAGCCTTTGGCTTGTACATTCATGCCATTGATACCCAGAATACCGTTCATATTGACTTTTTCATACTGTTTTTTGTCAATATACGACATCAAAGTTTTGATTGCCACATCTGCATTGATGATGCCTGTCATATTCTGCACGCTTTCCATAGGTAACACTTTTGTCAATTCACCCAAATTAATCGTGCCTTTAGCTTTCAAATCTACATCGGGGTCAGAAACAGGTGTGCGCAATTTGAAAACCGCATCGAAAGGGTTGTTACCCAATTTGATATGGAAATTTGGTACATCCACTTGCAACGAATTGAAGTCCGAATTGGGCAATGCCACTGTCAAGTTTGTATTGATGTCCGAACCACCCATCGGCAATGAAGGATATTGAAACGTACCGTTTTGAACGCCCAAATTGATTTTGAAGGCTGGATACTGAGGGGTCGGTTTCGCTTCCGAATTGTATGTGCCTTTCACAAAACCGTCGAAATTGAAAGTACCTGTGGCTTTCACATTGCTGTAATCTTTGGTGTAAGCAGCAGGAATGATGCTGAAAAAGTCTTTAAAATCGTTTGAAGGTGCTTTGAATGTCATATCCATCAGTATGTCGTCACCTTTGAGTTGTGTCCAACCATCGAGATTGAGTTTCAAGGCATTGATGGCAGCATCAGTCTTTTTGAGTGTAAATTTCATATTTTTCATGTCGGCATTGACGATGGTTTTCAAGTCCACATGCGCATTACTCAAATAAGTCATGCCGCCATAACTCATTGTTGTCGAATCACTTACTGTTTCTGTATCTAAATCGTAAACATCGGCTGTCATTTCGCCAGAGCCTTCGTGATCCATATTGCGCAAAGCCATGTAAAAATTCATTGCGCGGTCGTCGTAGATGATTGTCCCGTTTTTGATGGCATAAGATGACAAACTGAGCTTAAAATCAGTCGGTTCGGAAGCTGTTTCTTTGGGTTTTGTGATATTGTAGTTGGCAGAGCCATCGCTCAGAGCCACAATATTGATAAACGGCTTGTCGAGATAGATAGAATTGACTTCATAGGGGTTGCCACCTCGCCACACAGACCAAAAATTGAGTGCCAAATCTAACCCCTCAGTACGCATGAGCGTCACACCGTCAAAATCGCCCACACCTTTCACGTCGAGGCCTTCCAAACGTACAGAAACTTTGGGAAAATGACGCAATATCGAAATATCTACGTCTTTGAAGTCCACTTTTGCATTCAATTCTTTATTAACCGCTTCTTTGACTTTGACGAGAATTTTATCTTTGAAAAAATAAGGAATTGCAATAGCTGCTGCTAACAAAACAGCTAAGGTGATACCAGTGATTTTCAACCCTTTTTTGAGCGCAATCGGTAATGCCATAATTTTAGTTTTTAAAAATTGATGTTAAGATAATCGTTGTTTACCCATAAAGATTTGATTTTGAGAAAACTCCATACTTTTTAAACGTTAAAGTTTTCAAAAGTCATTCAATTTGAAGTCAAAATTATGTTAAAACTTTGATATTGGTCAGAACAAATCGCTTTGGCGTTTCTTATTTAAAAATTACTGAGGGGGTAAAAAATAAGCGGCTGTACTCTTTACTGAGTACAGCCGCACTTACAAGAAAAAGGATACATATATATCAGCAGAATAATTCCAAAATTTAAAACAGAGCTATGCTGCTTTCTTTTTTAAAGACTGAATACTTTGCAATTCGTCAAATCTACTAAATTGAGTCAACAATTTTTCTCGCTCTTCAGCTGTAATACCTTTATCCAATGAGGCATTGAGTTGAGCGAAGTGATTTTTTGTCCAATCCATCAACTCGTCAAAATTTAAAGTCAACATATACTCCTTGAGTCGGCGATAACGCTCTTCTTCTGACTCAATATTAAATAGTTCTTCCAAAAAAAGGTTGTGATTTTTCATGTTGAAAATAATTAAGTTAATAAGCCAAGTTTGCGACGGTATTGAATCTAACTAATTGAAAATCAAAATCTATTAAAAATCAATTCTATGCCAACTTACTATTTTTCAAGCTATATGTAAAATAAATCAATAATCCAACGCCCATCCAACCAAAGAAAACAAACCACGATTTGACAGGAATTTCAATCATCAAATAGGTGCAAAAAAGAACGCCCATGACAGGAATAAAAGACCATTTTTTTAACAGTGTATAAATGGTCATCACAGTGGCAATACCTAAGAAAATGAGTAATAAATACTCTTGATGTGGTTGATTACCTATATTCGCAAAAGCAGAAATGATACGCTCGTGAAAAGTATAGAGAAACGCAATAAAGATGGCTGGAATCAAAAACTGCCCATTGATGTACGGCAATTTGAACTTTCCAACTTGTTTTTCTTCGTTAGGCAGCAGCAAAACGCCACCGCAAACTAAGACAAATGCGAATAGAGTCCCGATACTGGTCAAGTCCGTCATCAATGCCGCATCCATAAACAAGGCAGGAACAGCTACCAAAATCCCTGTAACGATGGTCGCAAAAGACGGTGTTTGGAATTTAGGATGCACTTTTGAAAACGATTTGGGCAATAACCCATCACGACTCATAGTCATCCAAATACGTGGTTGACCGATTTGAAAAACCAATAAAACGCTGGTGGTTGCCACAACCGCACTGATTGAAATGATGTAATTGAGTTGAGTCAAGCCTGTTTTCTCAAAAACATAAGCCAATGGGTCCGAAACGCCTAAAAACTCTTTATAGCTCACCATACCTGTGATAACCAAAGCCGTCAGCACATAAATAGCCGTGCATAATAATAAGGCGTAAATCATACCACGAGGCAAATCTCTTTGCGGATTCTCACATTCTTCTGCCGTAGTGGAAATGGCATCGAAACCGATATAGGCATAAAAAACAGCCGAAACACCCATCATCACGCCTTTGAAACCATTGGGTAAAAACGGATTCCAATTTTCAGGTTTGACATAAAAAAAACCCGCTACAATCACAATGAGCAATACAGCTAATTTGAAAACAACCATTGCGTTTGCCCATTTTTTACTCTCTTTTATACCGATATAAACCAGCATAGTCACCAAAACGACGATGATAAAGGCGGGAAGATTAAAAATCAAGTGGAAATCGCCAATAGTCGGTGCAGTCGTCCAAGCCATGCCGTCGGTTGGTTTGCCTTCGCTGACGGCTGTATTGTAGAGGGCGTGCGCAGTTCCGCTATCCGTTGCCATCCATTCAGGCAAGTGAATACCTAACCCCCTCAGTAAATTGTTGAAATAACTCGACCACGATATAGCGACCACAATATTGCCAATGGCATACTCCAAAATCAAAGCCCAACCGATAATCCAAGCCGCTAATTCACCGAAGGTGACATACGAATACGTGTATGCGCTACCCGCCACAGGCACACGTGACGCAAACTCGGCATAACAAAGAGCCGTGAAACCACAAGTGACCGCTGCAATGACAAAAAGGAACACAACGCCGGGTCCACCATTGTATGCCGCCGAGCCGATAGTCGAAAAAATGCCTGCGCCAATCACCGCCGCAATGCCCATTGAGACTAAATCGCGCAATTTGAGCGTTTTTGCCAAGCCGCCTGTTTCGCCGTGTGCGCCATCACCGCCTTCTTGAAGGATTTTACTGAGAGGTTTACGTCTGAAAAGAGAGTTGTTCGCCATCTGTATTTTAGATTTGATTTATAATGTGGTTTGTTTCGTTAAAATGTGGCTTAAAATTAGGGAACTCAGAGATTAATCAAAGAAAAGCAAGAAATAATTTTGAATGAAAAGCCGCTTCTTACTTAGCTTTGGCGAACAATTCAGTCACAGAACGCTACGCTTGGCAGAGTTTGATATTTCATACCCCTCAGTATAGCATCTACAAAAAACAGTCACAGAGCGCATTTTCATGGGCTATCATTTTTTTCAAAAATATTTTTCCATCTCATAAAAACTTAACAGTCAATATTTTATGAAAAAATCCATCTTATTTTTACCATTATTTTTCAGTTTTTTAGTCAATGCTCAAAAATACGATGTCTGCATCATTGGCGGTGGAACGAGTGGTACTGCTGCGGGCATCCAAGCCGCACGTTTGGGTGCCAAAACACTTGTCATTGAAGAAACAGACTGGCTTGGGGGTATGTTTACATCTGCGGGCGTACCTGCTGCCGATGGTAATTTCGATTTACCTTCGGGTTTGTGGGCAGAGTTTCGTTTGAGGTTGTACAAATACTACGGTGGTGCTAAAGAGTTGCAAACTGGATGGGTCTCCAATATCTGTTTTGAACCACACGTAGCAGCCAATATTTTCAAAGAAATGGCGAGCCAAGAACAATATCTTACGGTTGCGTTCAATACTAAATTATTGACAATCAAAGAATTGAAACGGACACTCGAAAAACAAGACGATACTGAGGGGTACAATTGGCAACTCAAAATCAAAGGTAAAAATGGCAAACAAACCATCAAAGCACGTATCGTTGTAGATGCCACTGAACTGGGTGATGTAGCTCGACTTGTTGGTGTACCGTACAAAATTGGAACGGACGATGCTGGGCTGACTGGCGAAATAGGTTACGCCAACAAGCAAACTGATATTGTACAAGATTTGACTTACTCGGCTATCCTAAAAACATACAAAAAAGGCAGCGCGCCATTGGTCAAAAAACCAAAAAATTATGATGCTTCACTTTTTCAATGTGCCTGTGCAATGCGCTGCCCTAATGCTGAAAAAGTTATTGATTGCGATAAAATGCTGGTTTATGGAAAACTGCCCAACGGCAAGTACATGGTCAACTGGCCTCGAAATGGCAATGATTTTTATGCAAATCTGATTGATGCTTCGCCTAAACAGCGTCAAAAAATATTGGAAAAAGCCAAACAACATACTTTGTCCTTTCTCTACTTCATTCAAAACGACTTAGGTTTCAACAATTTAGGCTTAGCCGATGATGAGTTCCCTACCAAAGACAAACTGCCAATGATAGCTTATCATCGCGAAAGCCGTCGAATCGAAGGTTGTGTGACGATGACTGTCAACCATATTTTGAAGCCTTTTGCTCAAAAAGAACAACTTTATCGCACAGGCATTGCTGTCGGCGACTATCCTATTGATCATCATCACGATAAATATCCATCAGGCTTACCTCAATTGAATTACCCACCCGTTCCTTCATTCAATGTGCCAATGGGTGCGTTAATTCCACAGAAGGTCGAAAATTTTATTGTCGCTGAAAAAAGTATATCCGTCACGAATTTAGTCAACGGTTCGACTCGTTTACAACCTTGTGTTTTGCTCATTGGGCAAGCCGCAGGCATCCTAGCTGCCACTGCTGCCAATGAAAAACGAACACCAAAAGACATCAATGTGCGGACAGTGCAAAATATCTTACTCGAAAAAGGCGGCTATTTGATGCCTTACTACGACATAAAGCCCAATCATCCGCATTTTCAAGCCATTCAACGCATCGGTGCAACGGGGTTACTGAGGGGTATCGGTGAACCTTACAAATGGGCGAATCGGACGTGGTTTTATCCCGATTCAACGATTCAAAACAAAGACTTTTTACCACCTTTTGACGATTATGGTTTCGACATCAAAAATATGACTCCTGAACAAGCCTCCCGTAAAGTCTCTGTGCGCGATGCCGTTGCCTTAGCATTTGCCATGATGGAAAATAAGCCCGATGTGGATTTTGAAGGTTTTATCGGAGGTGTCGAACGCAATTGGGAGACCCGTTTAAATTTAAAAAACTTCAATGCGGAACGCCCCATTACTCGATTAGAAATTGCCGTCCTATTTGACCGCATTGCAAAGCCATTTGATAGAGCTGTGGATTTAAGAGGTATGGTTGAAATGAAGTAGATTACAATTTAGTTGGACAAATACACTATTTTTAAATTTTTATCTTACAAAAAACAAGGATTAAAATAAATTATTTTGAATTATTTTTTTGATGTAAAATATTATTTTTAATTTTGGTCGTAATATTTACAACCAACTTTAAATTTTAAACAATATTCAGTCATCAACAAAAATCAAAACAAAATGGATTTAACATCAATTCTACTCAGTACAGTCGCAGGTGGTGCAGGTGGCTATCTTGGTAACATGGTCAAACCCAATGCTCTGGGCAATATCGGCAACCTCATCGCAGGTGCGGTCGGTGGCAACGCACTTCCTGCTATTCTAAGTGCCTTAGCTCCTGCCTTGTTGGGTGGCGATAGCAGCAATATGATAGTTAATATCGTCACTGCTCTTGTCGGTGGTGGAGCTGGCTCATTGGTAGGTGGACTGTTCAAAAAACAGTAATTTTCAACTACACAAACAACAAGGTCGGTGAAGTTTCAACGCTTCACCGACCTTTTTTGTGTGCTTTTCAATGACGATTAACCGCCAAACTCACGTTGCCAAGCCAAAACACCGCCAATCAGATTACGGACTTTGGTAAAACCAAATTGACGCATAAATATTTGTGCTTGCCCCGACCTTGCGCCTGAACGACAATGTACCACGATTTCTGTATCTTTATATTTTGACAACCCCTCTAATGCATCTGGCAACGTTCCGAGGGGAATCAATTTTGCCCCTAAATTAAATTCAGCGTATTCGTGAGGCTCTCGCACATCAATGAATACAAGTTTTTCGCCCGCATCGAGGCGTTTTTTTAGCTCGTTGACTGTAATATCGTCCATATTTGTTTTTTTTTAATCGTTACTGACTGACAACAAATTTATGAATATAGTTTTGATTCGTCTGAATATTTCTAACTTTTAGGAAATAAATACCTTGCGACATATTACTTAATTGCATTTGCCCCCCCCTCAGTATCTCGCGTTTTTGAAGTTGCCCGATGAGATTAAAAACACCGATTTCGTAATCTTCATCATTGCCTTTTTTGACATCAAAATACAATCGGTCAATCGCAGGATTGGGATAAACTGACATGACCTCGGACAATGGCAAATCGTGTGTGGACAAAGAACTCGTGTTTTGCGCAGGTTTATTGCCCACAACAGCTCTAATAATCAATGCGCCCAAAGGATAATAAGGTATGGTATCCCATTTGGTATTGATTTTTGTAAAAGCGTATTTGGCTTTGTCCAAGCTGTTTCTATCCAAACCAATAGGGATTTGGTTATCCACATTTTGATATCCGACATAAAAAGTTGTATTGGCTGGAATCACAATAAACGTATCTTTTCCACCTGTTTTTGTCTCTAAACGATAAGTCGTAATGCCGTGCAGAGAGTCCACTTTGGCATCTACGGCATAAGGAGATACATTTTTCTTTTCATAAATAGGCGTTGTATTCAAAGAATCTTTCCAAATCTGAATATTGAATTTGGCATCTCGAAACTGGTATTTTTTGCGCACATAAGGGAATGAAAATTGAACCCCCCTCAGTGTATCCGCCACATTGGTCTTAAATTGTACGGCCGTTTGTTGGCTAAAACCCGTGGCTGCGTACATCATTTCGGCAGTACCATCATCGTAAGCAAAATAATTGGAAAAAATGGTTTTGCGTGTCACCACATCATTGCGATAAGCCGCTCTTGCCAAATCTTTGCCCTCTTGTCCTGACAAGTCGAGCGTATTTTCACTCGTAACCACGAGGTTTTCAGTTGTTGCGGGTATTGTACCTAATTTGGTGCGGAAGTCGGTCGGATAGGTTTTGACCAATGACGCATAAAACTGATTAGGCAGAATATTAACACCGTCCAAGATTGTAATGCTCGACACAGCAGCTACACCCGTTGAACTCGTGATTTTCACATTGGTATTGGTTGGGTTACGCTGGTCGGCAAAGTGATTGTAAAAACGTGCGTTGAATTTGTCAGTCACCTCTGTTGCGACATTCGGAAACGCTTGCCGCCAAGGCATAGACGAATAGCGGGTCAAAATAGGACGCGGCTGGTCAATAAATGCCAAATCATCGAGTGTTTTATTGTTGAAACGGCGATTGATACCAATTTTTACGTAGTCAAGATGCCACAATTCATTCGCACCATCAATTTGACCATAGTTGTAGAAACGAAACTGAAACTTACCATAAAAATATTTTGCATCTCTAATTGGTATAAAATACATTACAAAAGGAGGAAAACTATCGTCTGCAATATAGGTTTTGAATCCCTTATAAGTCTTTACAATTTGCCAATTGCCAGCATTGTCTTTGAACTCTAAGACCATTGAGTCTTTTTCCAATGGTTCGTAACACAAGCCTTTAGGCTGCAAAAAGAATGTCATGTAAACCGAATCCGCAACAGTCAATGCTCGTCTTGAGCCATCAGGATTGATGACTGTTCGCAAATTGATATAATTTGAAGTCAATGTGTCGCCTGTGCCGTATTCGCCTTGTTGACCATAAGGTTTGCCATTGTAATTGATACCATCAAAAGTGGCAACACCTACTGAGGGGGGATTGTAAGCCATCGTCGAGTTGACAAAAACTCTGTTGTCGAGCCACAAATTACGGTCAGGATAAGGGCCTTCGTAACTAAAGTCATCAATAAACGGCAAGTCAATTGAGTCAGGTGCGAGAAGTTCCGCTTGCGACAATTCTGCCTTGTATTCTAAAACAGGTTGCGTACTGAGGGGTAACAATTTGACACCTTCTTGTTGCGCATTAAGGCATAAAGTGCTGAATATAAACAATATAGAAAAGTACAATCGTCTCATGCTGAGATTTACGAGATTATGAAATTTGTGAAAACGCAAAGCGCGATTTAGTCGTTTTGAAAAACGGTTTTTGCTTCAAGATGTTGCCTTTAGGTCAAAAAGCGGGCAAAGTTAACATTTTTATTGTTCGATTGGTCAATAGTCTGTGTGTCATTTATCAATAGCAAATGACACAAAGAACTATTGGATTAAGACATTTTTCACTAAAACCCACGAATCCAAACCTAACGTGCGACCGCAAAGCTTTTAGTTTCAAATATAGAGCCATAAGTTAACTTCAAATGATAGACACCATTACTCAAGCTACTAATGTCGAGCTGCATATCCTTCTGTAAATCAGTATTTTGTATTTTTTTTGACACCACAATATGCCCTAAATCATCAAAAATTTCGATCATAATATTTTTTGCAGATACATGGGGCATACTGATTTTTAGGGTATGAGTCGCAGGATTAGGCGAAATACTGAGGGGTGTATTTTGTTCAAATAGCAAAGATTTTATGGCGGAGTAATGATATTTACCTTCTTTGTCCATCATTTTGAGACGATAATAGTTGAGTCCTTGCCGAGGTGTTTTGTCAATCCATTCGTAAACATTTGTTTCAGCTTTTTTAACAGTTCCAATAGTTTCAAAATGTTGATTATCAATACTTTTTTCAACGGAAAAGTAGTCAATAGATGATGCCGTGAGTATTTCCCAAGTCAAAAGGGCTTCTGTTTTACTTTTCTTTTTTGCTTCAAAAGCGGTCAATTCTACAGGCAAAACGACATTGGTTGTGGCATATTTAGAGACTAATCGAATATAGGCCGCTTGATAATAAATCGCAGGTTCAGTGATTTCCCAAGAATTTTCGGGCCAACTCGTATTCCAATCTTTGTAGGATTTTTGGATGGGTTGACCTGCGGGCGGTGAAATGGTTGACACCGTAAAACTGCCATTAAAACCACCCGTAATCAGTCCTGGAATGGGATTAAGGTCATCTACTGAGCCATCACCCGTCCAACCGTGATAAATCTGAGTTGCATAGTTATCTGCACCAATGCTGCCCGAATTAGATAACATCACAATACTGAGGGGGTTCGTACCGTGCAAAAAATGTAAAAAGTCTAAGGCTTGGATGCGGTAATTGGTGTGATTGGCAGGTGTTTGATTGTATTTTATCATGCTTTCATACATCACGCCGACCAATGATTTTTGCATATTGTTGCCCCAAGCATAGTCATTGTCTTTCATATATGCCCTGTAAGCATCCGTTTGGTTGGTAAAATTGGGATAAAAATCGCCATTACTGTTCGTAGAAGTGTTGAATCTGCTCAAAATATTGCTCGCTACGGAACTTGTAATACCTGAAAGTGAGGTGTAGTACAAAGCAATATCACCATAAGTGCCTTCAAATGTGTAAAAATAGTACCAAGCGTAAGGATGCAAATTGGTGTAGTTGTTTTCAAAATACGTCTTATAAGTCGAGTTATTCGTCGCTGAGTACAGCATAGCAGCGGCACAAGTTTTACGAGCATCTGAATCGTAGCTCGATACTTCGGGGTCTGCACTTTGAAAACCTGTATTTGCAAATGTCACATTCGGATTTGCGACCGCCCAAGTCCACGCGAGTTCTGCTTTATTTTTCAAAGAAGTTGCATAAGTATTGTTGATACTATTAAAAACAACCGAAGCGTGTGCAAAAAGAGAAGCCACTGTCAGCGTAGAACTCGTGGAAGCTCGCCCCCAATAGCGCGCATTACCGTCACCACTCGGTGGACTGGCACTGCTAAAGTCGGTGACTGACACTTTACTCAATACAGAACCATCGGTCTGTTGCATTTTTATTAGCCAATCCAATTCATATTTGACTTCGTCCAATATATCGGGAATACCATTTCCACTTTCTGGAATACCCCAATTGTCCGCAAATACTGAGGGGTTCTCTTGGTAGGCAAAAAGCAGGTTATGCACCGTAGAATAGGTGAAATTGACATATTTATTGTAGTCGCCCGCATCGTGCCAACCACCTGATAAGTCTTTTGCCGTTGCTGAGTTGTTGGGATTTTCTACATCTCGACACAATATATCTTGATTGCTGTTGATATGACACACTGAATGTGTCCAATGCCCACCGTGAGTGGCTGAAATATTCGTTCCGCACCGTTGATAGAATAAGGCTTTTGAGGCCATCATCAAAACTGAAGTAAAAACGTCATTGCTAATCATAAATTTGTACGAACCGATATTATTTGTAGGGTCATAAACATAATATTCGCCTGCTGTTGTTAAGTTTGAAAAGTCGAACCACCAGACTTTGTCGCCTGATTGTGTATGCGTTGAGCCACCGTTCCAAGCGGCTATAGACCCACTAAACACTTCTACATCGTCGCTCCAACGACGTATTTTAAATGTTGAACCAGGTGTATAACTACTTGGTGCATTGAAACCCATTTGCGGTTGTGCGATAATGGCTATTTTAGCGTCAGCTTGCCGATAACCGAATTGATCAGTTTTGATATGGGTTGAAATATTTGTTGGAGAAGCGCAAAGCGTTATTGTCAAAAACGTAGCAACCAGAATGGCGTAAAACTTCATAACGATATTTTATTGTGTGAAAAAATTCAAAAATCTACCTTATAGCTATTAAAATGCACTGAAAAACAAGTAATTTGTGACTTCAATGCTGATATGGGTTCACATCTAAGAAATTCTAAAACCTAATTTTTAATCATTAAACGTAACTATAATGGATAGTGTTGGTAATATTATAAAAAAAATAGCTGGCTGGATTTCAAAAATATTCAGCGTCAAAGATTTAAAAGACGCTCCTACCCCTAAAAAAACATCTCCTAAAAGCTCCGAAGTGAAAAAAGAAAAACCTGTGGAGCGTAATGCTGACATCGTGATACCTTCAAAAACTGAAACAAAATCGAAACCCCAAATCGAAGAAAAACCTAAAACCGAAGAAAAACCTAAAAGCAAAAACACAGATAAAGAAGATAAATCAACAGGTAACGCAACGGGAGCTGTGAAAATTGATCCCGATTACAGTAACCGCAAAGGTTACAATCCTGAATTTTTGAGCGTTAAAGTACCACTCCCAAAAATTCCAAAGGAATTGCAGTCCCAAATAGCATTGACTACTGAGGGGGCTAAAAAGGAATTGAAATACCATCATTTTAGCGTTGTGATGAATGGTGAACGCAAAATGCCTTTTTTTACAGCGGTCAATATTGATGGATTGAGCTATGAAAAATTGGGAGATGTGCCAAGTCGGACTGAAATCGGACGTGACAAATGGTATTTAGACCCACGCATCGCCAAAGACAAACAGTTGGATGATTCGTTCTATGGCAAAAATGATTTTGATATTGGTCATCAAGTACGTCGCGAAGATGCCCTTTGGGGTGATACTTTGGAAGAGGCTCTGAAAGCAAATAACGATACATTCCACCTCACCAATGCTGCGCCACAACACAAAGACTTGAACAGAAACGCCAAACGCTGGTTGGGTTTGGAGACTTATGCTCTAAAAAATGCCCGAAAATATGGCTTAAAAATCTCGGTTTTCACGGGTCCAGTCTTCGACGACAAAGATGGTGTATTCAATGGGGTGAAAATTCCAGACCAGTTTTGGAAAATCATCGTGATGATAAAAGACGATGGTGTGCCGTCGGCAACAGGATATATTATTCAGCAGAATGATTTGATTGAAGACATCGTCACACGTAGTTTTGTTTATGAGCAGTTTGAAACATATCAAGTTGCCATTTCAGAAATTGAAGATTTGACAAAAATAAAGTTTGGTCTGAACGACTACGATCCTATCCAAAAGAAAAGTACACGCTCGCTCACCTTCGAGGCGCACCCAGAACGTATTGATTCTTTTGATAAAATTGAATTTTAGGACTAATTTTTGTCTACTGTATCGTAAATCATTTCTAAGGTCGGCACGGTTGTATCCTCGCCGACCTTTCAAAATATAAATCACTACTTTTCAATGAATTACGAAAAATTTTTTTTGCTCATTTTCTTCATCGTTGCTCATTTTTCTATCGCAGCCCATGCCCAAGTGAAATGGTATAAAATCGAAGAGGCAGAACAAGTCGCAGCTCAATCAGGCAAAAAAATCATGGTCAAAGTCTATGCTAACTGGTGTGGTTGGTGCAAAGAGATGGATAAATCCACTTTCCCCAATGCGCATGTCGCTAAAATTTTGAATGAATCCTATATCCCTGTGCAATTCAACAGCGAGCAATTGGGCGATGTCACTTGGGGTGGCACGACCTATAAAGTTGTGAGACCTAAAAATAGTGGTCGCTACCATTCCTTAGCGGCTAAATGGCTGAATGGCAATCTGAGCTTTCCGACCATCGTTATTTTAGATGAAAAAGGCAAAGTGATACAAGCCATCGGAGGCTATCGTCGGGCGGCAGAATTTGAAAAAATCATCGCTTACTTTGCAACTGATAGTCATAAGACGACGAATTGGGCTGTATTTGAGAAAAGCTACAAAAGGAAATAGCTGGATACTGAGGGGGTAGCTGAAAATTTTTTACACACATAAGTTGAAAAAAAAACAATAATAATAAACTTTTTTTCAAGAAAATCATTTTTCATTTGCGGAATAGCGTTCAATAGAGATAAAAAAACGTATTTTTGCAGGCTGTTTGACAAAGCACCTTTTATTTTCATCATAAAACATTGGTAATCAAACTGATAGATAAAAAATATCAATAACGTATGCGTACAAAATTATCGAATTTTAATTTTGAGTTAGACAAAAAACACATTGCCCAACATCCTGCACCCAATCGTGATGAAAGCCGCTTGATGGTTTTACACCGTGACACAGGAAAAATAGAACACAAGGTTTTTAAAGACTTGTTGAACTATTTTGACGATGGCGATGTCATGATTTTTAACGATACTAAAGTATTTCCTGCACGCCTTTATGGTAAAAAAGAAAAAACAGGTTCGACAATTGAAGTTTTCTTGTTGCGTGAACTCAACCATGAAGCAAAATTGTGGGATGTTTTAGTTGACCCTGCTCGTAAAATTCGTGTTGGAAACAAACTTTATTTCGACGACAAAAAAGGCAATGAAGTTTTAGTAGCAGAGGTAGTTGATAACACAACATCACGTGGCCGAACCATTCGCTTTTTATATGATGGTACGGATGAAGAATTTGAACGCGACTTGAACTATTTGGGCAACACGCCATTGCCAAAATACATCGGTCGTGATGCTAATGATGAGGATAAAGAACGCTATCAAACCGTATATGCCAAAACAGTTGGTGCTGTAGCTGCACCTACAGCGGGTTTACACTTCAGCCGCGAGTTGATGAAGCGTTTGGAACTCAAAGGTGTGAATTTCTCTGAAATAACCTTGCACATTGGTCTTGGCACTTTCCGCACAATCGATGTCGAAGATTTGTCAAAACACAAAATGGAGGCAGAATATTTTAGAATATCAGAAAAAGCTGCTAATATTGTGAATGCAGCCAAGGAAAGCGAAAGAAAGATATGTTCGGTTGGTACGACAGTTATGCGCACAATAGAATCAGCGGTGACAGCTCAAAACCAATTAAAGGCAGCCGAAGGTTGGACAAATAAATTTATTTTTCCGCCTTACGATTTTCATGTAGCAAATTCGATGATTACCAACTTTCATCTGCCTAAATCAAGCGTTCTCATCATGGTTTGCGCTTTCGGAGGTTATGAGTTGGTGATGGAAGCCTATCATCAAGCTATCAAAGAAGATTATCGTTTCTACAGCTATGGCGATGCGATGTTGATTTTGTAAAATAGTAGCCGATAACTCGTGTATTTTTGCAAATGCACATCAAAAATAAACTTAAGTTTTTAATGTTGTTTTTTAGTCAAAGAAGCGGGTTCTATCCGAACTTCGCTTTTTTGATTTATATGAACAGACTAAAAAAAATATACCCCCTCAGTAAAAAAGATGAAATTTTTGACCTTGGTTTTCGTTCTTTTTAAGACAAAAATTATCTAATTTTTTTTGCTGCGGATTTGGTAATAATTGGATTGAAAAATTACTTTTGCACACTTTTTGAAAAAATTGTTTTATCAATATCAATAATTCTTTTATCAACCTCTCTTTTTGTAAACAAAAATCATTTATAATATGTATTGGACGCTTGAATTAGCTTCGTATTTGGAAGATGCACCATGGCCAGCAACACGTGACGAGTTAGTAGATTATTCAATTCGTTCGGGTGCACCGCTTGAAGTAATCGAAAACTTACAAGCTCTTGATGAAGAAAATGAATTGTATGAAGGAATAGAAGACATCTGGCCTGACTACCCGCGAAAAGACGACTTCTTTTTCAATGAAGACGAATACTAGGAAATAATGAATTATTATAATATACTCATTACATCCAGCTTTTCGCAAAATACAATTAAACAAAAGTCTCCCACCCTTTTTAGGGTGGGAGACTTTTGTTTTTCATACCCCTCAGTATTTTTTCTAAAACTGAGCCTTTTTCTCACAATACAATAACATTCTATGTCAAATTATCTATTTTGTAAATTTATGATTATCAATTACCAACAAAAATAAAATTTTAGCAACCAATAACTCTATGATTTTTTATGCAAGAAAATTAAACAATATTTGCAAAAAAATGATGAAAAAGTACATTTTCAGCGAATAATGTTTTAATTTTAGAAATATTTTTTTGAGGAAACAATATTTTTTCACTAACAAAACAGAAAACTATGGCTCAATATGAGGACTACTTAGGTTGTACCGATTACGAGAATCAACCTGCCCACCCAACTGAAAATGGTTTTACAGCTTTTTATCACACAGAAAGTCAACGCTATTTTTTCGCACTATTAGACGCTGATGGTAAAGTACTATTGAAAAGTGAAGGCTATCCACAAGCCGCCGCACGCGAAAATGGTATTCAATCGGTCATAAAAAACCGCACAAATCGCGACTTTTATTCAGTCAAAGAAGAGGGTGGAAAGTATTTTGTTTCGTTGAGAGCTGCCAACTATCGAGAAATTGCACGTTCCTGCTCTTGCGAATCCGAAGCAGTAGCCTTGGAAATGATACCTTATCTGACTGGTGAAAAAACGAGAGGTGGTAAAGCTGCCGAAAAAGAACGCGCCAACGACCGCTTGGACGACGATTATTTGGCTTGCAAAGAATATGAAGGGCATCCAGATGTCGGCATTGACGGTCATGCAGGCATGGTGAAATTTACCCATAGCAACGGCAATCACTATTTTGCATGGTACGATGACGAGAATAACCTGTTGATGCGCTCTGAAGGCTACCCAACAACATCTGCTCGCGACAAAGGCTTAGAATCAGTGGTAAAAAACAGAGGTTTGGAAGAGCGTTATGCCACTTTTGAAAAGATGGGTCGCCATTTTGTCATCCTAAAAGCAGGTAATCATCAAGAAATTGCTCGTTCTTGTCCTTATGATTCTGCAGCAACGGCACAAGCACTTTACCCCAGCGCACGTGCTGAAGCGGCAAGACTCAAAGCAGAAGCCGCACGACTCAAAGCAGCCGAAGAAGCGGCGGCAGCAGCAGCAGCTAGTGCTGCTGCCAGTGCGAAAAGTGGTAATCACGATGACGATTATTTAGCATGTCGTCAATATGATGGGCATGACGAAGCCGATGAGAATGGTTTCGTTCGTTTTCAACATACCAACAATTTATACTATTTTGCATGGTTGGATGACAATGGGCGTGTCAAAATGCGTTCAGAAGGTTATCCGACAGTGGCCGCACGCGACAATGGTATGAATTCTGTTATGCGCAATCGCGACAACAAAGATCGTTACGAAATAAAAGAAATGATGGGCAAACATTTCGTCATTCTGAAAGCTGGCAACCATCAAGAAATTGCTCGTTCTTGTCCGAAGGATAGTATAGACGCTGTAGGTGCGATGTTCCCATTATTGGGTCTTGGTGGTGCAGTAGCTGCAGCGGAAATCGGTAGTCGTGGATTGGGTTTGACCGATAATACCCCCTCAGTATCAGAACCTGCTGCTGATGTTGAAGATGATTATTTGCCTTGTCGCGAATATCATGGTCACATGACAGCTCCTCGCGATGGTTTCCGTGTGTTCATCAGTCAACGTACAGGCAAATATTATTTTGCTGTAGTTGATGAAGACGATGACGTATCGCTGCGCAGTGAAGGTCACATGACTGCCAAAGAGCGAGATTCAGATATGGAAGATGTCGTAAAAAATATGCTCGTCAAAGAACGCTACGAAATTAAAAAAATAGGTCTAAACCATTACTTTATCGTATTGAGAAATGCTGATGGTAAAGAAATCGCTCGTTCATGTGCATACGATAGCTTAGCAGCTGTCTATGCTGCAGCACCTTTCTTGAATCCAGACAAAGCTGGTGCCAAAGTAGGCTTGGGCGCACCTTTGGCAATGGCAGCAGCGGCGGCGGCGGCAACAGCGGCAATCAAAGCAGAGCCTAAACCAGAACCTAAACCTGTGGTAGCGGCAGCTCCAATAGCACCCGTAGCAGAAGAAGCTATGGCTGGAGGCTTGCCAAGTTGGTTGTGGTGGCTTTTGTTACCACTTTTAGCCTTATTGGCGTGGTGGCTATTTGGTAAAGGTTGCGGAAAAACGGAAACAGTAGTACCTAAAGCAGCTGTGACAACAACTCCAGCTGTTGATACTGCCAAAATCGTTGAAACGCCCAAAGCAACAGCGGCAACAGCGGCGGCGGCAGCTACTCCTACTGCTCCAAGCTGCGACCTGAATTGGATTTTCTTTGACTTCGACAAGGATAATATTCGCTCAGATGCACAAAAAGAATTGGCAGAAATGGCGAAAATCTTAAAAGAGCATAAAGATTACGTTGGTGTATTGAGTGCGCATACTGATATCAGAGGCTCTGATGCCTACAACGAAGCCCTATCAAGTCGTCGTGCAACAAATGCCAAAGCTGCATTGGTTAAAATGGGCATTGATGCCTCACGCGTTTTGACAGAAAAGAGTGGTAAACGCGCACCTGTGGCAAAAAATACGGACGATGACAATGGTCGTAAGTATAATCGTCGTGTCGAGTTGTATATTCGTGACAAGTCAGGTAAAGATATTTGCCAATCTATTCCGCCAGCCATTCCTGCTGATTTGAAAGCCAATTAGATAAAAGGTATAAAAAGCCTTAGAAATAATAAACGGTAGCTGCATTCGAGTACGCTACCGTTTTTCTTTTTCAAAAGAGTAGTTAAGATTTATGGCTGGTGTTGCACCCAAATAGGTATGGTTGGATAGAGCCATGTCAATGGATGCACGTTTACCTATTCTGTAATCTATGCCTAAGCTGAAAACAGTAGGCTGAGTGCGAAATCCGCAACGGATGTTAATTGATTCTGTCGTTTGATATGCCAGTCCGAATTTATATGAAGGAGCAAAGTAAATATCTTTTTCTGTTTCTAAACACAGCGACACTTTCGTATTCAGTTGATAGCCTAAACCTAAGCGAAATACTGAGGGGGTGCGCTCTTCTGTTTCATTGATACGTACAGCCACTGGATTGAAAACATATGCCGATAGCATTAAGTCCTTCGTAATCAACACATTAGAGCCAATTTCAAAAGTCAATAGATTGACAACGCCATATTCATTGATACGCAGACGCAGATAATCAAGTTGAAGACCAATATTGAAATTAGATGTCATACGCCGCGAATAGGCTAAACCAAGTTTGCTTTCCCGATAATCTTCAAAATGAAATGTTTGGTAAACCATACCGAATACTGCTGATTGGGCAGGCAATATAGCGGCAAAAGCCATTGGTCTTAATTCCTTGAGTCCTTGCCGGATTTCAGAAGCAGCAATGAGGGTTGGTTCAGAGGTAGTTATTAGTCCCGCTGGATTTTGGAAAATGGCTTTAGCTCCTTGAAACATAACACCAATACCACCCATTGCTTTACTGTTTGCTCCTTCGACTAATTGATAACCAATTTGAGCATTTATTGCTTGGATGTATAAGTGGCTTGTTAAAAGACCAAATAACATTATTAGATTTTTCATACTAGGGGTATTGATGATGATAAAAAAGGGCGGCAAAGACATACTCTACCACCCTTATTATTTTTCAATGAGATACAGGTTTTACATTGGTTCAGCCACTTCACCCCACAAACTGGACGGATATGCGCCAATCGTTGTCAATGCCCAAAACGCATTTTGAACAGTTTGCTTATCTTCTTGATAGGTAACACCATACCATTGATCACGTGTTGTCATCACAGTGAAGTCAGCTTTTCCTGTCTCGATAAGTGTATTTGCAACAAGTGGGATATAAAATTCGGCTGTTGAGTTATTATAGTTATCATTCACAAACTTTACAAACATCTTTCTTGTCTCCTCAAATACTGAGGGGTGAAACCCCCAGAAATTCATTGAAACTATAGTATCATCTGGTAAATATGTTTTTTTATCACCCTCAAAATAGTATATTTTTTTATCTTCATCTTCGCGAATAATCTTTGTTCTTTCGATTACGCTAGTTAGATGATTGTTTTTATTGGTCGAACAAACACCACGGCTTACTGAGCCATTTTCTGATAAAGTATTTTTCAACCAATAGCCAACCATTCCCATGTGTTTGGGTGAGCAACGGTGTGTCAAGAAATCTGCCATTTTTTGAAATGCAGAATATCCATAAAAATCATCCGCATTGATAACAAGGAAAGGTTCTTTGATTTTGTCTTTCGCAACGAGCATTGCATGTCCTGTACCCCAAGGTTTTTTTCTTTCTGGGAAAGAGTCAATACCTTCAATAGGTGAATCAAACTCTTGATATGCAAATTCTACTTTGATTAAATCGTCAAATTTTCCACCAAATTTTTCTTTAAAATCCAATTCGATACTTTTCCTGATAACGATAACGACTTTACCAAATCCAGCTCGAATAGCGTCGTAAATAGAGTATTCAATAATGGCTTCCCCTGAAGGTCCAATTGAATCCGCTTGTTTCAAACCACCATAACGACTTCCGATACCAGCAGCAAGAATCAACAGTGTTGGCTTCATGTATTCAGTGTATTAGTTTAAAAATGAACAAAAAGGGTTCTTGAAATTAGTTAGTTATGTTATTTCTATACTAGGTGCAAAGATACAAGAGAAAATTGATATGCTTTTACTCTCTTTTTGGTAATTCGCCAATATTTTTTTACAAATTTGTAAGTGTTTGATTTATTATTCAACTAAATTTTCAAAATTATTATTCCAAATTTACATAAATTTGCCTTTATTTTTGTTTTTTATCAACGCTTTTGGGAGTTTATCTCACTTTTAAGAGGCTTTATGACTTACTTTTAAAGCGTTCTAGTTTGGTTTAGGTTAAATTTGCATAATTTGGGTTGAGCCTCGGACTGGCATGTTCGGGGCTTGTTTTTTTAGAATAAGGTGACTAAAGAGGGGCTTTATACTGAGGGGTAAAAATAAACCGCACCAAGCAATGCTTGATGCGGTTTTTTAACTATTTGATTAGCAATCAAATTAGTTGAAAATATAACGAACGCCTAATTGAATTTGATAAACGTCATCTGAACTAACAGATTTTACAAAAGTATCTTTCAATAGCACTGTTGAACCATTGATTGATTGCGTTGTGAAACGGTAAGTAGGCACACCCGTACCACTAACAGAAACGAAAGTCAAAGGACGGTTAGTCGTCAATACATTACCAACGCCCCATTTGTTATTCAACAAGTTACCAACGTTAAAGATGTCTGCACGGAATTGAAGTGTGTGCTTTTTACCTTTTACTTTGAGATATGCTTCTTGAGTTACTGTCAAATCTAAACGATTTAACCAAGGGAACTGTCCACCATTACGTTCTGCATATTGACCTCTACGGGTAGACAGGTAAGGACTATTGTTGATATATGCCTCGAACGCTGCTTGTTGGTCTGCTGCAGAATATGTAACTGTACCAACAGTTAGTGGTGTGAATGTCAATTCAGAAGCATTATTAGGAATGTAAAGTAAGTCATTTGTTTGACCGTCACCATTTTGGTCATTACTGTAGATATAAGAGATTTTACCTCCTGTTGCACCCACATAACCGAGAGTGACCATAGTAGCTCCACCATATTCACCACCATAGCTTAAACGATAGTTCAAATAACCGACCACGCGGTGGCGCAAGTCATTATCAGAATAAGCTGTTGTCAAATAGTTCAGACCTCTTGATGTAGGAACTGCACCGTCAACTGTACTACCAACAGATGCCAAATCTCTAGCTAAACCATAAGTATAACCCAGCATTCCACCTATGCCTTTAGCTGCTTGTCTTTCCAATTTACCTGTAAAAGTGTAAGAAGAGCCGACGTTTGTGTTTGACAATACATATACACCATTAACAGTTGTATTAACCAAACGTGCTGCATTGACACCTGATGAGGCTACGCCTGATGCAGGGAAACGAGGGCGTGTATCTGGGCCTGTGAAGAAAGTTGTTGGTGCATTCAAGTTAACGTCAATGTAACGAAGTGCATTGAAACTTTTGTTGTACAAAACTTCTGCTGTTGCAACGATACCAAAAGGTAATTGTTGGTCAACAGCCAAGTTTGTTTTCCAAACTTGAAGAAATTTCAAGTTTTCGTCAGAAGCGTTTACACCATAGTTCGTCAACTTTGTAATATCTGTTGTTGCAGGCTTGTATCGTGTAGGATCAAGAGTGAAAGGATAAGCTGTTGTGTTTGTCGCATTAACAGCACCAATATTCACACCATTATTACCCAATTGGTTTGATATCAATACGTAAGGAACGCGAGATAAGAACAAGCCTGTACCACCACGTACTTGAGTCATTTTGTTGCCAAATACATCTAAGTTAAAACCAACTCTTGGAGAAACATAGACTTTTGGTCGAGGCATATTAGCTGTATTAACTTTATAAATCTGACCTTTTGGATCTTTGAAATCAATGCCCGCTACAACAGGGTTGTAATAATCTGTCGCAGTTTCAGCCACAGTTGTCAAGTCAGCACGCACACCGCCAGTTAATTTCAACTTATCAGTAGCTTGATATTCATCTTGACCATAAACACTCGTCGTGTGAATACCTAAAGTTTGCCAAGGTGCAGAACCATCAGCTAAAAGCGAATAACGATAGTTGAAACGAGCAATTGAAACAGGTGAAACTGTCAAATTTGGATTCGCTTTATATGCTAAAGCGGCTGTTTTGAAATCCGCAATTGAGTTGAATACATAAACACCGTTTGAAGCATAGAAGAACAAGTTATTAGACTTGAAATACTCATACTGTGCGCCCAAAGTAAAATTGTGTTTTCCTTTATAAATTGAAAGGTTGTCCGAAATATTGAATGTCGAATAGTTCAATTTATTGTCAGGAGTGAATGGGTCGAAACCAACAGAAGTATAGGTAGAACCACCAACACCACTTAAAATATCAATGGTTGGGAATAAAGCCGTACGATACTTTCTATCTTCAATTTGTTTGTTGAAAGAAACAAGAAGATTGTTAGAGTATATATTTTTGAAATTAGAGTTCAACTCTGCTACAATTGAACGAGTGTTGTCTTGAATAATATAACCTGTATTTTGACCAGAAATAGCCGTACCTAAGTTATTGCGATTACCATTACCTGCTGTATTACTACTATTACTGTTACTAATAAGCTGGTCTGATTGAGAATCGTGGTGTGAATAACGAAGAGTCAATTTATTGTGGTCATCAATGTTATAATCAATACGAGCCAAATATTTTTTACTCGTTATTTCATTGTTATAGCCATCAATTGCACCTAAATCGTAACCAAAGTTCGTTTTCAAAAACGAACTCAAATCATTCAAACTATCTGCTGAAGTACGCGATATATTACCTGTTGCACCTGGGCGACTAGCTTGCCAATCTAAAGCTGGCTTAGAACTGTTTACGAACTCACCATTCACAAAAAAGAACAATTTATTTTTGATGAGTGGACCACCTAAGCGAAAGCCTGAAGTTTGTTCTTTAAAAACAGGTTTAGGTGAAAGAGCAATACCATTGGCCTTACTACCAATTAAATCGTTATTTTTCATAAACCCAAAAACAGAACCTGAAAACTCATTTGTACCAGAACGAGTCACAGCATTGATACCCGCACCACCAAAACCTGATTGACGTACGTCAAAAGGAGCAATATTAATTTGAAGTGCCTCAACAGCATCCAAAGAAATAGCGGTTGTACCCGTACGACCACCCGCTTGAGCTTGACTACCCAAACCGAAGCCATTGTTAAACGCTGAACCGTCAATAGTGAAGCTGTTGAAACGACTGTCTTGTCCTGCAAATGAACGACCATTGCTATACGCATTATAACGTGTAATATCATTGATAGTACGTCCTAATGTCGGTAAAGCATTGATATTCTCGCGGTTAAACGACGTTGATGCACCTTTTCTGTTACCACCAATAAGCGCATTCCTATCATAAGTCACCACAACTTCTTGAAGCGCGTTTGATGCATCTGCCATTGCGAACTTTTCTTTTCCGAAAGTCCCTAAACTCAAATAAACATCTGAGCGTTTTTGTTCAGTGTAACCAACAAAAGACACAGTGATTTCATATGGTCCACCTACACGCATGCCTGGTATATTGTAAATACCACTTTCGTTAGTAATTGCTCCATAACGAGTACCTGAAGGTGTGTGAACAGCCACAACCGATGCACCAACGAGGGTTTCACCTTTTGAATCTGTCACAGTACCTGTCAGACCAGAAGTAGTGACCTGTGCTTGTGAAAAAATAATGCTCATCAGTACAACAAGCATTGTGAGTGCTGCTTTATGCAACCCTTTAATTTTTGTAAAAAAACCTTTTTTCATGTAGTCTTGATTTTAAATTAATGAATCTGGTGAGAGATTAAAGCTGAAAAAATCGTCCCAAAGGTAAGCAACTGTCTTTAACTTAATCTTAACTTTTTATGTTTTTTTAAACCATACACTCCTTTTCTCATCAAAAGCTGTGACGTACTGAGGGGGTATGATATGGAAAAAAGCAATTTCGTATGGAGAAACTATTCTTTCTACAAAATTTCCTTATACTTGTACCTCCAATTTTAGCGTTTTTCTTTTTTTAAAATACAAGCTAACAAAGTTATAAGGAAAAAATAAAAAATAGCCACCTTGTCGCTTACTAATGTATTTTTGGAAAAACTTTCTTGAAAAATTTATTAGTTAATTATATTTCACAAAGCATTTTATGAATAAATACCCTTGTCGCTGCCATTTTATCCCTGATGTTGTTTTCAAAGAAATGAAAAAAGAAGGCATTGATGTAGCTCAACCTTCCCAAACGGGGCTTGATAAATCTATGCGTACTCGTCGTCAAGGTCTGATGACCTTCGCTCGTATGATGCCAGATGTAGGCAATAATGAACGACTTGTTTTCGATAGCCAAAACACAAGCTCTTTGCGTCTCAATCAAGTCAGAAAAGAAGGCGATAACCCCTCAGTAGATTTAGATGTAAATGCTGTTTATGACAATGGAGGCATTGTTAGAGACTATTTCAAAACGGTATTAGGTTGGGACTCCATTGATAATAATAGTATGGATTTGGTTTCCAATGTGCATTATCTCATGAAATACAATAACGCTTTTTGGGACGGTGAGCAGATGATTTTTGGCGATGGCGATGGCACTAATTTCAAACATTTCGCACGAGCCTTAGATGTCACAGCACACGAATTGACCCATGGAGTTGTGCAATACACAGCCAACTTAGAATACAAAAACCAATCAGGCGCACTCAATGAGCATTTTGCTGATGTATTTGGAACAGCCATCAAACAACATTTTTTGAAACAAAATGAAATGACAGCCAATTGGCTCATTGGCGAATCATGTCTCTCAGGTCGTTTCGCAGGCAAAGCGATTCGCTCTATGAAATCACCCAACGATGCCACAGTTGTGATGATGCCACAGCCCGACAATATGAAAATAATATATAAAGGAACATCCGACAATGGTGGTGTACATATCAATTCAGGCATTCCCAATCATGCTTTTTATTTAGCCGCTATGGGAATTGGCACGCAAAATGCAGCAGTGTTGTGGTTCGAGGCTCTCAAAATATTGAAGTCCACAGCTAAGTTCAAAGACCTTTATAAAGCCTTAACAAAAGTGGCAAAAACCCTCGTGATTGCTAAAAAAATACCTGCTTCGACACAAGTCACCCTCGATGCAGCATTCAAAAAAGTAGGCATTATATAAAAGTGTGTCAAGTTACATTTAGCCAATCTTTGAGGGTTTATACCCCTCAGTATGGTTGTAACAGATAAGTGGTTAATGATTATTAAACAATATCGTCATTGCCTTTAAGTCATTCTCCTTCAAACACTTATGATAAAAAGTAGTTCTCAATTAATGACTTAGATATATTTCAAAGAGAAAACTCAAACAAAATCCGTAAACGTTCATTTAAAACAGCTACACGATGAAAATCAAGATAAAAAGAGAAGGCGGTTTCATTGGCATCACCAGCAAAGCCAATCTCGAATTTGACGATTTGACCATAGAAGAACAAAATGCACTCAATAAATTGGCCGAACAATCTCTCTCTGCTAATAGCAATACCCCCTCAGTAGAAACTCCAAAACGCGACCTTGCAGCCGAACAAGCAGAGGCAGAAACAAGAGGTTTGATTTTAGCAGAAAACAATTTAAGTGCAAACACAGCCGTTCCTGAAAAGCCCATTTTGAAAAAAAATGCGCCACAAGAAACGCCCAAAACGCCGCCCAACGAAGGTATCGGAGGTATGATGCGAGATGGTTTCAACTACTCCATTTCGATGAAAAAAAATGGCAAAACAGTCTCTCTACAATTTGATGACATGACTGCACCACCTGAAATTGTACAGATTTTCCAAAAATATGTACAATACTAAGTATGCAATAACAGGTGTAAAATCTAAAAAAATATGCAAAAATTAAAGCAACCAGTCAAACTAAACTGCAATTTAGTTTGACTGTTCTTTTAGTGAAATTTCAACAAAAAATAAAATTTAGCCTACTTTTACAACTTTTTGAAAATCAATAAATTGTAAAAATACCACCCCTCAGTAAAACCGAAAACTTTTCCACATTTCTTCGTTTTTCGAGACAAAAAGTGTAATTTTGCGAGCCTTTGAGCAAAAGGTATTTTTTATCGTTTTTTGGTTAAATTGATGTATGCTAAATTGTTCTAAACGCTTACCAAAACACAGCAATTTAGCCATACAACACGGCAACAATACAAGATTAAAATATGTCAAATTCAAGAATCGTACAAGTCAATATCGAAGACCACATGAAGTCGGCGTACATTGACTACTCGATGTCGGTGATTGTATCGCGGGCATTACCAGATGTACGCGATGGACTCAAACCCGTACATCGTCGTGTGCTATTTGGTATGTCCGAACTCGGTATGTCATACAATAAACCCCACAAAAAATCGGCGCGTATTGTCGGTGAAGTTATGGGTAAATATCACCCGCACGGTGACGCCTCGGTTTATGACACGCTCGTGCGTATGGCTCAAGATTGGTCACTGCGCTACCCGCTCATTGATGGTCAAGGCAATTTTGGCTCTATTGAGGGCGACTCAGCGGCTGCGATGCGTTATACAGAAGCACGTTTGCGCCGTATCAGTGACGAAATTTTGGCAGATATTGAAAAAGATACTGTTGATTTCCAACTCAATTTCGACGACTCACTCGAAGAACCCACTGTTTTGCCAACACAATTGCCCAATCTACTCATCAACGGAGCAGAAGGTATTGCGGTTGGTATGGCTACGCGTATGATGCCGCACAACTTGACAGAGGTGTGCAATGGTTTGATTGCAATGGTGGACAATCCCGAGATAACAGTTGCTGAATTGATGCAATACATCAAAGCACCTGACTTCCCAACAGGTGGTACGATTTATGGCATATCAGGTGTTCGTGAGGGCTTTGAAACAGGTCGTGGACGTGTTGTTGTGCGTGGAAAGGCTGAAATTGTGAACCATGGTGGTCGCGAAAGCATCATTATTAAAGAGGTGCCTTACCAAATCAACCCTGCCGTTTTGCACCAAAAAATAGAAGAGTTAGCGGTTGATAAAAAGATTGAAGGTATTTCCGAAATTCGCAATGAATCGAACAAAGAGGGTATTCGCGTCGTCATCGAACTCAAACGCGATGCAGCAGCGAACATCATTTTGAACCAACTATACAAAATGACACCGTTGCAAACAAGCTATGGTATCAATAATGTTGTGTTGGTAAACGGTCGCCCAATGGTGTTGAATTTGAAGCAAATTTTAGAAGAATTTGTCAAATTCCGCCTCGAAGTCATCGTTCGTCGCACCAAATTCGACTTGAAAAAAGCAGAAGATCGCGCTCATATTTTGGAAGGTCTGTATGTCGCGCTCGATGATTTGGATAGAATTATTGACATCATTCGCGCTGCCAAAACACCTGATGAGGCTCAACAAAATCTGACAGCTCAGACTTATCAACTCACCGATGCCACAGCAGAAGTAATTGGTCTCTATACTGAGGGGGGGGATTTGAAGAAAATCTACAACCTTTCAGAAGTGCAAGCCAAAGCCATTTTGGAAATGCGTTTGCAACGTCTGACAGGTTTGGAACGCGATAAAATCCTGCACGAATACGAAGAACTCAAAAAACACATCCAAAACCTAAAAGCTATCCTCGCGGATGAAGGTCTGCGCCGTGATATTATCAAAAAAGAAACAGCCGAAATTCGTGACCGTTTTGGCGACGAACGCCGCACCGATATTGAACATGCAGATGGCGATATTTCAATGACTGACCTCATTGAAGCAGAAGATATGGTGGTGACCATTTCGCATTTGGGTTATATCAAACGCACGGCTACATCTGAATATCGCGCTCAAGGTCGAGGTGGTCGCGGCAGTCGGGGTGCAAAAACCCGCAACGAAGACTTCGTTGAACACATGTTCATCGCCAATTCGCACGATTATCTATTGTTTTTCTCTGAAAAAGGTAAATGTTATTGGTTGCGTGCTTACGAAATTCCAGAAGGTACGAAAACGTCGGCAGGTCGCGTGATTCAGAATATCCTATCAATGCCGACCGATGATAAAATCAAATCTTATGTCAAAATCAAAGATTTGACGGATGTGGAGTTCGCACAATCCAACTATATTGTGTTTGCTACTAAAAATGGTTTGGTTAAGAAAACAGCTGTTGAACACTTCACGCGCCCTCGTAATGGAGGTATCACTGCCATCGAAATTCGTGAAGGCGACGAGCTTGTTGAAGCAAAATTGACAAATGGCAACTGTGAGGTTCTGATTGCCAACCGTAATGGTCGTACCATTCGTTTCCCTGAAAGTCGTGTGCGCCCAATGTTGCGTGCCAGCACAGGTGTTGCAGGTTTGGAAGTTGACGAAGATGGCACTGACTTCGTGGTAGGTATGATTACGGTTGATGTGGATGATAAAGAAACCTCGGTTTTGATTGTCTCAGAAAACGGCTATGGTAAACGTACAGATGTGGACGATTATCGTTTGGTCAACAATCGTGGTGGTCGTGGTGTCAAAACAATGGATTTGACCGAAAAGACAGGTAAAGTTGTCGCCATCAAAGCCGTTAAAGACTCAGAAGACCTCATTATCACGACTAAATCCGGCATTACTATTCGCATGGATGCAGCTGAAATCCGTGTACAAGGTCGTGCCACTCAAGGGGTACGTATCATTCGCCTCGATGATGGTGAAGAAATAGCTGATGTGGCATTGATCGAAGATGTGGTTTCGGAAGAAGAAAGCGAGGTAATCGAAAACGAAGTCACTAATGATAGTGAAACAACTGCTACTGATACACCTGAAAACGGTGAAAATACTGAGGGGTAGTAAAGTTTGAAATAATATGAAAAGGTCGGCAAGGGTATCTCAACCTTCGCCGACCTTTTCATTTGTAGCCCCTCACCTATTCTCTAATTTTCACCAATTTTTGAACAAATTTTTTGCCATTAATGGTTGTACTGAAAATATAAGTGCCTGCACTGATGTTTAAATCTTGCCAAGTCAAAGTCAATTTTCCTGTATTCGATTTTAATTCAGCTTCATTAAACGTTTTAATACATTGACCTAAAGTATTAAAAATCAAGGCATTTTCAACCTTAGCCGATACAGGTTTCTCAATTGAAATCGTTACAGATTCCCTAAATGGGTTCGGATAGACAGTGATTTTCACACTATCGCTTTTTGCATCTACTACGCTGGTACGAACACCTCCTGTCTCATCTTTACATGTGTCACAAGGTGTTTGTAAATTGGGTTCGAGTGCTATAAAAGCAGTATATCGCGATAAAATCCGATGTGCTTTACTCTCTTGAATGATTTTATTGATTAAAGTGTTATTGGTTGGTGTACTTTCCAAAACTTGAATCTTATTGGCACCATGTAGTTGCCTATTCGAGGAGTCATTGACAGCAGTTGGATTGGCGGGCAACGATAACCTGCCTGTGACAAGTTGGTTGACCGCATTTGTCGTTGTAATATCTACTGTAAATGGAAAACTACCTTTGTATTTACCAATTTGCAGAAACGGGCGATTTGCAGAACTTGTATTTGAACTTTGTAAATCAAAGCGTTCAAAAGTTAGTCCAGTTGTCGGCTTCACAATCATATCAATAGGTGCATAAGGCACGAGTTGCTGAAAAATATCAGAAGTTCCTTTTTCAATATCCGAAAAAACGGGATTCCAATTGGTCATGTTTACAAAATTCCCTCGTGTATTTGATGTCAAAACCCTATACAACAGTTCATTTCCATAATAATAAGTATTTTGTGACCAAAAACTAGGTATTAAACCGCGAGAGCTAAAGTCGAAGGCATGAGTCGTTGGTAAAGAAGTGAATTGATTTGTCAAATCAGAATAAAAACTTTGAACAGTTGTAAACGCAGAATAGGCATCATTGGAAGAAATTATCATCATTTCTCCACTTCTTTGCGCTTTCAAAAAATCATAACCGTCAACTAATAAACTATTGAGAACACTCGAATTACCAATTCCTACTGAGGGGTCTCTCAAAACAGCAAAAGCTTGCTCAATTTTAGCACTATCGGCTGGAATCCAAGTTGAACTCAGTTTTTTTGTTGTCAACCTATTGTAAAAAATATTGAATGAATCGCGGGGTGATAAGTTTTCAAGAATATTTCTTTTGATCGTATTCAATATTTGCTGTTGCGAAAACCCTGTGTTTGACGCTTCATAGTCCACAACAAACAATATTTTCTTAGGAATAGCACTGTCATCATTCAAAAATGCTTTAGGCAAAAAAGCGAGTTGATAATACCCCTCGTCTGTTGTACCGATAATGGGTGAGTTTGAAAAATAATAAGGCTTATTGTTCGTCGAAGAATAGGTGATATTCGATGAAGAAAGATAACTCAAGCCCGTCAAAGTCGTTCATTTAGAAGGTCCAAATGTCGAATCTACCACAGACTCCCAAGTCGCATTGGGTGCAATATCCACAGAGGGCTGTTTCCAATCGTTTGATTCATAAACGATTAAATTGACATTCGGAATACGTGCAGATGTTGTAATCATGTTGAGGGATAGCGGTGCCGTCAGTTGCGATGGCGACCATTTTGCAGGAATATAAAAATTGAGTTTTACACGCCTCGTTTGATTCCCAATGATTGGAAAAATACGGTATTCATAATTGGTTTCACCATTCTTGTAGAGAATTGAAGGGTCTTGCCGCCTTTTGACTATGCCTTCATACACGCTCGTTGCCGACCATCTATCCCATAGCAGTGCCTTCATAATCTGATTTTCAACCCAAAGCCAAGAGTCATTGATGGCAGAACCTTGAGGTAATGTAAAATATTGCTGAATTTCAAAAGTATCACGCACAGTATTATAGGGGGTCTGCTGCATCGAGTAGGTCATATAAACGCCGTATTCAAGGTATAACCCTCGTGGTCTGACTGAGATAGTTGCTTCAGTAATACTTGGTGTGGTTTGTCGCCATGTTGTTTTTGGATCAACTACCCGCAAATAATTTTGAGTATGTGCAACATGAAATAAAGAAGAAAAGCCAAGAACAAAAAGGAAGCAAAAAAACTTGTTGAGATTTTTCATTAGTCGAAGATTTAGAAGTAAAGGAATGAGGTGAAATTTTAACAAAGATATTTCAAATTAATCTCCAACGCAATGTAACAGAATATTAAATATGTCAAAAATGAGTCATTTTACTGAGGGGATGTAAATATAAAAAAAAAGCCTGCGAACAAAGTTCGCAGACCAATCAACATTTGTTAACCCCAAAAAAATTATACCATGAGTACAAAACTCTTTATGTCGAATAAGACAATTCTTGATTATTAAGAAATTTTGAAATAAATCAGATGATTTTGTAATTTCTATAATTTCTTGCTTCTGATAGGACAAAGATACACTAAAAAAGTTTTGATGCAAATAGAAAATGATTTTTTTTTGAAAAAAAATTCAAAATTCAAATGATAATCAACTCCAAAACGAATAAAGACAAAATCTGATATTTTAGTTTTAATATTCAGTATTAACTGACTATATTATATTGCAAAAAAATCAACTAAATACTCGATAAATGATTCGGTATTTTTTCTAAACTAACTCAATACTTTTTTGACAAGCTCAGCTGCTTCTTTTAGTTCGATAGCTGAATAAACTTTTAAGCCAGATTCATCAATCATTTTTTTTGCAATATCTGCATTTGTACCTTGTAAGCGCACAATAATAGGAACATTAATTGCCCCAATATTATTATAAGCGTCAATAACACCTTGAGCTACCCTATCGCAGCGAACAATACCTCCAAAAATATTGACCAAAATAGCTTTAACATTAGGATCACTCAAAATAATATTGAAAGCTTTCTCAACGCGCTCTGCATTTGCAGTACCGCCCACATCAAGGAAGTTAGCTGGCTCACCACCCGACAATTGAATCATGTCCATCGTAGCCATTGCCAAACCAGCACCATTGACCATACAGCCAACGTTTCCATCCAATTTGACATAGTTCAAATCAGCTTCTGATGCAATCACCTCTGTTGGGTCTTCTTCATCTTTATCACGTTGTGCTTCGAGATCCGGATGACGGAATAAAGCATTGTCGTCGATTGACACTTTTGCGTCAACTGCAATAATTGTATCCGATGATGTTTTCAAGCAAGGGTTGATTTCGAAGAGGCTGGCATCACTTGCAACATATGCCTTATATAAGGATGTGACAAAAGCCGACATTTCTTTAAACGCTGTGCCGCTCAAACCCAAATTGAAGCAAATTTTATTCACCTGAAATGGGCGCAAACCCAAAAGTGGATCAATCCATTCTTTGTGAACCAAATGAGGTGTTTCTTCGGCAACTTTTTCGATGTCCATGCCCCCCTCAGTAGAATAGATAATGACATCACATTTTTTTGCTCTATCCATCAAAACCGAGATGTAAAACTCTTTTGGATCGCTTGCGCCGGGGATATAGGCATCTTCACAAACCAAAACCTTGCGAACAAGTTTACCCGCAGCAGAGGTTTGAGGTGTCACCAACATCATTCCAAGAATGTCTTGTCCTTTTTCTCTTGCTTTTTCAGGAGTCGGTGCAAATTTCACACCACCACCTTTACCACGACCACCTGCGTGTACTTGAGCTTTTACAACACAACCTTCGCTATTTCTTTCAGTGCGAAGACGATTGGCTGCTTCAAAAACTTCATCGGGCGTGTGACACAAAATGCCTTCTTGAATTTTTACGCCGTAGCTTTTTAGCAATTCTTTGCCTTGATATTCGTGTAAATTCATAACTCGAATGGATTATACCGATTGTCGGATGGATGATTTCAAAAAATAGTTGATAATTTATTGTCTATCAATTTATTACAAAACCAATCAAATGATTTACAATAAAAATGTTGCAATAATGCGTCAAAAGTAAAACGTGAATTGCGAATAGCAAAATTTTTTGCCCTAATTATATAGAAAACTATATATTTTCCTACACCTTTAATTCTGTCTAAATTATTTATGAATTAATTTCTAATTTTGCGCCCTCAAAACCTCCTCTTATACTGAGGGGTAAATATTTAATCATAAAATATCTTTTATGAACTTTTTAGAAGAACTCAAATGGCGAGGTATGCTCCACGACTCAACACCAGGAGTAGAGGATGCTTTGAAAAATGGTGGTGTAATAGGCTATATTGGTTTCGACCCAACCGCCCCAAGTATGACCATTGGGAATTATGTCCAAATCATGTTGCTGCGATTTTGGCAATTGTCTGGCAATAAACCAATTATGCTTTTTGGTGGCGCAACAGGACGTATTGGTGACCCTTCGGGTAAAGATGCTGAACGCCAACTCAAATCGGGTGACGAGTTAGATAAAAACTTGGCTTTCCAAATGGAACAAGCCAAGAAGTTTTTGGACTTTGAAGGCGAAAATGCGGCTATTTTTGTCAACAACTACGATTTTTATAAAGACATGAACGCCCTCGACTTTCTACGAGATGTGGGAAAGACAATTACGATCAGTTATATGCTCTCGAAAGAGTCCGTCAAACGCCGACTCGAAACAGGGCTTTCGTTCACAGAGTTCAGCTACCAATTGTTGCAAGGCTATGACTATCAATGCCTTTTTCAAAAACACAATTGCATTGTACAAATGGGTGGTAGCGACCAATGGGGCAATATCACGTCGGGAACGGAGTTTATTCGTCGCAACCTCGATCAAAAGGCTTATGCCATCACGACTCCACTTTTGACAAAAGCGGATGGTTCAAAATTCGGAAAATCTGAAAAAGGGAATATCTGGCTCGACCCAAAAATGACTTCACCATATAAGTTTTATCAATTTTGGATTAATGCCGATGATAGAGATTTACCGAAATTCACTCGCTATTTTTCTTTGAAATCGAGAGCGGAAATCGAACGTTTGGAAGCTGAATTTGCCGACAATCCACGTGAGTTGAAACGCATCTTGGCAGAAGAATTGACCATTCGTGTTCATTCTCAAGCCGATTATGAGTCGGTTTTGAAAGTCAGTGATATACTTTTTGGTAAATCAGATGCGACAATACTGAGGGGTATGTCGGCGGAAGAATTGGCGATGATTGCGGACGAAATTGATTCGTTTACTATATCAAAAGCAGACCTAGCGGCAGGCATTAATATCACTGATTTGTTAGCAGAAAAAACAACTATTCTCAAATCGAAGAGTGAAGCACGCAAAGCCATCCAAAACAATGCGATTTCAATCAATAAAGTAAAAATTACAACGCACGAACACATAGTCGCAAGCAATGAACTACTCAAAGACTGCTATATCATGGTTGAAAATGGTAAGAAAAATAAGTATTTACTCGTTGCCAATGACTAATATTCATTAGACTTGTTGTAAGTTGAAAATCAATTCATTAGCTATTACTCACTGTTTTGCGCATAGCGTAAAAAGCGTACTTTGAAAGATTTTCTTTTGGAGCGAGTGATTTTTTTAGGAAAATTTTGGCTTTGTCAAAATTTTCCTAAAAAAATCACTCGCTTCTCAAAGTTTTTTTGCCGCCAAAGGCGGCTAAAAAATTTAATTTATTGATTTTCAATAGACAATAAGTCCATTGCAATGGGCAAAAAATAAGGGACGCACATTTCCAAAAGCGGAATGTCGTCCCTTTGCTTTGAGTTGGAATCGGTCATCGGGTAGAGTATTAATGAATCGGTTGTTGGGTGATGCTTTAAAAATGTATTTGTGGAATGACCTGCGGTGGTTGCACAGTTTAATTGTGCCATTGATATAAAAAAAATAATTGTAAATTTTTAAATCATGCAGGAATGAGAGATGAGTTAAAATTATAGATTTAGTGATAATTTATGCCTTTATTGATTCGTAAAGACAGCTATAAAACGTGGTCGTTTTTCTTTTATTGCACTAAGATTACTTTTTTTGAAAAAAGTTTAGACAAAAAAATACCCCCTCAGTATCTTGCCTCAAAAATTCAAGCCAATGCATCTTTCAGAAATTCTCTATCACTTAGGCGAAGAGCGTGAGCATTATTTCAATGCCGTTTCCACGCCTGTTATTCAGTCTTCTAATTTCGCGTTTAAAGATTTAGAAGTTTTCCGCAACAGCCTTAAAAATGAGTTGAGTAGCCATCTCTACACACGTGGCAATAATCCAACGGTCAAAATATTGCGTCAAAAAATAGCTGCTTTAGAATCTGCAGAAGATGCTTTGGTATTTGCCAGCGGTTCGGCGGCTATTTCAGCGGCTGTCATTGCTCAAGTCAATGCGGGCGATCATATTGTGTGTGTCAATGCCCCCTATTCATGGACAAATGTGCTTTTAAAGCGTTTTTTGCCTCGATTTGGTGTAGCCTCCACCTATGTAGATGCCACAGACACATCGGAAATTGAAAAAGCCATTCGCCCCAATACCAAAGTTTTGTACCTCGAAAGCCCCAATTCATTAACTTTTGAGATGCAAGATTTGGCAGCATGTGCCGCTATTTGCCAAAAACATGGCTTAGTGTCTATTATTGACAACTCATATTGTTCTCCGATTTTTCAACGCCCAATCGAATGGGGTATTGACCTTGTGGTGCATTCAGCGACAAAATATTTGAATGGTCATTCAGATGTTGTGGCAGGCGTGGTGTGTGGGTCAAAGGCTTTGATTCAAAAAATATTTGATACCGAACAAATGTGTTTAGGCGCAATTATCAGTCCACACGATGCCAATTTAATCACGCGTGGTTTGCGTACGCTCCCTTTGCGCATGAAAAGGTCGGATGAAAGTGCCCAAAAAGTTGTAGAATGGCTGGAAGCACATCCAAAAGTAAAAAAAATTTACTATCCTTTTCTCGAAGACACCCCTCAGTATGAATTGGCAAAAAAGCAGATGAGTGGCTGTGGTGGGCTTTTTTCAATCGAAACAACAGCAGAAACACTTGAAGAAGCAGAAGCCTTTTTTTATCGTTTGAAGCGTTTTTTATTTGCCGTATCATGGGGCGGACACGAGTCTTTGGTGTTTCCGACTTGTTCGTTGTATGGTATCGAAGGCAAATCCAATCCGCCACTACCTTTCAATTTCTATCGTTTTTATATTGGTTTGGAAGAGCCAGAATGGTTGATTGAAGATTTAGCGCAAGCTTTTGGCGATTAATCATTTGTAGAAACTAAAAAGCCCAAATTTTCCAATTCAGAAAATTCGGGCTTTTTTATAGTGCGATTTACCCTTCAAAATGCAAAGACAAAGTAAACGTTCTCGACATCAATTTTTCTATAGCTGTCGCATCCCTCACTTCTTGCTTGTAAATCAGCATATTGCCCAAGCCATGTGAGACTTTGAACTCTGGCGAAAAGATAAAATAAGGAAAAAACATCTGAATACCAACCCCAACTTCTGCCTGATAATCTGTTGGCGATATGCGCGCATACGTACCCAATTGACGGCTTCGGCTTTTCGATTGAATATCGTAGCTGTATTTGATACCCCCCATCACAAACAAACGCTTATCGTGATAGGGCGCAGATTTGTACCGCACATGAAAAGGCAGCTCAACAAATACTGACTCAATTTTGTTATTGTAGTCGGGTCTGTTCTTACGAGTTGGATCGTATTCGATATTGCGCTCAGCAAACGAAAAGCCAGGCAAAAAGCGAATATCAAAGTTTTCACCCAATTTTAAGTTACTGACAATCTGCAAGTTGAATCCAGGGCCTTTGACCGCCTCGATACCTGCAATACTATCGTTAAGAATAAAGTTTTTGCCTCTAAAAATTCGATAATCTGACTTGTTGTAAGCCAACGTGATACCAAAATAATAGTTGCGATTCTGAAAATCGAGATAGTTGTAGTTGCCACGACCTGCCGACTGCCCACTCAGCATGGAAGGCACTAAAAGCATAGCACAAAAAGCAATGAGGAGTGGAGAAAAGACAATAACTTGTTTTTTAGCTACTTTTTGTAGCCAATGTAGATGGAGCAGATGCCGAGCGTTAAAGGTTTGCATTGAGTTTCTTTAAATCCGATTTTATTCAAAACTGTTAAAAAATTATCGCCATCGGGGAACGCTTGAACAGACTCGTACAGATAAGCATACGCACGATTGTCTTTGGATGTCAATTTGCCAATCATTGGCAATATGTTTTTGAAATAAAAATTATACAACTGACGAAATGGAAACATGGTTGGTTTTGAAAACTCTAAAACCACCAATTTTCCGCCCCCCCTCAGTACACGATGCATTTCTTGCAATCCACGTTCCAAATTCTCGAAATTGCGAACACCAAAAGCAACGGTCACAGCATCAAATTTATTGCCCTCGAATGGCAATTGTTCTGAATCACCCAAACTCAATGTAATGCGTTCTGACAAACCTTCATGACTGATTTTCTTTCTGCCGATATTCAACATTTCTGCCGATATATCAACGCCTTCGATTTTTAAATTGTTTATTTTCAACTGTTTAATTGTGTTGATAGCAACATCAGCTGTGCCAGTTGCCACATCTAAGACAGTTTTAGGTTGCAATACATTGAGTTCAGCAATCATCTTACGTCGCCAAGTTTTGTCCATATTGAGCGATAAAAAATGATTGAGAAAATCATATTTCCCAGCGATGTTATCAAACATCTGAGAGACTTGCTGCTTTTTGCTGCCGTCTATTTCGTAAGGTTTTACTTCCATTTTTTAGTTGTTGGTTGTTGGCTTATTAGTTAGTTGGTTGAAATCCTCTATTTAACCAGTAAACCAATAAACTAATGTTCGTGCCCTATAATTTCACGTTGGTCAGGAATCTCAATTTCGATGACAGCATCTTCTTCCAAGATGACACATTGGCAACCCAAACGCGATTCGAGACGTGGATTTCTGGCACGGTCAATAAAATCTTCTTCTTTATCACTGATTTCTTCTAAAAATTCGTCACCTTTCAGCACATAAACATGACAAGTTGAGCAAGCACACACTCCGCCACAATTGTGATTCAAATGCACGTCATGTTCCTCCGTTATTTCCAAAATCGAGTAACCTGCCTCTGCTTCTACAGTCTTTGGGGCGATATTTTTATCTTCAAAAGTAAATTTAACAATAGCCATAAAGCGTAAATTTTTGATGAAATGAAAAAAAACTCATCATAGTTCCATGATTGCGGCGCAAATGTACGCTTTGCTAAGTGCTTAACAAACTTAGCTTATCATTGTTTTTGTACCTTTGCCCGAAATTCTAAAATCTTTTTGCTTCAATATCTTCTAAAATGAGAATCATCGCAGGAAAATTCAAAGGTCGTCGCTTCTACCCTCCCGCCGACAATTGGCCCACTCGCCCCACAACTGACTATGCCAAAGAAGGGCTTTTCAATATTTTGACCAATACGTTTGACTTTGAAGAAACCAAAGTTTTAGATTTGTTCGGTGGCACAGGCAATCATACTTATGAGTTTATCTCAAGAGGCTGTTTGGATGTAACTTATGTGGATAAACATGCGCCCGCTGTCCGTTTTGTGCGCGAAACGGCTAAAAAATTGGACATCGAACCCCATTTGCGCATCATTCAAGGCGATGTTTTTAAGTTTATTGCGGCTGCTTACGAACAGTTTGACTATATTTTTGCAGGACCACCCTATGGTTTGGCAGGTTTAGATTCGATACCCGATAAGGTTTTTGAGAAGAAATTACTGAGGGGTGACGGTTGGTTTGTTTTGGAACATAATCCGAATCATAATTTTCAATCGCACCCAAATCTATTTCAAGTGCGCCACTATGGAAAAACTATTTTTAGTATTTTTAAAAATATTGAAGCGGAAATATAGAGATGAGATATAAGGCTTTCCTATAAAAATAAAAACGCTTAAATTATCAGTTACTTACTGTTTCTCGTTACGCTCGAAAAGCGTACAAAGATGTTTTTTTTAGAGTGACATTCATTTTTTAAGAAAAATCTTTGATTTTTCTTAAAAAATGAATGTCACTCTGATAGATTTTTCTCAATGCACGCATTTTTTGCGAAGCAAAAAACAGTGTGCAGCTATCCAGCTATTTTTTATAGAAAGTCCTTTATTTCATATTTAAGTAATCAGAAATAAGTTTTTGTGTGTTTGATACTCACTTTTTTGCGCTACGCACAGAAGACGTACTTTGAAAGTTTTTCTATTGGAGCGAGCGATTAAAAGACTTTCATCGGAAATGCCGCATTTCGCATCGGAAACGCGGCATTTCGCATCGGAAACGCGGCATTTCGCATCGGAAATGCGGCATTTCGCATCGGAAATACGGCATTTCGCATTGGAAATGCCGCATTTCCGATAGGAAATAGGAATTTCAAACCTCGACGACGTTTTAGAATTGTATAAAATTGTTTAAAACAGGACATTTTAAACCTAAAAATGCAAAAAATCCCATTAGAGATGCGTTTACGGTAGCAAGATGGACAATTACAGGCATTAAGTCCCATCAGGACTTTTGATACAGTCATTTGGAATCATCATTGCGTCTTTTTATGCCATAAAACTCTACTCAAGTAGTGCAACCTATATACGGCGTACTCCAAAGTGCCAAAGTAGAATTAGTAACGCAACATAAATAAACGACACCATTATGCACTGTTTCGTGCTACGCACAAAAGGCGTAATGGTGTCGTTTATTAAAATCGTCTTACTTACCCTTTATAAATTCTGCTGACGAGGTTATCAATGATATACATTTTTGTACGAGAATAGAGCGAATCTAAATCCGCAAGATGGCGGTGATAGAAAAAAGTTAGAATCAAACCCAGCAATAAAGCGACCAAAGTTGTATCGAAGGCAATATTCAAGTTGTTGGTAATGGTTGGCATACCTTCTTCGGTTTTAGCCAAATGAGCCAGACCGATTGATGCCGATAAACCTAAAACTGTCCCAATAAAACCCAATGAGGAAATGGCTTGAATGATGTACTTCACGATTTCTAACTGCCCTTCCGCATCTTCTTTGTGGTTATTTATTTGAGCCTCAAGCACTTGCAGCGTTTCTCCAATGGATTGGTCGTTACGATACTGTGTACAAGCTTTTTTAATAAAATCAGCCACTATGAATTTAAAACCGCGCTGCTCCAATTGCAATACGTTGAGTTTGATATTCGCTACTTCTTCAGGTGACAGCACAAGTTGGTCTTGTTCGGGCAGTAAATTGAGCTTAAAGCCTTCTTTTTCTTTACTCATAATGCGCTGTTTTTCAGTCAATTGCAATAATCCGTAAATAAACGCAGCATATGTCAACATTTGGATATAACCGTTTTTACTACCGCCAAACATTTCAAAAAAACGATGCATCGAGCTGCCTGAATCGAAAGCCTCGGCTAACATCATAAGCATGAACCAAAATACTAAAGCACCACCGATGCTAATCACCAATTGGAAAATTTTATTATTATTCATTTTATATTTTTTGATTTTAGTTGAACAAAATATCGCCATTTTCCTTCAAAACGACGGTTTTTAAGAGTTTTCGATCCGTTCTACTGAGGGGTACGATTTCTGTAAATCGTTTGGCTTGCGACTTACCTTGTGCATTTTTAGTGAAAACCAAACCCGAAATAGTTACACTGCTATTTTTTTTATCAGAGTTTTTAAAATGTGCATACATCTTGTACTCACCTGCAATGAGTTTGTCGAATTGCCGAACATTTTCCTGTGTCGTTCTCAAATCTCGTCCACGTTCTTTGCCACTACCCCAACTACCGATTTCGTTGTTTTGGCGGTAGCCAAAAGTACCACACACATATTTACTGCCCTTTGCCACATACAAATCCACATTGTCTTCTTTATTATCCCATTTTATTTCAAATGAGGTAAAACAAGGCACATTGGGCGCATCGCCTATAACATCAACAATGCTACCGTCTCCTTTCTTAGTGATGTCTTCTTTCTTTGTACCGTCCTCTTTCTTAATGCCATCCTCTTTCTTAATGCCATCTCCTTTCTTAGTGTCATCTTCTTTATTCGGAGGACATTTTGGACAATCGGGGCAAGAGCGTGGCGTACATTCTTGACATTTTGGGCAATCAGGACAATCTGCAATAGTTGGCATTTCTTTATAATCTGAAAGCACAATCAGGAGCGTATCACCCACTTTTTTACTACGTAAACTATCTGCTAAGTCGCCAAAAACTTGCCGATGCACCGTATCGAAAGCGACTACCGCTTGCACTTTTTGAGATGGAGCCGATGCCCCACCCTTGGGCGTAATGATGAACAAAAAAATAATCGCCCCCAAAGCTCCCGACAATACATCGAGAAATGATAGGCTAAAAAACTGCGATTCGCGTCGTGCCATTTTTTATTTTTTTTATATTATTAAACTACCAAAAAGCTCGCAAGTACGTATTTAGTAACGCGACAGAAATAAATTACACCATTACACACTGTTTCGTGCTACGCGCGAAAGGCGTACAAAATAAATTTTTTATGGATTGAAGCTAAAAATTGAGGCAAAAGCCTCAATTTTTAGCTTCAATCCGAAAGAAATATTTTCAAAGCACGCTTTTTTTTGCTTGCAAAAAAACAGTCCGTAATGGTATAGTTTATTAAAATCGTATTACTTATCAATTTTTTATAAAAATACTGAGGGGTACTTAACTCCCTATTTAAGCACATCAATTTCGTCGCCTTTTGGGTGTTTCAAATGCGGGTAAAGTATTGTCCGAAATCCTGTCTATTAGTTGAATGGGTCTTTTTATTGGAAAACGACAGTGCATACAGGTATCACCATTGCCTTGTTGTTTGCCGCAATTGCGACATTTTTCAGCTTGGTTTGCGTCGTCGGAGTTTGTGGTACGAGTAGGATCGTCATTTTTAAGCGTGAAATACCCTTTCATGTGGCAATGCCGACAAGTGACGACCCCCTCAGTATTGACTGTTCCACAATTATTACAAATCAGCATAGCAAGAAAATTAAAAGTGAGTAACACCAAATTCAAACAAATAACCAATAGACAACTGCAAATTGCGTGTACGTGCTTCAGCTATGACAGAGGGGTCGTTGATGCCATTTTGTTCAAGTGTATAATTATTATTGATAATATTCGTAGCTCCATTGACAAGGCGTGCATCAAGAATTAATTTACCACTGTTGCCAGCTCGCAAATAAGCACCCAGTCCGAACGCAAAACCCGCATCCATTTTTTTATACTGATTGTTCACTTTTGTGCCTGTGGTCAGCGAACCTCGGTAATTGGTACTCAAACCACCTGCGTCTGTCCCGCTTTCGGTGTATTTGCCACCCAATCCGACACCTAAAAATGGTCCTGCGAGTACGCTGACACCCAGCTTATCACCACCAACTTTGTATTTGAAAAGTAAAGGAATTTCGATGTAGTTTAGAGTTTGTTTGTTTTTGAAACTGACAGACGTGTTGGGCAATTTGACTAATTCCAAAGAAGTACCTTTTTGAGAGTACATAACCTCTAATTGTGTTCCAAAATTGCCACCAAACATAATTTCAGATACCACACCTGCATGAAAGCCTGTTACGCGACCAGTTGTAAAATATGACTCATAGTCTGTATTTGCATACTCCAATTTGTAGCGTGAAGATGAAAAACCACTTTTAGGACCAATCGCAAATTGTGCTGTCAAATCTATATTTTGAAGTAACAAAACACATACAATGAATGCTGAAAAAAAACATTTCTTGTTCATAACTGATAATTTTTTATTGATGAAATAAAATGAAATTTATAATCTAAAAAGACCTCATTCGTCTTCGTTATAAAAAATCATCGTTACTCGTTTTAAATGTTACCTCGTTTTTTAGTTTTTTTTAATTTTTTTCTCTGAATCATTATTTTTTCCAAAAAGCACACATAAAAAATAGCGAATCGTGCTTCGACTCATCAAATTTGTAGTGTCAGAAATGAGTGTAAAACCTAAAATGATGATAATCGGCAAAACTATGAACCGTATTTTAGGCATTTTCACATCAGTTTTGAGGGAAACCCAAGAAATGTTGTACCAATATGAGATTGATTACCATTTCGATTCAATAAAATTTGAAAGAAAATTTGATTGGAAACCAACGATTTATACTGAGGGGGTAACTGCAACAGCTCGTTTTTATAAAATTCAAAATAAAAGCTGAAAGTCTGTGATAAAATAGTGAGGTTGAAAACCGAATTTTGCATTTTCAACTTAAAATTGCTGTTTTATGAAGAAAATCGCTTCTTTTTTCCTCCTTTTGGGTTGTATCAATATGGCTTGGGGGCAAATTTTGAAACAACCCAAATCTCAAACGCCCGATGATTTTATCAAATTGATTGAAAAAGCCCATAATAAATCGGCTTTGGAAAGGCATAAAGCTTTGGCATTCGATATTGAAGTGGTGTGGGTTGGCAAGACGACGCTTAAAGCGACAATAACTTCACAAACCAACTCTGGAAAAGTCAAATTGGCTTTTGAGAACGGTGTAGCAGTTTATTTTGATGGCAAAGATGTGTTTTTGCACCCCTCAGTAGAATATAAACGAGCGCGATTTGATGTTCTGACATGGCATTATTTCTTCTTTGCACCTTTCAAATTGCGTGATAAAGGAGTCAATATCGCAGCGGATATTGATAGGATGAACGACGGACAGGCTTTTCCAACTGGCAAAATGACTTTTGCAACTGGCACAGGCGACTCGCCTGATGATTGGTATATTTTGTACCGAAATCCACAAACAAATCTACTAGAAGGTATGGCTTATATCGTCACTTTTGGTGGTAAAAAGCCCGATGAGGCCACACCTAATGCCATCACTTATGGTGATTGGACGACCTTTGACGGTGTACGTTTAGCTCAAAAATGGCAATTTCGAGAGTGGTCTGATGCCAAAGGTTTTACAAAAGTGAAAGGTGAAGCATATATCCGCAACGTACGTTGGATAGACAATGTAAAAGGTATTTTTGACATACCTCAAAACAGCCTAAAAGTGGATAAGTAAAAACATAAAAAATTAATGGTCAACAACTTAAGTAATCAAAAACAAGTTTTCACGTGTTTGATACTTACTGTTTTGCGCTACGCGCAAAAGACGTATTTTGAAAGTTTTTCTATTGGAGCGAGCGATTTTTTGATTAAAATTTAGGCTTTGCCAAAATTTTAATCAAAAAATCGCTCGCTCCTCAAAGTCCTTTCCGTCGCCAAAGGCGGCGTTTGAAATGCACGAAAATTTATTTTTGACTACTTAACTGCGTTTTCGGTAATTCCAAATCGCGTAAAGATTGAAAAAAACAGCAAACCCAGCCATTTTCACAAAATGGTCTTTTATGTCATTGAAACCACTCCCTTTCAGCACAATCATGCGTATGGCTTCGATAAAATAACTGGCAGGATTGAATTTTGATACGATTTTTGCCCATTCTGGCATGGAATCAATATTGGTATAAAGTCCACCTAACATGATAAAAATCATCATGAAAAAGAAGGATATGAACATCGCTTGTTGCTGCGTGTCAACAAAAGTCGAAATCAATAGTCCCCAACCTAAAAATGCCAAAAGATAAACCGCCGCATACGCCAAAATGAGAAAAACAGAGCCGACAGGTTCGATACCAAAAATCAAACGCGCTGTGCCTAAACCAATGGTCAGAACGACAAGACCGATAATCCAAAATGGAATCAATTTGCCCAATAAAAACTGCCATTTGGCGATGGGTGTCACGTTTAGTTGCTCGATAGTGCCTATTTCTTTTTCGCGCACAATGTTCAATGCCGACAAAAATGCGCCTACCATTGTAACTAAAATGACCAATATGCCTGGTACCATGAACAGTTTGTAGTTCATGTGCGGATTGTACCAATATGATGAGGTGATTTCGATACTCGATACTGAGGGGTTGATTTTTTGAGGTGGCAACCAATCTAAACGAATATCTGCATTAACATCTCGGATAATATTTGCAGCATAAGCCCCTGCCAATCCGCCTTTCACACCATTCACAGCATTGACAGCTAACTGCACTTTCGCACCACTTTCACGTACCAAATCGCGTTCAAAATAGGCTGGAATAACCAAAACAAGGTCGGATTTGTCATGCTCAATAGATTTCATCGCTTTCTCATAAGAAAGTGCGTAATCGGTCAAGCGAAAATAACCCGAAGCTGTCATTTTATCAATCAAACGGCGAGAATAAGATGAATGGTCGTGGTCAACAACGCTCAAATTGATGTTTTTGACCTCATAATCAGCTGCAAAAGGCAAAATAATGAGTTGCATAATGGGCATCATAAACACAATACGCAAGATGGCAGGGTCTCGCGAAATCTGAATAAATTCCTTTTGCAATAAATATCTGAGCGTCCGCATTGTTAAATTTTATTTTCTCGCATACAAATAAAGGTTGTGTGCGTTTATTAATCGTCAGAAGTCAATAGTCATTGGGTATTAAATCACTTTTCGATACTGAATCACTTAAAATGGCTTAGAAACTGTTTTAAAACATGAAATGGACAATGAGTTACTGTTTTTCTGCTCCGAAGGAGTCCCTTTGGACAAGCAGAAAAAAGCGTACAAAGAAGGATTTTTATAGATTGCGTTTAAATTTTGCCTCGTTGACGAGGCAAAATTTAAACGCAATCTGAAGAATCCTTTTCATAGCACGCATTTCGTCCAAAGGACTCCTTCGGAGAGCGCAGCGAGAAACAGTCAGTGATAGGTTTTAAAATAATTTCTTAATAACACAATGATTATTGACTACTGATTATTTGACCTATTGACCAATATTTCAACTTTAAACATCTAAAATCATGTCAAAAAACGGCTTAACAATTTTCAAAAAGCTGCCTTTTTGCGCTTTTTTGTTATTCACCATCCCCCCCTCAGTATTTGCCCAAAAAATCATCAAAGTCAATCAAGAGCCACCCATGCTTATTCGAGTAGGTGTAGGTGTGCATCGCATTTGGGAAACAGGTCCGTTGGGTGGCCATATTTCTTTCAATTGTGAAGACCCTATTAACAGTCATTTGTCATGGACAGCTAATTTTATTGCTCTTGTAAATCCTGTTGACCTTGCTTTACCGCCCGATACACGTTCGTCGTATCAAATGCGATTAGTTATTCAGCCTGATTTTCGCTACTACCCGAGCCATGTATTGCGTCATTTTTTTGTCGGAGGTGGCTTAGGCATTGTCGCAGGTCAAGGAAAATCTATTGGGGCTCTCCCGAATGGTAAAACACAACTCCATATTTTTGGCGAAGCCCTGTCAGATATCAAAATTGGCTGGCAGACTTACTATCAAAACCGCTACGTTTGGAATGCTTTTGCGTCTTCTGGCTTGCTTTTACCTTTGAATGGTGATAAAAAAATACCCATTTTTAGGCTTGGCTTCCAAGTTGGTTTATGAAGACTCTGTAGGATTATTCCAATCGTACTTTGAACTTTTTCAAACTAATTGCCAACAAAAACACCGTCATACCAACTAAAATACCGACTTCTTTGAGTATCGAATTGAAGTCCAAACCTTTAATCATTATGTCTTTTACGATAATGAAATACCATTTAGCAGGCACAATATTGGATAAAACCTGCATCGGAAGTGGCAGATTTTCAATTGGAAACATGAATCCGCTGAACAAAATTGTGGGCATCATCAAACCAATTAGAGAAATCATCAAAGCCACTTGTTGTGAATGTGCTACCGATGAAATCATCAAACCCAAAGCCAATGAGCAGAGAATATAAATCACACTCACCAAAAACAATAATCCAACGCTACCTCGTACAGGTAAGCCCAAAACATACACGCTCAACAAAACGATTACGCCAAAATTAACTATGGATAAAGTCAAATATGGTATCATTTTCGAGATAACCAACCAAAGCGGTTTCATCGGTGATACCAATAAGATTTCCATAGTCCCCAGTTCTTTTTCTCGTACGATCGCTACCGAAGTCATCATCGCTGAAATCAGCATCAAAATCATGGCCATCACACCTGGCACAAAATTGTACTCACCTTTCATCTGTGGGTTGTACATCATACGTGTTTCAATTCCGATACTGAGGGGTAGTTTCAGCGTTTTATTTATTTGTAATTGATAATCTGCAATAATTGCCGTGGCATAATTCACGACAGTTGTGGCGGTATTGGGGTCGCTTGCATCTGCAATAAGTTGCACTTGTGCCTTACCTGTATGCAGTAAATTGTCTCTAAAATTGGACTGAAAAACGACTGCCATTTTTATTTTTCCAGTCTTAAAAGCGGCTTCAATATCGTCTAAAGTGGTCAAATTTCGTTCAATATCAAAATAACGGCTCGCTTCTAATTTATGAATAACCCCCTCAGTATCAGCATCTTTTGAATTATCTAAAATAGCGATTCTCGTATCTTTAACCTCGTTGGACAAAGCAAAACCAAATATCAAAATTTGTGCTATGGGCATACCAAAAAGCACAAACATCGAACGCGGGTCACGTAAGATGTGATAAAATTCTTTTTTAACGAGAGAGAAAAATTGAATCATTTTTGTATCTTTATTGGTCAGAAAAGACTATTCTAACATTTTAAAACATCCTTACCTAATGAAAAATAACATTACACTCACAATTGCCTATGGTTTTATTTTATTTTTAATAAGTTGCCAAAAAAGCCAAGATATCAATTTACCTATTTTAGAGGATAGAACCTTTTCGATTGAGTCTTTTACTTGCACCGATTCAAACCGTTTTTTCGATTGGCAATGCAGTTTCAACCAAAACTATATCCAAAAAGACATTTCTTCACCTGACAAACGCAACTTCACTTTCAAGTTCAGCAGCGATAATTTCAATAAAGACAGCTATGGCTTTCGTGTTCAAATTTTTGTCAATAACATCATTCGTTTCCGTCGTTCGACACGTGAGTTTCCATTTGAAACACCACTTTTTATTCCTGAAGGGTCTATCATTAGCGTGAAAACTTTTGTCGAAAAATATAACTCTGCCAACGAAGATATTTCAGGACAAGTCAATTGCAAAATCATTGGTGAAATGCAATAGAAGCTTTTAAATATTGATTATCAAAAAACAATACATTAAAATAAAATAATTAAACCACTCTCTAAACACCTTTTATTCTGAACGTTTGGCATCTCTAGCCAATTTCAAAAACACCTCATCCATAGATTGAGCGGCATACTTTTTTTTCAAACCTGCGGGCGTATCTAAAGCCTTAATAACACCATCCACCATAATCGAAACACGATGACAGTATTCGGCTTCGTCCATGTAATGCGTTGTGACAAAAACAGTTGTGCCTCGCTCTGCTGCGTCATAAATCATTTCCCAAAACTGTCGGCGTGTCACAGGGTCAACGCCACCTGTGGGTTCATCTAAAAACACGATTTTCGGCTCATGGATAATTGCAATTGAAAAAGCCAACTTTTGTTTCCAGCCGAGTGGCAAATCTTTGACTTTGGTTTTTGCGACTGCTTCTAAATTGAGATGATGCAACAAATAATTAATTTTTTCTTTCAACTGATTGCGCTCCAAACCATAAACTCCACCATAAAAACGAATATTTTCACGCACTGTCAAATCATCATATAAGCTGAATTTTTGACTCATATAACCAATATTGCGCTTGATTTCTTCCGTTTGAGTATAAACATCGAACCCAGCTACTTTCGCTTGACCACTTGAAGGGATACTCAAACCACACAGCATCCGCATTGCAGTTGTTTTACCTGCACCATTGGCACCCAAAAAACCGAAAATCTCTCCTTTATACACCTCAAAACTAACCGCATTAGTCGCTACAAAATCGCCAAAGCGTTTTGTCAGTTTATCCGTTTTTATGACAATTTCAGAAGTCACTATTTAATTTTTTAGTTAAACTTTTTGGTTAAAATAAACCTATTCAAATACTCTTAACTGTTTTTCATCAAAGCCATAAAACAATCTTCAATAGTCGGTTCTACCCTTTCTAATTCAATTTTTGAATGTCCCATTTTCTGCAAAAATGTCAAAATTGAAGGGGCATCAAATGAGTTATTTTTAGTTGTTAAATGATGCGCATCGCCAAAAGCAAAACAAGTTTCCGCTCCCTCAAAATTGCGCAAATCAGTGAGTAATTTGTACATGGATTGAGAACGCACCGACCATAGCGGGCGTTCAAATTTTCGTATTATACTGAGGGGTGTATCCATGTCCAATATCTGTCCATTTTGCATCAAAGCAACACGGTCACAGATACTTGCTTCGTCCATGTAAGGCGTTGAAACAATGATAGAAATGCCTTTTTTCTTCAAATTTTTCAACATTTCCCAAAATTCCTTACGGCTAACGGCATCTACGCCTGTCGTCGGCTCATCTAAAAACAATACGCTGGGTTTATGAATTAAGGCACAACTTAGTGCTAATTTTTGTTTCATACCACCCGATAGTTTCCCAGCACGTCGTGTTTTAAATGGCTCAATTTGGATATAAATATCTTTTATTAATTCATAATTTTCTTCAATTGTCGTATTAAAAATAGTCGCGAAAAATGATAGATTCTCTTCAACTGTTAAGTCTTGATAAAGCGAAAAACGTCCTGGCATATAACCTACTCTTTTCCGAATTTCTTTGAAATCCTTAACGACATCTAAACCGTCAACAGTTGCTTTTCCGCTCTCAGGAATAAGTAATGTCGTCAAAATACGGAACAATGTCGTTTTGCCTGCTCCATCTGGTCCAATCAGACCAAAAAGTTCGCCTTGCTCCACTTCAAAGCTCACATTGTCTAAAGCTTTCACATTTCCTTTATCGAAAGATTTAGACATATTTTGAACTACAATTGACTTCATTAGAATGGATTTATTCTGAAGATTATTTATTTAATAAATTAATTATCAATTAATTAAATAAAACTTCGCCGTACATACCGATTTTTAAAGTTGCATCATTTTTCACTTTGATTTTGACAGCATAGACCAAATTAGCTCTTTCATCTTTGGTTTGCACTGTTTTAGGTGTAAATTCTGCTTTGTCTGCAATCCAAAATAGCGTTCCTTGCAATTCTCTATACTTATCTTTACCTTCGTCAATCATCACTTTGACTTTTTGGTTAATTTTAACTTGCCCAAGTTGGTCACCTGTTATGTACGCTCTAAGAATCATATCTGACATGTCCGCTATTTTGTAGATGGCTTTTCCCATTGTCGTTACCTCACCTGCTTCTGCATATTTTGATAAAACGATGCCATCAATTGGATTGGTAATTTTAGTGCGCGACAATTGGTCATCTAACTGTTTCATGCGTTTTTCAAGTGGAAGCTTTTCACTCAAAATACCTCGATTTTGAATACCAACGACTGCAGTTTGTGCTGAAATCTGGCGTTCAAAGACTTTTATTGATGATTCCGCTGCATCTATCTGCTTTTTCAAAACAGCTATTTGCCCGTTAATATCATCTAATTGTTTAGGTGTGGCAGCGTCTGCTTTCACCAAATTGTCTAATCGTTTCTGTTCTTTTTCTAAGACCAAAAGTTGTTGCTTTTGAACAGCCACTTGATTGCGTTGAACTGCAATTTGCTCTTGAAATACGGATATTTGTGGCGAAGCATCATTTGACTTTTGAGTTAAAGCAGTCATACTTGCTTCTATTTGCTCTTTTTGTAACTCAATACTGAGGGGGTCTATTGCACCAATAATTCTACCTTTAGAAACAGAGTCTCCTTCCTTAATATCGAGTGCTAAAATTTTGCCTGTTGATTCAGCCGAAACGATGATTTCTGTCGCTTCAAAAGTACCCGATGCATCAAACTTTTGCCCTGAGTCTTTACAAGAACTGACAAAAATGAGTAGGATTACCCCCCTCAGTATTTTCATATAATCTACATTATTTTTCATAACTATTTTATTTTCAAAATCTTACGGTTCTTAGTTTGGTTACTTTCCAAGAGTTGTTGCTAAATTAATCTTAGCGTTGAGCATTTGTAATTCATGCAAAATTAAATTTTGGCGGGCTTGACTTTCTGCATTCAATTCAAGGAGATAGTCATTGGCGGTCATCACACCATTTTCTAATTGAACGGCTGCAGTTTGCTTTATTTTTTCTCTTAGCGTCAATATTTGCCTATCTTTTTCAATCAATTTCTCTAATTTAGTAATTTCGGCTGACTGCTGCTTTGTCGTTATATTGGTGTTTAGCAAAAAAATATCTTTTTGAATATCAATCGAAAAAGCATTGTTTTTCATCACTTGAAGGTCATTTTTGAGCGATTTTGAGTAAAAATCTGCTAAATTCCATTTGAACGTTAAACCACCGATACCATAAAAAGCAAAATCATTTTTCAGAAAATTCAAACCTGGGCGACCATAGCCTCCTGTTGCAAAAGCAAACAAACGTGGAAAATTTTTAAGCGCAAAAACTTTAACTGTTTGGTCAATCTGTTTTTTCTGCAAATCGAATAACGTCAACTCGGGGCGTGATACTTGCAGTCCAATTAGGCTTTCATACTGAGGGGTTGGTTTTTGAAAGATTGTCTTTTCATCTAACTCTTTAGCAATCAGCAAATTAAGCATTTGAATAGCTGCTGCCCGAGCAGATTTAAGTTCGATGATACGTTGGTCAACTTTTAAATCTTCGGCTTGCAGGGTTTGCAAATTCATTTTCAAAGCCACGCCATTGGCAACAGCTCCTTCCATTTTTTTTATGCGTGCTGCAATGTCAGATTTTAGTATGACTAACAGTTTTTCATTTTCATCAACCTGTAAAATATTGAAGTACAATTGATTAACACGCTCTTTGAGTTTGGCAACTTCCACTTCGATTTTTTGGAATTCGACTTCGGTTGTGGTGTTCAAGACCTTTTCTTGCATTTTTATAACTCCACCATCCCACAATATTTGTTTGACATCTAAAGTCGCTTTATACTGGTCTTTACTGAGGGGTGTCACTTCAATGTTGGGTAATTTCACTGGGAAAGAAGTCACATCTGACTGGTAAGTCGCCTGTGCATTCAATTCAATCTGCGGCAAATAATTATTTTTTAAAGTATTGATATTCAGTACATTATTTTCTTTTATCAAACCTCGTTGCTTTACTAATGGAAAATTGGCTTGTGTCAGATTATAACATTCATCTAAGGTGATGCGCTCAATATTCTGAGCCAATACATGGGTAGAGAAAAAAATAAAAAGGAAGAATATATTTTTCATTTTAAATTATTTTCTGAAAAAATTAACTAAAAAGTAAAACTATGGTCGCAAAGCTTCTCGAATAAACCGACTGACTTCTTCTTTTCTTTGTTGCAAAATAATGTTTAAATCTGCCTCATTCAGTTGCAAAATGGCTTGAATAACAGGTTTAGATATAATAGGGAAAATGCAAAGAGACATGATATTGAGCATCAGATGGAGTGGATTGAAGGATTTTATTCGACCTACTTGCATTTCGGTAATCATCTGAAAAGCAAAGCGTTGAAGAATAATAAAATTTTGAGTATGACCTAATAAATCTTTCATCCTTTGCGGATTCCTATTGATTTCCGTAACCATAAAGAGGGGTAATTGAGGATTTTCGCTCACAAAATCTATATATTTATGAACAAAAAACTCTATTTTTTCTTCGATTGGGTTTTGGGATTCAATGATAGCTGAAAAATCAGGCAGCAATTTTCCTATCATTTCATCAAAGATTTTCTCGAAAAGTTTTTCTTTCGATTTAAAATAATAGTGCAATAAAGCTTTATTAATACCCGCTTCATTGGCAATTTCGTCCAGCCTTGCGCCGTCCAAACCTTTTTGAATAAAGACTTTTTTAGCTGCTTCTAATATTTTTTGCTCTGTCGTTGACAATTCTAATGCTTCTGCCATTTAACCAGAAAGTTTAACTAAAAAGTTAATAATGCCACAAATGTAAAAAGCTTAATAACAGAAACCAAATATTTTTAAACATAAATTTAACTTTTTAGTTAAAAGCTAAAAAACACTATGTGTCCAATAAAAAACGTCGTTGAGTCTTACCCAACGACGTTTTAAGTTTTTCAATAACTTTTCTTTCTTTTCTTATATTATATTCCTACTCATCTAAACGGAATGACCCATTTTGATAACGCAACATATTCACAAATTGATTTTCGTATTTTGCTACATTACTTTTCATGTCGCTGTCATTGACAACAGTCCGATAAATCGGTGCAAAATTGAATCGAGTATGTAAGACACTTTCTGGTTCATTTTGTAAATACTGTGGGAATGTCGTACCGTATTGTTGTAGCATTTTTCCGATATACATCATGCAATCATAGCCTAAAAATGAATCAGAATTAGGCATTTTACTGAATTTATTGAAAAATTTAGCTCTAAAGTATTTGACATTCTCGTTACTACCATCTACAAAAGTGGAGCTACTAACACGGACACCTAAAGATTGGTAGAGAGACGTGAGTGACTTATTGAAATCCATCCATTGCGGCATACCATACACTGTTACATTTCCTCTACGTGGTGAAGCAGCAATTTTTTGTAGCAGTGTGCTTACAAAAGCTTCGTTCCAAGAAGGGACAACAAAAACAGTTTGACCAGATTGATGAATATAAGGCTCAACGGAGAAATTAGTTTCATTGTCAATTGCCCATTCATCGAAACGTCCACCATAGTTTGTTTGATTGTAAGTAGAATTAGCATCTTGAAACAATTTGAAACGTGATGTTTCATTGTCCATCCGACGACCCACTAAAACGACTTGGTCGGTTTTGTAGCGTGTTTTTAGGTGTCTAACAATGTTTTCGCAGTGTGTTTTCAAGCTCGGTTTAACTTGAATAAAAAAAGGATTTGCCCCTTCGACGTCACCTGTTGGGAAATAAGGTGATACAAATATTTTTTGGCGACGATTGGCAAAATCCATAGTTGCAGGAACGTTTTCTTTTTCGACTGGACCTAAAAGCACGTCGGCACGACTGACATCGTATCGAGCTAACAGACCATTAAAATCTGCTTTAGAATCTATCACATTGACTCGTAAATTAAAAGGTTGTGTAGATAGTGAGTCTAAAGCGATTTTAACACCTGCATAAAAATCCAAAGCAAATTGTGATTTAGACGGATTCGCGCCCCCTTCAGTATATTGGGACGTGAAAAATGGCAACAACAAAGCTAAATCATAACTGTTTTTTATCGTACCATATGATTTTGAGTCTGTCACTACACCACCATTGCCATTCGTCGAGCCGCCATCCACAATAATCCCTCCATTATTGGGTTGAGAGGTGCCAGATTGTGTCTGCGTCGTAATGGGTGGTTTAGCCTTAGGGTCTGATTTCCAACGGATTGTATCCACCAAAACAGTGCCTGCGTTGGGATTGGTTTGACCTTGATTATTAGTCTGGTCATTCTTTTTTGTTGGCGGTTTTGACGATGTTTCCGCCTTTTTAAAAAGGTCGCACGAAGTCGTTGACAACGACAATGCGGCTAAAAAAAGAGACCCTTTGAGTATGTTCCTCATAATTTTAGGCTGTTTCATAGTTGAAAAAGATTGATTTATTGTAGGATTCGTTTGAAATTCCCTCAAACTTCTGTATTTTTTTACACATTTAATAGTTTGCCTAACAATTTTTTTTGTTATCAACTACTCCCATTCAATTGTGGCGGGCGGTTTGGTCGAAATATCGTAAACGACTCGATTGATGCCACGCACATTATTTATAATATCTGTCGAGATTTCAGCTAAAAATGCATGAGGCAAATGCGACCATTCAGCTGTCATTCCATCAGTCGAACTAACTGCGCGCAAAGCAATGGTTTTTTCGTAAGTTCTTTCATCTCCCATGACACCTACTGACTGTACAGGTAAAAGAATTGTGCCAGCTTGCCACACCTCGTCGTAAAGTCCCCATTTTTTCAAACCATTGATATAAATAGCATCTGCTTCTTGCAACATAGCCACTTTTTCAGGTGTGATGTCACCTAAAATACGAATACCTAAGCCCGGACCGGGGAATGGATGACGTTTCAAAATATTATCTGCCAAGCCTAATTCACGACCCACACGGCGTACTTCGTCTTTGAACAAAAAACGCAGAGGTTCGACTATTTTCAAGCCCATTTTTGCGGGCAAACCGCCAACATTGTGGTGCGATTTGATGGTTACTGAGGGGCCATGAACGCTCACTGACTCAATCACATCGGGATAAATTGTACCTTGAGCCAACCATTTGATGTCAGGAAATTGTTTAGCTTCGGCTTCAAAAACTTCGATAAACATGCCGCCAATGGCTTTGCGTTTCGCTTCTGGGTCAGAGACCCCCCTCAGTATATCGTAAAATTGTTGTTTTGCATCTACACCAACAACGTTCAAACCCATACCTTTATAAGATGTCAAAACTTCTTCAAATTCATTTTTACGCAGCAAACCATTGTCAATGAAGAAACAATAGAGGTTTTTCCCAATCGCTTTGTGCAACAGCAGAGCAGCCACACTCGAATCTACACCACCCGATAAAGCGAGTAAAACATGTTCTTCACCCAGTTTTTTGCGCAAATCCGTAACGGTTTCTTCAACAAAATGGGCAGGTGTCCAATCCCCTTTGCAGCCTGCGATGCCGATGATAAAGTTTTTGAGCAATTGCAAACCGTCCAAACTATGCGTCACTTCGGGATGAAACTGGATGCAATAGGTCGGTGCTTCCCCATTTTGAGGCGTTTTTTTGTAAGCAGCCGTTACACCGCCTTCCGAATTAGCTAAAAGTTCAAAACCTTCGGGTAGTTTTGTGATGGAATCAGAGTGAGACATCCAAACTTGCGAACCTGCTTCGATGCCTTCAAAAAAGGCATCTTCTTTCAAAATCGTACTGATGGCTTGTTTGCCATATTCGCGTTTGGCAGATTTTTCGACCGTACCACCGAAGTATTTTGCCATCATTTGTGCGCCGTAGCAGACACCTAAAACGGGCAACTTGCCGACAATTTTGTTTAAATCCAAAGTCAAAGCATTCTCATCACGCACTGAGAACGGGCTACCGCTCAAAATGATGGCGCGTACTGAGGGGTCTATGGTATCGGGCAGTTTGTTGTACGGAATGATTTCAGAATAAACATTCAATTCGCGGACGCGGCGGGCAATCAACTGGGTGTATTGCGAGCCAAAATCGAGGATAAGAATTTTTTCGTTCATGGGGCAAAGGTAGTTTTTTGGCGATGAAGTATGAAATATGAGGTACAAAAGTTTTGTCATTGAAATCAATTGTCATTGAGTCATTAGTCAATTTTACCCCTCAGTAAATTGACTAATGGCTCAATGACAATTGACTAAAACTTATCTAGTCCCTCGACGTCAATATTCAGTTTGCCTTTTGAGGAGACATAAATCTTGATTTTATCTTTCAAAACTTTGATATCATTTACTTTAATATCGTCAACAAAGCCTTTAAGTGATACATTATTGTTGAATTTGTAGTTGGATAATTGATTGTTCATCATTTCTTTGAAAAATTTCACATTTTCATCGAGAGGAAATACGCAAGCCTCTTTCATTTTTTTCAAAATCGTTTTATCGAACAGCCATTTGGCACTTTTTAGCAAAAAATCCTTAGTTTGGAGGTCATAATCGAGGTCTTCAAGATAAATCGTATTTTTTGAAGGGTCAAAAACAGGCCGTCCAATCAAATACAAACTTCCAGTATAACTACCAACAAAACTCGTATTAACCACAATTTTATCATTCTGACCAAACAACTGCATGTCTCTAACCTCGATACGTTTGCCTGCTGGTTCAAAAACTTGCCCAACAGCAAAAGATTTTGCTAAACTTTCAGCTTCTTTGATAGGAATATCTGTTGATAAATTGACCGAAAAATCATTGTTTGAATTATAACCCACTTTAAATGGAGGCAAATATGTATCAGCTCTGAAAGTCGGCTGTGCTGCTCCAGCCACCACTTCCGCTAACGATTGAATACTGATATTGGCTTGTAACACGTCACCATTGGTTGAAAATGGAGTCATCTCAATAGCCTGAGGAGTCAATTTGACCCACCAAGTACCGTAGCTACTTGTGATGGGAACGGCTCGTTGCATCATTGTCCAAGCGTCTTCAAGGTTTTTGCGTATCTGGAACTGTGTTCGCAACTGCTGGTCAATGGCAGATGTAACTGTATAGCGACTGTTTTTGATAATGGCATCAGCCAAATATTTTACATCTAAATTACCTACTCCCGTTTTCACAGCCATATTCCTAATCCAATCATAACCAATGAGTTCTGTACGTGGTTCGACTGACCAATCGGGTTTGATTTCGAGCGATGTTTTGAAGTTTAATGCCAACTCGCCTTCGGCTTCTACCCCTCGTTTGCCTGTCAAAAAATTGTCTAACAGTTTTTTAAAAACCCAAATTTTTACTGGCACCCGATAATTCATCTGAAATCCATCAAGGCGTATATTGATATTTTGAGTACGCGTGGCTTTCATCATGATGCCATCGTCATCCACATTGTTATCCACATAAATATCTCCACTCAATTTGTTGTTCAAAAGGCGTTCAATTTCTGCGGCATTCAACCGAATCGGAATATTGACGGTGGATACTGAGGGGGGTAAGTCGGCAGGGTCTTGATAGGCTTCCATCGGACGTTGCGGTTGATTTTTTGTCATACTACATGCAGTAGTAAAAATTAGAACTAAAATAAAAGCAAGTTTAGACAAGTTCTTAATCATTGAAAATCAGAGTTTTAGACAATTAATTAGGCAATTAAAGTCTTAGGTTTATTAAGACTTATATTCCCATTTTGGGAACAATACTTCGGTAATTTTTTAGTTAAAAAACGGCGGCTTCGCCGCTGAAAAAATTAAAACCTCCCTCCGAAAAGCCCCCGCCGCTACTGCAGGTGGCGTTATTTACACTTAAAAAACTACCGAAATATTGGGAAAGTAAATAATTCTGCTATTTTTTATAGACCAAAGTTTTAGCAATCATATCGTGTAGTGCTTGTTTACGAGCTGTAAAAGGTTGAACCAAATAATTCACTAAAGCTAAAAAACTCACACTTGTAACCAGCTCGGGCATCGCCAAGGCAGAACCCAGCAACGAGCCTATGGTCATTAATTGTTTGAGCCAAAAACGAACACTGGCTTGTTGAAAGCTCAAACGTTGATCATTTATATCGGTTACAATTAAGCCCAAAGCACGTTTGCCCAAAGTCGCTTGATGCACGCTCGATTCTTGTTGTGCAAAATAGTACCAATTTATGAGTAGGTTGACGATACTCGCCCAATAATATTTTGCACCAAACAATTCTGTGGGGTCTTCCCCCTTGGCTGCACCTTGATATAAATCGGTGAGACCAATACCAAAAGCCCCTAAAACTAAAAAACTGACTACCGCCAACAACAGACCATCTAAAAAAGCTGCCCCAAACCGTTCCCAAAATCCTGCATAACCGTTTTTATACTGAGGGGTCGTCGGTTTATCTAAATCTGCGTCAAGCCATTGATTATCCATACTTAATGTTAATGTGGTTTAATGAAATTTTAAAATAAGTGCCAAAAATAAAGAAGCCTTTGAGAAAATGAGTTCTCAAAGGCTTCTTTATTCACAAAATAAACTATTTTTTATAGACTAAAGTGCCTGCAATCATATCGTGTAGCGCCTGTTTGCGTTGTGTGAAAGGCTGCATGATAAAGCCAATTAACAGTATCATCGCAGACGGAATTTTCGCAAAATAACGTCCAACAGCATTGAGCGTCGAAATGCGGTTGCCATTTATGTCCGTTACAACTAAGCCCATTGCTTGTTTGCCAAATGTGGCTTGTTTTTCACTTGACTCAAAATAGGCAAAATAGGCGACGTTAAGACCAATACTTATCATATAGGCCAGCCAAAATGAAGTGGGTAGACCTTCTTCAAACATTTCTGGGTCAAATGACATCATCGAACCCATTCCGAAAACTGAAAAAACAATCATCTGAGCAATGTTCATGATGATGCCATCAATCAGAGCGGCGACAAAACGTTGCCAAAAGCCAGCATACCCAGAATACTGAGGGGTCTCATTGTCGAGATTTGAGTCTAAAAATTGATTTTCCATTTGTGATTTGATTTTAAGAGAATGAAATAAATTAGGTTGTGAATGAGTCTCAAAAATAACAAATTTGCTGTAATTCCGCTAGTTAACATTATTTTTTCTCAAAAAATATTTCTGCCAACATACACCTTGCTGAACCACCACCATAGGTTTCAATTGTTTTTATATCGGCATAAAGTATTTCTGTATGTCTTTGAATATGAGCTATTTGTGTTGCATTTAAAGAATCATAGGCTTGTTTCGACATCACTAAAAAGGTTTCATCAAAATCGTTGCGAACCTGCAACATATTGCCTGCGAAAGACATCATTTGAGCCAGCGAAATCTCAATTATATCTTTGCTAGTCAATTCAAAATGTTTTATTAAATCCAAACGCTCATTTACATCTTGTATGGTTTCTAAACAAATCACTACAAAGGTTTCACCCAATGCCATCATCACATTAGTATGATAAATATCTTTGCCTTGTCCGTCAACGGCACGAAAAGCAACTCGTTTATGGTGCATTAGGTCGCACCATTCGTCTAAAAGTGTCAAATCAGTACGTGGGCTTAGACACGCATAGCAGATTTCGTTTTTCCGATCGAGTATCATCGAGCCTGTTCCTTCCAAAAAACTATTGATTTCTTCGTAGTGTTCGAGGTGCAAAATTTTATTGATAATAAATTGATTTTCAACAAAATGCATCACATCGCTGTCGCGCTCCAAACGCCTATTTTTTGAAAACATGGGATACAAAACCATAGTACCATCGCCGTGGCTGGTTATCCAATTGTTTGGAAAAACGGCATCTGTTTTAACAGGGCTTGCTGAATCTTGGGCGACAAAAACATGGACGGCACGCCCCCTCAGTATATTTACAAAATTATCGAACTCTGCAACAGCTTTTTGTTGAATCTCAGCCACTGTTAGCGATGTATCGTTGACTTGAAACGCATTGTTAGCAGCAGTTTCGGGATTAAATCCAAAGTTCGCAGGGCGAACCATCAAAATATTGGATGTTGTTTGGTGTTTTTCCATTTTACGGCGATTTTAAAAACTGCGAATTAACGGATTTTACGAATCTATTGATGAGTTGAGAAGGTATTTTTCTTAAAATTCCTCAATTGACATAATGGGCGTTTATTTACGAGTGACAGATAAGAATTGTTTGATTTTGGGGTGTATTAAAAAATATGCCCGAAAAAGAGTTTTTTGACCTATCTAAATATTTTTTATGAAACAATATTTCATCATTTAGAATCAATCCTCTATTTTGTTCCGTTTTTTTGAAAAAACAAAAATTGTATTTCAAAACATTGGATTACTAACGAAATAAAATCATTCTTTTCACTTTCTACATTAAAACTTAAACACCTTGATAGTCGCAGTTCCAAAAGAGATAAAAAAAGGGGAAAATCGCGTTGCCCTCACGCCTGATGTTGTCAAACTCCTGATAAAATCAGGTTTCACAGTAAGAATTGAATCAAATGCAGGTCAAAATGCTTCATTTAGCGATGAAAACTATATTGCTGCAGGTGCTGAAGTTGTGCAAAACACAAGCGATGTCTGGTCGAATGCAGATGTCCTATTAAAAGTAAATCCCCCCTCAGTATCGGAGGCAAAAATGGTGAAGCAAGGCAGCATTTTGATTTCATTCATGTATGCCTATACCATTCCCGATGTTTTAGCGATTTTAAATGAGCGAAAAGCTGCTACGTTTTCAATGGATGCTGTACCACGCATTTCAAGAGCGCAAAAAATGGACGCATTGAGTTCGCAAACCAATTTGGCTGGTTACAAAGCTGTGATTGCTGGTGCTAATGCAAGCGGTAAAATTTTGCCTCTGATGATGACTGCGGCGGGTACAATCTCACCTGCCAAAGTCTTGATTTTTGGTGCTGGTGTAGCAGGTTTACAAGCGATTGCGACAGCTAAACGCTTGGGAGCTATTGTAGAAGTAACAGATGTGCGCCCCGAAACAAAAGAACAAGTGGAGTCACTTGGTGGAAAGTTTCTCACAGTTGATGCCGCAGGTGGCAAAATGGAAGGTGGTTATGCTCGTGAAGTGTCAAAAGAGTTCTTAGAAAAACAACAAGCTTTGATACAGCAACGCATCAAAGAAATGGATATTGTCATCACAACGGCACTTGTACCCGGCAAAAAAGCACCTGTTTTGGTGAGTGAAGACATGGTAAAAAGTATGAAATCAGGCTCAGTTATCGTTGATATGGCAGTCGAATGGGGTGGCAATTGCGCTTTAAGTCAAAAAGATACGACTGTGACAGCACATAATGTCATCATCATTGGGGAATCAAACTTACCTTCCCACTTGCCTGTAAATGCTTCTGAGTTGTATGCTCGCAATATTTCGACTCTTTTACTTCATTTGGCAACCAGCGAAGGTTTCAAATGGGAGATGGAAGAAGAGATTACCAAAGGCAGTTTGATAACCCATCAAGGAGCGACTGTCCATACATTTACGAATGAAATTTTGGCAAAAATGGCGAAATAAGACAATTATCTTTTTACAACAAAAGTGAAAACAGAAATACCTTGAATTTTCTAAATTGAAAATTCAAGGTATTTCTATTTTGTCAAAATTGGATGAAAATGAGTCATGAAAGAAGCATTTTCAAAGCAAAATGTGCAATTTTCACTAAATTTAACACTTTTGACGAAATGTTAAATTAACAATAACAGCGCCTTAACCCCTCTTAACGATACTTCCTCCGTTCTTTGTGTCATAATTACGAACACAACCCAATAGTAAGATTTTGAAGAAAATACTGAGGGGTGTTCAAAAGGTTCCAAGGCAAAGACAAATTATCAAATCACAATTTTTATTCGGTTCTGAAACGAACACATTTATCAATCACAACTTTTAAATTCTTTAAACGATGAAAAAATCAATTTTGGCTTTAGTTCTTTTCTCATGCGCAAGTTTTGCAACTATTTCAGCTCAAACATTCTCTTTAGGAGGCAAAGTGGGATATAATTGGAACAATGTTGCTGCTCCTGCGTTCAATGGTACGATTGATTTCAAAAATATGACCAATACAAATTTTGGTTTAGTTGCACAAATCGGCTTGACAGACAATTTTTCTATTCAGCCAGAATTGAACTATCTTCAAAAAGGATTTAGAATCAACGAGGGAACAGATTTGACATTATTTAATGTACCTGTCCCTGTAGGTGTCAATGCTGTAACAGCGATCAAATACGTAGAAATGCCTCTTTTAGCTAAATATAAATTCAGAAGCGAAGGTGCATCGGGTTATGTATTTGCTGGTCCCTCAGTAGGCTATGCTTTAAGTGGCAATTTGGAGACACATGCGCAAGTCATCATTGACTTTAAAGTAGGCACAACACCTATCAATCTTGATGCTGTTGACTACAAACGACTTGAAGTAGGTGGTGTGGTCGGTGCAGGTTTTGAAGTACCAATTGGCAATGCGAAATTATTCGGAGAAGCACGCTACACACATGGGTTCAATCAAGTTTACACTGTTCCAGTAGTGGGTGCAGAAGTTAAAAATAAAGGTTTTGGTGTGAGTGCAGGTTTTGCAATTCCGATTAGCGGTGGCAAGTCATCTGCTCGCCCATAAATCTTTTCTAATTGATTATCATGCTTTTAAGCATCCATCAATTAGTATATTTTATAGAAATAGAGTTTGGTTTTTCATACATTCATGAGTTTGGTTTAGATGAGGAAACCTTCGGAACAATTGTTTCGGAGGTTTCTTTTTTTGTCATTGAGTCAGTAGTCTGTATTAAAAAATACCCAATGACTACTGACTCAATGACCTCAATTCAAATTATTATCGTCAGGCATATCGGCAATAATTGAAAAAGCATCGCCTTTGTGTTGCAAAACAGTGCGCCAAAGCGTGTGAGGTTGTGCGTTGAACAAATAATTGGCGTGCATATCGCCCACAATCCAAGCTGATTCGCTCATTTCAGACATCAATTGTCCTTCATCCCAACCCGAATAGCCAACAAAAAAACGAATATTTTTAGGTTCGATCAACTTAGATTCAACTAAAAATCTAAGGTTATCCCAATTCCCGCCCCAATAAACGCCATTACTGATGCGCATTGAACTTTCCAACAAGTTACCTACATTATGAATAAATTGAATCGAATTAGTCGCAACTGGGCCGCCATAAAAAAGTGGCGCATTAAAATCTGTAAAGCCACTCATCACATCATTGAGCCGCACATCGAGCATTTTGTTGAGAATAAATCCAACATCGCCGTCCTCTCGGTGTTCTGTGATTAAAACAACTGAGCGACGAAAATGAGGGTCGAGCATAAATGGCTCTGCTATGATTATTTTACCCGTTTTTACTTCGTTTTTTAACGTCATTGGTTATCTGTCTTTAGATCATTGGTCGTTAGTTCATGGTCATTCATTATTTGTCGTACGATAAATAACCAATGACTAATTGATCAATAACAATTTAAAGAGCCTCTGTTGCTAAATTTCTATCTACTTGTGCGAACATACCCCTCAGTGTTTTGCCATTTCCGCCTACTTCATAAACGTTAGTGACACCATCTTCGAGCATACCACGCATGATTTGCGTCCAACGCACAGGAGCAGTCAATTGTTGAATCAAATTCTCGCGAATGACTGAGGGGGAGCGATGTTTGCCCGCATCCACATTTTGATACAGCCAGCAAATCGGTTCTTTAAATTCCGTATTTTCAATCGCTTCGCGCAATTCATCTTCTGCGGGTTTCATCAAAGGCGAATGAAATGCACCACCAACAGGCAACACCAAAGCCCGTTTCGCCCCCGCTGCTTTAAGGCGTTCGCAGGCCTCTGTCACAGCCGCTACACTACCACTGATAACCAACTGCCCAGGGCTATTATAGTTCGCTGGCACGACCACACCTTCTATTTCGGCACATATCTGTTCAATTTTTTCGTCTGCCAAACCCAAAATGGCAGCCATCGTGCTGGGTTCTGCTTCGCAAGCTTTTTGCATGGCGAAAGCGCGCTTTTGAACCAACCTCAAGCCATCTTCAAAACTGATGCCGCCAGCTGCAACCAAGGCTGAAAATTCACCCAAAGAGTGACCTGCCACACAATCAGGCTGAAAAGCATCGCCTGCGAGCTTTGCTTTGATGACCGAATGAAGAAAAACAGAAGGTTGTGTGACACGCGTTTGTTTCAAATCTTCTGCCGTACCCGTAAACATAATATCGCTGATGCGATAGCCCAAAATCTCGTTGGCTTGCTCAAAAAGGTCTTTCGCTAATGATGAATTTTCGTAAAGGTCTTTGCCCATTCCTTCAAATTGAGAGGCTTGACCTGGAAAAACGTAGGCTTTTTTCATTTTTTGTTATTCGTTAAGACATTATTTATCACATCGAAAGGTAAAAAACACCCCCTCAGTAAAATATGAAATTTGGACAAAAATAGAAAAAACTTGAAATCTAAACACCGTTTTAAAAAATATGCCGAAAAGTCAAATTAATTCTTTCTCCAAGGCGACGGGGTTCTTTCGGCACAGCATGTTGCCAGTAGTGCTGCATTTCACCACCCATAATCAACAATGAGCCATGCGTTAACAAAATTTCAAATTTTTTGGCTTTATTATCCTTGAAGCGAAATAGAAAGCGGCGTGTTTCACCAAAATTGATAGATGCAATGAGTGGATTTTTGCCCAACTCAGGCTCATTGTCTTGATGCCAGCCCATCGAATCATTGCCATTTCGGTAAAAATTGCATAAAACGCTGTTGAAAGGTCGCTCTACTGAGGGGGTAAAAGAATCCCATTTTTCTTTTTGACAAAAAGCCTCGACGGCACTTTTTACCTTCAAAAGTGATTCATGCCATGCCAAAGGCTCTTGTTTTTTGCCCGAATATGTATAAGATTTTCCAACATCGCCATACCAAGCCGACAAGCGTGGCTCGAGCACTTTCCTCCCGAAAAGACTTATCTCGCCCTGTTGCCATGCAATTTCGGTCTTCAGTTGAGACAAAAACTGGTCGGATACTGAGGGGGTAAAAAATGAGTGAACAAAGACCAATTTTGCCTTTTCGAGTTCTATATTTTCTTGATTTCCAAACATTTATTTTTATTGTTGAGCATAAAACACGTATTTTTTCGTTTGTTTTGCCTAAAGCCGTTCTTCAAATGCGGTTTGAACGAAAATTGTTTGTATTTTTCGTGGAAATTTTCAGACATTTCGGTTTGAAAAATTGATTTAAAAATAAAAGTAACGTATGACCAAAATGAAAAAAACGCTCTTGCCCATTCTGTTATTCTTGTTTTGTACTCAAATGATGGCTCAAAACGACAATTATGATATTGAAATGGCAAAGAAAGAGAAAAAATGGATGGCCGAAGTGGAAGCATTAGCCACAAATTTCAAGAAAAAAATAACAGATGAAACACCTTTTTGGCAAACTTTCATGCTCGACACTTTTCGGATTGAACGATACTTGAGTATCAGAATGGAATCAGATTACTCGACTCAAGGCATGAATCAAGCTATGTATGAAGCCGAAAAACGATACGACAAACTGTTGAACAAATACTATAAAATGCTGCTCGACAAACTACAAGGTGAAGATAAAAAAGTGCTGACTGAGACTCAAAAATCATGGATTTTATTCAAAGAAAAAGAATATAAATTGATGGGAACTGTTTATTCGGTAACCTATACGGGTGGTGGCACGATGTATTCCAATATTTTAGCGGGTCGAAAATTAGAAATTACGAAACAACGAGCCATTGAGTTGGCGGTTTATCTGAGTGAATAAAAATCTAAAAACAATAAAATTATGGCAAAACAAATTAAAGTTAGATTCGGACAAGGCGATATCGTTTTGACAAAAAGTACAAAATTCGTTGGTGTCCGTAAATCAGAGTTTGATACGCGCGATCTTATGGCAGAGTCGCAACTTGACCCAGAAATCAAAAAAGTTGTGCATCCGAATTTAGGTGGTTTTGAGATCGTCACAGTGAACAAACAAAAGTCAGAAAAACTCGACGAGAAAAAAGTCGTTATGCGTGCTTTGGCTGAGGTGGAAACGGTTACAAACGTCTATCATGTACCTGGCAGCGAAAAACCTCTCGTGCCGACGGGTAGTATTTACATACAATTTGCCAATGGCGTGAGCGAAGAGACGCAAAAAAGCATATTAGACAGCCTCTATTTGGCTCTCAAAGAACGCCGTAACGATACCAAAGTCGTGGCACAATGCACCCCTCAGTCCAAAAACCCTGTGACCTGTGCCATCGAACTGGGTGAAAAAAAAGAAGTCAAATGGGCTGAACCCGATATGGATTCGACAGTTGAACACTATGCTTACGCCAATCCGACAGCGCGATTGATGGGGCAAATGTGGCATTTGCAAAACGCTGGTCGCATTCCAGACAATCCTAATATTCGTATTAAACCCGGTGCCGATGCCAAAGTGGTAGAAGCCTGGAAAATATTGGATGGTTACGGCAATCCGAACATCGTTGTGGCTGTGATTGACAACGGTTTCGATATTTCACATCCTGACCTCAATACAAAAGTCGTGCGTCCTTGGGATTTGTGGAATGGCTCGCCTCAGCTGCGTGCAGGGGACCCCACATTCACACACGGCACTCCATGCGCAGGTGTGGCAATTGCACCACCTACTGGAGGCATGGTTGGTTCTGCGCCTGTTGCCCGTTTTATGCCGATTTCAGGTACAGGTTTTAGTATCGAAAGTACGGAAGCGATGTTCAATTATGTCATTCGCAACGGAGCAGATGTCGTCAGTTGTTCGTGGGGAACAGTTGAGAATGGTTTTCAATTGAGTTCGGATAAAATTGCAGCCATTTCAAAAGCGGCTCGTGAAGGTCGTGGTGGCAAAGGTTGCGTTATTTGTTATGCCGCAGGAAACGAGGGCGTAGATTATCTTAATTTTTACGCACAACATCCTGATGTGATTTGTGTCGGTGCCTCAACCAGTGAAGACGAACATGCCGATTACTCCAATATGGGCGCACAACTCGATGTGGTCGCCCCGTCGAATGGAGGCTACTACCCTATTGTATCAGCTCGCGCCTATTGGGACGAAGGCATTCCAGGCGAAGTAGGTGCAAACAAATGGTACTACGGCGATGGTATTGACCGTGGTAGCCGCTACCAACACTTTGGCGGCACAAGCTCTGCAACACCTTTAGTAGCAGGCATTTGTGCATTAGTCCTTTCCGCCAATCCAAACTTAACAGCACGAGAGGTGAAAGAAATCATCCGCATGACGGCTGATAAAATCGGCTCACCCAGTGAATATTACAACGGTCGTTCAGTCAAATACGGTTTTGGTCGCATCAATGCCGCCAAAGCTGTCACAGAAGCTTTACGTCGTGCTGGCAAGACCACAACTTCAACGCCCACAACACCCACAACAACACCGACTGTTACCCCCTCAGTACCCAGCCAAAATCCACCACAAGGCACAGGACTATTCCGCTACGGAACAAACGCTCGGATAGCCAACAAAGGTTTTTCCGTACAAGCAGGCAGTTTCAACCAATGGGCAAGCGTCAGAAGTACCGCTCCAGGACTCGAAACAAAATTCAAACAACCTGCTTTGGTGCATGTCGCTGGCTCAACACCGACAACCATGATGTACCGCATCCTTTTGGGTCAATTTAATACATTGGGTGATGCCAACCGCTTTTTGGCAACATTAAAAGCAGCGGGAATAGCAGGTTTTGTACGTGATTTAAGTGGCTTGACTTAGGCGATAACAGATAACTATCAAAAGGCTAAATTGTTGTTAACCAACAGTTTAGCCTTTTTTATTTGTTTACCATCAAAAAATACTGAGGAGTACATCAAAAAGCTGAAAAAAGTATTTTGCGTAAAATTTACACAAAACTATTGACAAGTTAAAATAAGCCGTTTAACTTTGCGTCATATTTACGCAAAATTAAAAATAGCATGGAATCATTAGATAATTTTCCGAAACCATCAGTGACTGTTGATAATGTGATTTTTGGTTATCACGACAATAAAATCTCATTGCTTTTGCTGAACAGAAAAGAAGAGCCTTTTGCCAATACATGGACTTTGCCTGGCGGTTTTTTACACATTCACGAGAGTTTTGAGCAGGCTGCCAAACGTATTTTGACCACTAAAACAGGTGTAAATGATGTGTTTTTAGAACAACTCTACACATTCGATACTCCAGAGCGTGACCCGCGTGGACGTGTTTTATCGGTTGCTTATTATGCTTTGGTCAATCCACATAAGTATGAAATCATGGCAGGTTCGGCAGCAAATGATGTGCAATGGTTCGATTGGAAAGCACTACCAAAACTCGGTTTTGACCACGATTTCATTGTCCAAACAGCAGTTAATCGTTTGAAAACCAAAGTATTGTGGCAGCCAATTGGCTTTGAACTTTTAGATGAGCGTTTCACCATGCCTGAATTGCATGCGCTTTACGAAACGATTTTAGAAAGAGAATTTGAACGCCGCAATTTTTATAAACGTATCATGGAATTGGAAATTCTAAAAAAAGTAGATATACGCCGCGACGGTAGTAGAAAACGCCCTGCGGACTTATTTGAATTTGACTCTAAAAAATATAATGAACTGATAAACAAAGGTTTATCATTTAAAATTTAGGTTCACGCAACAGATTTACGAAATTTCAAAAATTTCGTAAATCTTATTTTTAACAATTCAACAATATCACAATTTAACAATACAATCAATGAAAATTTCACCCATTCTTTTAAAAGACGGTTACAAAGTTGGACACAAATTCCAATATCCAGAAGGCACAACTTTGGTTTATTCTAATTTGACACCACGTAAGTCGCGCATAGAAGGCAGCGACCACATCGTTTTTTTTGGTTTGCAATACTTTATCAAAGAGTATTTGATGCACCAATTCGACGAGTATTTTTTCAAACAACCAAAAGATTTGGTTTTAAAACAATACAAACGCCGCATTGACAACTATCTCGGAAAAGACAGCATAACAATAGACCACATCGCCGATTTGCACGATTTGGGCTATTTACCGCTTGAAATCAAGGCACTTACTGAGGGGTCACTTGTGCCAATGCGTGTACCTGTTTTGACTATCAAAAATACATTGCCAGAGTTTTTCTGGTTGACGAATATGCTCGAAACGGTGATGAGTGCCATATTGTGGAAGCCTTGCACATCGGCGACGACTGCTTTTCGTTACCTCAAGACTTTTACGGAATATGCGCACGAAACGGTTGGCAACGATGAGAGTTTTGCCGCTTGGCAAGGTCATGATTTTAGTTTCAGAGGTATGTCGGGCATTGAAGATGCGGTGATGAGTGCAGCGGGGCATTTGCTTTCTTTTTCAGGTACGGATACGATTCCTGCGATTGATTTTTTGGAGCAATATTATAATGCGGATTGTGAAAAAGAACTGATTGGTGGCTCTGTTTCGGCAACTGAACATTCAGTGATGTGTATGGGTACACAAGATAATGAAATTGGCACTTTTGACCGCTTAATTTCAGAAGTTTATCCGCAGGGTATTGTGTCAATTGTGTCTGATACATGGGATTTTTGGCAGGTTATCACAGAGTTTCTACCCAAATTGAAAGAAAAAATCTTACAACGCAATGGTAAAGTCGTGATTCGTCCCGATAGTGGCGACCCTGTCAAAATCATCGTCGGCGACCCTGCTGCTACTGAGGGGTCTCCTGCATACAAAGGCGCAATCGAATGTTTGTGGGAAACTTTTGGCGGAACAATAACACCACAAGGCTACAAATTGCTCGATTCACACATCGGTTTGATTTATGGTGACAGCATCACGCCTGCCCGTCAAACGGCGATTTTGGAAGGTTTGAAACAGAAAGGTTTTGCAAGTTATAATGTCGTTTTGGGTATCGGTTCGTACACCTACGAATATGTCACACGCGACACCTATGGTTTTGCGATGAAAGCGACTTATGGCGAAGTCAATGGCATTGGGCGCGATATTTTCAAAGACCCAAAAACGGACGATGGCACTAAAAAATCTGCCAAAGGCTTGATGGCAGTGCATCGCAACTCAACCACAGGCGCACTCGAACTAAAAGACCAATGTACTTGGGCAGAGGAAGCGGAAGGCGAATTAAAAACGGTGTTCAAAGATGGACAATTGGTGGTTGATTTGAGTTTGGAGGAGATTCGGGCGACTTTGAAGGGGGAAATTTAATAGTGCGACGACGAAGTTTGAGCCTCGCTATCACTAAAAAATAAAATCGAAATGGAAGTCATTTATCCTGTAAGTAAAATTGAAAAAACGGGCTTCAAAATATTCTTAGCAGGCACTATTGATATGGGAGTTTCAATAGATTGGCAACAAAACATAATTGATTGCTTTCATAATATTGAAACTAAGACAGAATTAATCTTTTTGAATCCAAGAAGAAAAAACTGGGATTCAAGTTGGGTACAAACAATTGAAAATGAGCAATTCAATAGTCAAGTCACTTGGGAATTAGATGCTTTAGAACAGTCTGATTTAATCGTCATGTTTCTTGAAGCGCACTCAAGATCGCCCATTTCAATGCTTGAATTAGGCTTATTTGCTGAAAGCAATAAAATAATAGTTTGCTGTGAAGAAGGTTTTTGGCGAAAAGGTAATATTGATATTGTTTGTAAGAGAAAGAATATACCCACTTTTGAAACCTTTGATTCGCTCATAGAATACCTAAAACACGTAATGGTGGGGTTTTGAAAGTGTGAACGCTTTGAGATGGTGCGAAATACTGAGGGGTGTTGTGTTGATTCGACTTCTTCCCGTTTTTTTATTAAATTAAAAATATCATAAAATGACAAATTCAGAATTAATAAAACTGTGTAAAAAATACTTTAGTAAAGATAAAACAGAGTTAAAGCAGATTGTTTTGGGCTTTGAATTTACAGGAAGAGAATATAAGAATTGGAAAAAATGGACTTCTACAATAGTTGGAAGTCAACCATTTGATGTTTCTTTCCGAATGATGAAGGAGGCAACTGAATTGATAATTGCAAAAAAATATAACGAAATTGATTGGAACTTCTTGGGAGATTTAAGTTGGGAAATTGAAATTTTATTGAATGAAAATATAGTCAAAGGTTATGATTGGGACAAAGTTTTATGCTCAAAATGCAACGGAACTGCCAGAATTTTTAAAATATATATTTCGGATATTATACCTGCTTTTACCTATGAAACTTTTTCAATGACGTATTCAAAGTCAGGAAATTACTATGAATTTCAGCCAATAAATAATTTGTCTGATAGGGAAGAGAATATTGTTAATAAAATAGTTGATGCCCTTAACATCAAAGGTTACTTTTTTGTCTCAAAAAAAATAATTTCAAAACGTCTCAAATCATTATATTCAGATTGTCATACAGAGGGCAATGCTTCGATTTTTGATGTTTTGTTTTCCGATGTTCACAACATACAAGACCGAATAGAAAGGTTTTCAGACAACTCAATTAAAGATGTATTTGGCAAAGAAATTTCATGGAGAGAGTTCTATGATGAAAATGGCAATTTGACTAAAAGGCTTGAATTTCATTATTTTACATCAAAAAATGTTTTGGAAATTGAAACAAATAGCAAACATGAAATTGTAAATGTCACAGTTTGCAAAGATACAAAGAAACAAACGCATCAAAAATTCAGACTGAAACTCCCTCCACAGTATTCAAGTCCAAATCAATAAAATTCATTAATTATAAAATGCAAAACACCATAAAACTCTACCGCCCCGTCGGTAAAAAAGAACTGGAATTGATAGCTGAAAGCGGTTTTAAGGTTTATCCTCCGCGTTTGGATGGGCAGCCTATTTTTTATCCTATTATGAATTTTGATTATGCGGCTCAGATAGCGAAAGAATGGAATGCACCAGACGCATTTTCGGGCTATTGTGGTTTTGTAACGGCTTTTGATATAGATGCGGATTATGTGTCGAAGTTTGAAGTGCAAAATGTAGGCGGTTTTGAACACAATGAATTGTGGATTCCTGCGGAAGAATTGGCGGTATTCAATACGCATATTGTCGGTAACATCGAAGTGTTAGCAGCTTTTTATGGCGATAAGTATGTTGGGGAGAAAATATACTGAGGGGTGCTTGACTTTACGAATCAATACTTAGATTATTCAAAATCAATAAATTAACAAATGGTTATGCTGTTAGAACACGTAGCAGGTAGTATTTTAGGTCTGGCAGTTGGTGATGCCTTGGGTGTTCCAGTCGAATTTGAATCGCGCCATTCTTTGAAACAAAATCCAGTGACGGATATGCGTGCTTATGGGTCACATAGGCAGCCCGTTGGAACTTGGTCGGATGATAGTTCTTTGGCTTTATGTTTGGCTGAAAGTTTGACACAAAGTTATGATTTGAAAGACGTAGCAAATCGCTTTGTCAATTGGTACAACTACAATTATTGGACACCACACGGAGAAGTGTTTGATGTTGGCATTGCAACTTCACAAGCTATTCATCAGTTGGGATTGGGTATCGAACCGACCAAAGCAGGTGGAAAGAGTGTGTCAAGCAATGGTAATGGTTCGTTGATGCGCATTTTACCGCTTTTGTTTTACATTTATAACAAACCCATTGAGCAGCGATTTGCGATTGTTAAAGATGTTTCGTCCTTAACTCATGCGCATATCAGGTCTGTTATGGCTTGTTTCTACTACCTCGAATTTGCTCGTTTGTTGATGCAACGGACTGATAAATTCATGGCTTTTGAACAAACCAAAAATACTGTCAATGACTTTTTGAAAACCCAAAACCATATTCCGATGGAAGAAATTGACCTTTTCCATCGCTTATTGGTCAACCCGATTGGCAACTATGACATTAAGCCGATTTATGAATATAAAGAAGCTGAAATTTATAGCAGTGGTTATGTTTTACACACTTTGGAAGCCAGTATTTGGTGCATCTTGACATCCGATAGTTATGCCGAAACAGTGTTGAAAGCGGTGAACTTGGGCGAAGACACTGACACCACAGGCGCAGTCGCAGGAGGTTTGGCGGGTATTATGTACACGGAAGTTGGGATTCCTAAAAGCTGGTTAGTGCAATTGGTGAAGGTTGAAGAAATTAGGGATTTGACGGTTCGTTTATTTGAAAAAATGAGTCAAAACTGACCCCTCAGTATTTTTTTATAAAAATTTAAAAATCAATCAATTATGAAAGTTCAGCACAAAACAAAAACCATCATTGGCGCGATTGCGGGCGATGTCATTGGTTCGGTTTACGAATGGCGCAATACCAAAAGCATTGACTTTCCACTCTTCACGAAGCCTTCTTTTATTTCCAAGGGTTCGAGATTTACGGACGATACTGTTTTGACAATGGCGGTGGCTGATTGTATTCTGAACAACAAACCTTTCAATCTCAATTTGGCAGCATTTGGACGCAAGTATCCTGACGCGGGGTTTGGCAAATTTTTCAAAGAATGGATGTATGGTACGGAATTGCAGCCTTACGGTAGTTTTGGCAATGGTTCGGCTATGCGAATCAGTCCTGTAGGATTTGCGTTTGGTACGTTGGAAGAGACGTTAAGGGTTGCCAAAGAAGCGGCTTCTGCTACGCACAATTCCGAAGAGGGTATCAGAGGGGCGCAATCGGTGGCTTCGGCTATCTTTTTGGCGCGCAATGGTCAGAACAAAGCGGACATAAAACAGTACATCGAAACGACTTTTGGTTACAATTTGGACTTTACGCTCGATGAGATTCGCCCAACTTATTCTTTCGAGGTGCGTTGCGATGGTTCTGTACCGCAAGCGATTCGTGCTTTTTTGGAAGGCTTGGATTATGAAACGACTATTCGTTTAGCCATTTCGATTGGTGGCGATACGGATACGATTGCGTGCATGGCGGGTGGCGTAGCGGCGGCTTTCTATCAGTCTATTCCTAATGCTATTACTGAGGGGGTGCTTGAACGATTGCCACAAGAGTTTATTGATTTGTTGGAGGCGTTTGAGGAGAAATTTATAAGAAAATGAATAAGAATCATCTTGAAATAAAGCTATTACTTGTACTGTTGTCTATGCTTATCTGTGCAATAGTTGCGTTTCGTATGGGCTATTTACAAATTAACAATCTTGCTTCATCTGAACTTTTAATTAAAGGTATAGATATTTCAAACCATCAAGAAGACATCAACTGGTCAGAAATTGATACACAACAAGTGCGTTTTGTGTTTATAAAAGCGACAGAAGGGAGCGATTTTAAGGACGAAAGTTTTAAAAAGAACTGGGATGAAGCCCGAAAAAAAGGCATTGCCGTTGGTGCATATCATTTTTTTACATTTTGTAGAAATGCCAAAGAGCAAGCGCAAAATTTCATTGAAACCGTTCCTAACGAAATACACATGTTGCCACCTGTCATTGATTTAGAATTCGATGGCAATTGTAAACCCTTGATAACCAAAGAAGAAGTAATTAAAAAAATTGATTCTTTGGAACAATATCTATTTAAGTATTACAATCAAAAACCTATTCTCTATACGGCTCAAAATTTTTATGACCATTATTTAGTTGGTCAATTTCTGGACAATCCATTTTGGGCGGGCAATCACTTGAGCCGCGCAAAAATTGAAGCAGACAGAAAGTTGCTTTTTTGGCAATATTACAGCCATGGGTATGTCAAGGGCATAAAAAATACCGTTGATTTGAATATTTTTAATGGCAATGCAGCGGCTTTTGAGAAACTGAAAAAACAATAATAATCTGGCAATTAAAAATAGTAAAATGTTAAAACTCAATCTTATCAACCCGAATCAGTCGGACATCGCTTTTAAAACAATGGTTTTTCCTGACGGACAACCGCATATTAAGCTCGATTTGACTCAAAACCTAAAAAATACTGAGGGGGTCGAAATCCTTGCTCGTATTGCCAATATGAACGATTTGATGCTTGTTTTGATGGCAAAAGATGTGCTTGATGCACAAGGCTTTGAGCATATTTATTTATTCGTAACCTACCTAATGGCGGCGCGAATGGATAGGCAAATGACTGATAATGAGCCTTTTACATTGCGTATCGTGGCAAATATGCTCAACCAAGCGGCGTTCAGACAAGTGAGAATATTTGACCCACATTCAGAGGTTTCGACAGCTTTGATTTTGAGAGCGAAAGCAATTGGCAATGAACTATTCGTGAAAAAATGTATCGAGCATTTTTATCAAAACAATCCGCAAGACGAGTATGCGCTCATTTCGCCAGATGCGGGTGCTTTGAAAAAAATATATAAAGTCGCGCAATTCGTTGATGCACCAGAAGTCATTGAGTGTTCAAAAAAGCGAGATGTCAAAACGGGGCAATTGTCGGGTTTTGCCACCAATGAAGCCGATTTTGAGGGCAAAACCTGCTTTATTGTGGATGATATTTGCGACGGTGGCGGCACGTTTGTCGGTTTAGCGGCTTTGTTGAAAAGTCGCAATGCGGGCAAAGTTGTGTTGATTGTGAGCCACGGCATTTTTAGCAAAGGCTTTGATTTGGCACATATTGACGCTATCTATTGCAGCGATTCGTATAAAGATTTCGGCGATGTGCCTCCGCATGTTTGTGTTTTAGCTTTGTAACACGAGATATTACTGAAGGGTAAAATCTTTAACTCAATCAAACACGGCATTCACTCATTAAAGAAGGTATTTTGCGCATTGGGCTTGCTTTATTCTATGATTTAACCCGACATTTGAGTCGTCTTTCACAAATTTATTCACTTTTTAAAACCTTACGAATCCATGAAAACGATTCATTCAGTTGTTTTTTTTCTCTTAGCTCTTTTTATTGTGAACACTTCTCTTGCACAAATCATTGACCCAACGCAAGTGTTGAGACGCAAAGCGGAACAGAAACTCAATTCTAAAATCAATGACACACTTGAAAAAACCTTGGATAAAGCCATTGACAGTGCTTTAGCGAAAAAAACCAAGTCGAAAACGACCACTACCACTGACGTTCAGGTTGACAGAGGTGAGGCACAGGAAGCTGAACAAACCATCGGCGCAATCGGTGATAAAATTGGGAAAATCATGGATTTTGATGCCAAACCCAAAGGTAGCTATGCGTTCAGCTCGTCTATTTTGCAAAAAATAACGGTCATTGACAAAAAGAAAACGGAAACGGGTTATATGAAAATTTTGTATGGTAACGACCAAACAAGTGTGGGTATGACGTTTTTAGATGCCAACAAAGTCGGTGAAGCTGAAAAAGGTACTATTATCATGGACATGACGCAAAAAGCGTTTTTTATGTTCAATACGGATAAAAAAGGGAAGAAAAACTACTTCGGTATGCGCCTCAAAGAGCAACCCGAGGACAATTCAACATCGTCAGATGCCACTACCCAGCCCAAGTCTTTGACTCCAACCGGCAAACACAAAACCATCATGGGCTACGATTGTGAAGGCTACAAAATGGATGGTGAAAAAGGCGATAATTTCATTTTTTGGGTTACCAACAGTTCTGTGGCAGGTATGGAGTCTTATGAGAAAGCCATGCGTCAGTACAATGCTCAACAACCTAAAATGGGAAAAAACTCAAACGATGGAGTCTCTCAGTTGTTCAAACAAGGTAAAATGGTACTCGGACATGATTATACATCGAAAGATGGCAATCAGATGTTGTCAGAATTGGAGAAAATAAGCCCGAACGACCCAAATAGCTTTCTTACTGAGGGGTATAAATCGGCGTTTGAGAAATAGAAAGCTTATCAAAACATCTGGTTTATAGGCTTTACGTTTTATTCTACGACATTTTGGGATAGTATTGAAACATCGTCAAAAACACATCGAAGTTCGGGAAACTCTGAAGTTTCCCGAACTTTATAACTACCATCAAAGGGCTTTTCTATAAAAATAAAACTCTTAAATTATCAGTTACCCACTGTTTCTCGCTGCGCTCGAAAAGCGTACATTTTCAACTATAAGCATAATAGCTCACGCATTATCTTCCAAAATCATATCCGCCGCTTTTTCTCCAATCATAATAGCCGCTGCATTCGTATTGCCTGAAACAATCGTCGGCATGATGGACGCATCTACCACACGCAAAGATTCGATGCCATGCACTTGTAGCCTATCGTTCACGACTGACATATCGTCGTTGCCCATTTTGCACGTTCCGATAGGGTGATAAATGGTTTCCAAAGTCTTTTTGATATGCTCGATAATGCCCGCTTCAGTTTGGTCTAAAGGCGCAATAATCGTTTTGCGATAAGAATCGAAAGCGTGAGCATTCATCACTTCCAATGCTTTTTTTGTTCCCAAAACCAACGTTTCTAAATCCGATTCTTCTGAGAGGAAATTGGGTTGAATCAAAGGCGCATCGAATGGGTTATTGGATTTTAGACCCACATAACCCACTGATTTGGGTTTGATTAGGCTAGGCAAAATGGTATAACCATCCTTTGTAGGGTATGTTTTTGTGTTATATACATCAACCCCTTCGCCTGTGCCAATATTCAAAGGTGCAAAATGAAACTGCATATTGATTTTCTCTGAACCACCCACTTTGAAAAAAGCATAAGACTCTAAAGGGCTGATAGTCAATGCGCCTTTGTGCGTTATCAACCACTGAACTAAGTCAATTACTTGATTCAAAGGCTTCAAATGGTGGTTGAAACCCTTTTCTTGCAATGACAAACTTGATGTAAAAAAGAACAAATGGTCTTGTAAATTTTTACCAACCCCCCTCAGTATTTTCTTAGTTTCGATGCCTTGCGCCTTCAATTCCTCTGTATCTCCTATGCCCGAAAGCATCAACAATTGAGGCGATTGAAAACTACCTGCGGACACAATGACTTCTTTTTTTGCCCACACTTGCACCACACTTTTGTTGGCTGCCACATATTCGACACCCATAGCACGGTCGCGTTCTATCAAAATCTGTTTAGCATGAGCTTGTGTGATGATGGTTAAGTTCTTTCTCGTCAAAATAGGTTTCAAAAACGCTGTCGCAACACTGTGCCTTTTACCATCTTTAATAGTAAATTGAAACAAGCCTGCGCCCTCTTGATTTTCGCCATTGTAGTCAAAATTTTCGGGAATACCGCACTCTTTGCACGCATCCACGAAGGCTTGTGCATAAGGTGTTTGAAAATATTTGGCATGTGTGACGTTCAACAGACCATATTTGCCATGATAATCGTTTGAAATATCTTCATTGTGTTCCGACTTTTTGAAATAGGGCAACACATCTTTGTACGACCACCCTTTGTTGCCAAAACTTGCCCATTCATCAAAATCCGCAGCATTGCCCCGCACATAAGCCATCGCATTGGTACTGCTGCAACCGCCCAAAGCTTTGCCACGTGGCAAATACATGCGCCGATTGTTAACATGCTTTTGTGGCTCAGTCGAGAAACCCCAATCCACTTCTGTCCGATGCAAATTGCCATAAGCAGCTGGAATTTGGATTTCCATTTTTTTGTCAGGTGCGCCAGCTTCAAGCAAAAGCACTTTGTTTTCAACATTTTCTGACAAACGATTGGCGAGTACACAACCTGCCGACCCTGCCCCAATAATGATATAGTCGAAATGTTCCATTTTTATAAGATTGTTTTATTTTGATTAGTCTATTCTCTTAATTTCCAGAAAAACGTCATGAAAATTTTAAATTCTAAAAATAGATAAAATGAGGAGTAGGCATAACTTATTAGCATTGAAAATCAATATTTTACAAATACTCACTGTCCGTGCTACGCACTAAAAACTTTTCTAAAGGACGAGGGAGCTTGCGACCAATGTCCTGTATTTGTAAAAACTTGTTTTTAGTTATGCCCTCCCCTCAAATAGATAAAATACACTTTTAAGTAGCAAGTTACAAGTAATTTTGAACACCCCTCAGTATTTCGCCTAAAAATCGAACTGAAACGCCATAACAGGTATCAATCCACCACCACGATACTGCACATAAGTCGTGTTGGTGAGTGCATCATAGCCAACGCCCGTTGCATTGATGTGATTCAAAGCATTTTGAATGTCTAAACTGATGCTACCCGAGAGTTTTTTCGCATTGTAGCGATATTGGATGCGGGTATCGAGACGATAATAATTCGGTACTTGTGCTTCGTTTTCCTGTTCTCTCAATGGCACATAATACCCTTTGATTTTGGATTGAACAGCATCAAGCGGCGTGTATCGCGCGCCACCACTGAACAAAAAGCGACCACCCACTTGCAAAACCCGCCCTTTTCGGAAGCTAAATTCTTTGCCAAAAGTCGCAGAACTGGAGAATTGTGAAGCCCATCGCGAATGATAAGTTTTTTTGTCAAAAGGTTGGAAAGTGGACTCAAACACAGAGCCTGTGACAGAGAGAAAATAGGAGTTGGAAAATAGTTTTTCAACAGCGGCATCTATGCCATAATTCGTCCCTTTGCCCTCGCTCACTACTTTGAAAGTTGGGAAACCGTTGGTATTGTTCAGCATCCAATAATTGTCTGATAATGAGGGGGTAACTGGTACGTTGAACAATTTTTGAACATACGATTCGACACTAATTTTCATTTTGTTTTGTGTGAACAAATGATACGCTAAAACGGCGTGATGCGTTTGCAGCATATCCAAATTTTTGTTGATAAATGCGCCCGTTTTATCTTTCACGAAATAGGTCATAAGTGGCAAAGTTTGTCCTTGCAAACCATAGGCAAGGCTCAAACGTTGATTTTGTTTGATTTGATACTGAAATGATACACGCGGCTCAAGCGAATAGGTGCGATTGGCATTCAAATACAAAAAATGACCGCCCACATTCATGGTCAACTGAGAGGTCAATTGTGTGATAACTTGTGCATATGCTTGCGCTGTTTGAGTCTTGTCTTTGCCTTCAACCGAAATACCTTCTTGGATATTTAGGTCATTGATATTGATTTGACTTTTGACAGGGCTACTTTTTTTGAAAAAATCGAAGAAAATGTAGTGAAAAATAAGACCCGTTTTGACTGTCGTCTTATCCGTTATTTTGTTATTGTACGTTAAAGAAGTCGAAATACGTTTATCGGCATAACGCTCCGTATTGTATCGAAAAGCCACATTGGTCTCGCCCAAAGTATCGTTTTCGCGGCGAATATCAGAGCCAATCAAAGCAACGACAGCTTTCAAATAGGATTTTGTATTGGGTAAATAGGTAAAAGTTGTCCCAATTGCGCCCATTTTGGCAGGTTTATGTTGAAAATTGCGGTTGTCGAATACTGAGGGGTTGCGTTTGGCAGGCTCATCAACAGGCAGATATTCCTCCAAGCTCAAACCACCGATGCCGAAAATCGTGGTTTTCAGTTTGGGATTTTTATTGCCCAAAGCAATATTGAACGACAAATCTTGAAAATCGTTGGTAACACGCTCGCCGACCAAATTGAAACCCAATTTGTTCAAAACACTCAAAGTCGAATAGCGATAATTGACAAGGTAAGATGCTTGTCCGTCTTTTTTGAACGGCCCCTCAGTAGCAAAGTCCAAACCAATGACCCCGATTTTGACCCGATGCTCACGTTTTTGAAAGTTCCCCTTCCGAAAGTGCATATCGAATGCGCCCGAAATGGCGTTGCCATATTCTGAGGCCATACCGCCCGATGAAAAATCTGAGCGAGCCAATAATTGTGCGCTGAACACATTAACACCACCGACTGACGAACCAATCAAGGCAAAATGGTTCGGATTGGGTATATCAATGCCTTCCACACGCCACAAAATGCCCACTGGCGAATTGCCACGCACGATGATGGCGTTTTCTGTTTCGTCAGGTCCTTGTTTTACGCCAGGAAAAGACAAGGCTACACGACCAGGGTCATTGATACCCGCCGCAATTCTATCCGTTTCTTCAGCTGTAAAAGAGCGTGTGCTGACCACAGACAAAGGATTAACCGCTTCAAAAGCATTTTTTGCGGCACTGACTACCACTTCATCTACTTGAATATTGCCTGCTTTCAGTTCTATTTCCAGATACACTTCTTTGGTTGAAGTGAGAATAATGTCGTCAATCGCAAATGGTTCATAACCAATAAATTGGCATCTGAGACTCACACGACCCACAGGCACATTTTCGATAATAAATGCCCCATTTTCGTTCGTCACAACGCCTAAATTTGTTTTGTTGATAGTCACATTCGCTCCGACTAGGGTTTGTTTTGTTTGTTTATCTTGCACAATACCTCTAATGCGATTGGTTTGAGCGTATATCAAGTTTGTGAAGCACAAACACAGACAGAGTAGTTTAAATTTCATAATGATTGGTTGTTTCGTTAAGGACTTTAAGCGACTAAATTACACATTAAACGAAATTCACTGAACAACTTGAGTGTTTAATTCTTAAAAATCGTAAATTAGTCCCTCTATTTCATCATAAAAATCACCAGTCCATGAAAACCAATATTATTCTCACTGTTCTTCTATTCCTCACAATCACTTTACAGGCACAAATCGGCACAACTTATTCATTCGATTTGTCGAAAGCCGAAGATTTAAAGCAAATCCGCATTGTGTCGTCCGAAAACTTTGATGTCGTCTATGCGCATATTGACGATTTAGTGTTCCGTGAATCGCCTTTTATTGCCGTCTCTGTTCGTTTGGAAGGTCAACGTTTGGACGATGATTTGACATTACAAATTCATGCAAAAGACGACAATAAAACCACAGTCAGTTACCAAACTCTCCACCATTTCCACGAATCGGAGGAAGACCCAAGCCGCATTTTTGTCAGCGAATTGGCTTTTTTGGACAAAACAACAAGCCATATTCAAGTGGTGTGCAAATTGGAAAAACCAGCTTTAGCCAAACTCAATACTCTCCACATTCGTGTATTCAATCCCTGCAATATTCCTCCTGTCACGACAGAGCCACAGAGCATATTGGGGGCTTGCGATGCGCCCCCCTCAGTATCACGTTCAGTTTGGGGAGCAAATTGGGGTTTGACGAACAATGTACAATACAAAAGCACACCCAGCTACTCGACCGTCACGCACCTCATCGTTCACCACAGTGCAGGGCCCAATACTTCGACCAATTGGGCAGCAACAGTGGCTTCTATTTTCGATTATCATGTCAATAGCAATGGTTGGTCGGATGTGGGTTACAATTATTTGATTGCGCCAGACGGCACACTGTTTTATGGAAGAGGTGGCGGCAATAATGTCATTGGCGCACACTATTGTGCAAAAAATAATAACACAATGGGCGTGTGCATGATGGGTACTTATACGACTGTTGCCCCAACAGATACAGCATGGCGAACACTGGAAAAGATATTTGCATGGAAAGCCTACGAATCGAATATCAACCCCACTGCTTCTGCCCCCCTCAGTAATTTGGGTTCTATCCCCGTTATCAATGGGCATCGCAGTGGTTGCGAAACAGAATGTCCAGGCGATTCTAATTTCAATCGTTTGCCCGCTCTGCGACTTCGTTTGGGTGCAATGGTTGCGGCTTGTCGCGCTGTTTCGACACAAGACATCACATCCAATTTATCGGCTGTCATCCTTTCCCCCAATCCTGTTGTGAATGGTACAATCACCTTAAAAGCAGAATTGGTACAGTCAGAACCTTTAAACATAAAAGCATTTGACGCATTGGGTCGGCAAGTTTTTGAAAAAACCTTGACAGATAAAAGCTTATTAATCAATGAGAATTTGGACATCAGTCATTTAGCACAAGGGGCATATATTTTTAAAGTCATGGCAGGTCAATCAGCTGTTTCGCAGAAGGTTGTGATTGAATAGAAACACCCCTCAGTATTCTGAGTGCTATCCAAAAGGTTGCTTCGCTTCGCTCATAATGACAAGACTGTACTTGTAATGGTGATACACCATTTTTTATTGAATTTTCACTCGCTAAAGCATTACGATACCTTGATTTTCTATATTTTACAATAAGGCTTTTTTGTATTTAAGTATGGAGAACAAATAAATTGCAATTACTCACTGTTTTTTTGCTCCGAAGGAGTCCTTTGGACAAGGCAAAAAAAAGCGTACAAGAATTAATTCTATTGGAGTTTCTGTACTTTTTTTAATGAAAATCATAGATTTTCATTAAAAAAAGTACAGAAACTCCTAAAAAGTCCTTACAAAGCACGTATTTCGAGTGAAGCGAGAAACAGTGAGTAATTGCAATTTATTTGTTCCGCATACTTATCCTTAAAAACTGGAAGTAACATAAAACAAAAGGCATCTTACGTTTTCTATCCGAAAATGTAAGATGCCTTTTGTTTTTAAAAAAGTGAGCGGAAAACGAGACTCGAACTCGCGACCTTCGGCTTGGGAAGCCAGCGCTCTACCAACTGAGCTATTTCCGCATTTGATCAGTTGATTGGTTATTGTTAGCTTGTCTCATCCATCAATAACCAGTCAACCAATCAATGTTTTATACCTCAAACGGAATTTTCAAGATTTGACCAATCTCGATTTTGTCAGGATGCTCAAGAATATCCGTGTTAGCAGCAAAGATTTGCGTGTATTTCTTAGGCTCTTCGTAAAAATGCTTAGCAATTGAACCCAAAGTATCGCCTTTAGCAACGACATAAAGCGCATAATAGTCATTGGTCTGTACTTGGAAATCAGCAATCAAGTCAGTTGGTGCGTCGCCACCGATTTCTTTGATTTTGTCCCACAACAAGTTCTTATCATATTGGGTATGAACGATACCAGATATAATTAACTTGCCGTCTTGTTCTGCAACTTGACCGATTTGTGCGCTAATCGCTTCACCGAGGTTCAAAACCGATTGGTATTTAGCTTGTAATGACATAATAAAACTGCTTTTTAAAAATGATTGAAAAATTTTTAATTCACTTTGAAAACCATTCAGACGCAAGGCGATTAAAAAAGACACACTTTCTGTCGAATTTTATTTCCAAGTACAATTTTCCACTTTCTTTCTGATATTTTGAAATGTTTTGTGCATTTTTTGTACGACTCGTCTAAACATTTCTTTTTCACAACTATGAAAAATACCCCCCTCAGTATTTTTTATCAAAATGAGCTATATTTGCCGCTATTAGGGAAATAATCAAATCAATCATTGTGTGTGAAAATGAGGCTTCGTGTTATTCTATATTCAGCCTTGGCTTTCAGTCTGCTTCAAATAGTAGGTTATTTCCCTGTATTCAAACTCCAACAGAAGTTCCTTCAACATAAGATAGAAGTCTTCATCAAACGGCATATCCAAAAGAAAGACATTCACATCATATCAATATCTTCTGACAATCAGCACGAATTACATTGGCAACGCAAGGACAAAGAGTTTTGGTATCGTGGACAATTATACGATATTGTTCATACCGAGCTTCAAGGCGATGTGGTGTTATACCATTGTTTCAATGATACGGCTGAAACGCATCTGACTTATAAGTATCTTGAAAGTCTTCAAAAGCAAACTGAGCAGCCCACAGAACCCCATAAATCACATAAAGGATTAGTCAAAAAGGTTTTTAAAGTCTATTATTTATCTCCTCAAAATAACGAAAGTCTTATAGTCAGTACACCTCTTGATGTCAAAAAGCAAGAGCCTATCCCATATTTAAAACACTATCAGTCAGTACCCTATCAACCCAACGACCCACCACCCAAGAGTTTGGTTTAGTTTTCCATCATTTTATTATTTTTTAGGTACAGCTGCGCCTGTGATGGGCTTTGCTATGCCTGTGCCTGTCTTTGTCGGACTTATGACCGCCGTTTTAGAGCTTTGAATGAACACTCTATGCGGTCAAGTTGACTATCAAGACAGAACCTTATTCATTAAATAAAACTAAACTTTACAAAAATGAAACATCTTTTGATGACAATATGCTGTGTGCTATTCTCTTTTGTAGCCTTCAGCCAAGATTCTTTGCGCACTATTAAATTGAATGAAGTGGAGATTACATCTTCTTCACCCAATAAATCCATCATATATCAACCTTTATCTATTGTTAAATTGAATGAAGTTGAGTTAAAGCGCGGCGTAGGTTTGTTCCTCGATGATGCTATCAATGGCAATACGCCGGGTGTGACGATGATGCGCCGCACAGTGTCAGCAGGACAACAATTCAATATTCGTGGTTATGGCAATGGTGTGAGAGGAACAAATGGTGTCAATTCTAACTTCGATGGTCAAGGTTCAAAAGTGTATCTGAATGGTATTCCAATTACGGATGCAGAAGGTATCACTTTGATGGATGATATTGACTTTGGCTCAATTGGAAGCGTGGAAGTGGTAAAAGGGCCTGCTGGTACGCTTTATGGTTTGGCTATTGCGGGTGTTGTCAATCTCAAAACGATACAACCTACCAAAGGTGAGACATCAATTGGGCAAGATGTGATGTTTGGCGACTACGGTTTGCGCCGCTATACCACACACTTAAAAATGGGTGGTAATAATGCTTCACTTCTGGTCAATTATGGTCGTCAACATTCTGATGGTTTTATGGCACATACAGCTTCTGATAAAAAGTTTGTGAATGTCATGGGAAATTTGAACATCAATGACAAACAGAGTATCAATACTTACATCGGTTACAGCGATAGTTACGACCAGCGCGGTGGCGAACTCACGATTGACCAATACAATAAGTTCGACTATTCTGGTAATCCTGCTTATATCAAGAATGATGCTCACAGCAATATCATTAGTATTCGTGCAGGTGTTGGTCATACTTATACTTTTAATGAACATATCTCTAACAATACGACGGTCTTTGGTTCTGGTATCAGCAATAATGTCAGTTCGGCAGGTGGTTGGACAGATAAGTATCCTATCAACTACGGCTTGCGTTCTACTATTGACATCAATGCCAAATTAACTGAGGGGGTCAAACTCAATGGTATTATAGGTATAGAAGCCCAACGTCAAAATGCACAAATCATGGGGTATCCGATGGTTGTGGATTCGACAAATCCTACGGGTATAAATCTTATTGGTACGCTGCGGTCGAATCAATATATTATATCTTCTACAGCTTCTCTGTTCACCGAATGGACTTTGACTCTGCCACATGATTTGACTTTGACAGCTGGTATTGGTTCGAGCAATATGGATATTGATTTGAGAGATAAATTTTATGTAGCAGCCAATAATAAACCAACAAATAAAGTACCTATTACGTATTCTGCCTCATATTCAGGTATGGTATCACCACACGTAGCTGTTAATAAAGTTTTTTCTAAAGAATTTTCGGTCTATGCTTCATACAGCAAAGGTTATAAAGCACCTGTTAGTTCTTATATTTTCATTCCCACAACTAACTCTGTTAATACAGCATTGAAACCAGAGATTGGTACACAATACGAAATTGGTTCAAAAGGTAGTTTATTCAATGGAGACTTGACTTATCAAGTTGCTCTATTCAATGCGAAGTTCGCAGACAAAATGACAGCTGTCGCTGTACCCCTCAGTAGTGGCGTGGCAACTGCTTATTCTTACATTGTCAATGGTGGTACTCAAAATAACAAAGGATTAGAAACGTTGGTCAAATACTCAGTTTATAAATCTACTGAGGGGTTCTTTTCTAATATTTCACCTTGGATCAATTTTACTTATTCTGACTTCAAATATGAAGACTTTAAGTATCAGACATTAAGTACGGATAAAAAAAGTGTTGTCGAAGTCAATTACTCGGGCAATCCTGTTGCAGGTGTTGCACCTAAAGTGTTCAATGCGGGTATAGATGCAACAACAAAAGTTGGTTTATATGCCAATGTAAACTACAATTATCGCGATGCAATGCCTTTCACTTCCGATGGTGTCAACAAAACTAAAAGTTACAGCCTTATCAATGCCAAATTGGGTATTCGCCGTACTTTGGTGAAACATATTGATATGGATGCTTTTGTCGGTGCAAACAATATCACAGGCACACAATACTATTTTATGGTATTCTCTAACCAATTGCCTGATGCTTATATGCCTGCACCTTACAAAATCAACTATTTCGGTGGTTTAAATGTCGCTTACAGATTCTAAGTGAATTAAGCGTTAAAAAAGCCCCATAGGGTTCAAAGAACTCCTTTGGAGGCGACATATTGGTAGCCCTGCGTAAAACGCAGGGTTATAGAGAACAATATTTCCCATCAGCCCCGTAGGAGCGGTACATTTTGCACCAATAGTTGCACTCCGATGGGGCTAAACGTTGTTTTTTATCCTTTTAACCGTGCATTTCATACAGGGCTACCAATAATCTCACGCTTATGGGGCTTTTTTATAGTCATATTGCCTGTCATTGAAAGGTTTTAACTCTTAAATTCGCATATTCTGTGAATCTGCACCGATTTTCTACTAAAATTGTCAAGAACTAAGCCTTTTTTCTTTGTACTCGATGCAGGCTTTTTTACACTTAGAAACGAGTAAGTAATAATGTGGTTAAAGCTATAGTTATCTGATACAGAAAATTGAATCGTTTTCCACTTTTTTTTGAAAAAAAAGTAGAAAACGATTCAATTTTCTGTATCAGATAACTGTGCTGTTATTATTTACTGGTTACTTAGCTTAGAAAATTTGATAGTAGAGATAGTTTTTTTTCTACTTGATATAGGAAATCTGGTAGTAGAGATAGTTTTTTTTCTACTTGATATAGGAAATTTGGTAGCAGAGATAGTTTTTTTTCTATGTGCCATAGAAAATTTTAGTACTCGATATAGAAATTTTGATACTTGACATAGGGCATTTTGATACTCGATATAGGGATTTTGATACTCGATATAGGGATTTTAGCAAACCATATCAACAGTTTTTATAAAAAACTGCCATTATGACCTCGATGGAAACTTGTACTGTTATTCTATTAACATAAACGGATTGGCGATTTAGCGATTTTTATAGGACAGTTTTGAGAAGTCATACAAAAATTATGACCTATACGACTAAAGATTGCCAGAAAACCAGTCTATTTTTCATTAAAAACTGTAATTTATCTAAAAAACTGATGTTACGCACGATACCATTACAGACTGTTTTTTGCTACGCAAAAAAGACGTGCTAAGAAATTATTTTTTTAGACCGAAGTTCATTTTTCAATCGCAAGCGATTGAAAAATGAACTTCGGTCTGATAGACTCTTTTTATTGTACGCTTTTTTTGCACAGCAAAAAACAGTGCGTAAACTGTACCCTGCGTAACATCAGTAAAAAAGACATGAATAAGTTTATCATATCCGCATTTTTTATTTTAAGTCTCACGTCGTGCGACCGTTTTAGCAATGGTTATAAAGCGACAGATGGCACAGAGCGCATTGTTTGCATTGCAAAACAATACACAGAGATTGTCTTTGCCTTAGGCGCACAACAAAATATCGTCGCCGTGGACGTGTCCAGCACTTATCCAGAGGCTGCTAAAAAACTACCAACAGTGGGCTATCACAGAGCTTTAAGCCTTGAAGCCTTGCTGGCCTCTAAACCGTCGCTCATCCTTCAAGACAATAATATCGGACCAGAACCTGTCGTAAAACAGCTTAAAGACTTAAAAATACCCATGAAAGACTTTAAGAAATACAGCGACGACATAGCTGGCACAGATTCACTCATCCGCGAGATGGGTACTTACTTTAAGCGCGAATACGAAGCCGATTCTTTGTGTCAACAGCTTAAAAAAGATATGGAAACGGCTTTGTCAGCAGCCAAACGATACAAAGACACAGTCAAAGTAGTGGTTGTTCATTATGGTCAAGCCAATAACGTCTATTTGACAATGACAAGCCACAGTACGGCTGCCAAAATGGTGTCGTGGGCGGGTGGTAAAATAGCTGTTGAAGGCGAACGCGGTATGATACCACTCTCGGCCGAAGTCATTACGAAGTCCGATCCCGATGTGATACTCTTGACCGATTTTGGTTACGACAAAATGGGTAGTTTAGACAAAATCAAAGAGTTGGTCGGGTATGTATTTGTTTTTTGATTGAGAACAAATACTTGTCGAACTATCGGCTTCTGAATGCACTTATTTTTTTCAAAAGCATTAGGTTTGCACCACAAAGTAAAGCGTTCGTTCAGAAAGACTCATTCGAAGATGAAGTTCCGTGTTCTCATTTTTTCCATACTTGCCATATTCTTGCTGAACACAGTGGGCTATATCCCCATGTTCAAACTAAAAGAATGGAAGTTGGAGCAAAAAATGGAGACTATAACTGCGAACACTTTAGACACACAATCACTATCCTGCATACCTATCACATCCGACAACCAAAATGAGTTAATTTGGGAGCGTCCGAATAAAGAATTTTGGTACAAAGGACAACTGTACGATATTGTACGTTCAGAAAAAAAGAACGGCGTTACCTACTATTTCTGCATAAATGATACTTCTGAGACAGAGCTTAGTTATCAATTCATTGAAAATATAAAAAAGCAAAGTGAAAATGAAAAAGACAATGCCCCCCTCAGTAATCTATACGAAAAAATAACAGAATTAGCACTTCCGCCTGCTTATCGAAACACGATATTCATTTTTGGGGTTTGTCAAGACTCGAAAAGTGAAAAAGTTATTCCTTATTTAAAGTATTACCAATCGGTGTTTTATCATTCTATTGACCCGCCACCCAAAAGTTTGGTTTAGTTTTTAATAATGTCCATTTCTCAACAGAATAGGTTTATGAATCGTAGGGGTTTGTAAGCCACATTCGGTGTTTTTACTGAGGGGTATGCACTCAACAGTGAAAATGCTCTCATTTCAATACATTTAAACTGAATCAAATAATGAAAAAATTACTCACTTTATCCTATATTATGGTTTGTGCATGGAGTATAGCGGCACAAACAGACACTTTACCCAAAATCTTGAATTTAGACGAGGTTGTCATATCTGCCAATAAAGTTGCAGAATCGAAACGCACTGTACCACAACAAATTCGTTCTATTTCTGCTAAAGAAATCAGCGTCTTGAATGCTCAAAATGCAGGCGATTTACTCTCTGCAACAGGTTTGGTGATGGTTCAAAAGAGTCAACAGGGCGGCAGCAGCCCCATACTGAGGGGGTTTGAAGCAAGCCGTGTTTTATTGGTAGTTGATGGTGTACGCATGAACAACTTGATATATCGCGCAGGTCATTTACAGAATGTGATTACTGTTGATCAAAACATGTTAGAACGTGCTGAGGTGCTTTTCGGACCTGCTTCGACAGTTTATGGTTCTGATGCTTTGGGCGGCGTTATACATTTTCATACCAAACAAGCACAAATGTCCACAACAGATAAATTATTGTTCAATGGTTCAGCATTTGCGCGTTATTCATCTGTAAACAATGAAAAAACAGGTCATTTAGACTTCAATCTGGGTGGTAAACGTTTGGCGTGGCTCTCTTCAGTGAATTACAGCGATTTCGGTGATATGCGCATGGGTACGAAAGCACAAACTTTGGATACACTTTGGGGCTTGCGCAAATACTATGCAGAGCGCATCAATGGCAAAGACTCCTTGGTCAAAAACGATGATGTCTATGTACAGAAATTCAGTGGTTACAAACAGTATGATATTTTGCAAAAACTGGCATTCAAGGCTTCTGACAAATTGATATTGGGTCTGAATGTGCAGTTTTCCAACTCATCAGATGTGCCTCGTTATGACCGCTTAACTGACCCTAAAGGCACAGGTTTGAACTCTGCTGAATGGTATTACGGTCCTCAAAAACGCTTTCTGACAGCATTCACGGCGAATTGGGAAGATAAAGAGTCGTTTTTCCAACGCATAAAATTGAATGTGAACTATCAAGACATTGAAGAGAGTCGGCACACACGCAGCTTCGGCTCATCGAATCGCACCAGTCGTATAGAAAATGTGAATGTGTATGGTGCAAATTTAGATTTCCAACGGGCAACAGGTGACCATGACCTACGCACAGGTATTGATATGCAACAAAGCGCAGTCAAATCTACATCTATTTTAACCAATGTGAATACGAATGTTGAAACACCGAGCGGTGCATCTACACGCTATCCCGATGGCGACAACACCATGCTCAATGCTGCTGCCTATTTAACACATACTTGGAAAGTGACACCTATTTTCACACTTACTGAGGGGGTGCGTTTGGGCGTTGCCAATCTTAAATCTACTTTCGTCAGTCAGACTTTTTATAAGTTCCCATTCACAGCAACCAAGCAAAATAACAGCATTTGGAGTGGCAATATCGGTGCAATTCTCACACCTACGGATGATTTTAAAGTATCACTCTTAGGTTCAACAGGCTACCGTGTGCCGAATGTGGATGATTTGACAAAAATATTTGACACACAAAAAGGTAAAGTCGTCGTACCCAATCCTGACCTAAAACCTGAACGTACATGGAATGGTGAACTCGGTTTGGCGAAGAGTTTTGGCAATGCTTTTGGTATCGAAGGCAGTTTTTATTACACGGCATTCAAAAATGCTATCGTGGTGGATAAATTTCAATACGGCGGTGCGGATAGTATCGTTTATGATGGTGTAAAAAGTGCTGTTTATGCACCACAGAATAAGCAGGAAGCCAATTTGTGGGGTGTCAGCCTTACGGCAAAAGGTCGCATTACTGAGGGGTTAACTTTTGCCGCATCTTACAACTATACAAAAGGCACAGTAGCTGCTTCGGCAGGTAAATCGGCAACACCACTTGACCACGTGCCGCCTGCATTTGGTCGTGTGAGTTTGGATTACAACAAAAACAACCTATCCGCCAGCGTTTTTAGTGCTTTTAGTGCTTGGAAACGCATCGCTGACTACCGTTTAGGCACTGAAGACAACGAAGCATACGCTACGAAAGACGGTATGCCAAGTTGGTGGACGCTCAACGCTCGTATTGGATATGAATTGAATCTGCCTTCTGCTATGCACAATCAAAAACTGATTGCTCAAGTGGGTGTGGATAATATTATGGACATCCAGTACCGTGTTTTTGCATCGGGTATTCATTCGGCGGGACGCAACGTATGGGTTTCGTTGCGTTATCAATTTTAAACAAGTATTATAAACAAGTGAGGCGGTGACTCCAGAAGTCACCGCCTCACTAAATACACTCAATTGTATCCATTAATTCAGCAATTCATAAATACCTGCAATACCTTGTCCGCCACCGACGCAAGCTGTCACCATACCATAACGACTGCCACGACGACGCATTTCATTGAACAACTGAACAGATAATTTCGCACCTGTACACCCGAGTGGGTGCCCTAAAGCTATCGCGCCACCGTTGACATTAACAATATCAGGATTCAAGCCGCCTTCTTGCATCACTGCCATTGCTTGTGCGGCGAAGGCTTCGTTGAGTTCGATGAGGTCAATATCTTGCATTTTCAAACCTGCTTTTTTCAATGCTTTTGGCATCGCTGCACAAGGGCCAATACCCATAATAATTGGTTCGACACCGCCCACAGAGCAAGAAGCCATGCGCGCAATGGGTTTTAAGCCCAATTTCTTAACCAATGTGCTAGACATGACTAATACAAAAGCCGCGCCGTCACTTGTTTGTGACGAGTTACCCGCCGTCACGACACCGCCATTGGCAAAGGCAGGACGCAATTTACCTAACCCCTCAGTAGTTGTCTCGCGGCGAACGCCTTCGTCGGTATCTATGACGAATTTTTTGGATTGGCGTTTGTCGTTTGCCACAAAAACCTCCTCCACTTCGACAGGAACAATCTCATCTTTGAACAAACCCACGTCAATTGCCGCCGCTGCTTTGGCATGTGAACGAGCGGAGTATGCGTCTGCCATATCACGGCTGATACCAAATTTTTTAGCCACTGCTTCGGCTGTCAAACCCATACCAACTACATAATCGGGTGTGTTGGCAGCCACATGATAGGATGGTGCGAGTTTATAACCTGTCATCGGTATCATAGACATACTTTCTGTGCCACCTGCAATATAACATTCGCCCATATTGGCTTTGATTTTAGCCACAGCAATCGAAATTGCTTCCAAACCCGATGCACAATAGCGGTTGATAACAAACCCTGGCGTTTCTTTACCCAAAGCACGCAACGAAATCTGACGACCTATTTGCAAACCTTGTTCACCTTCGGGATTAGCGCAACCGACAATCACATCGTCCACCAAAAGTGGGTCAACCTCGGGCATCGAAGCCATCAAATGTTTAATCACATCTACTGCCAAATCATCAGAACGATAATTTCTGAAACCACCACGTCCTGCCTTTCCAACTGCCGAGCGAAACCCCGCTACGATATAAGCATCTTCCATTTTTTTAGATTTTTAGATAAAAGATATTAAGTATAAAGACCTTTTTTAAGAATCAAATTACATTTTTGGCTTAGCCGCTTCATTCCACCATTCGTCGTTTTCCCAGAAATTGTCCCAGCCGAGCTTGTGGTATTTTTCATTGATTTCCACCTCGCGTTCGCCCATGCTGAAGTCTTTTAGAATATCGTTGGCGAAGCGGAACAAGTCTGCTGCCCAAACAACTGGTTTGACCATATCAGGCTTTGTAAAGCTCGTCCAAGTGCCATCGAAGCGATACCCGCCACCGCCACTTGGCAAATTTGCCACCGAATAGAACCACAAACTGGGGCGATTGTCTTCACCGATTGAGAACTCCATTTTGACTGTTCCTTTGAACAAGCCGCTATAAGAGCTTTTCGGATCGGCTTCAGCGAGTTCAAATACCCCCTCAGTAGCGTAAAGTTTGGTCATGTCCATCGCGCCGACTTCTGCTGTATCAATATTCGGGTCAGTAAATGTTCTGATTTTATTAAATTTTATCGTTCCCTCGAATGGTGTAATCACTTTTTTGTGGCGATTTTTACCTTTTATGTGATATACTGAGGGGTCTTTAGCATCCTGTTTGGCTTCCGTAAAAAGAAACTCGATGCGGTAGCGGTCGTCGCCATAGAAACCATTGTCAGGATAATTGTATTCTTCAACAAAAAGACTATCCAATCTTGTTTTTTGAAAAAATGCCAAAGCTGATTTAGCATCTAATTCTTTAAAAATCAAAGGTTTAACGGGCGCAGTAGAGTCTTTTAATAGAGTATCAACTGCCTCCTTGTGTGTTATCATGGCTGGATTTTTATTTTCTGTATGCGTCACTGCCTTGTTTTTGTTAAGGCATTGCATCATAAAAATCGCTGTGGCGATACACATTGGAATCAAAACGAGATTGCTTTTTTTCATCTGTAAAACTTGTTTTTTAGATATTAGATGTTGGATGATTAAGATTTGAAATCAATTTTTTCGCAAAACCCAAGTAAATCAACATTTCAGCTATCAATAAATTGCCAACCCATGACAACCATGTAACAGTCAAATAGGTCTCAATGGGTTTAGTTTCCCAAATATAAACCATAAAATAACTTTCTGTCCGCAAACTCATCGCCGCAATTGTGACCGCATAACTGCGGAGCATCATTTCGGTGTGTCGTAGGTAGTTTTTTTTCATAATCTCATGCCAAGCTGCATAAGTTGTCAACCACCACACCACACATTGTAAGGTAAAACCCACTCTCGCCGCCAAACCTCCGTTCGCAAAAGCTGCCAAGACCAAACCCGACGGTGCTGCGAACAACAAAATAGAGCCGATGTAAATCTTACCTATCCACTGATGCACTTTCGGATACCCCCTCAGTATTTTTGGAAAAAACTGGAAAATACCACCGCCAATCGAAAACACACTCGATGTGATGTGAATGTAAAACGCCCACATAAAATACTGCTTGTCAAGCACTTCGTTCGGCTTTGTCCCCAAAAAGTTAATTGCTCTTTCAAAACTCAAATATGGTAACACTTTTGTCACCATGATGCCTGTGAAAATAAGAATCCAAGCCGCAAATGCGTAACCAATTAATTTCAAGAGATTGTCTTTCAATGAATTAAGGTGTTTTTGTAAAAATACTGAGGGGTTTCTTATTTCAATTCTTTCAACATTAATTTTGCCACTTTCGGGTCAACAATCACCTTATCTGATTCAAAATCGAGCTTTATGCGCCATTTTTGCATAGTTGTCACACCTAAAATGGCTTCTTCTGACAAATTAGGAACGACCATAAATTCATCGGATAGCATAATATCGTCAAGATAAAAATCAAGCGTCACACGATGTTTGATCTCAACGTAATGTCCTTCACTTGCTGTTTCGACTAATTTGGTTCGCCGCAAGCGGTCTAATTTACTCAAACCTGCAACATAGTCTGCACTGATGCAAGAGAACGTCGCGCCGCTATCAAACAGTGTATAAAGTGTTTTTTCACCTTCCGAGCCTTCATAATGAAGAGGTAATTTGATTATTGACATGATGCGTGTTGTTTTTAAATTTTCTCAAAGATAGAGGTTTTGGACTTCGATTGCACGAATTTTAAGAAATAAGGAAGAACCTTTGAATCTGAACAAACCGTGCAATCGAAGTCCATATATCAATTTCGCAACGGCTTATTATTTGTCAACATATACTGAACACGCTCCAACGTTTTTTGCTCACCACACAATGACAACATCGCTTCACGCTCAATGTCCAACAAATATTGCTCGCTCACACGTTGTTGACCTGTCAAATCGCCGCCGCAGAGAACGTAAGCGATTTTTTTCGCAATTTTGATGTCGTGTTCTGACGCATAACGACCCAAATAAAGCGAATGAGCCGCAACATACAAGGCACTCAAACCACTGCGACCTAATACCAGAACGTCTTTGCGCGGTTGTTTTTGGACATAAGTATCTGCCAATTCTAAGACTTTTTTCTTCGCATCGGCAATATTACGGTCTTTGTTCAGCACTATTGAGTCTTTTTGACGTTGCAAATAACCGTAGTTGAAGGCTTCGTGTGCCGAAGTTGCCACTTGTGCTTGTGCGATTGTTTTGAACTTTTCGATGATGGTTGGAATTTGTACATCGCCCTCGAAGAACGCATCGCTTGCACGCACTGCAAACTCTTTTGTTCCTGCACCAGCTGGCAAAATGCCCACACCGACTTCAACCAAACCCATATATGTTTCGCCTGCGGCGACAACTGCATCGGCGTGCATCGAAAACTCGCACGCACCGCCAAACGCATAACCTTGTGTCGCAATCACGACAGGAATCGCCGAATAGCGAATGCGCATCGAAGTTTGTTGGAAATAATTGACTGCAAAGTTCAGTTCGTCCCACTCTTGTTGGTACGCCAACATGGCAATCATCATTAAATTAGCACCGACGGAGAAGTTTGTCGCATTATTGCCAATCACCAAGCCTTTCCAACCTTGTTCTTCGGCAATCTGAATAGCATCGTTGATGCCTTTCAAAACACCTTCGCCAATAGAATTGGCTTTTGACCGAAACTCAAGGCACAAAACGCCATCGCCAATATCGTGTAAAACGACTTCTGGGTTTTCGTAAACAGGTTTTTTATCGCGATAATTGTCCAAGATGATAAAATCTGAACCCCCTGGCATAGCTTGGTAGGCTTTTGTACGTGGGTCGTAGTATTTTTTTACGCCGTTTTCAGATTTATAAAAACTCGTGATACCGCTTGCCAACATCTCTTTGACCCAGTCTGCAATGACTTGACCATCAGCTTCTGCGGCTTTGATGCCTTCTTCGATGCCGATGACATCCCAATATTGGAACGGACCCAAATCCCATGCAAAACCAGCGCGCAGAGCGTCGTCAATCGAATACAAAGTATCTGAAATTTCAGGGATGCGATTGGATACATAAGCGAACAAACCTACCAACGAACGGCGAATCAACTCGCCACCCTTGTCTGTTTGTTTGAATAAAGCGCGCAGACGATTGGGCAAATCTTCAATCTGTTTCGACACCGCGAGCGATGGCAAAGTGGATTTTACTGAGGGGGCATATTCTAAAGTTTTGAGATTGAGTGCCAATACGATTGGGCGACCCGAAGCGTCTTTTTCAGTCGTTTTTTTATAAAAACCTTGACCTGTTTTGTTGCCTAAAAATTTATTGTCAATCAAAAACTGTTGATAAGCAGGAATATTGAACGAACTGGCTTGTTCGTCGTTGGGGCAGTTGGCTTTGATGCCTTTGATGACATTCACGGCTGTATCGTGACCGACCAAATCACCCAAACGGAATGTCCCTGTTTTCGGACGACCGATGGCGGGACCTGTCAAAGCGTCCACGTCTTCCACTGTTAAGCCAATTTCTTCTGTCAATTGATAGATTTTTGCCATAGCGTAAACACCAACGCGATTGGCAATGAATGCAGGTGTGTCTTTGCACAAAACCGTTGTTTTACCCAAAACACGGTCGCCGTAGTGCATGAAGAACGCAGTTACTGAGGGGTCTGTTTCAGCAGTTGGAATGATTTCCAACAAACGCATATAACGTACAGGATTGAAAAAGTGCGTGCCGCAGAAGTGTTTGCGGAAGTCGTCGGAGCGACCTGCGGCCATCATGTGAATCGGAATGCCCGATGTATTTGATGTGATGAACGTTCCTGCCTTGCGGTATTTTTCGACTTTTTCAAAAACCTGTTGTTTGATGTCCAAACGTTCAACAACGACTTCGATAATCCAATCAACATCTGCAATTTTAGGCATATCATCGTCGAAATTGCCCAAAGTGATGCGTGAAGCAAAGGCTTTATCGAACAAAGGTGCAGGTTTGGCTTTGAGAGCCGTATCATAAGCCGCTTGAACAATGCGATTGCGCTGGCGAGGGTCTTTTTTTTGCTCGTCAGTCAAGTCAAAAGGGACAATATCTAACATCAAAACATCAATGCCAACACCTGCCAAATGGCAAGCGATGCCCGAACCCATCAAGCCCGAACCCAAAACAGCTACTTTTCTGATTCTCTTATTCATATCTATCGTATTGGTTTGTATTTTTTTACGAATTAAATTTCTTTTACTAACAACTAAAATAGCGAATATTCGCTATTTTTACAGCAAAGTTAGTATGTTCAGCAAAGTAAAAAAGTTTTTGAGGATTATTTTTTCAATTAAACTCCTGTTTTCAAGTTTTGTTGCTAAAAAAAAGGATTCGTGATGCTTCACGAACCCTTAATGCGTTTAAGCTAAGCATTTTAATATAAAAAGAATTTAGTTTTTGATAAACTTGACGGAGTGTTCTCTGACTTTCAGAAGAGTAAGTTCCATTTTGCCAATGATTGTGAGCCATTTTGAGGCAGGCCTCTCCAAAATGATCACAATCCGCTTGACTTTCACATATCTTGTTCGTTATGATTTAGTGATAGATTTTTCTGAACCTCGTAAAACCTAACGAGCTGTTTGCAAAAAGTGACCTACATTTTCACAATTTGTTTATAAATCACCTGTTTATCCGTTTTTAAACGCAAAATATACATTCCTTTAGGCATATCTTTTGGCGAAAACTGCATATTGTGCGACCCCTCAGTATAGAAACGCCATGATGATAAAATTTCTACCAACTTACCCGACACATCGAATAAATCAAACCCAATGTGCGAAGGTTCAGTCAAATGAAATTGAACGGTCAAATCCGTTTCAAATGGGTTTGGAAAATATTGAAAATGAGCAATTTGTGTCGGTTCTTTCAAACTCGTTCCGCTCAAATCAATGGTTTTGAAAATGGTATCTCGACCACAATCGTTAACAGCAATCAGACGGATTCGATAAATACCTTTTTGCTTGTAACGATGGCTTGGGTTGAGCGAAAAATCGCCCGTGCCATCGCCAAAATCCCAAATCATAGTGAACGAATTTTGACTTGCGCTGACAAAATTGATGAGCAAACTGGTGTCATTTGGACGACTCCATCTAAAATCAGCTTTGGGTGCAGGCGCAACTTCGATATATTCGATTTTACGATGTGCATGAACACCTTGTGCATTCCGAACTTCCAAAACGACATCATATTTTCCACTTTGCCGATACACAACAGTTGGATTTTTATCCGTCGAAAGCGAAGGTATACCGCCGTCAAAATGCCACAAATAACTCACTGCATCGGCAGAATTATCCGTAAACTTGACCGTCAGAGGTGGGCAAGCGACTCTTGTGTCGGATGAAAATGCCGCTAAAGGCGACCGCAAAATAACCGAATCTTCGCTCAAAAAAATAGGTGTCGTACTGAGGGGTATGTTTTGAGCCGTAACGGTACTCATCGTTTTGTTCTGACTCCATGACCATTCACGCTTATATAAACGATTAATTGGCAATGAGTTAGGAAAAGAATAAGAGGCACTACCCCATTCCGAAAGGTCATCGCTGGCTTTTGCCCACAACACATAAGTGTATTTGTTCGCACTGTTTTTAAAAGCCGCACCACGTACTGATAAAGGCAAATTGAGCATCTTGGTTCGGGCAGAATCGTAGGTTTGAGAAAATAAAATTTCGCTCACAGTCTTGAATGCAAACCCTTGAATATTAGCTGTTCGATGATACGGCTGTTCTGTTAGCTTTTGGTACAAACCCATCAATTGACTGCCGTCCGTAGCTTCCTCAAACGTGCTTTCTTCCGAAATACTTTTCACATTCATTTGCAAAACACCGTTCGTTGCAGCAGTGATATAACTTTTTATGATAAAGTTTTTTTGAACCTCATCGCTGCCGAAACCCATTGTACCCATAGGTTTGCGTGGCACATTGATTTCTCCGATGATGAATTGTTTTCTGGGCGAGCGTTGTCCATCGTACCCATATTTTTTCAAAATAGATTGCAGTGAGTCGCGTTGTGTTGTGATGCTTTTTATGGCTTCATCTGAGTTTCTTTTGTAAACGACACGACCCAAATTTTGGTCAAAAGCGGCTAAAGTGCCATCGAAATGTGGGAAAACGTTGTACAAAACAGCGTCAAAATACGCACCACCACCAAACGGATACTGAGGGGTGGTCGAGCCATCGGTAGGGTTGTCAGTGTTGCGACAAACAGCATCGAGAAAACTCGCAAAACCCGAACCCGAATACACTACAAAAGCCGATGGGTCTTCTCGTTTGATGACTTCATAGGCAATACGCATCATACGCACCAAGTGCTGAATAGGGGCTTTTGTGCCTAATTCGCAAGGGTCAGGGTTGTTCTCCCACCAATTGTGCTGCCAATTGCGCGGTTTCCAGCCATTTTTACCTTCGATGTCCCAACCTGGTGTGTCCCAAACCTCCCAAAATTTGACTTCATCTTTGTAAAGTCGGACTAAATCAAAGACATATTTTGCAAAATAATTGGTGTCATTCACAATCGTTCCGTTTGCGCCATTGTCAAAAATATCGGTGTACATATTTTTGAAAAACGCCGATTGCTCTGAATAACAATAGAAATTAGGGTCTCGATGAGCTGAGTCGGGTGATCCCAAAGTGAGTACAATATCTTGTAAGTCAATATTTTGGTAATGTTGAAAAGTACGAGTGCGCACGTTTGCTCCCCAAAACTTCGTAAAATATTCGGGTAACATTGTGCGCAACGATTTTGCACCAATGCCACCTTGTGTGCCTAAATTGGGCTGTTCGCGATTGCCGGCGGCGATGTCGGCAATTTGTTCATCCGTCCAACCTTCGACAAAACGCATATTTACACCCGCTCTAAATGGCTTATTATACTGAGGGGTGGTATCGTTGGCAGTTTTAGCTATTTGTGGCGCACGAGGTGCGGCGATTGATACGGTTTTCTGTAAATTATGACTGCCACAACGATTGCTAACAGTTAATTTTAAGGTAAAATTGCCTGAATTATAAAACGTTTTAGTTAAATCAGGTAAGTTAGATTTTGAACCATCCGAAAAATCCCAACGCAATGAATCTACATTAGTCGTTGACATATTTTTAAGAATGACGGAGGGGTTTTGAACAGTGGCACTGAAATTGGCAACAGGCGGTTTTTCAACATTAATGTTTAATGTTTGGCGAGTTAATTCGTTGCCATTGGCATCTTTTGCTACCATGTGAACGGCATAGTTGCCTCGCACCGAAAAGGTTTTGACAAACGATTTGACGGTTTCGGTTATGGTCTGATTGGGTGCAATTTCAATTGTCCAAGTGCGAGATACTGAGGGGGTCAAATCGTCGAAACTGATGGTGGAGCCTTCACAGATGTTTTGTTGTGAAAGGCGGATTTTTCGTTCTGTTAAAAAAATAGGTGTTGCTGTCAGAACAATGTTTTGTGGCGAAACAGCATCAAGCTTCAGAGTCGCTGCATAATCCAAATTTTGTTTTATCAATAAATCAGAGCCAAAACTTATTGGAAATGAATAGATTGCATTAGCTGTTTCGTTCTTGTCAACTGTCGTTTTTGCCCATAAACAATAGGTGTAGATGCTGTTAGTATCTCGCAAAGCTACGCCTTCTACATTTGTCGGCAAATTCATTTGTTGGGTTTTAGCCGCATCATACACTTTGCCAAATAAAATTTGCGATGCCGTTTTAAAAGCCCAACCTTCCTCAGTCAGTTCTGGGCGTGTTTTGTTGGAGTAGTGAATTTTTTTATACAAACCCATCACGTCGAACTCATAAGTAGCGGTAGAAGAGTCAGTTTCTTCTGCAATTTTAAAGACATGAAGTTGCCAAATATCGTTTTTTATACAGTTGACAAGCACTTTCGGAATCCAATTTTTCTGTGCATCTGCCGACCCGATATACTCTCCGAACTCTTTTCTGGGTATATTAGATTCTGTGATGATATAAGTCTTTTTAGGGTACATCGTGCCGTTGTAACCGTAGTTTTTCAATACATCTTCAAACTGATTTTTGATGCGTTCTGGGTCTTTAGCTGCGGCATCAGAATGGCGTGAATAGTCCCAAGTCTGACGTGAATTGTTCCATTGGCGCAAGGCATCGTCGAAATGTGGGTAGGCATGATAACCAATACCATCAAAATAAGCACCGCCTCGTTTCGGATACTGAGGGGTCACTTGTCCACCATTTGGATTGTCGGTATTGCGCAAAATAGCATCGAGAAACGAGGGATAACCTAGCCCAGAAGTCATTACATAACAATTTGGATTGATGGTTTTAACAATCTCATAGGTGATGCGCAACATGCGTATATACGTAAAAATGGGCGCACGCAACTTGTAGTCGCAAGGTTCGGGATTGTTGTCCCACCAGCTACCAGACGCACCACGTGGCAACCAACCTTTTCCGCCTGTGTAGTCATAGCCTGGCTCATTCCACACTTCAAAAAACTTGACATATTTGTGATAGCGACTAACTGTCTTCCAGATGTAGAGGGCATAGTAATTTGTGTCGTTGACAGGTGTGCCATTTTCACCATTGTCCCAAATGGGTGCATACAGGTTTTTGAATACAGTAGATTGATAATCAGGACAATAGCGCGTTGGGTCACGGTGTTCATCCGACGGAAAACCTACCATAAGCGTATTGTCTTTCAGACCTAAGGAGTCGTAAAAACGCATGGTAGAAAGGCGGCTATCGTAGCCAAAAAGCTCTGCAAAATTCTCAAAAAAAGCAGGGCGAATGGCTTTGGCTTGCACACCTGACACGCCATGATAGTCGCTACCAGCAGCGAGCATGGCTAGGTCTTCATCGCTGAAACCACGATAAATATCAAAATTGACACCTGCCCGAAAACCTCCAATATAAGGTCGAACAGCATCATTAGCCGTAAAGTTTACTTGTGCCTGAGAGGTGGGGAGCGCAGATATAATGGCAATAAGTAAAAGGCAGATTGTAAGTTTGGTAGGTAAATGTTTTCTCATTTGAACCAGTGTGTCGCATAAGTTCACAGATAAATAAGTTTTTATGGTACAAAGTTATGGGGTAAATATTTGATAATCAAATAGTTGTTTTTATCATAACCATTTTACTTAAATTAAGTTAAAGGTTTTTAGGTATAGCATAAAATGACTGCTATATTTTTTTGTGAAGTTGTGGAACTTAGCTAAGTTTGTTGTAGTTTACAACTGTCTCAACATGAAAAAATTACTGTTTTATACTTTCATTTGGTTTTACCACCTGTCGGCATTAGCTCAAACTAAGCAGGATAAAGCTACATTAATAGATGCTGCATGGGTGCGTGTTAAGCTCGGAAAAGGCTTGGCTTGGTATCATTTTCATTTTGTAGATAATCAACTGTTTCAATCGAATCAAAATATTCATTATGTGAAGATAGCCCCAAAAGGGCAAAAAAAATATCGCCTTTCTTTGGTTTCTGCAGGCGATTCGTTAGTGAAAACCTCGAAATTGGCACAGCAAGCAGGTGCAATAGCGGCCATCAATGGGTCATTTTTTGATGTAAAGAACGGCGGTGCTGTAGATTTTATCAAAGTGAATGGGGTCATATTGGATACGAGTCGCCTTGACGCTAAAGGTAAACTTACGTTTCATCAAAAATCGGGTCTTGTGATTCAGAACAATAAAGTGAGTATTGTACGCCAAACGGATTCACTTGATCTCAAATGGTCTGATAAATTAAAGTACGACAACGTCTTAGTAACAGGACCACTTTTGTTGTGGCAAGGCGATAGTGTCCCCCTCAGTAAAATCGCTTTCAACGACAATCGTCACCCTCGCAGTTGCGCCTGTATAACGGAAAAAAGTGAGCTAATTTTGTTGACTGTGGATGGACGCACAGCCCAATCGCAGGGTTTAAATCTGCATGAGTTGACCTTTTTGATGAAAACATTGGGCTGTCGCGATGCTGTTAATTTCGATGGTGGAGGCTCAACAACAATGTATATTGCTGAGCAACCCAGCGGTGGTGTAGTTAATATGCCTTGCGACAACAAACTTTTTGACCACGAAGGTGAACGCAAAGTGAGCAATATTTTTGCCATTCAGAAAAATAAAAAATGATGTTTTATTCTCTTTTAATACATCAATGGTTAGAAAATGCCACTTTCACGTATATCGCTCTCTATAAAAAAATAAGTAGCCCTTAAAATCTTTGACATTTTAATTTTTTTACCTTTGGCAAAATTTAACTAAACAACAGAATAATATGAAAAATCTTCTTTTAGGCATACATTGCCTACTCCTTTTTGCTGTGTTTGCTCAAGCACAAAACCCAACCATCAAAAGGATAGACCCAACAAATTGGTGGGTGGGCATGAAAAACCCAAATCTTCAACTCCTTGTTTATGGTGACAATATCAAAGGCTCTCAAGTCGCTATTAACTACGGTGGTGTAACGATTAATAGAGTCATAGAGGTCGAAAACCCCAATTATTTGTTCATTGATGTCACAATTGGGACTGAAGCAAAAGCAGGAAAATTTGATATAGAACTGACCAAGACCTTTTATTTAAAAGGAAAAAAAAATCTGATAACAGAGCAAACAGCTAAAACCACCTTTCCATACGAACTCCATGTGAGAGACCAAAAACCACAAGAGATTAATTCTAAGGATTTTATTTATCTCATTTTGCCAGATAGATTCTCGAATGCTGACCCATCGAATGACAAGTTTTCGGATATGGCAGATACCGCTTCTGATCGTAATAATCCTTTTTTGCGTCATGGCGGCGATTTGCAAGGTATTATCAATCATTTAGATTATATAAAAGATTTAGGAGTAACGACTTTATGGCTCAATCCTGTTATTGAAAACAATCAACCACAGACCAATGAAGGAGGCGCAATGCGTTCTGCATACCATGGCTATGGTTTCACTGACCACTACAATGTGGACAAACGTTTGGGCGGCAATGTAGCTTATAAAAAATTGATTGAAGCGGCTCATGCCAAAGGTTTGAAGGTGATTCAAGATGCTGTTTATAATCATGTGGGCATCAATCATTGGATTTTGAAAGATGTGCCGATGAAAGATTGGCTACATCAATGGGCAACATATACGAATACATCTTATCGCGATGAGCCTGTTGTGGACTTTGTACATGGTAATACGAGCGACTTCAAAGTGCAACAAAATGGTTGGTTTGTGCCATTTTTGCCCGATTTGAACCACGATAATCCTTTTGTTGCGACCTATTTGATGCAACATGCACTGTGGACTTGCGAATATTTCGGCGTAGATGGTTGGCGTGTTGACACATATCAATACAATGATTTAGAGTTTATGAATCGTTTGAATCGAGCTTTGTTGGAAGAATATCCTAAAATGTTTATCACAGGCGAAAACTCTGTGCATAGCGTTGTGAGCCAAGCTTACTACACGCGCAACACGATAAATGCCCCCTTCAAAAGCAATTTGCCATCGCCTAACGACTTTGTCTTATTTCATGCGGTTGCACCCGCACTTACTGAGGGGTTCGATTGGGGCAAGGGTTTCAATCGTTTGTACAGTACTTTGGCAGAAGATATGCTTTATGAAGAGCCTTTGCTCAACATGACTTTTTTGGATAATCATGATGAAAATCGTTTTTTTTCAATGGTTGGCGAAAATATGAATCGGTATAAACAAGGTATTGGTTTTCTATTGACTACCCGTGGTGTACCTCAACTGTACTATGGAACAGAAGTATTGATGAAAAACTTCAAAAACCCATCGGATGCAGAAGTGCGTCGTGATTTTCCTGGTGGTTGGGTAGGTGATGCAAAAAATAAGTTTTTAGCATCTGACCGCACTGAGCAAGAAAATGAGGCATTCAATTTTGTGAAAAAAATGGCCAATTATCGCAAATCCTCTTCTGCATTACAAACAGGTAAATTGACACAATATTTACCTCAAAATGGTATTTATGTCTATTTTCGGCACGATGAGCAACAAAATATTATGGTTATTATGAGTCAAAGTGATAACGCACAAACACTTTCCTTGAAACGTTTTGCTGAAAATATCGGCACAGCAACACATGGTAAGGACATTTTGACAGATAAAACTATTTCGGATTTAAACAATTTGATTGTGCCTTCGGGTTCAATTCAAGTGATTGAGTTAATGAAATAATCATTTATCCTAAAAACTTGTTACTATATCAATACTTCGGTAATTTTTTAGTTGAAAAACGGCGGCTTCGCCGCTGAAAAAATTAAGTAGTCAAGAATAAGTTTTTGTGCATTTTAAACGCCGCCTTTGGCGGCGAAAAGGACTTTGAGGAGTGAGCGATTTTTTGATTAAAATTTTGGCAAAGCCAAAATTTTAATAAAAAAATCGCTCACTCCAATAGAAAAACTTTCAAAGTACGTCTTTTGCGCGTAGTGCAAAACAGTGAGTATCAAACACGCGAAAACTTATTTCTGATTACTTAAAACCTCCCTCCAAAAACTCCACTCCGCCGTCTTTACATCCGAGCGTTAATTAAGAATATCAGGTATGGAAACCTTCGAGGTTTCCCATACCTTACGCTCGAATGTATAGGTGGCATTGATTTACGCTTAAAAGACTACCGAAGTATTGTAATTAGAGTAGTTTCTATTAATTTAGTGATAAATACTTATTAAAATTCGGAACAAAATCCAATTTCACCATTTGAGATAGCCCCCCTCAGTACCTCAGCTCAAAAATTTGCAATCTGATTATACAATGTCAAATACTGCTGCGTCGAGTACTCCCACGAGTTGTCAATGGTCATTATGCGGCGGCGCAAATCGAGAAATTGTGCTTTGTTGTCCCACCAAAGACGCATAGAGCGGTGCAACGCCATCATCGCATCGTCAATACTAAAGTTGTTGAAACGGATACCTGAACCACCGTCAGGCGAAGCAATATCAATAACAGTATCGCGTAAGCCACCAATACTTCGCACGATTGGCACTGTGCCATAGCGCAAAGAATACATTTGATTCAAGCCGCAAGGTTCAACACGGCTGGGCATGATGAGGAAATCTGAACCTGCGTAGAGTTGATGTGACACTTTTTCGTTGTAGTCCACCATAACACCCATTTTGTCGGGAAATTGGTAAGCCAAACGCGTCAAAGCATCGGTTACTGAGGGGTCACCTGTGCCTAAAAAAATGAAATTGGCTGCACCACCCATTGCCAAATAGCGTCCGTACAATTCGGGCAAAAGGTCTGCTCCTTTTTCGCCAACAGCACGACCTATAAAGGTGATGATGGGCAAGTTAGGATTCACCCCAAACATTTGAGCGAGAACTTCTTTGTTTTTATTTTTATACGTATCTACATCACTATCAGCTAAATTATATGCCAGCATGGGGTCAGTCTGTGGATCCCAAACTTGGGCATCAATACCATTCAAAATACCTGCTGATTTCCGAATTTCGCTATTTATCAACCATTCTAAACCACCACTATTGGCTTTCAACTCATCTAAATAGCCTGGTGAAACGGTTGTAAATCGCCATGCACATTTGATAGCAGAAGCCATAGGATTGATGGTGTTGTTCCAATCCAATAGACCGTTTGCCTCAGCTTGATAAAAAGGCATGATTTGCGCTTTTTTCCAACTGAATGCACCTTGATATTGACCGTTGTGAATGGTAAAAACAGTTGGAATTTGTGATACAGAAACGTATTCTGGGCAATATTGCATCATGAATGGCAGCAAACCCGTATGGTGGTCGTGGCAATGTATAACTTTTGGTTTTTCTACCATACCCATCACCCAATGAATGACGGCTTGTTGAAAAGTCAAAGAACGCTCGACTTCATCGTAAAAACCGTTGCCCGACGCGTCGGTATAAATGCCTGACCTATCAAAATACTGAGGGGCATTGACAACATATAAATCGTAACCTAAAGATGTATTCAGGCATTTTTCAATGGCATAAGGTTGCCAATCCCAGCCCAAGCGCACAGTGCCTTGCATCAAGACTTCAAAATCTTGATTGGCGAGCCATTTTGTTCTGTGTTTGGGCATGATAACAGCCGTTTCGACACCGACTGCGTTCAAATATTTGGGCAAAGCACCCACTACATCCCCTAAACCGCCTGCTTTGGCGGCAGGATAACATTCTGCGCTGACGTGTAAGATGGTCATTTCGTTATGATGAATTTGGTTGATAAATGATTGAGGGCGAATATAGTAAAATTCGTTTCTCTAAGCATAAAGGCAAAATTTTTTATCTGAAAAACTTGTGTTTCTCTAAGTCCAAGCTTTTTTATTTGATTTCTACAAAATCAAATCCCCAAAATCCTTTTTTGATGGGTAACTCGATTTCTTGACCTTTTTCGATGCTTCGAAAGCTTTGATTTTTGCACCGAACACGGTCTTGTTTGTAGTTTCTTGTGAAATAAACATAATAGGCATCGGCTTGGATAATACTGTTTTTTCGGACACCAAAACGGCTGGTCATCAATGGCTCTTCTTTCTCAAAAATGACTTTGATACTGAGGGGGTCTTTTGCGACTAAAATGTGATTGGACAGTATGCCCAATAATGGAAAAACAGCCATACAGGGAACCAAACAAAGTAAAAAAACAGGCATACGGTCGCTCGCATCCTGCATTTTTCTACTTACAAACCAACCTAAACATATGCCCACGAGAACGCCAACAAATAGAAATCGGAAAAACAAATACAAAATATCGAACGTGTTTGAAAAGTACGGAACTTCGCGTACATAACCTAATACGACGGCGATTAGTAGTAAAAGAACGATAACGGATTTGAAGAATAATTTCATGTTGCTATTTTATAAATCCTTGTCTATCAATTTTTTAAAAGCGGTAATTCAACAATAAAAGTCGCACCTTCTCCAACGATACTTTCTACTCGAATAGTGCCATCGAAGTGACTGACTATCTGTTCTGTGATGAAAAGACCTAAACCACTCCCCTGCGGTTTGCCCATTTTGGGATTGTTGATTTGAGTAAAACGACCAAAAATCAATTCTTGTTTGTCAGAGGCAATGCCAATACCGTTATCACTCACTTTCAACACAGCATGACTTGGTGTGGTGAATAATTGCACCCAAATCTGCCCCCCCTCAGTACGCGCAAATTTTAAGGCGTTTGACAATAAATTGACCACAACTTGCATGATTCTATCACTGTCACCTCTTACAATTACCGCTGTTTCGGGTTTCAACAGCTCGTGTTGAATGCCTTTTTCCAACATAGCAGGCGTAAAACTAATATAGGCTTTGCTGACCAAATCGGTGAGGTTGATGTCTTCATACTGCCATTCGTAGGCATTAGATTGAATTTTCTCTATATCTAACACTTGATTAACGAGACGTGTTATGCGTTCTGTTTCTTCTACCACTATTTTTAAAAATTGTGCTTGTTTCTCCTGTGGTAAGTTTTTATTGTCCATCAAAATTTTTGACATAGCACGAATAGAAGTCATAGGTGTCCGCAACTCATGCGTCACTGTTGTGATGAAATCGGCTTTTAGACGATCTAATTCTTTAAGCTGCTTATTTGCCAATTGCAATTGTTGGGTTGTTTGCTCCAGTTTTCGATTAGAAATGATGATTTCTTGGGTTTGGTCGAGCAATGTCAGCATTTCATCCAAACTGATGGGGTCTTCTTTTACAACTGAACCTAAGATGATTTTGGCAGAAGAAGCACCCAAAGCGCCTGCTAAATTGGTTTCGGCATAGTTGACCAATTCGGCATCTGCAATTTTGATTTTTGAAAGACTGATTTTATTTTCTTCTTCAAATGTTTTTAACAAAAAACGAGTTCTATCTTCTCCCAAAAAACGGTTCATCAAGAATACCAAATCTTCCATTTTAGCTTCTCTTTTGAATACTTCAAACTCGTTACCAATATTCAAATACTTGTATATATTAACAAATAAGTCAGCTTGAGAAGCTTCCGTTGTGGACTGTTTGGTGTATAGAGAAACGCCGATAAATGCACCAGCGTTAAAAAATAAACTCCAAAAGGCTGAATGAGAAATGCGGTCAAAACCTTGTAAGCCAAACAGTTCGTAAGGTTTCAACCACCAGTGACCAAAGTACCCCTCAGTAATGATGCTAGTTGGAATGATGTTGTATTCTGCCATAGTCGGCAAAGGTAAAGTGATAAACCAAATGACAAATCCAAGGAAAAGACCTGTTGATGCACCCGCTTTTGTCGCATTTTTCCAGAACAAGCCTCCGAATACTGAGGGGGCAAATTGAGTGACGGCGGCAAATGATACCAATCCAATAGATACCAGTTCGCGATTGGTTGTGATGGTTCGAACATAGCCAAAAGCTAAAAAGAGGATAAAAAATATCACTATTCTGCGTACTCCTATGACCCAATTTGAGATATTATCAATATCATTATTTTCCCTTTTTGCCAAACTCGAAAGCAATGGTGGCATGATGACGTGGTTGGAAATCATGATGCTCAATGCTGTTGTTTCCACAATGACCATACTGGTTGCTGCTGACAAACCGCCAATAAAAACCAAAAGTGCCAGAATATTCTGACCGTGCATAAGTGGCAATTCGAGTACATAACTATCAGGGCGAATAGATGGATTGTTGCCGAACTGGAGAATACCTGCGATGGCGATAGGCAGTACGAATATATTGATTATCAATAGATACAGCGGAAAAAGCCACATAGCTTTGGTCGTAAAATTAGGGTTCGAGTTTTCTACAATAGCTATATGAAATTGGCGTGGCAATAAAAGAACTGCGCAAAGCGAAACCATGCTCAACCAAAACCACTCACTGGGCGAGGTGATTTCCGAAATTGAGAATAACTTGGCAGTTCGAGGATTCGCTAAGCTTTGGCTAAAAAGGTCGCTGAAACCGTTGTAAATACCATAAGTAACAAAAATCCCGACCGCTAAAAATGCCACTAATTTAATGATAGATTCGAAGGCAATGGCAACCACTAAACCCTCATGTCGTTCGTTGGGTTCAAGATTTCTTGTTCCAAATACAATGGTGAACAATGCCAAAGCCATTGAGATATAAAAAGCATTACTGTAAAAAAAAGTAGATTCTGTATTTTCGCCTGTAGGTGTGGTTGATGATAAGCCTATCAAAATGTCAAAACTGTCGGCAATGGCTTTTAGTTGCAATGAAATATAAGGAATGACTCCTAAAAATGCTATCAAAGTGACAAAAACACCTAAATATGTGCTTTTGCCATATCGGCTTGAGATAAAATCGGCGATGGAAGTGATGCGCTGTGTTTTTGAAACCAAAATCATTTTGCGCAAAACAATAAGCCATAAGGGCGCAAAAATAGTTGGTCCTAAATAGATAGGCAAAAAACTTAAACCTGTTTTTGCGGCTTTACCCACCGAACCGTAAAAAGTCCATGCTGTACAATAGACAGCCAATGAAAGAGCGTAGAAATAAGGGTTCGAGACAAAACTTTTGCCTTTGCTGGCTTGCTTTTCAGACAGGTAAGCGATGAGAAAGAGTAAGCCTATATAAATAATTGAGCTATAAACGTAAACGCTGATTCCCATAAAATTCGATTGTGTATTAAGTACCCCCTCAGTATTTTGAGGTTTATGGCGGGTGAAAGTACAAAATGTTGAGATTTTTCATGCAAAAACGTTATCAATTCTGAGGTTCGTTCTTGTTTTTATCTTTTTTGTCTTTCGGGTGCGAATCAACATTTTGCTTAATAAACCAAATAATAGCGAGCCAAACGACAAATAAGTATATCAAAATGGTAGGGATACCATTCACCGACGATGCATGTGTAAAAATTCCTAAAAGGGGAAAATTGAGTAAGACCATCGCTAAAATAAACAGCCCTGCTACTTTGGAATGCTTGCCCGACATAATTTTTTAATTTTTGGTTTTTAATAAAAAAAAGGCACAATCATATATAGAGTTCTATATTTGTTCTTATTTTTGTGAAAGTAAAAAAAATTGATTCAATATTAAAAATTTAAGAAAATGGATAGCAAAAAAATCATTCGTTATGTTTTAATCGCTGTTGTAGTGATTGGTTTTTTCTATGGTGCTTATTATGCATTGACACACATGGGTGATGCAAGCATGGGTGATGGACACCATTAATTTCAAATATGTAATATGAGGTATGAAATATGAAAAAAAACTCAGTATTTCATACTTCATAAAAAAGCCCATGAGTTCTTATGAATTCATGGGCTTTTGGTTTTATGTTTTGCTTCTACTCGCGTTTTATTAAAAACTGGTATCGGAGCGACCCTTGTTAGGCTTAGAGTCGCCCGATACAAGCAAAACGGAAACACAACCAAATAGAAATCAAAACAAAATTATCTTTTTGCGTTTGGAGATTGATAGATAAGGAGATGATAAGTACAAAGACGAAAAGGCTACACATTGAAGATGATAGTCTTAACACCTTTGTACTTAAAATCTCTATTTCAAAATATTATGCACCAACTTCATCAAACTCGCCTTTAACAGCATACCAACCGAAAAGTAGTAAACCAGCCATTACGGGCAAGAAAATGAGGATGAGGATTGACCACTGAGTGGTTGCATTTGTTTTAGCTTCAGGAGCTGCTGCTGCAATTTTTTTAATACCCTCACTTGTGAGCATATAAGCAGCGACGGGCGCAAGAATCATACATAATACGCCAATTAATTTTTTTATGATATTCATTATTGAATTCTTTTAAAATTGTAAACCAATGATTTTTAATTGTCTATTGATTATATGTCTATTGATTGTAAATTTCTAATATTAGAAAAATTACGTGCCAAAAAACAATAACAATAATTAAACAGTCAATTTAAAAATTAACTAATCGTCCGCTACAGGCTTGTTAGGCATGAAGACCAAGCCAATAACAAAACACAAGATGGTTACACCAATTGGGTAGTTCAAACCAGCATAGATGTCTTTTGTTGGTGAATATTCAACGAGCAATGCACCGATGAAAGGTACTAAGCCACCGAATACACCATTGCCAATGTGGTAAGGCAAAGACATAGATGTATAGCGAATACGAGTTGGGAACAATTCAACCAAGAAAGCAGCAATAGGACCATAAGCCATAGTTACGTAAAGTACGAGTATGAAAACGATACCGATGATAGACCATTTGTTGCTATCGCCCAATTTAACAGTTGATGTAATGGTTGGTTTGGCAGTCGCACGTTTTGTAGAGTCTGCAAAAAGAGTTGCCACCGTTACTTTTTTAACTGAAGTACCATCTGTATAATAACGAGTGGTGTCAGTTGTCATCAATGAGTCAAGCGCATTTTTAGGACTCGCAGCTATTTTTGGCGCACCAACAGCCATTTTCTCAGCGATTTCTGTCTTTTTCTTAGGATCAGTTTGAGATTTCATAGCTTCAAAAAGTGGTTTTGTTGTCAAGATAGATAACAACATACCAGCCAACATAATCCATTTACGACCCATTTTGTCAGATAATGTAGCAAACACAACGAAGAACGGCGTTGCCAAAAGGAAAGCGATACCAAGCCATGTTTCAGCTTGTTGAGCTTCAACGGCACAAGCACCTTTCAAGAAGTTCATTGCGTAGAACTGACCTGTATACCAAACCACACCTTGACCGCATGTTGCACCAAAAAGCGCCAACAATACCATTTTGAAGTTTTCTTTCTTACCGAAAGACTCTGCCAATGGGTTTTTAGATGTTTTACCTTCTGATTTCAATTTTGCGAACAACGGTGATTCGTTCATACGCATACGGATAACAACTGAAATACCAACCATGATGATTGACAACCAGAACGGAATACGCCAGCCCCAGTCAGCAAAAGCCTCTTTTGTCATACTATTGCGGCAAATGATGATAACGATGAGCGAAACGAAAAGACCAACTGTTGCCGTTGTCTGAATCCAAGAAGTCCAGAAACCTCGTTTATCTTCTGGAGAGTGTTCCGCGACATAGGTTGCAGCACCACCATACTCGCCACCTAAAGCCAAACCTTGCAAAAGGCGAAGAATAAGCACTAAAGCAGGAGCTAAAGCACCGATTGTTTTGTAGCCAGGGATACAACCAATGATGAAAGTCGCACCACCCATGATAAGCAATGTTACCAAGAAAGTGTATTTACGACCAATCAAGTCACCCAAGCGACCGAAGAATAATGCACCAAACGGACGAACGATAAAACCTGCCGCAAATGTTGCCAAAGTTGACAAGAAAGCCGCAGTTGGGTTGTCCGAAGGGAAGAACTGAGTTGAGATTTCTTTAGCCAAAGAGCCAAAGATATAAAAGTCGTACCATTCGATGAGTGTACCGACTGATGAAGACGCAATCACCGATGCAAGTGCGCCACCTGAGAGTTGTTCTTTAGACATAGAGCTTTAAGTTTTTAATTTTTTGAAAAAATGATTTTTTCTATTTAAAGTGTGTTTTTCGATTTGTTTACTGAGGGGGCATTTTATACTCCCTCAGTAATAAATGAAATATGTTGGGAAATACTTGTTGTTATTCTAACTCAAACAATAACTTCTACTATAAGAAGATGTGTGATTGAATTGTGAATTGACCTGCTGTACCACTTTTTACGATACCAGATGTACCTGATGTATAAATAGGACGATTTGAGTATTCTGCCGTGATTTTAGCATTGTGACCATTGATAAACCAGTTGAGACCTGCTGCAAATTGAGTGGATGGGTCAGCCAAGCGTTCAAATTTTTTGTTTGTCACTGTTACATAAGGCATGAATTGGTAGCCCATTTTATTTTTTGGAAACGCATAACCCACTTGTGCGTAAAAAATATTGCCTGTACCAATCATAGGTTGTGCATTACCACCACCTGCCCAGCTTGTTGCTGATGCAGGAGCCGTTGTATGTTCGTTCAAGATACCTACGTTACGGATATAGTTTTTACCAAAGTCCATGTTGTAATAAGTCAACAAGACGTTGATACAGTCACCTTTACCTTTTTTAGTAGGCATATCTAAGAAGAAATCTACACCTAATACTGTTTGGTTATTTTTTGTGATTGAGTCCGCCGTTGTCACACCTGTTGTACGATAGCCTGTTGCTTCTGCTTGAGAATAGAAACCCGCTCCAATATTCATCACTTTTTTAGCACCCAAATAAGTTCCAACAAAGAATGGTAAAACGTTTGCTTCTTTGTCCCAAATCATGTAGTTGACATACCCTTGCAATGCAGGCTTCTCACTGAAAACATTGACAGAAACCTCCGAGCCTTTCGCTTGAGCCGTCAAACCTGTACCTTTAGCTGCGGCACTTACGCCATTGATGAAAGGCTTGTTAAGTGAAAAACGATAATCCAACTTACCTACTTGACCTTTTGCATAGATACCGTATTGACGTGCGAATTGGTCAGTTGCCTCGATGTTGAACCAGTTGAAAATAGGTGCATCTAAAGTCATAAAGTTCAATGTTGAATTACTTGATAAGCGAGAAACGCCATTCCAGTAGTGCAAGCCACCGCCTACGTGCAATTGACCAGGCTTAATAGCATACTCAGTCCAAGCATCGTGGATGTATATTTGTGGTTTTTTGCCTAAGTTAGAAACGGGAGCTGTCACGCCAGCCACATGATTCGCTGCACCACCATTGATGAATGACTGATTATTGATACCCCAATGTGTCAAAACCAAGAAACGTGGACTGATTTGTGAATACATCAAAAAACGAGAACGACGCATGGCAATATCACCTGTCCACTTACCACCAATATCATTACCATTTACATCCAATGAACCAGGGTTGTTTTGAGTCATGCTTGCCCACACTTGGTGCCACATGATGAAACGGATATACTTCGAACCACTTTCGTTTAATTTTAAAGTAAGCGGTTTGTAAGAGTGATCAACCGCAGGCTGTTGTGGCGCAGCAGCGGGAGCAGGAGCAGGAGCAGGTTTCGCGGCTGTTTCTGTTTTTTTGTCTTGTGCCTTAACCGAAACCACACTTAGCAAAAGAACCCAAATAATTGTTAGAGCTGATAGAGATTTTTTCATACCTTAAATTTTTAATGTTGTTTTTTATAAAAATTAATGTTGTCTTATAAACTTGATGTAAAAGTATATAGCTATCTATATATGTCAAAATTTTTTGCCAATTTTTTTTTATTTTTTTTCAGAAAAAAGCAAAATGATATTTTTCCAAGGCAGTACTTACTCAAATTATATCTTCTTTTAAACAAAATAAGCACAATTTACTCTATTGATTGACAATGGATTAATTATTCAATAATCTATTTTCCTATATACTTCTAAAGAAATTATCTATTTTTTGACACACACGAGTGGTATGCAATTCTTAAAATTTATTTTCACCCATAGGAAGATTTATACTGAGGGGTCGCGGGTCGCATAGGTCGAGTATTGTCAATCAAAAATTTTACTTTTAGGTTTGAACAATAATATTACTTTTGCAGTCTATAATAGAATTACACTGAATCGTTTGTCAAGCAATGAAGTATTTTTTTTCCTTTATTCTTCTCATCATTATGATGCTGACTACAATGGACACATTGATAGTACAGCTACAGCTAAAAGATATGCCTGAGCTTTTGGTGGATGATATGGATGCCGATGATTGCGAAGGAAAAGTAAAAACAGAGAAAGAAAAAGAGACCTTCATATACAATGCCCCCTTAAATCTTCAAATTAGAATACAACTATTCCGTAATACCAAAAAAACAACCTACCACAAACACGATAACCTCATCTCAGAACAGTATGTTTTGCTTCCTGAAATACCACCAGAAGCCTAATTTCAATCTTTCCAAAGTCCCAATTTTCTGACATAAATCCTTCACAATACTGAGGGGTATGTGTATTGTACTTCTGTCTTCGAGAGATAAGGACAATTTTATCATTGCTCCGTGGTTTATACTTTTTGGCTTTGGGCATGTCTCAAAAGTTCAGATGATCTGATAATTACACATCATTAAAAACTAATAGTTCATTATGAAAATCAATTCAAATTATTTCAAAACAGACATACTGTCGGGTTTAGTCGTCTTTTTAGTCGCTCTACCGCTGTGTTTGGGTATTGCGCTGGCAAGTGGTGCACCTTTATTTTCGGGTATTATTGCGGGCATTATTGGCGGCATCGTTGTAGGTTTTTTAAGTCATTCTCAGTTGAGTGTTTCTGGCCCTGCTGCAGGTCTGACGGCTATTGTTTTAGCCGCGATCACGAGTTTAGGCTCTTATGAAACATTTTTAATGGCTGTCGTTTTAGCAGGAGCATTACAGATACTATTGGGTTTTGCTAAAGCGGGTACGATTTCTAACTATTTCCCTTCTAATGTCATAGAAGGTATGTTGACAGCTATCGGTATCATTATTATCTTGAAACAAATACCCCATGCAGTCGGCTATGATGCAGATGTCGAAGGCGACGAAGCTTTTATTGAAAAGGTGGAAGGACATAATACCTTTTCTTCAGTTTTAGATGGTTTAAATCATGTTCAGACAGGTGCTATCATCATTTGTTTGGTGTCGTTAGCCATTTTGATTGCTTTCAATAAAGTTGATTTTCTAAAAAAACTCAAAGTCGTGCCTGGTGCACTCATAGCAGTTATAGCAGGCGTTGTTTTGAATGAGGTTTTCAAAATTATCAGCCCCGATTTTGTCATTCAACAAGAACATTTGGTCAATTTGCCTGTGCCAAAATCATTTGATGATTTTATTGGTCAATTCAAATTGCCTAACTTTTCATCTATCACCGACTCGAAAGTCTGGATTGTAGCTGCCACAATAGCCGTAGTAGCCAGTATTGAAACACTCCTATGCATTGAAGCCTCCGATAAGATGGACCCTCTGAAAAGATATACGAACACCAATGCCGAGCTTTTTGCTCAAGGAGCAGGCAATATACTGAGTGGTCTATTAGGAGGTCTTCCGATGACATCAGTTATTGTTCGCACTTCTGCCAATGTCAATTCAGGTGGGCGTACGAAAGTAGCAACTATGGCCCATGGTCTCTTCTTGTTGATTGCCGTTTTGACGATTCCGACCATACTCAATAAGATTCCGTTGGCGTGTTTGGCTGCTATATTATTGATGATTGGTTACAAATTGGCGAGCCCCTCAGTATTCAAACACATGTGGCAGGGTGGTAAGTATCAATTTATACCTTTTATTGTCACTGTTCTGGCTATTGTTTTCACCGACCTATTGAAAGGTGTAGGCATCGGTTTGGTGGTCAGTATTTTCTTTATTTTGAGAGCCAACCTCAAATTAGCTTATTTTTTCAAAAAAGAAGACTATCATGAAGGCGAAACCATCACCATGAAATTGGCTCAAGAGGTATCGTTTCTCAACAAAGCTGCTATCAAACAAACTTTGGGTCATTTACCTGAAAACAGCAAACTCTTGATTGATGCTTCTGACACTTTTTACATTGACCACGATGTCATTCAACTGTTTAAAGATTTTTTAAACATTGGTTCAAAAGATAAAAATATTAAAGTAGAACTGGTTGGCTTCAAATCTGAATACAATTTAGATGCGCCTACCCATGTCACTTCACATTAAAAAAAAAATTAAAAAATAGAAAAAAGATGAAAGCACATACATTAGAAACTCAGTCGAGCATTACACCCTTGAAAGCCTTAGAGTTTTTAAAAGAAGGTAACGCACGTTTTGTCAACAACCTAAAAGCCAATCGCGACCTCCTCCAACAAGCCAACGAAACCCGTGCAGGTCAATGGCCATTTGCTGTTATTTTGAGCTGCATTGATAGTCGGACTTCTGTCGAATTGATTTTTGACCAAGGCTTGGGCGATGTTTTTTCTATCCGTATCGCAGGTAATGTTGTCAATACAGACATTATTGGCAGCCTTGAGTTTGCTTGCAAATTGGCAGGCTCAAAACTCATCGTTGTATTGGGTCATACAAGTTGTGGTGCTATAAAAGGAGCATGTGACCATGTTGAATTGGGCAACTTGACCGAGCTTTTGTCAAAAATCCAACCCGCTGTCTATCAAGAAAAGGATACGCAAGATATAACAAAGCGTAATTCTAAAAATGTTGATTTCGTCGAGAATGTAGCTGAAATCAATGTCAAAAGGTCTGTCAAAACCATTTTGAGTAGAAGTTATATTTTAGAGCAAATGGTTGAAAAAGGAGAAATTGCCATCATAGGTGCAAAACATCATTTGGATACAGGTCATGTTGAGTTTTATGAAGATACATTAATTGCGGACTTAAAACAAGTTGAAGAAAAAATGATTTAGTAAAGACAAAAAAACAAACTACACCATCACTCACTGTTTCGTGCTACGCACGAAAGGCGTGCAAAAAGTTTTTTTTATGGATTGAAGCTAAAAATTGAGGCAAAAGCCTCAATTTTTAGCTTCAATCCGAAAGAAATATTTTAAAAGCACACTTTTGCTTGTCCAAGAGACTCCTTCGGAGCGAAAAAACAGTGTGTAATGGTGTCGTTTATTCTTAGCGCATTACTTAAATATAAGATAGCATAATTGATGTCAATATCAATAACAACTTCGGAGCATCGAAACAAATGTTTCAACGCTCCGAATGTTTTTTACGATGGTAGAGACAAATCTTGCGGAATATGGCTGAACACATGATTAATGTCAAAAATAATATCCTCTTTATCAAAAGTAACCTTGCCTGTTGCTAAATTATATATCGCACCGACGAACCCCACCTTACCTTCTTCAATCATACCCCTCAGTATGTCGCTATTGTCTAAGGTTTTTTGCATCTGATATTGAATATTAAGATGAGTAACATTCTCAACGAACTTTTTATTTTGAGAAGTACGATTGTCGAAAGTTTCTGTTTCTAAGTCCACCGCAGGGTGAATATGGTCGAGCAAAGCTCCTAAATTTCCCATAGTGACTTTATCGCACGCACCTTTGATAGCACCACAATTCGTATGCCCTAAATAAACGATAAGTTTCACACCCAATACTTTGCAAGCATACTCTATACTGGCAATCGCATTAATACTAGCAATATTACCAGCCAAACGAACACTAAATATATCGCCTAAGCCTTGGTCAAATATCAACTCTACTGATGTGCGCGAATCACTACAACTTAAAATAGCAGCAAAAGGCGATTGACCTTCAGCAGTGTCGTTAACTAATTCCAAAAAATTACGATTGATACGCAAATTGCGTAAAAACCGTGCATTGCCTTCTTTCAAAAACTCTAACGCCATTTGTGGTGTTAATTGCTTACGTATTTCTGAAGAATGTGCTTTCATATTTTGATTAAAGATTTTTTACACAAATCCCCCCTCAGTACAATGTCATGAATGAACTACCGATATGACATTTGTTCTCAAGACAGTTCCTTGTGCTGATTGATTCTAAAATGGAATAAATAAAGAATGTAAGGATGGGCTTGTAAAGTTCAGCACACAATAATAATGTGCGCAAAACTCAGAAAAGACGATTAAATCTCTGGAGGTGGACTTTCCAAATCGGTTGAATATGTATAAATGTATTGTTCAATTGTTTGTAAAATGACCTTTTCCGAAGTCAAACCATGTAGTAGTATCAATTGAGCAAAATTAACTCTCTGTAACGCATAAACTTCGTCAAATACATCATCTTCAATATTTTTTTCTGAATTATCTTCTGACTTTTTTTCTTTTTCATCGTCATTATTACCGAAATCATCTTGTTCTGTGTCTTTTTCTACAGAAATATTAAGCGATTTTTCATCAAAACAGGGAAAGCCCAAGTGGGAATTACCCAACCCAAGAGCCAATACACCAATAAACAGTAAAATAAACGATGTCAGTTTTCTAGTCATGTTGCAAATATATAACTTTCTATATGTAAAAAAGAGCTTTCGCCCTTTTAAAAGAACAAGATGTCTAATACACTATTTTTCTAACAAAAAAGATTATTCATCGTTAATCATACTTCGATAGTTTTTTAAGCGTACATAACGCCGCCTAAAGCGGTGGAGTGGACTTTTTGGAGGGAGTTTTAATTTTTTTCGACGGCGAAGCCACCGTTTTTTAACTGAAGAATTACCGAACTATTGGTTAATGAAAACTTAAAAAAATACGTTATTGCATAAAACTTAGCACATTTGCAGAGAATTGAGCCCCCCTCAGTATTTTTGCGCTTTGATAATAGAAAATCCTAAATATCATTTCAAAATCATTAAACATTCAATAAACTTTTAGTCAATGAAAAACGACTTGATTAAACTTTTCCTAACAGGACTCGCGATTTTCACACTCCACAACACCATTCTCGCACGCACAAACAGTGCTGACGAAGGTTATGAAATAAAAGTTAAACTGACAGATTACACCAGCGACACACTCTACTTGGGTTATCAGATGGGCGGACAAACTTACTTGAACGATACCGCTACGCTGGATAAAAAAACGGGCTTTTTTACCTTCAAAAAAGATAAAAAACTCGCTGCGGGGGTTTATATCCTCGTTGTGGCGAGTAAAGATAATTATTTCCAAATCATGGTGAATGACAAAGAGCAGATATTCGCCATGACAACGACTGTCAATCTACCCTATAACGATGCCACTTTCAAAGGTTCAAAGGATAATGATTTGTTCTACAACTACATGAAATTTTTGTCCTCCAAACGCAAAGATGCCGAAGCAGCAGGTGCTTTGAAAGCCCGCGACTCAGTGGCAGCCGTCAAAAAATTTGATGAGTTGGACAAAGAAGTAAAAGCCTATCAGTGGGACTTGGTTAAAAAAAATCCAACTACTGTAGCTGCTATATTAATAAAATCAGCCATCGAAATCGAAATGCCTAAGTTCGACGAAATAAAAGATGCAGACAAAAAGCAGATGGCACAATACATCTACTACAAACAACATTGTTTCGACCATTTTGAACTCGGCAACCCTGCCCTATTGCGTACACCCGTTTTGCAACAACGGATTGATTACTACATAGATAAACTCACACCGCAGCATCCTGACTCCGTTTATGAATCGTGCGAACGCATCTTGGAAATGATGAAACCCGCTAAAGAGACATTTCAATACTATTTTATACAGTTTTTGAACCGCTACGCCAAATCTAATCTGGTGGGCTTTGATGCCATTTATGTGCATTTGGCTAAAAAATACATCGAAACAGGACAAACTGATGGTTTCATTGAAAAGGATAATAAAGAGAAAATCTTGCAAAATGCCAATAAACTTGACCCTATATTGATTGGCAAAAAAGCACCTGAGATTAAGCTATTCAAAGAAGATAATTCGTTGATTAGCCTCTATGAAGTGAAGGCAAAATATACAGTTCTGTTCTTTTTTGCACCCGATTGTGGACATTGTCAGAAGCAATCGCCGTTTTTGGTAGAGTTTTTTAAAAATGTCAAAGCTAAAAATTGGGATGTGAAAGTCGTTGCCGTTTGTACGTATATTGGCACTGACAAAATGCCCGAATGTTGGAAATATACCAAAGAAAAAGGTTTTGATGAATTTATCAACACTATAGACCCATACATGATTTCACGCTATAAGACACTTTACAACGTCGAAACAACACCTCAAGTCTATGTTTTGGACGAAAATAAAATCATTCGTTCTAAAAACATCGAGACCAAACAGTTGGAAGAAATCATTGAGTTTTTGATGAAAGAGGATGCTGAGAAAATTAATAAAGACACAAAAGGGAAATAGATAAATCATCAAATATCTTCTAAAAAAGGTCTTGACTACCCCTCAGTAGTCAAGACCTTTTTTTTAAAATTGTCAGAATATAGTTAGTAACGCGACAGAAATATATTACACCATTACACACTGTTTCGTGCTACGCACGAAAGGCGTACAAAATAAATTTTTTTTATGGATTGAAGCTAAAAATTGAGGCAAAAGCCTCAATTTTTAGCTTCAATCCGAAAGAAATATTCTCAAAGCACGCTTTTTTGCTTGTCCAAGAGGCTCCTTCGGAGCAAAAAAACAGTCCGTAATGGTGTAGTTTATTAAAATCGTATTACTTAGGGGTCATCCTGAAACTTGTACGCCAGAAATGCTTTCCAAATAAAACATCAATCTCGAAGGCATCGGAAATGCGGCATTTCGCATCAGAAATGCGGCATTTCGCATCAGAAACGCGGCATTTCGCATCGGAAACGCGGCATTTCGCATCGGAAATGCGGCATTTCGCATCGGAAATGCGGCATTTCGCATCGGAAATGCGGCGTTTCGCATCGGAAATACGGCGTTTCGCATCGGAAATGCGGCATTTCGCATCGGAAATACGGCATTTCGCATCGGAAATACGGCGTTTCGCATTGGAAATGCGGCATTTCCGATAGGAAATAGGAATTTCAAACCTCGACGACGTTTTAGAATTGTATAAAATTATTTAAAACAGGGCATTTTAAACCTAAAAATGCAAAAAATCCCATTAGAGATGCGTTTACGGTAGCAAGATGGGCAATTACAGGCATTAAGTCTCATCAGGACTTTTGATACAGTCATTTGGAATCATCATTGCGTCTTTTTATGCCATAAAACTCTCCTCAAAATGTGCAACCTCTGACGAGGTCGGTTGAGCTCTTTGCGGAGTTTTCACTACCTTTAGAAACTGATTTAAAACAGTTTCTAAAAAATAATGCTTTCATTCGTTTGACGCTAATAGCGTTAGGGCAATAAAAAAAGAGACAGTCTCAAATGACGAGACTGCCTCATTTTTTATGCTGATACTGAGGGGGTAGGAAATGATCAATAACCTGGATTTTGCGTTAAGCTCTTGTTCGTATCTATTTCGCGTTGCGGAATAGGGACAACCAAAGTGTTCGCATTCCAAGATAGAGTGCCAACTGAGCTGCGTGTACGCTTCACATCGTCGAGTTGCAAACCTTCAAAGGCTAGTTCAAGTTTGCGTTCTTTTAAGATGGCTGCTAAATTGAGGTTAGCAGCTGTCAAATTAGAAGCACCTGCACGGCTCCGAATCGTGTTGATGTCGGCAAGAGGTGTTGCACCCACAGTTGTAGCCAAACGGAAATTGCATTCGGCGCGCGTCAAATACATTTCAGCCAATCGGATGACGATGACATCTGTAAAGCGTTGGTTAAACTTAGATGTCAAACGGTTGCTGCCTTGGGCTGTGAAGAACTTGGCTCGTGCATCTGTCAATGTATCGGGTGCGTACAATTGTAAATGTTTGTTTTGAACACGTACATCGCCGCGACCTTGATTACCTGTCGAAGCATAGAATGTTTTTAAGCTATTTGTGCCGTCTTGGTCAGAAACGATGACGCGCCAGATGACCTCGTCGTCGTTTTCATCATCCAAAAAGACACTGGCAAAAGACGAAACCAATGATTTGCCACTTTTAGTGATGACTTCGTTGGCTGCGTCACGTGCCTTTGTGTAATCTTGCTGCATCAGATACACTCGTGACAATAAGGCAGTCGCTGCTGCACTTGTCGCAAAGCCTGAGTCTTCGTCTGTCAAGAGGGTTTTAGCTTTTGTCAAATCATCAATGACTTGTGCATATACTTGTGCGACGGATGCTCTTGCCACATTGTCTTTGTCAGAAATACCGCGAGTAGGTGTCAATACGAGTGGCACACCCGGATTGGCAGAATTGTCGCCATCGCCCCAAGCTTTGCCCCAGAGTTTGACCAATTGGAAGTAAATAGCTCCTCTGATGAATCGGGCTTGACCCTCTATTGTATTTTTGTTGGCAGCACTGACTTTATCTAATGCGCTCAAAACGTTGTTGGCGCGATTGATGGCATTGTAAGAGTCAAGCCATGTCGCTTGGGTTTGTGAATTGCCTGTGGTGATGGTTTTGCGCCAGATTTCGTCCATATTGGTGAATGTACCACCGAATAACACTTCACGGTCGTCACCCAAGAGTTCGGTAGTGAATTGGAAGCCACCGCCATACACATCGCCATCAGACATGCCATCGTATGCACCAATCAAAGTGACTTGAACGTCTTTTTCAGTGGCTAAGGCATTTGTTTCGCTGATACTCTGTGTTGGGTCAACATCGAGTTTGCCATCGCAAGACATAGCTGTCAAAGCGATACCGCAACCGAAGAACCAATATTTGATATTTTTTATCATTTTAGTTTAAATTTCTTTATTAAAAAATAAAAAACGGCTTTAAGCCATGAATATACTGAGGGGTATGTTGCGCTCATTAGAAGGCAACATTCAAACCGAACAATAGTGTTTTAGGTTGTGGCGCGGTATAAAAGTCATAACCTTGGGCAATGTTTGTAACGATGTCATCGGCATTCACCTCTGGGTCCCAACCGACATATTTGGTGAAAGTCGCCAGATTTAAACCTGTTACAAATACACGGCAATTGCTCATGTTGGCTTTTTGAATCAGACTTTTTGGCAAATTGTAAGACAAAGTCAATTCGCGCAAACGAATGAACTGACCATCTACGATAAAACGGCTTGATGGTTGTGCGCCATTGTTGTAGAACAAACGTGCTTCTGGAATATTGGTATTGGTATTGTCTTTTGTCCAAGAGTTCAATTGGTCAACTGTTTGATTGTCCTCAAAACGACCGTTGGCAGATGAGAAACGACCCACACCGTACCAGTTGAGTTTATTACCAAATACACCGTTGAAGAATATGCGCAAATCAAAACCTTTGTAGCTGAATGTGTTGCCCAAAGAGCCTATCCATTTAGGTAGTGGGCTACCGACAACAACCCTTTGCGCTTGGCTGTATGTGTTGGTGGTTGTGCGGTCAAAAGTGCCGTCTGTGTTTTTGGTATTTTTGTACCACAAAGCATCGCCATTGGCAGGGTCAACACCTGCGTATTCGGCTGTGAAATAAACACCTAAAGGCTGACCTTCGACTGCACGGCTCATATTATTCAAGCCACCTTCGATGATTTGACCTTGTAAGTCAGTGATTTTGTTTCTATTGGCAGCAAAATTGAAAGTTGTTGTCCATTTGAAGTCACCGACTAAGTTGTTGGTATTCAATACGACCTCTACACCTTTATTTTCCAGTTTACCAACATTTCTGAACTGTGTTGAGAAACCACTTGTACCAGGAACATTGACGTTCAACAACAAGCCTGATGTTTTTTTGATGTAATAGTCAACTTCACCTGTTATTCTGTCTTTAAAGAAGCCAAAGTCAATACCACCGTCGAATTGGTTTGTTGTTTCCCAACTCAAATCGGGATTTGCCAATTGAGAAGGGCGTTGTCCTGCCAATGCACCATAAGCGGCATCACCTGTAAACAAACCCAACTGAGGGAAGTTGTCAATATCGCGACGCACGGCTGCTGACACCACATCGGCATTACCTGTGCGACCATAGCTGGCACGTAATTTCAAGAAGCTCAAAGGTTTGACGCTTTTCAAGAATGATTCTTCTGTCATGACCCAACCCAAAGAGGCAGAAGGAAAGAAGCCGTATCTGTTGTTTACACCGAAACGTGATGACCCATCAACACGTGCACTCAAACCCACCAAGAAACGGCTAAATAGATTGAAATTGGTACGTCCAAAATAAGAAACAAAGCGGAAGTCTGTTTGTGATGAACTACCATCTGTTTTGCGGGCAGCACTTGCAATGTATTTGTAAGAATCAGAAGGGAAGTCCTGACCTTCGATAAATGACCGTTTAGTTTGTGATTGTTGATAACCCATACCCAATACGGCATTAACAGCGATTTTTCCTAAGTCTTTATTATATGTCAAGTAGTTGTCCCAGTTATAGTTTTCAACGCGAACAAAACGATTCAAACCATAGCCATTTGGTGCGCTGAAATTGCGTTGTGTACGGCTATTGTAGTATTGTTCTTCTTGTTGGTTGAGTAAATCGAGAGCCAATTCAGAACGGAAATCCAAACCAGGCAAAAGGAAAACTTGACCATAAGCTTGGCTCAAATTGCGGTGTACAGTTGCATTATAGTATGCATTGCCCAAGTTGATGAGTGGATTGTAGTAGTTGGGCAATTCCAAATCTTCTAAAGTCGAACCTGTTGGCAAACCTGTATTTGGATTGATGGCAGGAGCAATAGGCGGCAATGCTACCATTTGCATGGGATTGTCAAACTGACGGTCGCCTGACAGACGATTGTTCAATGAACGCGTGATATTGGTGCTGATACCCACTTTCAACCAACTGAAAGCTTTATGATCCACACTAACACGACCCGACATACGATTGAAAGCATTGCCAATTAAAATACCTTTTTGGTCTAAAAACTGACCCGACATATAGAACGTCGTTTTTTCATTGCCACCTTGGATTCCTAAATCATATTGTCCATGAGGTGCATCTTGGAATGATAAATCGCCCCAGTTTGTATCGAACTGACTGCCTGTTTTATACGTATCGAGGCTATAATCTTTCAAGAAGCCTTCCATATAGGTCGTATAAGAATCGGGGTCACTGACAGGAAGCCCTTCGATACGGTCAGAGTTTGCCGCAGCTTTTAGATAGTAATCAATGTATTGCTGCGTATTCAAAAACTGCACTTTGCGTGTTGGTTTACTATTACCGTATTGTGCACCAAAAGTAACGGTTGTTTTGCCGCTTTTGCCTCTTTTGGTTGTAATCAAAATAACACCATTTGCCCCACGTGCACCATAAATTGCAGCCGCAGAAGCATCTTTTAAAATCTCAAGCGATTCGATGTCATTGATATTGATGTCTGATAAGGGATTGGTTGCACCGCCTTCAATCGAAAGGTTATTATTTGTGATAGGCACACCGTCCACCACAAAAAGTGGTTCATTCGATGCTGACACAGAAGATTGACCACGGATGCGGATTTGCGACGCTTGTCCCAACTTACCTGTACCCGCATTGATTTGCACACCTGCTGCTTTACCTTGCAAAGCTTGGTCAACAGAAGTCACAGGCACGTCTTGTAAGTCTTTTGATTTGATTTTGGCGATATTGCCCGTCAATGTACGTTTGAGCTGTGTACCATAACCCGTCACAACCAACTCATTCAACACGTCTGCGCCGACTTTCAAACTCACATTAATGCTTGAGCGACCATCAAGTGTTTCTTCTGCTGACACATAACCAACATAAGAAAACACGAGGATTGATTTTTCTGGCACAGAAAGGCTGTACTTGCCATCCACATCGGTTATTGTCCCATTCGATGTACCTTTTACAACGACTGAAACACCGACAAGCGGTTGTTGATCATCTGCTGAAACGACAGTTCCCGCAATCGTACGATTTTGCGCAAAACCCACTGCCGCCATCAAGCAAAAGAACAGAATCATACTAACTTTTAGCAGAACTTTCATCAATATTTGATTTTAGATGGATGAAGAAATAATTAGATTTAATTTAGATATTAGTGCTATCTAAGGTGCAAAGGTACTGTCTGAGTCTGGAAGTCGTGCACTTCCATATGTCAAAAATGACACTTGGTAAGGCGTTTTAACACTTGGGCAGGATTAAATAATTGGAAAATCAACAATTTTTCGTTCTCCAAATTGGTACATTATTTAGATTTTTATGGTGGTAGAGCCTGTTTAATAGGCAGCATATCAATGGGTTATATTTTACTTTGGTGCTTTCAGAAAAGGGGTGTCACAATGAGATAAAGCGTATGTGTTAGAAGTGGCTGTTAAATATCGAATCGCCCATGCGATATTATTTAAGACACATATTTTAGTTGAAAAACAGCGGCTTCACCGCCGAAAAAAAGAGAAATGGCGGAGGTTTTAATTTTTTGCAAGTTCGGGCTGCGCTCGAACTTGTAAAAAATTAAAACCTCCGCCAAAAAGTCCACTCCACTGCTGTAGGCGGCGTTATATACGCTTAAAAAACTACCGAAGTATTGAATGCCAAAGGTTTCAATAACCATTTATACCGTTTCCAACTCCAACAAAGCGGCTTCCCATTTTTCCATTTCGGCTGCTAATTCGCTTTGAACGTTTTTATATTTGTCTAAGACCTTTTGTGCGTCTTTGCGGTTGTAAAAATCAGATTTAGCCATGTCTTTTTCGATGTCAACAACTTGTTTTTCCAACTCAGCAATGCGTTTTTCAGATGTTTGAACCGTACGTTCTATTTTTTTACGGTCTTTATCATCTGTTTGTTTTTGAACGGCTGTATTTACTGAGGGGGTGTTTTTTGTCTTCAATTCTACATCGCGCATATCATCTAACTGGCGTTTTTCGAGGAAATAGTTGACATCGCCGAGATGTTCGTAGAGTTTTTTATCTCTGAACTCCACTGTTTTGCTGGTCAAGTCCTTCAAAAAGTCTCTATCGTGGCTCACGACAATTAATGTACCGTCGTATTGCATCAAAGCTTCTTTCAACACTTCTTTTGAAATCATATCCAAGTGGTTGGTTGGTTCGTCGAGCAAAAGTAAATTGAAAGGTTTCAACAACAAACAAGCCAGTGCCAAACGCGCCCGCTCTCCCCCACTCAGTACCGAAACTTTTTTATCCGAATCGTCGCCTGTGAACATGAATGCACCCAATATGGCGCGCAACTTCGTCCGCATTTCTGGAGGCGAGTGCATTTCCATAGTTTCCAAAAGGGTGTTGTCTTTGTAGAGTGTTTCTGCTTGATTTTGAGCATAATAACCCACTTGAACATTATGACCCAGAATCACCTCCCCCTCAGTATTCGCCAAGTCACCAATTAAAATCTTCGCTAACGTCGTTTTACCCTGTCCGTTTTGACCCACAAAAGCCACTCTATCACCTCTATCCAATTTTAAATCAATACGGCTCAACACATCAAGTTTACCATAACTTTTTGACAAACCTTGAGCTTCTACGACGACTTGACCACTGCGCGGGGCAGGCGGGAAACGAATATTCATAGCGCGAATATCCTCTTCATCAATCTCGATGCGCTCCAATTTATCCAACTGCTTTTGCATAGATTGCGCCATACTCGTCTTAGTCGCTTTGGCCATGAATCGGCTGATGGTGCGCTCGCGTTGCGCAATGAGTTTTTGCTGATTTTCGTAGGCGTTTTGCAACAATTCACGTCTTTCTGCACGCATTTCGACGTATTTTGTGTAGTTCGCCTTATAGTCGTAGATTTTTCCTAACTCGATTTCAACGGTTCTTTTGGTGACATTGTCCAAAAACTGCTTATCGTGCGATATGACCACCACAGCACCAGGATAATCTTCCAAAAAACGCTCCAGCCAAATGATGGATTCGATGTCCAAGTGGTTGGTCGGCTCGTCGAGCAATAGGAAATCGGGGCGTTGCAAGAGCATTTTAGCCAATTCCACACGCATTTGCCAGCCACCTGAGAACTCATCGGTCAAGCGATTCATGTCTGAAGTCTTGAAACCCAAACCCCTCAGTATGCGCTCGGCATCTGCTTGCGCCGTTTCCCCGCCCAGAATGTGGTGACGCTCGGTCGCTTCCGATACTTCGTGAATCAAGTCCATGTATGAGTCGGAATCGTAGTCGGTACGGATGGTCAATTGATGATTCAGCTCCTCTATGCGTTTTTCCAACTCTTTTACCTCATCAAATGCCGACAATGCTTCGTCTATCACCGTTTTTCCTTTCGGTAGCGTCATATCTTGGTGCAAAAAACCAACGGTCGCATTACTCGCTTTTGACACCGCACCACCACCATTGGGCGATTGATAATTGGCAATAATCTTCAAAAGCGTGGATTTGCCCGCCCCGTTGCGGCCGACCAAACCTATACGGTCACGTTGACCAATCACAAAACTAACATTGTCTAATAAAGTCCGTTCTCCAAAATGAACGTTCACATTTGATACTGAAATCATTTATCTGTCTATTATTTTTAATTCGAAAAGGCCACTTTTTTATTTGAAAGCAAATAATTTGCTCTTTGCGCCGCAAAAATACAAAAAGATATGGAGAAGTGCGAAATATGATGGATTTGCAGCAAAGGAAAGTTTTGATAGACTGGTTTTTTAATATAAAAATATTTGTTAGTTATGCTCAATGACTGAGGGGGTACTTGGATTTGTAAATTTTAGCCTATGTTTGTCATCGTGTTTAAATATTTTTTATTTTCTAAAATCAAACAAACAATGCAATCAGATAATTTATTGAAACAAGTCAATTTTATAAAAGAAATTGACAAATTGAAATACATTCAGCGTAAAACAAAGCTGTTCAACAGCGATAGAAACGAAAATGACGCTGAACACAGTTGGCATTTGGCAATGATGACAATCGTATTGGCAGAACATGCCGACCACGCCATTGATGTTTTGAAGGTTTTGAAAATGGTATTGATCCACGATATTGTCGAAATTGATGCAGGCGATACGTTTATTTACGATACATTAAAAAACCATACGAATACAGACCAAGAATTGATGGCAGCTAAACGCATATTTGGACTCTTGCCTCAGGAACAAGCAGAGGAATTTATTGCAATTTGGCAAGAGTTTGAATCTGGTGTGACAAACGAGGCAAAATTTGCAAAATCTATGGACAGATTCGAACCTTTGCTTCAAAACACGTCAAACAATGGCGGTACTTGGAAGGAGTTTAATGTACCTTACGAAAAAGTGTATGACAAGAAGAAAGCAATTAAAGATGGTTCTGCCACCATTTGGGCATATGCTGAGAACTTGATTAATGAGAGCGTTGATAAAGGCATTCTTTTGAAAGACACTCTTTAGAAAAAACGCAAGGTCATCAGTCATTATGCTAAAACCTTATTTTCTTTGTCGGCATAAAAAGATACTATCACACCTTAAAATTCTAAAATATGATTTCTCCTAAAACAATCATCCTCGCTTATTTGACAATCTGTGTTTTACCAGTCTTGTCGCAAAACAAGCCCAAATCGAAAATAGAAACCGTAGAATTTATGCCCTGCGATACCCTCGTTTTAAAATCAGGTGTCATTGAGTTGGTCAAAATTGCCAAAGAGGCGGGCGACTACTTGACCTACTTCGAGTGCAAAGATAAACCTAAATCATCTTACGAAAAGGGGAATAAAATCTTGATGCACAAAAACAATATTGACACCATCAAAAAAGCCACACTGAAGTCCTATCAGTTTGAATGGGTGGATACTGAAAGAAAAATGTATTGGGATATGACTGCTTTTTACTCTTTTGCCTATTTCAACGCCTCTTCTTCGGTCAGCTATCAGTTCACTCCTCGTACAGGCATTGGCATATCATGGTTTTATAACCAAAGATTCTTTGAAACTTTGCGCCATAATTTTATAACAGCCGATTATCGCATAAGTCGAGGTAAAGGTATATTGACGGCGCACGTAGGTCATGCGACCTCATTGACAAAGTTTGTTTATGAGTATTGTGATGTCAATCTGATAAAAAACAAATGGCGACCTGCAATCGGTGTATCTTTGAAAGGGCTTTTTTTAAAAAATACTTTGATTGGTTATAGGCTTTTTTGGACACAAGTACCCACCATGGATCACTGTTATTCTATACCCCTGCAAAATTATTATGATAAACTGGACAAAAAAAATAACCTACATTTTTCCTTTTTTGTCGGCATCTACTTTCCAAAACATTTTGACAAGGTTTATTATTTGAAGCCCAATTAGTGTCTGTCACCTCCGAAAGATAAAAACCTGTAATAAACACCTGTTTAGTTATCTGGATAAGCTGTTTCCCATCCAGATGACTCGTTTTGTCGTTCGGATGACTTAACTTTCCGTTCGGATGACTTAGCTTTCCATTCGGATGACTTAACTTTCCGTTCGGATGACTTAACTTTCCGTTCGGATGACCTAACTTTCCGTTCGGATGACTTAACTTTCCGTTCGGATGACTTATTTTTTGTATATATAATCTATTTTGTAAGAATATTCAAAAATAGGTCGGTAATTGTTTAGTAACGCGACAGAAATAAATTACACCATTACACACTGTTTCGTGCTACGCACGAAAGGCGTAAAAAATAAATTTTTTTTATGGATTGAAGCTAAAAATTGAGGCTTTTGCCTCAATTTTCAGCTTCAATCCGAAAGAAATATTCTCAAAGCACGCTTTTTTGCTTGTCCATGAGACTCCTTCGGAGCAAAAAAACAGTCCGTAATGGTGTAGTTTATTAAAATCGTATTACTTAGTAACCAGTAAATAATAACTTGGTCAAACTGTCTTTTCAAGCGCAGGTATCCGATACAGACATTTGAATCGTTTTCTACTTTTTTTGAAAAAAAAGTAGAAAACGATTCAAATGTCTGTATCGGATACCTATAGCTTTAACCACATTATTACTTACTCGTTACTTAGTACCTAAAATAACTTAAAATAGCCGCCTTCGGCGGCAAAGAGACCTTTTGGAGCGAGATGTTTTATTTTTGGCTCAATTATCGTTTCAAGTTGTTGATGTTCTTAAAACCCGTAGGGTTGGCATTTGGGTAGCAATAAAGCACCCTGTTTGTTTTCAATGCCGTAGGCATGGGATTTTGTAAAAAAAAGGAGTTATTAAATCTTTTATAATACCATGCCTACGGCATTCAATAATCATCTTTATTGCTACTTTCTACCAAAATGCCAACTCTACGGGTTTTAAGAATATCGGCAACTTGAAGTCATAATTGAGCCTACTTTATTATCTGAAAAAACAATAGCGTATCTCAAACAATATCAAACAGATTATCGAGCCGATGATTGGGTTTTTAAAAGCCCCAATGGTGGGCATTATTCAGAACGCACTGTACAACAATTCTTCGGAGAAGCACTTGCTAAAGCGCGTATTGACAAATAAGTATCCACCCACAGTTTACGTCATGCTTTTGCCACACAACTGTTGAAAGCGCATACAGATTTAGATTTTGTAAGAAAAGTAATGGGTCATGCGTCCATCAAAACCACACAGATATATTTACACGTCTTAAAAACCGACTTGACAAAAACTCGTAGCCCATTAGATGATTTGAATATTTGAATACATTTTATGCGAATACTTTTGCATTAGAATACATTTTATACGAAGGATGTATCACGAAACTCTATACCCCTCAGTAAAAACACGATTTAGTATTAAAATGTATTTTATACGAAATGCTAAATAGTTATTTTACCTTTTGTTATAAAAAGTTTTTTTTGTTTATGTAGAAAACTTATTTTTGTGGATAGATGCGGGATATACGCAACTATGCGCATACATGCCGTAGTTCCATGCAACCAAAGAAAAAAGCCTCCGTTCTTCGATTAAACAAAAGGAAGTAAAATACACAGAAATATAAATATTATTTATAAAATCGTTGATTCTCAAAACTATATTTATAATAAAATATCAATAACTTTCATTAAAAAATGCCAAGAATACTAATAGACAATAAGGTTGTAATCAGTTATGACAGTAGTGCGAGAGACAAATACTGGGCAGCACTTTCTAAATATTTAATAGAAAAGCATGGAAAAAGTAATTTTACAGAGCCTAACAAAGTTGAAAGTATTCTTTTAGACGCATTTAATTTTCTAATTGATAACTTCAGAAGACTGATACTACAAGAAGATAGGCTTACATTTTTCTTATATATCTTTTGGTTACACGAAGAATCTATAAAAATTTATATAAAAACACTTGCTGGACTCAAGATTGATAAAATTAGTGAAAGTGAATTTGCAATGTATCGTAGAATTTTAAAGTTAATTCTTGAACAAGGATGTGACATAAATCTGGCTTGGGGCAAATTATCATCAGGTAGTGACGTATTACTCATGGATATTAAAATTCAAGAATTACTTTATTTAGGAACTTGGATTTATGGTTTTGCTGATAATATTGCTTTTCAAAAAATGATAGAGGATTGCTATGAGATAAAATTTGACGAAGAAAATTTATTGAATGTAAATTGGCAATATCATTATGGCGAAACATATGCACAACTATTCCCTACGCTTGTAGAGGACTATGAAAAAGGTACATTTGATGAACAAGGCACACGTGAATTAGTAAAATCTATCGAAAATTGTTTTGGTATAAATTACAAATTTGCAAGCGGAATAATATTTGAAATTAAAAAACATCATAGCCCAAAAGACCCAACGTTTCAAACCATTGAACCACAAGTTTTACCCTTAAACCTTGAATCTGAGTTCAAAATAGATAAAGTTATTGCAAACAAATTTTATGATGGATTAACAATTTCAAGAAAAAATAAACTAACCATAGAAGAAGCTGTTCTTAAACCTTATTCTACACAGCGTTATATGTTTAGACCAATCCTTGTTTACAGAATTGGTGGCGAGGATAGAGCCTTAGTTGGAATAGAAAAATTTACAGAAAGTATGATGGTTTTAGCAACAAATGCTATACATTGGAACGCCATGCTGAGTGAATGGCTCGAATTAAAATGTATGCAAAATTTTATCACAAATAAAGGAAATGACCATGATGCAATTTTAGAAGATGAGATTGAAGAAATAGTAAGAAAAAAAAGATTTAGATATTGTAGGAATATTAAGTCATTCAAACAAGCGTCAAAAACAAATGTTAGGATTGATAACGAAATCGCTGGAGAAATTGATTTAATAGTGGTAAATTCAACGCTAAAAACTGTATTTGTAGCTGATTCAAAGTATAATAGAGCGAGGTATGAAGCTGTTGGATATAGAAATGATTATACAAATTTTATAAAATCCTATGAACCGCAATTGAGCAAAAAGATTAAATGGGTTAGTAATAATTTAAAAGTATTGCAGGAACATTTACAAATAATTTATAACTCACAAGAAATTGATTTAACAAACTTTAAAGTAGAAGGTATTTTTATCATAAATACACCAACCTTTTACATGTTTAACGGTAAATATAAAGCGATAACTTTAAAGCAAATAGGAGATTTTTTAGAAGGAAAATACCAATACCCCGATTTATATATTCATAAAGAAGCTGGAGATGACGAAATGTTGATGATTGTTAAGCATCCTTATTTTAAAAAGCCAGTTTTTTTAGGCAATAGTAGAAAAAAACCTAAACAAATTTTAATAAAGTTTAGGGCGATATTTAAAGAAAAACTGTTAAAATTGGCAAAAATACTGAGGGGGGTAAAATGAAGGGATATTATTTTTGTGAGCAGATATAGAATATATGCAGCTATATGTATAAGTCCCGTAATTTACCAAAACTAAAATAAAAAAATAAATGAATCAATTCACTAAAGTTATTTGCTTACTATTAATTTTTACAAATTGTTCTCGAAAACCTCAAAGCCATAGAACAATAGAAGACTCAAATCAGAATAACAAATTTGAAGAAGTCATTACAAAGGAAAAGGCAAGTTATGTTGAAGTTCTTAATCAATTGATAACATACAAAAGCATGTATGAGAAGATGTACACAACAGCGGATTCTCTAAAAAAAACCAATAAAATTGGCTTTTTAGAAAGTTTTGTTTTCGAGATTGCTGATTCACTTGATAATGGGCATCCTTCGGCGTATTTTATAAAGTCAGGCGAACTTTTAGCAAAAGCAAAATACAATGAAGCATCTTTTTTATATTATTTAGGTTATCTACGCTATAGGTTCTACAATTTGACTAATCCAACCTACAAGATAAGTGATGATGGCGCACTATATACTTCTTTTAAATCAATAATTGGAGAACCAATAAATATATATTTGAAAGCAAACATTGATAACTTTATTTCAATTATAAATTCTAGTGTAAAATATCATAATGACAAAGATTATAGATTTTATCCTCGTAGTAAAAATGTTGATAATTATGATAAACAATCGAATGACTTAATAAATTTAAATAGTGATTTAGAAAAAAATAAAACTAAGTATGTAACTGGCTGGAATGAAGAAAGAAAAACAATGGAAAGAAATATTGACAATGCAATAGAAAAATACAATAAAAAAATAAAACACAATAAAAAATCAAAAAATTAAGCAGAAGTAGGGTAAGATATTATCCCACACAAGGCTTTTTTGTTGTTTGTCGGTTGTTACTCCTCCGCTGGCATCAAGTATAAAAAACGTAACTGCTCGTGAGCGTCTCAGACGCGATACATACTATTTTGTGGGTCTTAGACCCGAGACATAATACCTGTAGTATATGGTGTTCAACCAAATAACATCCAAATCTTAAATTAAAGAACGGAACTATCCGAAGGACTCCTGCCATACTTTTATTGTTGAAATGCAAGTTGCCAATATTTTGGGGATGGATAAGCGTTTGTTGTATTACACAAGTAAAGAATACAGTCAACAAACGCTTAATTCAACAAATACCACACCTCATTTCAAATCACCTACGTCTCATCGTGTAAAATTTCATACCCCTCAGTATTTGAGTCAATTTTGTGTTATCAAATGGAAAGTATTGTTTTAAACTGTTTAATTTTTTATAGATACACAAGATGAATCACTCAATCGCACCGACAAATCGTTATACATGGATAGGGCTTTTACTATCTATGTTTGGCATAACAGCCATTAACGAAACTTTTAAATACACCTTTGGAAGCCAATTGACCAATGGACAAATGATGGCAAAAGAAAGCCTCATCTTTGGCTTAGTCGGTTTTCTGTTGTTTTATATCATTCCAAAAGAAAAATTAACCCTCGAATCCATAGGTTTGCACAATCGTCATTGGGGACGCTCGCTGATATGGGTCGTCATCATTTTTATTGTCAGCATAGCGGCAATACTGGGATGTTTGGAAATATGCAAACTCTTAGGCTGGCAATTTGGTGAATCAAAATCTTTTGACTTACTCTCAAAACCTGTTATTGCTTTTGTCACTTTGCGCGCAGGAGTTGCCGAAGAAGTCTTCATGCGTGGTTTCCTATTGGAACGTTTGACTGTTATCACAGGGAAAAAGTGGATGGCTTTTATGCTTTCAACAATTCCTTTTGGTTTGTTGCACTATCCGCAGGGGTATGCAGGTATTTTAATTGCCACCGTTGCTGGAGGTGTATTGGCTCTGTTTTATTTTTGGAAAAAAGACTTAAAAGCCAATATCATTGCTCACTTTTTGGTTGATTTCATTCCAAATGTATTGCTGACCTAAGTTAATTCTAAATTCTTTCAAATGGAGAATGTGGATTTTACCCCCTCAGTATTTGCCACAACTTTGTGCGGTATTATCCATAAAAAACAATATCAAACATCTTTCAAAAATAAAAGTATATCCGTTTAGGTTCTACTTAATCTTTTATCAAAATGAAAACAAGACAAAAAAAACGCGCTATCCTCTTTTCGGCTTTTATTTTTTTAGCAGCATCTACCATAATAGCACAGTCATTATCTGGGAATGATGTGGCGCAAAAGAGCGTTTCAACTGATAAAACGCCTATCGCACTATTGGGTGTTTATCATTTCGACAATCCGAATCAAGATCAATTCAATGTAAAATCAGATAATATCCTTTCTGAAAAAAGGCAAAAAGAACTGGATATACTTGTAGCAGGATTGGTAAAATTCAAACCAACTCACATCGCGCTTGAATTTAATAAAAATGATGAAGCCCTTGATAAACGTTATCAAGATTACTTGAACGGAAAGTATCAACTTGCCGCAAGTGAACGAGAACAGATTGGTTTCCGTTTGGCTCGTTTGCTCGGTCATCAACATATTTATTCTGTTGATGAACCCTCCATTCAACTCAATTTCGAGCCTTCTGGTGAACTTGCAAAAGAGTTCTCTCCCCTACTTGAGCAATTGAATGATGTTGGCAATAAGGTCATAGGGCATATTAACAAATTAGTACAAGAAAAGTCAATAAGTGCTGTTTTATCGGCATTGAATACGGATGAATTGGATAAAATGAATGTTGATTTGTACTATCGCTACTTGCTTCCAGTCGGTAAAGGCAATGTGCAACCCGGTGTAGAAGGTGTAACAAGTTGGTACAAAAGAAACCTTTACATCCTCAAAAACATCAAAGATTTAGTCGCCTCCGATAAATCTGACAAAAAGGTAATGGTGATTTTTGGGCAAGGACATACAGCTATGCTCAAACAATTTATGCAGTATTCATCTGAGTTTGAAATTATTGATATTCAGCAGTTTCTTCCAAAAGAATAAGAACAACTGCAACAGTTTAATGGCGACATTTAAAAGTGCTAAATACTCACTGTTTTGTGCTGCGCACAAAAGATGTGCATAAAAAGGGGATTTTATGGATGACCGTTTATTTTTGATGCCAAGGCATCAAAAATAAACGGTCATCCGAAAAGTCCTTTCAAAGCAAGCTTTTTGCCAAAGGCAAAACAGTCTATACCTATTTGAGTAGATTTGAATTATGCCCACCCCTCAGTACCTTTATAAAGTGTTCCCATTTAGTCATCACTGATGACTCTAAACAGGAAAATACACCATCATGAAAACCATTTGGTAAATTTTAATTGAAAACAAATGCTCGGATACATTTTCTATGGACTAACATGCCTCGTTGTCATATTATTCGCCAATTTCAGTGCTTCCAAACCGAACTTAGCAGGCGAAGGTGCTATGGCTTATGGCTTGTTATTGGTATTTTTCGGCTTGGCTTTCGCCATCAGTAGTTTGATGTTAACGCTTTATGTTGGTGGTAAAAATGGCTTTGATTGGATTTCAATCCACAGTTTCAACCGCAATATTTTGGTTGGTTTGGGTTGGCTTTGTATGGCAGTTGTGGTTTTTGCTTGTGGTGTTTTTAAATGGGAATGGTATTCAGAAAGCTATCCCCAATTTCTTCATGGGTTGGCAAAGATTAATGGGCAAGTGTGGTTGCCACTTTTTATGTTAGTGCCTTATCTTTTTCTTTTAAATACCGATATAAGGGCAAATGTATCACCCAATGTGTATAAAATTCCATTGATGATTGGTTTTTTATTGGTTTTCACAGCAGGTATGGGTTTATTGTTTGGGTGGTTGCAAAGTTCTGCAAAGCAACAAACCGCTATTTTAGAAAGTCACAATGAAAGGGAAATAGCCATTCGCAACGACCACTTGCAAACAATAGCCAATCATAAAACAACGGACAATATTCTCTACTTGATGTCACTCACAGGACGTTTTCATGACGAAGATATACGTGCAGCGGCAGTTGCAAAAGTGAAAGAAAAACCCCATTGGGAAGATCAATTGATAGAACTTTTAGAAAACAAGCACTATTACGCCGAAGCCTACACGTTTCTTGATGGCAATAAAGTGGATAATCCTGAAAAATTTCTCGAACCTTTAAACCGCAGCATTTTATTTACAGCGGACGAGGTGCATCATTTGATTAAAGATGCCGATGATTTGCAAGAATGGCACTTTGAGCCTTTCAATATAGACCGTTTGCTTCGGGCTATTGATGAGCAATTTTTAAATAAAGGTATGGATTTTCGCCCTGCTCTATTAAAACTACAAGAAGCCTTGCAAACCACGCCACCTGAACGCTTTAAAAATGTACGTTTTAAGGAAACGCTGCTTGTTAAAGATTGGTTGAAACGGCATAAGTGACCCCCTCAGTATAGAACAAAATGATTCAGCTAAAAAAATAAAAAACCAAATGTTCGGCAATATTTTATTTATTATAACTCTTATGTTTTATAGCTTACTCGCCAATCTTTTATCCAAACCAAGACCAAGTGGCGATTATGGTGTGGGCTATGCCTATGCCTATCTTGTTTGTGGAGCGGGCTTCATCATTTCTTCGGGGCTTTTGGCTTGGAATATGAATGTGAATCACTGTTTTGATTGGGTGCTTCACTATCGCAATGTTTTGGTTTTTATAGGCTGGATAGCCTTTGTAACAATGACATTTTGGGCTTTAGAATACCACAGAGTTTTTATTCTATTGCACGTATTGGTGTTTGCTTCCTGTTTTTATGCCTTAAATGCACAACACAATGAAGGGTTTCTGCATTCTTGGGCGAAGCTATCTATGCAAATAGGTTTTGCAGCCAGTTTATTGATTGCAGTAGGCATTTGGGGAGCTTGGAGTAAGATTCGAGTGATGCATGCAATACATAAAATCCAATCGAAAATCGCATCTCTGTCATACCGTAAAGCAGAGTATCAGGCTACTTTAGACAAAATAATTAACTACAATGACACAAGCATCAATGGGCTTTTAAAATTTGCAGAGCCTAAAATGGATAAACAGCTGCGCGAAAATGCCATCGCCAAGATAAAAACGTATGCTAATAAGGAAGAACAGATGATAGCCATTTTAACACAAAAAAACTTAGCAACCATCTGGGCTTACGATGATGATTCATACTATGTTTATGCTTATTTAGATGGCAATAGAGTAGAAAATCCAGAAAAATTTATTGAGCCGATTAAATACAGCCTCAAAGTATTTGCCATCAGAGCTGAACATGATATGGACGACCCCTACAAAAGAGAGATTTGGAGTTTAAACCTTCAGTCGTTTTGTCGAGCGTTAGACTTTCAATTTAAAGAGTATGCTAAAGAATTCAGACCTGGCATGTTGAAATTGCAAACTGTTTTAGCTGCCGAATATCCCCAAAGAATGAGCAAAGACCATAGAAAATGGTATGATAAAACAATAAAAGCATACCGAATTGCTGTAAAAAAATGGTTGGATGCCAATCTATAACACACCCCTCAGTAAAAGAACTTTAAGTATGGAGAACAAATAAATTGCAATTACTCACTGTTTTTTTGCTCCGAAGGAGTCCTTTGGACAAGCAAAAAAAAGCGTACAAGAATTAACTCTATTGGAGTTTCTGTACTTTTTTTAATGAAAATCATAGATTTTCATTAAAAAAAGTACAGAAACTCCTAAAAAGTCCTTACAAAGCACGTATTTCGAGCGAAGCGAGAAACAGTGAGTAATTGCAATTTATTTGTTCCGCATACTTAAAACTAAAAAACAATGGACAATTCAATAATAAACGAAGGCATCATAGAAATTATCAAAATAAAAAATACGGGTAAAAACGCCCGTCAAATTGGGACATTGACGGGTCGTTTTGTGCGTTATCCCAATGCGCAACAGCTTTCTGTTTGGTTGCCTGAGAATGGCTGGCAAGGCTATGGCAATTTGCGTATTATTAATACCAAAACAAACACAATCTTTGAAGAACAAACAGTAACCAATAAATTGAATGGCAGCGTCTTGATGACGTGGGGCACTTTGGCATGGCTGCCAAGCACTTATTGTCTTGAAATAGAGCATCCAAAAGGCGGCTTACATTGTTTGTATTTTAACAAATTAGAAGAAGATGAAGTCGTTCCAAAAGATAAAATAGTGGAAATGGAAACAGCTTATGCCGGAAAACCATCCTTGGCGAGCAGTTTATTGCCTAAAAAAACACCCAAAGTTAAAGAAGGCGAGGATTCAATGTGGCGGGTGTATAAAGACGGTTTTGGCAATCCGATTCCCAATTTGGATAGAGGAATAAGAGACAATGCTATGGCATCCTTGAATGAAATATTTAACACCGCCCCCAAAAACGAATATGCACGTTTGGAATACGAAAACATGGGCAGAGGCGGCTATGTGACGTATGTGGAAGCCGATATTCGCATTCGACTTTGGCATGAAATCGGTGGCGGTGACTGTCATTGGTACATCGAAACACCCAAACCCGAAGACTGGGAAAAAGAAACAAAGACCCCCCTCAGTAGGCGGCGCGATATTTTGCTTTTTATTGCCAATACTGTCAGACGAGACCAAGGTCCATCTTGGCGATTTGAAATCAGAGATACAGAAATTGCTTATTATTAATTGATATTACGCACGGTACAGTTTACGCACTATTTTTTGCTGCGCAAAAAAAGCGTACAATAAAAAGAATCTATCAGAGCGAAGTTCATTTTTCAATCGCAAGCGATTGAAAAATGAACTTCGCTCTAAAAAAATAATTTCTTAGCACGTCTTTTTTGCGCAGCAAAAAACAGTCTGTAATGGTATCGTGCGTAACATCAGTTATTAAAGTACAATACTTCGGTATTTTTTAAACGTAAATTAACGCCCCTACGGAGGCGGAGTGGACTTTTAAAAGGGAGGTTTTAATTTTCACTAATGACTATCTAATCAAAGTCGCACGGCGTTCAATTTCTTCCATCATATCCTCCAATTCTTCGTTGAGAGAATAGCGTTCTGGAAAATCTTTTTTCAATTCTTTTTTAAGGCGTTCGGCTAAAGCCATACCGTTTTGGCTAATTTGAGATTCTAAAACTTGGCGAATACGCTGTGCAGGTGGACGACCGAGATGTGTGTAGAGATATTCGTACATCACTTTTTTATGCAAGTCAACGACGCTTTCGCCTTTGTTAGCACCGTCTAATTCGTAGAGGGCAACGCCATAGCGACGCAACAATTCCAACGACTGCATTTCGACAATCATTTGGGTTAACTTATCCAATTGTTTTTCTTCCAAATAAATAGCGGCTAATAAATCCCGTTTTTCAATCCGATAACTTTGGTTTTCAATAGCTTTGATAATGGCTTGTCGCTTGTCGGTAGGTAAATTCAGTTGTTGGAGTTTGTCATAGAATGTATAATTAAACGTGGCTAATAACCTTTTTTCGGCATAAAAAATGACCCCCTCAGTATCCGCTTCATTTTCAGCAATTGTCAACAGCCATTCTTCGAGGGTTTGGGTTGCCGCAGCGTTTCGTTTAAACACTTTTAAGCCATTTTCGCACAGGCTTTTTGCCAAATCATAGTCGCCAGAGTTAAAAGTATTTTGAATCGCAGTAAGCAAAACATCTGGACTGCTGGATGCGCTCAAAATCAAGGCACTGGCTTCTTCGATACGACCAATTTTATGGAGTAATTGCACCTTTTGAGTTATCAGCCTGTCTCTGATGTCCACAAATTGGCGGCACATATTGATTTGTGTATCCAAAGTCTGTAAAAGACCCTCAATTTGACTAGAATTGTCCGCATGTTTCAACAGCCAATCGAAAAGACGTGACGAATAGTCGTGGCGTACATTTTGGGTATATTCAACAAGGACAAAATCCCATAAATTCTGCGACAATTCGGGCGAAACCAATAAGCCATCGAACCCCCTCAGTATTTCGGTCAACTGAATTTGGCGGCGTTCCAGTTTGGCTTTCGGCGAATCATAAGCGCGCATGAGGCGATGTATGAGAGGCAAGGTCACTTTCAAAAGCTCAAAACAAGAGTTCAATTCACCAGCCTTAAAAAACGACTCAGCTTTTTGCCTCAACTCATCGAGCATCGTAAAAACTTGTTGCCAACCTTTGGGTGTGATACGACCTTTAGGGTTTTTAACAGTGCGTAGTGTATTGTCAATCAGTGTTTTGTAATGGTCTTGAATACTACCCGCCGATAAGTCGCTGGCAAAACGGGTTTTGAGAGCAAGTGCAAATTGTTTGTCGGAGCGGGCATAGTTGGCGATAAACTCAATAAGCAAATTCGGTTCGATACGCTTCAGAATGTTTGGAATAGTGAGTTTAGTCCCCCCCTCAGTATGCGATTCTGTTTGTTTGGGTGGCGCAGCCTTTTTGGTTTCGGCTTGTATTTTCTTTTTTTCTAAAAGAAGCAAAAGAGCCGCGCCAATGTGTGAACAGATATTATTTTCTTGGTAAGCCTGACACTCGCAAGTTGCCATTTTGACTTTACTGCCAGATAGTTGTACTTCTGTTTCAATCGCATCGCCCCCCTCAGTAGTGCGGAGTAGAAACAGATTTTTTTCTATTTCAATCAACGATTGAGCGTGCTGAATGCTGATGAGTTGGTCAGCCGCCAGTAAAATATCGTCGTCGAGATACAATTCAAGCTTGTCGAGTGAAAAATTGAGTTTCATTTTATACTTTCGCCTTGCCGTTGTAAAAAACGCACAAGTTAATACAGTTTTATCAAATCCTACAAGTTCATTTTGCATTGAAGACGTTATTTATTATCAGACACGCGAAATCCAGTTGGACTGATTTTAGTGCACGCGATTTTGACAGAGTCCTCGATTTGAGAGGTCACAACGATGCGCCACGCATGGCTAAGATTCTAAAAGAACAAGGTGGTCGCCCCGACCTTGTTGTGTCAAGCCCTGCTGTGCGTGCTAAAACGACGGCACAGTATTTTTGTCATGAGTTTGGTATCAAAGACTCGGATATTGACTTTCAGAAAGACATTTATGAAGCTCTTGAATCCGATATTCTTAAAATTGTCAAAGATTTGCCTAAAAATGCTAAAACAGTTTTGCTTTTCGGACATAACCCAACTTTGACCTATTTTACTAATAGATTTAACGAAGACCCTATTGACAATCTGCCCACTTGTGGCATTGTGCGCCTTGACGCATCTATTGACGATTGGTCAGCGTTTAGTGTAAAGACGGCGAAAGTGACAGGTTTGTGGTATCCAAAAATGTATAAGTAACCGATTTGATTTAAAACTTTCACAGCAATGAAAAAACAGATTGCAACATTACTTTTATGCTCAATGAGTTTGCTTTCTCTTGTGTCGTGTCAACCTACCATTGAAGCGCCGATTCCTTCTGAAAAATTGGTTCATATTTTGGTAGATATTCATACGGCAGAAGCTTTGACGGAATCTGAAAAACAAGAGGTGCGAGATAGTATGAACAGCATTTATTATGAGCAGATTTTCAAACAGCATGGTGTAACGGATAAAGATTTGGACTCGACAATGACCATTTATGCTCGTAACCCCGTTCAGTTCGATAGCATTTATGTACAAGTGGAGCGTATGGTAAAAGCCAAAAGGAGTGAACTCACCAAGTAAGCCAAAACTTTACAATTTCTTAAACTAAAACTTGCATTAAAGATGACGTTTTGGGTCTAATTTTGCCAAATTATTCAACAAATTCAGTCGAAATCAAGCCAAAACATGACGAAAATACTCATTGTTGATGACGAAATTGACATTTTAGACTTTTTGAGTTACAACTTAAAAAAAGAAGGTTTTGAAGTTCTGACAGCTTCAAACGGCTTAGAAGCTATTGAGAAAGCGCGTGAATCTCACCCACAATTGATTATTTTGGATATTATGATGCCTCATTTAGATGGCATTGAGGTATGCCGACGTTTGCGCCAAAATGACCAATTACATAACACTATCATCACATTTTTGACTGCTCGTGACGAAGATTTTACCCAAATCAGAGCACTCGATGTAGGAGGCGATGACTTTATCACCAAACCCATCATGCCCCAAGTGCTTATCAGTCGTGTCAAAGCACTCCTTAGGCGCAACAAACCTAAAGAATCGCCCAACGCCAACATCATTCAAGCTGCAGATCTCATTATTGATAAAGAAAAAGTGCAAGTACTGAGGGGGGAACAAATAATTGATTTGCCTAAAAAAGAATTTGAATTACTTTTGTTGCTCGTTTCAAAACCTGGAAAAGTCTTCTCACGTGACGAAATCTATCACAAGATTTGGGGCAGCGATGTCATAGTCGGCGACCGAACCATAGATGTCCACATTCGTAAATTGCGTGAAAAAATAGGCTCAGACCAAATAAAAACGCTTAAAGGCATAGGTTACAAATTCGATTTATAATAGAAGTATTCAAAATGTATGTTTAAGAATCCTACACCCAAGCAACTCGCTTTTTATGTGGCTCTTGCGACCTCTTTGATGGTTTTCATTGTCGTTATTGCCATCAATATCACACCTTCCGATATGGATAGGGCATTGAATATCATTCTTTTGCCTTTGTTGACTCTTATTCTTTGCTACTTTATCGCTCATCTTTTGATAGAGAATTTCATCTATCGGCGCATTAAGATTATTTACAAGAAAATATCAGATGCCAAAAAAGGCGAAATCCTTCCCAGCTTAGGCAGCGATACGCTCGACGATGTGGAAAACGAAGTAGATAACTGGACGGTCAACAAAAATAAAGAGATTGAAACGCTTAAAGAATTAGAAGAATATCGCCGCAACTATATTGGCAACGTGAGCCATGAGTTGAAAACCCCCATTTTTAACATCCAAGGCTTTTTGCATACACTGATTGATGGCGGCGTGAACGACCCCTCAGTAAATTTGACTTATCTGCAAAAAGCCGCACGCAATGTGGAGCGTTTGAACTCAATTGTCGAAGATTTGGATAAAATTTCACGCCTCGAAAGCGGCAAATTGACACTCGATTTACAGGTGTTTGACATTCAAACATTAGTGAATGAAGTGTTTGAAGACATGGATTTGAAAGCCAAAGCCAAAAATATCAAGCTATCCTTCAAAGAAGGGGCGAATCACGGCTACCGCGTGCGTGCCGACAAGGAACAAATACGCCAAGTGCTGACCAATCTCATCGCCAACTCCGTCAAGTATGGTAAACCCAACGGACAGACTAAAATCAGCTTCTACGATATGGATAAAATCGTGCTGATTGAAGTGTCTGACAACGGTATCGGCATCGCACGACACCATTTGAAGCACCTTTTCGACCGTTTTTATCGGGTGGATAAGAGCCGTTCGCGCGATGTGGGCGGCACAGGACTCGGCTTGGCCATCGTCAAACACATCGTCGAAGCCCACAATCAGTCCGTTCACGTGCGCTCTACTGAGGGGGTCGGTTCGACTTTTGGTTTTACCCTCGAAAAGGTCAAAGGCGGCTTCTAACTTCAGCTTTTGACTCGCACAAAGCCTTTTTCAAGCCCATTAGACCACAGGTTGAATGGCGAGAAGCAAACCATTAGCAACTTACCACTTGGGTTGGTTAATGAGGTTTATAAGGTGCAATTTTTGGGATTGTAACTTCTTAGTATTGTACGTGCAAAAAGCGGCTTCTGGTGGGAAGCCGCTTTTTGTAGTTCCAAAATGTTAGATAAGGCTATTGCGTTGGCAACTTGATAATAGAGAAATAAATACCCTCTAAATGATCGAAATCATTATCATTTGTGATTAAGGTTGCTTGGGCAAGGTGCGTTGTGGCAGCTATCCACAAGTCATTTTTACCCATTTTTCGGGCAGTTTGTCCTGTTGGAAGTGGACGTTCGGCGAGTTTGCCTTTGCTGTAAGTATCAATTTCAGCATAAGCATCCAGTAAGTTCCGTTTAATGATTGGAATGGGACGCAAGTTCGCAAGCAAATTTTTGAGGTTATTTTTTTTGCGCTCACCCCAATTGTTTTGTAGTGCAAAAGACAGAATTTCTCCAAAAGATGCAATGGAAATTGAAACGGTATTTTCAGATTGAAAAATACCGCGATTGGTTAGTTCGGCTCTAATAACTGGGTTTTCTCTAATCAGATAGATTAAGGTATTGGTATCTAAGATGTAAAACATGGAAAAAGTTTAATCCGTGTATAGTTCAGTATGTTGTTCAATATGATTTTCTAATGGGATGTCCTTAAAAAGTGCAACAACTTCATTGAAGTTCTCCCATTTGATACTGTAGTTGTTCTTAATGTCTTCAATATCAAAAGGCGTATTATCCATTTCGCCCAATGCGCTAAAGTCAAAAGGTATTTTTGTTGAAACAAGTTTGTCGAACAAGGGATCTTGTTCCTTATTTTCATTTTTTTTCAATGAGGATGGCAGTTGAACATAAGGCAATGTTCTCAAAAAATTGACCAGCATATCAAACTGATTGTCAGAAACTTTAACTGTTAGCTCACGCATCATTGTTTTATTTTTTCTAATTTAAACAAAAATACACTCTTTTTAACAAAAAAACATTTTTAAAAGCGGTATTCTCGTTTTTTCCCTTTTTAAACCCACAAACGCTTGATTATTGGGTGGATAATCAAGCATTTGTCGGTACTTACCCCCCCTCAGTATAATCTCATTTGTAGATGTCAAAAAATAGACGAACCAATAAATCTTTATCGGGATTCTGAACGTGGACGATAAGTGAAGCGAGGATTTGAATATCGTAAATTGAAAAATCAATATCGTATTTTTCGAGTAAATCAGTCTTACCCTTTTTAAACCACATATCAAATTTTCGATAACGCACTTGCTGACGATTATCGAGATTGTCACAGATATAGATGAGGCTATTTTGGTTATCCTCAAAAAATGTACTAAGGATGTTTACAATCGTGAGTTCAATGCGTTCATCATACGGTTGCCCTATGCTGTCAACAATGTTTAGAACTTTAATATTGAACTAAAAAACGGGAATATGAGAAGGCAAATTTAGGAAATAGTACGCTCCGTCTGTGAATTCGACACTGTAAGCGACTGAATTATCGGTTTTGAAAATAAACTTATTGTCGTGATGGGTAAAGTTATACGGCAGAAGGATGCTCATATTGTTTGTTGATACCTTTTTCTAATAGTTGTTTGTTAAGTTCCTCAAAAGTAATTTCACCGAACCAAAATTGTTCCCGTAACCGCTTGTGTTGCAACATTTTAAGCAGTCCTTTGACAGTCGGACTGTCAGGATTGATAATGCTTACTTTTTTTTCTTCTATTACTTTTTCCATGTTTTAATTTTTTGTAAAGATAAGAGGTTTTCTCTTTTTTTTCAAAAAAATACAGCGTTCAAGATAAAGCCTAACAACAAAGGCATGTGAAAGACCCAAACGACACAATTACATTTGTTGGCTATTTACAAAGTGCAAACAGCCGAACCAACAAAATACGACGTGCGTGCGCTCGTCCGAAAAACACGCGGCAATCAATATGAATTGATTCAACTTGTTAAGGAGGAGTGATAGGTCCCCCCTCAGTATTGTGTATAAAAAAAGCGGCTTCTGGTGGGAAGCCGCTTTTCTTATGCACAATACATTAATTTATAAATACATTGAAGCGAAATTAATGTTTTGTGAAAAATTGAATTTTTCACAAAAACTTAGAGAAAAAGCTAATTTTGCTACATAAATTAAAACAACTATCTATGAAAGAACTAAATCTTGAAAATATTAATGAGAAATTTAAGACCTGCTTTACCAGCCACTTTACGGGAATGATGTTAGAATGTTGTGTGGTTTGTTTGAGTTCTCAAAACCATAAAACAGGCGTTTTTCTAAAATACGAGCCTACTCAATCGAATATTGTTGAACAGGATTATATGATTTCTTGGCAATTAGCCTTTACGAATGTGTTACAAAATACACATACAGATGTCAATCGAACAACTGACTATGGCGCAATGTGCTTGTCTCTTTTATTGGCAGATACGCTTTTACCTGAAAAAGGAGTTTGGCAAACATCAAGAAGTGGACAAGGAGTTGATTTTTGGTTAATAAATCCATTAACTTTGCAATCAATTTTACGGATTGAAATATCAGGTATTAGAAAACAAGCGACAACAAATACGATGAGTGCAAGAGCTAAAAAGAAAATGATACAAACAGATCAATCAGATAATTCCGCTGCAACAGCGTATGTTAGTATCATCGAGTTTTCACAACCATCAGCTTTATTTTTACAAAAATGACAAATACAGAGTTACTCAATCTACATCAAGAAGCGATGAATTTCGCACAAGATGCCTTAGTTGCTACCCAACATAAGGAAATTGAAAAAGCTTTTGAGCTCAATCAAAAAGCTTTTGATATAGAACGCAAAGTCGCTTTGTCATTAGTGGATTCTCAAAATGAGCCTTTTAGGTCAATTATCATGCGCAGTGCAGCTTGTTTAGCGTTGGATATAAAGCAATACCGCGAAGCTGAAATTTTTATTTCTTACGGACTTCTTGGCTCGCCGCCCGATGATATTCACCAAGAATTGTTAGAATCCTTAGACCTTGTGAAACAGCAAAGGCTTTTGAAAGATAAAAATGACACACTTACATTTGTCGGCTACTTACAAAGTGCGAATATTCGAACCAATAAAATACGGCTCGTCAATGGTTCTGAAAATAAAGAGATTACCGTCAATTTTGGTTTGGCTGAAATGGTGCGCACGTTTTTTGATAATAAGGTGCGTGCGCTCGTCCGAAAAACACGCGGCAATCAGTATGAATTGATTCAACTTGTTAAGGAGGAGTGATAGATACCCCCTCAGTATGTGGCATAAAAAAAGCGGCTTCTGGTGGGAAGCCGCTTTTTTTTATTCGAAATTCTTTAAGAAAAAGTCAAAGTTTGTGTATCAAAATTCAAGCAAAGGTTTCTTTGCGTCAAAATATCCATGCCCAATATACCTGCATAGTTTGACATAATGCCGTTGGCAATAAAATCAATGACTTGAACAGGATGATTTTTGAGTGTCAAACCAAACACATCAATGGTGTCAATTTAAAAAACATCCGTAACAATCCAACCATTAGCAGTTTCAATAGTCACTTGTTCAACAAGTTCTTTTAAGCTAATGTTTTCTATCAAAACAATATTTTTGTCGAAATACGTTTCAGAAGCACCAGTATCAAGCAAAAAACGAAGTAATGTTTTCTTATTGATTTCAACGTTAACAACAATGAGGTTTTCTGACTCGTCAAGCCATTTGAAAGGGTAAGTTTTGCTCATAATATTTGATTTTTAGTTTTCTTTTATTCTTCGCAAAAGACCAATTCGTCTTGGTGGTGGCTGTTTTCCGACATAAAACAAGGTGACTTTTTGAAAAGGCGCACGGCGTTCCCCTCCTTCCATACTGGCAATGCGTTTATCGGTATGATGTGCGATAACGACACCTTCTAAGACATCCATGCCGTCAAAAACAGGATTGCCTAAAACAACCCATTGATTCGGATAGCGAACTTCTATATCCGCCATTTTTTGAACTTCTGTTTCTATCGTTACCATGTCGATAATTTTCAAATTTTTATCAAATATAACCCTTTCTCGTGTAAATATCGAAAAACCAAACACTATTTTAAAAAATAAGTTCCCAAATTCAAAGCACCCCCTCAGTATTTGGCATAAAAAAAGCGGCTTCTGGTGGGAAGTCGCTTTTTTTACTTTGATTAAAAAAAAGGACATAACTTTGTAAAAAAAATAAACCGACTATGGCAAGAGATAAAATACACGAAGCCGTAAGAAATGCCCTTCAAAAAGACGGATGGTTGATAACAGATGATCCTTTATTCTTTGTATTTGATGATGAAGATACGATATGGAAAGAATAAAAAAATACGAAAAGATACTAAACGAAGTTTTGACCGATTATCAAAGTCGTTTTCGTCAAACGAGTCAAAATATTTCAAGCTACATCATCGCAGATGATAAGCACCATCACTATCAATTCTTATGGCTGGGTTGGAAAGGCAATCAACAAATTTTTAATGTCGCTTTTCATGTGGATATCTTAGATGGTAAAATCTGGATTCAACGAGATAACACTGAAACAGGCATTGCTAACCTTTTGACCGAAAAGGGTATTCCTAAAAAGGATATTGTTTTAGCGTTTTATCCACCTGCGCATCGGGAGTTGACGGAGTTTGCGGTGGGGTAAGCATACCCCTCAGTATTTGGCATAAAAAAGCGGCTTCTGGTGGAAGTCGCTTTTTTATAGAATAATCTGTATAAGCTATATATTTTTTACTTCAAAAGCTCTTGCTCCATCATAATTAAATCCAACAAAAAATTCAACCCTCGTTCCTTTCTGGGCATCATCACTAAAATGGTTACATAGTGCAGGTTGATACATTACTTGAATTCCACAGCCTTCAACTTCAATAAACCCTTGTGTTCTACTTAGATACTTTATTACCCTACCTTTTAATTTAAGCAAATTTAAAGGACTTGTTTCAAAAAAACGGTTATCTCTTATCCATTTTCCTACCTGTTTGTGGTTGAGTAAAATTGATTTATTGTTATCAGTTCCTACCCACTCGACACAAAAAACCTTACTATAAGATGTGTTTATTCTTTTAGCAACTTCTTTTTGGTACTTTTCATAGTTATTAACTCCACTTTTTACCCCATCAATTGCCTGTACACCAAATAAACACATTAGAAAGTAAGCTGTATCGAGAGAGGGCTTTTTAAATTCCCATTCTTGCACTTTTGGTATTAGCAAATTTGCATCGGCGTTCAACCGCCTTGAGACTTCAAACCAAAGTTGTAAATCTCTAACTTCTACCTTGTTTTGTAGGTTTTTTTCTATATTTTTTAAAATATTATTAATATCCTTTCCTTTTGTTTTCTCCCAGTCAAAATCATTTTTAGCTAAGTAAGCATACGCCAACTGTCTGCGAACTAAATTTTGATCAAACTCTTTTTTATCAAGTAAAGACTGCCAAGCATCTATCATTCTCCCCTTATCTCCAAAAAATTTTAACAATAAATTTTGTTTTTCCTTAATTTTTGGATTTTCAAACTCTTGATTATTGTCTTTATAGTCATTGATTACTTCATTCGCTTGTATAAGTAAATTTCTACACCAAACATTTGATTTAATAAATTGTGTGTAATCTTTAGTCACAGTTTTATGAATAGAAATAGAATATTCAAATTCTATCATTTGAATTGCCATTTGTATAAAAGCAATATAACCATGTTCTTTTTGGGGAGCTACCTCTCTTGCGTTATCAAATGCCTCCTTTGCATTATCAAAATACAATCTCATTTGAGACATGCTTTTACTAATCTCATCTTTATTCCCTTTGCATTTTTCTTTTAGACGATAAAGTTCTGTACGATAGCACATTCCTTTAATGTGAACAAATCGGTAAATATCACTTTCTTTTTCATTTACATTTAAGGCAGTATCGATTGTAAGCAATGCTTTATCAAACTCTTTGTCAATGCTATGAAGCCGTGCAAAATGTGCCCAAAAATGAGCATTTTCATCAGGGAATTCGGTAGTTAGGCTTTCAAATACTTCAACTCGATTATTATTGTTATCTAATTCATTAATAAGTTTTGAGAACAGTTTTTTATTATATAAGTTATTAGAAAAATCAGCGTCAGCTTCTTCACTTTCAGAAGTAGTATTATCATCCCCTCTTAAAATAAATAAATTATGGAGCAACTCTAAAACCTGTTCATTTCTATTATCTGATACAGTTCTCAAAGATTTAATTAATCTAACCGCAAAATCTTTTAAAGAATAAGGATTAAGTACGCCAGTGTCATTAGTGCCTATTAACTGTTTTAAAATATTATCTGCAATAAGCGGATGAATAGTACGCCAACTTAAATCATCTGTTTCAATAATTAAATCATATATTTTATGATTTTGCGTATGTTTCTTTAGTCGAATATACGCCTCATCTATATTTAAAAATTTGCTGATGATAAAATGAGGTACTTCTCTTAATTTTCCTTTTGCAAATATTTGACAAAAAGAAAGTATCAACAACAAGTCTTTTTCATTTTCATTTATCGAGTCAATACGTTTTTGTACATATTTGTCAATGCTAATGTATTCATTTTCATTTGCAATTAGTCCAAAGTAAAACGGATTGAGAATATTTGGAGTATTGTCAGTTAGTATAAATGGAAAATCTTTTGCTTTATCTTTGTATTCACCTGAAAATCTTGTTACAAAACGATTTGCTTCATTTTTATCTAAAGATGAAGGAATGTAAAACCTATTTTTCTCTTGTTTAGGCTCTACGAATGTACTTTCAACCAAAAGAAATACTGTTTTAACAAGGCGATTTCCTGCAACTCGTTCAAGCATTTCTACTTGCTGTCTTGTAATATTTGAGTTATCTACAATAACAAGTGGCGAAATTTCAGTAATTTGACGAATTTTAACTAATTTTTCAATTAGTTCGTTTTCCCCATAACTACTAATTACTTCGTTCAATAAGAGGACTGGAAATTTTCTATGTAACTGATACGCTATACGTCTTGCAATTGTAGTTCCACCCACTCCCGCATAATGAGTAAGGTAAAATATAGCACTCTCAACATTGCTTTTTAAGGGTTTTTCAATTGCATCAATTAATTTTTCGGTAATTGTTCTATCAACATCATACCTACTATCTAATTCTTTCCATGTTATAGTCCTTCCTTGATAGAACGATTTATCACTAATTTGTTCATCTATCTCATTTAAAATATTCAAATGAATAATTTTGAAATACTGTTTTACAGATATTACATCAGTGATAGGAAGTTCAATACTATTACCTTTTGAAGAATGACATGGAAGATAAACTTTATTAGAAACATTCGAAGAAAACATCTGCCCTTCCAGCTCCCTAAATCCTTCTAAAAGAGTAGAAATAGGCAAAGAGATTTCTTTTCCTGAAATTTCGTTACTTAAATTTAATAACTTTGTATTGTCTTCATTAGCAAAAATAAAGTCAATATTCAAATTAAGATTCATGCCTTTTATAGCATAAACAACTTCTTTTAATTTATCTGTATCTTTTGTAAGTATAATAACTTTGATAGGATTGTGATTAAAGGAGTATTTTTTTTCGTAATATTCAATCATTAAATCCTGTGTATAACGACGATACATAGTTTGCCAATCAGCAATTTTACTGCTTGGCACTAAACTTTTTTGTCTCCCTTCATTGCCTTGTCCATAATACCAAAAAGTTGTATTATCAGGAAAAGTAGCAGTAATTTTACCTCTATCATCAGAAGTATGTATAATTTGATTAACTACTTGTGGAAATTTATTTGAATGATGAAAAGAGGCATACAAACCATCAATATCTGATTTGGTATCAAAATCAAATACAAAATCCCATTTAACATTAACAAAATGTGATAATTGCTCTGTACTTAAATATAATTTATCAGTAATTAAGAAGTAAGCTTGGTTTTTTTCAAAATTCCCGCAATGTTGTTTAAAAATATTCCAATCTGATAAAGTTGTTGCTGTGTCGGGTTGGTGAATAAGTTCTTTACTTAATCTTTTAGCATATTTTGAAGCAACGTATAAATAACAGGTAATTACGTGTGTAATAAGTTTAGGTAAATCATCTTCTGAAATAGAAGGGTCAGAATGTCTTTGAGAGTTTGCAATATCATAAGCCCATTTGAATTGTTCGCTAAATGGAAACATTCCTCTTAAATCTACTGGAGTGTATATTGGTTTACTGTTGCTATCGGTCTTAAAAAACTTTTTGTTATCAAAAGCATCTCCATCATTTGCATTTGTAAATTCACCATCTAAATGAGTGTATTTATGTTTTTTGACAAACGTTACAATTTGTCCTTTCATTTGATTATTTTCGTTGGTCCACAATCCTTCTCCTACAATTTTGAAAAGTCTTTTAAAATAGGTTTCAAGCTTTATAGCAAGAGAAAGTAAAATAGTAGGGTATAGATTTCCGTCTTTTTGTATATATCTTACTCTTAGAGCGTCTCCTATTTTCTCTCTGTCGTCTAAATCATTATCTCCAATTTCCTTTTCAATAATGATTTGAAAAATATCAATAATCTGCTCAAAAGGCACGCAGGGTGTAATGCCTGCTTTTGTGAAAACAGGTTCAATACTTTTTTTGAGTTCGGCTTTAATTTTTAGCCATTCTTGTGATGTTAGCATTTTTGTTTCAATTTTAATTTTCTTTGCTTATGGCAAATTCTAAATACTGTAATTATAAAAGTTACAAAAGAATAAAAAATATTCTCAAAAGAAGCAAATCAGAAAGGAAAACCATTTTTTTTGCATTCAAAATGTATGTCAGAAATTATACGACAAAAATAAATACATATTCGCATTAAAAAAAATAAATAGATATTTTTTTGACATGCAAACAACACCCCCTCAGTATTTTTGTCATTCAGAAGGAAAGCCCACACAACAAAAGTCGCATGGGCTTTTTACGTTTTTCCCTTTCTAAACAACCGCAACTTCCTCCTTTTCCATCGCCACATTGAGCGTATTATACACACCCGTTTTCACTTCAAACTTGTTAATCGTGACGGTTTTGAAGCCTTCGGCGGTGATGACAATGGTATAGGTGCCACTCGCCAATTGTGGGATGTCGAATTTACCCAATTTGTTGGTCTCTACCGTTTTGCCCTTCAAAAGTACCGTCACGACGGCTTTGTTGATGCCTTTATTGTCGGTGAGGCTTGTTATTTTGCCGCGTATGCCTGCCACGCTTGGGCTGGCAATGAGGTCATAAAAATAGGTGTAGGTGAACTGGTTGGCGATTTCAGGCTCTTTTCTGAACACAATTTTGGCATCTGCAAACATGTCCATCATTTTTTTGTAGATGGCATTGTTTGCGTCCGTGTTGCCTTGCGTCAAGTCTTTGAGTTCCTTTATGCTCGCATCATAAGCCTCGCGTTGGGCTTCGTATGCCGCAATGATTTCTTTGTAATCGCTCAAAAAAGTAGCCGACATATTGTTGTTGGCTTTCAAAGCGGCTTCGTTGTTTTCAATGAATTGTATCGCCGAATCATTCAAATCATTCATGGCACTTTGGTTGCCTTGGTAGGCTTTGGCATAGAAGGTTTGCCCTGCCGCCTCGTATTTCACGGACAACAAATCGGCGGTAAAAGCCGATTGTATCAAGGATTTTAGTGCCTGAAACATGTCGCAACAATCCGAGATGGCATTGTCTAAATAGACGCGGTTGGTGCCGCTGTCGTCTTTGCGGATTTTGTGGTTGGGAATGGCTCTGGCGGCTTTGATTTCTGCCAAACGTTCTGCGACGTACCCCTCAGTATAGAAGCCTTTGTGTCGAGCAAATCGGGCAATGTGCATGAGACAAAATTCCCAAGCTTTGGGAGATAGGAGGTACAGCTCTTGCTGTGTGCAATTAAACAAAGTGACTTTTTTCATCTTCTAAAAATTTAAAATGAAGTAAAAAAAAACATTCTGAATGTGCAAAAACGACGTATCAAATTTGGGTTTTACAAAAAAGGACAAGTGATTATTCGCGCATTTGTCAAGTTTTACGAAATGTCTTTTTATTTAGTTGCATGAGGATTGTTCTTTTAATTCTTGGTTTGTATTTTTTAGAAAATTGTGCTGCTCAGCTTTCGGAGAGTTGAGAATGCGTATCGGATATTTTTTAGATGCGAGCCTTAATAAGGAATACATTTGAACGAAGGTTTAGGAAACCTCAAAGGTTTCCCAAACCTGATATTACGTACCCCCTCAGTATGATAAACACAAATTTGTCAAAGAGCCATAAATAGTTTTCATTTTCTACAAAATGGGGGAAAGCAGCGTTTTTTGCCTTATTTTTCAAAGAAAATATAAAAAATAGTTCGTTTTTATTCTAATTTTCAATCATTCAGATGACTCACCCAGCCGTTCAGATAACGAGTCAAGTCGTTCAGATAACGAATCAAGTCGTTCAGATGACACGTCAAGCCGTTCAGATAACGAATCAAGCCGTTCAGATGACAAATCAAGCCGTTCAGATGACGGGTCAAGTCGTTCAGATGATGGGTCAAGTCGTTTAAAAATGTGGATTTTTGTCAACGTATCGGATATTTTGGAAGGTGTTGAGTAAATAAAGCTCGCACAACAAAAGTCGCATGGGCTTTTGCGTTTACCCCTCAGTATTTTGCACTAAAAAATACATTTGGCAAGTTGAATTTTAAAAAAAAATAGTAATTTCACGTAATTACAACACTTATTCCTTTTTCATAAAGCATCGCAACTATGTTTGAACAAATTAAAGAAGCTTTACAGAGCTTTAAATTTCTCAAGCCAAACGATATTTTTCTAATTTCATCTGTTGCAAAAATGGATGTAATAAAGAAAGGTGAACAAATAATAAAGCAGGGAGATTTGTGTTATGATGCGATGCTTGTTGTTAAAGGTCTTTTTCGGCACTACAATATTGATGCGAATGGAGAAGAAAAAACTTTGAGGTTCGTTTCTGAAAGAAAATTCACAAGTAGCTTTGATACGATTATGCACAACAGACCTTCAACTGAAATCGTCGTTGCTTTGGAAAATTCGATAATCATAAAATTTGATACTCGTGCAATAGATAAAATTGCATCGGACAATATCTCTATTCTAAAGATACAACTGGATGCCTACAAGCAGGTCATCATTAGCAATGTAGAACACATTAAACTGTTAACCATTCTATCCCCCGATGAGCGCTATACCTACTTCTGTAAAATCCATCCAAATTTGGAGCAACGAATCAAACAAAAATATTTGGCTTCCTTTCTTGGCGTTACACCAACCTCATTGTCACGTATTAGGGCAAAATTATCTAAGCGTTCTTAACCGAAATTGTCTTAAGACAACTTTTTTTTAAGATAGGGGCAATAGTTTTGCTCATTATTGAATCTTAAAAATGAAGAATAATGAAGAAAACGCAAGTAATCATCGTAGGTGCTGGTCCAACAGGCGTTATGTTGGCACATTTATTAGGTCAAAAAAATATTTCTGTCATACTCATTGAAAAAGAAGCCGATATTTTCCCAGTAACCCGAGCGACGCATCTTGATGCAGAAACGCTTAGGAACTTACAAATGACAGGCTTAATAAATGAATTGAAAGAATATACACAAAGCATTACCTATTTTGATGTTGTAGATAAAGATGGAAAAACACTATTTGAGCAAGCTTTAGCAAATCAAGATACGGTTCATCATTACAAAGATGACTGTTTTTTTGACCAAGTATATTTTGAAAAAATATTGCGAAAAGGTTTGGCGCGCTATTCAAATGTTGAATTAATAGTAGGTGCAGAAGCAATAGACATGATAGCCTCAGGTGCAGAGGTCAAAATAGGTTTAAAAACTTCAAAAGAAGGGGGTATAACAGAAGTGACAGGAGATTGGCTAATAGGATGCGATGGTGGTAGAAGTTTTGTTCGGGAAACAATGTTTCCGAAAATGAGAGAACTAAAACCACCCAAAGACTGGATTTTAGTAGATACTGCCTTAAACAATGCGGAGGATGCCCGCTTGTTACCCGACCGTTTTCGTTATTATCTATCAGATGAACGGCTAACAGCTTATGCTCATGGTTTTGGACTAAATCGTAGGTGGGAATTTGAGTTGAATGAAGGCGAAACGATGCCTGAAGAAGCGGTCATTAAATCGTGGGTTGAGAAGTTTATTGATTTAAACAAAATTTCTTTTTTACGGATAAAAAAATACACGCATCTTTCCTTAGTGACACCCAAATGGCAAGAAAATAACGTATTTTTAGCAGGCGATGCAGCACATTTAATGCCCCCTTTTGCAGGGCAAGGATTATGTTCTGGTGTCAGAGATGCTGTAAATTTAGCATGGAAATTGTCAGATGTGATTCAAAATAAAGCCAAAACCGATTTGCTGAATAGTTATGATACAGAGCGTCAAGTGCAGATAAAACACACTTTTAATCAAACTCATTCACTAATGCAGATTTTATTGGCAGATACCAAAGTACAAAAATGGAGGAGAAAAACACAATTACAAAGCATTCAATTATTACCACCAAAATTAAAGGCTTTCTTACAAAAGTCCTTTTCAAACCCCAAATCTTTGACAATAGGCTGTGTAGCGATAACCTCAAAACTGTGTGGGCAGCATCTTCCACAGTTTGTCATGGCTGAAAATAGGCTTAGTGATGATGAAATGAGTTATAAATGGGCTTTAATTTATGCTCCTTCAATTTTTGCAAAAGAAGGTGTTTCACTGGATATTGAAAACATACATTTAATTCCAAGTGCAGATATTTGGGAAGAATGGCTAAAAGCAAATAAGATAGATTTTGCATTTATCAGACCAGATAAAATAATTTTTGGTGCGGGGAAAATACACAATTGGAAATCTGTTTATGAAGAATACCGAAAGTGGGAAATAAGTAATTAGTTCAGTTTGTCTTCAATCATTATCGTGTGCCAAGCTAAAGAATGGGCATGTCCGAAACCTCCCTTCGGACACGCCCATTCTTAGTTTTTGAGTCATAGATTTATTTTGAAAGACTTATCCGAGCAGACAAAAAAAAATTTCTGTTTCTTTTAATCCATCTACTTATGTTCGCAATCCCTCAAAAACCTGTTCTAACACGGAGGACAAGACCTCGTGTTTGCCTTCAAAAGCAACAAACTCTAAAAGAATATTTTGCTTTTGGGCAAAATCTAAATGCCAATCTATACGCTCTTGATTGATGAACTCATCGGCATCACCGCAAACGAAATATATTTTTTTGCCCTGAAATACATCCACATAAGGTTGATAGTCAATGTCTTCGGGCAATAGACCGCCCCAAAGTATCAAGGCATCGAACCGAACAGGCCCCCTCAGTAACCAGCGCACTTGTGTGGCACAACCTTGCGAAAAGCCAAACAGAATCACCTTAACGTGTTCGCCAACTTGCCCGCGATAGTGGTCGAAAACCTGCGTCAAATACTGCGAATAGTCTTCAATTTCGTCGAGGCGGTCATTGCGAGTCATCCAACTCGCACCGACTTCGTGTGTGCCAAACTTCCAGTAAAACCGATTCAAAGCCTCTGGCGCGACAATAAGATGCTCTGTCGTATCGAATATCTCGAATTTCCGAATGATGCGGCTTGCCAATTGACCATAGCCATGGGCAATAAACCAGAGGTATTTGACCCCCTCTCCGAAAGGAGTCCCTTGGACAGTAGGTTGCCCCAATGTGTAGATATGTGCGGTTTTGGAGACTTTGAGTTTGTGGTGTTGCATTATTTAAAAAAGTACAAAGAGAAAAAGATTTTAAGTACAAGGACTAAATGATAGCTTTTCAGACTTTAAAATTGATTTTGCCAAATCACTTAAAACCGATTTTATGTCCTTTTTGACCAAACCATAAAATGTAAGCATAACAAGTCAGCATAATCAATAGAAAGGCTGAACGGAAATTAAGCCCCATGATACTGTTTTCGTACAACCAACCATAGAAAGGCGGAATCAATGCACCGCCGACAATGCCCATCACAAGCAAAGCCGAGCCGATATTCGTAAAACGGCCCAAATCACGAATGCCCAGCGGGAAAATAGCGGGCCACATCACCGCATTGGCAAAACCCAAAGCCGCCAAACAGGCTACTGCTGCCGAATCACTGGCGAAATAAGAACCCACCGTCAAAGCCATGCCCAAAATAGCCGAAATAGCCAACCAACGTTCTTGAGAAATGAATTTAGGTATCAAAATAATACTCAAAGCATAGCCTGCGAGCAAACCACCTAAACCATACGCTGTGAATAGTTTATACTGATCGGTCTGGAAACCCAAGTTTTTGCCATAGACCGTAATCAAGTCGCCCGCCATAACTTCTGCGCCGACATAAGTAAAAATAGCCAATGCCCCCAACCAAACATGTTTGAACTGGAAAATACTCGTTTTGGAACGAGACAATTCAGTATCGCCATCCTCCGATACCTGCTCCGAAATATCGGGCAAAGAAGAACGCTGAATGACCACTGCCACAATCAACAAAAACACAATCATCACAGAATAAGGTGTGACCACACGCCCTGATAGTTCGTTGAGTAAACCTGTTTTGACTGCGACATCGGTGGTTGTATCTATTTGACTCTGAATGGCATCTACATTTTTTAACAACACAGAACCTAAAAGAATATTAGCAAAAATACCCGCCAATTTATTGCAAATGCCGACGATACTGATACGAGTAGCAGCCGATTCAATCGGTCCGATAACACTCAAATAGGGATTAGACGCAGTTTGCAAAAGAGCCAAACCCATGCCTTGAATAAATAAACCTGTCAAAAACATACTAAAACTGCGCGCATTCGCAGCAGGAATGAACACTGCACAACCGATTGCCATGATGACCAAACCGACGGACATGCCATTCTTAGTACCTAATTTTTGTAGAATCCATGACGATGGAATCGCCAAGAAGAAATAAGCCGCGAAGAATGCCGTCGCCACTAAAAACGATTGCTGGTCAGTCAGTTCGCACGATTTTTTGAGGAAAGGAATCAATATGCCGTTGAGCCACGTAATGAAGCCAAAAACGGCAAACAGCAAGCCGATGATGCTGAGTTGGTAGATGTAGTTGGATGAATTGGACTTGGTTGTCATTTTGTTTTGATTTTCAATAAGTTAGAGAAGTTTGGTTTGATGTTATAATGATAGTTTTTTATCGTAATCGAAATAATACTCATCGCCGAGACTGACGTGAATGAGACCCGCTTTATTCCTATCGCAAGTCTCTTGAATCAAATCGGATGCAATCTTTATATTTTCAGCATCTAAATGACTAAAAGGCTCATCGAGTAAAATCATGTCGAATGGTTGAGCAATACCCCTCAGTATCGCCACTCTTTGGCGTTGACCATAGCTCAAAGTTTCACATTTCTTATCTAAGAATGCAAAGATACATAAACGCTTTGCAGCCGTCTCGATGTCAAATTGCCTCCCCTCAGTAGTCAAGCCTTTTTTCAGCTCGATATTTTCTCGTGCGGTCAAATTTAGGAAAAGTCGTAGGTCTTGAAAGACAATTGCTAATTTTTTTTGGCGAATATTTGCCCAAGTATCCACATCAAAGGTTTTGATGTCTTTTTGTTCAATAAAAATATCGCCCACATAGTCTTGCCGCAAGCCATAAATGAGGTGAATCAACGTAGATTTCCCTTTCCCCGAAGGGGCTGTGACCAAATATTTTTTATCAAACGAAAACACCCCCTCAGTATCGAACACCTGAGAAGCCGCATTCAAGCCTGTTTCCATTAAAGGCTGTGGTATAACTTTTTGTAATACAATCATGATGTGATAAGCTGTCTAATCAAGGGCTAAATGTAGGGAAATTTTGAATTTACGAACCTAAATGTGGGCATTTCTGTGTTTTTATTTAAGTGATTCATCAATAAGGTACATTATTGAGTCAGCGTCAACGCCATTCTAAACCTCGTTGTCGCTGTCTATAAACGTTTGTTCAAAATACACAAATGTTTGTACCCCTTCAGTATTATAGCGTCAACGAGGTTCTAAACCTCGTTGATGCTTTCTGTAAATTGATTGCCACGATGTCAAGGTTATTTGAAGGGTCTCAAGCCTAATAACGAGGTTCAATGTGCTTTTTTCAATACGATTTGCTCTGCAAACTTATTGGCGATATTATCAAAGAACGATTTGATTTCTTTGTAGCGATTAAAATGATAATAGAGTGTTTTAATCTGAAAATGCGTTTTAATCTGAATCGCATTATGGGTTTTGATGCAGGAGAAAGAGTAAAAAGCATCATCTTTCCCAAGTGTTTCGCTGAAATCAGCTGGCAATTCTTCGATTTTATAGTTATGAGGCAATGTAATAGTCACAGAATAATGTTCATTCAGGGGTGTATTGAATACGATTAACTGAGTGCGCTGCTCGTCTTTAAAGGCAATGTCTTTATATTTAACCCATAAAGGTGTGTTAAGAAACAATAAACTATCCGTCACAATGGTGCTTTCGTTTATATTAAAAGACAATCGCCTTTTCAAAGGGGCATAGAGGTCATTGATGCTGTCGTAATCAATGCTGTTCATGTTTATATCCAATGAGCGATTCAAAAACTCTTTTTTGACAAACTCTTTTTTTGAATCCTTTTCTAAATTATCTCTTTCATCAACAGCAGCGTAACCTTTGTAGAGGTTGGTCAAATGGCATTTGAGTTGACCGTTTTGTTCCAAAGAAATATTGCCTGTTGTGGTGACTTCACTAACAGGATGCGGTAAATTGACCCACTTGGAATTCGTTTTATCCACCAACCAACCTTGTCCACTGATGGATACGCGCCTCGGTAGATAAATATTCCTAAATGAGTTGCCTGCATCTAAAAAATAGTCTTTGTCATTGATCTGTACATAACACAATACATGATCAAATTGGGATGCACTGGCATAATCTTTTGAAGGCGTTCCATTGTCGAACGTACTAATCAAAAGCGGATAAGCATTGAGACCCGCTTCGCGTAAACAAGCGACCATCATCAGATTCATTTCTCCGCTGTTTGCTGTTTTCTTTTTAAAAGCATGATCCAATGTCTTTTCAACAAAAGGGCTGAAAAAGTTATCAATCCATCGGATGTTTTTAGAAATGTATTCAAATACCATCTTCAAGCTTTCTTCTTGAGTGGTTGCATTTGCCAAAAGAGGTTTTAGGGTGTTCCAGAGATCCCGATAGTTTGACTTCTTTAGGTATTGATCTCCGAATTTTTTATGCTCCAAAAACTGATTGTTTATAAAATAAGAATCATTCACAATCACTTTATTGGTATTGGGTACTTTATATTTTTTCCAACTGAAACTAAGTCCACACGACACATCTTTGATGGCAGGCATGAATGGTTCGATTTTAAAAACTGGCACTGTGTCCATAATCAAAACCGTGGTTCGAGATAGCGCACCTATGATGTTTTTGTTTTCAATATAGCCAATTTTATAATCAATCAGTCCTTTGTACAAGAAATCGTATTCAATATAGTCAGGCATATTAATCAACAGCATGTTGCGACGGATGGGAATATTTTCTTGAAAAGACCACTTAACTACATCGAGTGTTGCTGAGAATAGCGTATAATCCACTTCAATGATAGTGCCTACCTTCATATTAGGAAACACGACCTTGACGATAGCCCTATCATCATTTAGTTTGTCGAAAAAAATATCTGTCGCCTTTAAAGCCGTTATCGAACTATCGGGCTGAATCACTCGCCCATTGATGGATTGCAAGGCTTGATAATTAATATCTAAGACCAATTGGAAAGTACCGTGGCTATTGATACCACTCTGTTTTAGGATTTTCACTTGTCTTTTTCGCTTCAACATAAAGCGACCATCATAAGACATATTCAAATCCCCCAAATCAAAAAGAACAACAGCCACTGCAGATGTATCTGGCGTATAGGTTTTCATACTCAATTCACGTTGTCCAATCATTTCATCCACCACGTTGGCATCTTGGGCGTTCATGAATAATGTCATCAACAAAAAGAAGAGCGAAAAGGTGAGTTTTTTTTGTTCCATGTTTAAAATTCTGCTTTATAAGAGTGAGTGGCTTAAAATTATACTTGAATGAATAAGTCGAAGTTAGTGGATTTAGGTATCCGTTAATAGCGTTCCCAATAAAACAGAATCAAGTCCAACGACAAGATATTTGATGAAACGTACTGAACAATCACTAAATTCATGTTCGCTGATTTAAATTCTTATTTTCACAAAGAATTTACCTTCTAACGTATCTGTCTTCATAAAGGTACAACAAAACAATAACTATGCTCAACGCTACAAAAAAGCGGCTAAACAGTTATTTCTTCAACCGTTTAGCCGCTTCGATACCCCCTCAGTATAAAACCGATTTATCGCAATATCTGAACATAACCCGACATCGTTTTACCACCGCCTAAATCCAATATCCAGAAATACGTCCCATCTGGCAATGGTTTGTTGTCGAATGTGCCTTTCCAGTCATTTTTGTAGTCGGTCGCTTCAAACACTTGATTGCCCCAACGATTGAAGACCAACAACTTAGCGTTTTGGTACTTCTCTAAGCCCATGATGGTGAACGCATCGTTTTTGCCATCGTCATTGGGCGAGAACCCTGAGAAGACAACCACATCGTCGCAAAGGATTTCGATGCTCACCAAGGTCGTATCGCTGCCAAGTGCATTGACTAAAGCGTAGATAAAGCTGTCTCGTGGCTCGCAGTCGCCCGCTTTGGGTTTGTAAGTAACAATACCTGTGGCTGGATTGACGGTGATTGAGCCGTTTCTCGGTTGGCTGACCAATTCGACTTGAGCAGGTTGATTGAAGGTCGAATCGTTTTTCATAACTTCAATATCCGCCGTTGCGCCGTAAGAAATCGTCACCTTGTCAGGTACTGCAATTGGCAACAACAAACGCGCGCCCCGCTGTTTGACATTGACAATGAACTGCGTGGTGTCGCAATTGCCAAACTCATCGCACAAGACCAAGCAAGCCGTATCGCTGCCGACTCCATCCACCAAATAATTGACACACAAACCATTGAGGATAAAGTTAACTTTATCAACCGTATTGGGTTCGCAGACATTGCGGAGCGTCAAAGTGCGACCGACCATCAACGAACGATCCACACAATAGCTCGAATCTGTACCCAATGACACTGTATGCACCACTGTTTTGAACGTCTGCTGTTGTGGTTTCACCACTTTCACACGTATCATAATCGTGTCGCAAATACCCGAAGCGTCGCAACGGAATAAACACATTGTATCGTTGCCCATTTGCAGACCCCTCAGTATCACGCAGTCTGTACGGTCATTTATCGTTGCCTCTATGCGACCTTTTGGCGCGCATTGGATGGTCAGCGATGTTTCGTTAGGTGTTGCACGTGCCACTTTTGGCAAACAGTATTCCAATGTTTTGCCAACCAGAACCGTTGTATCGAGATAAACGGTTGGTTCAATCGTTCCTGCACCCCGCTGACGACAATGCACCTCAGCTGAAATCGTATCGGAGCAACCCCTCAGTAAATTGGTGAACACAATCTTATGCAAGCCAGGCTCTAAATTCATACTCAAGGCTCGGATACTGTAATTGTAATTCGCCTCCAATTCTGCCACACGCACACCGTTTCTCGACCACAACATTTGTCCGTAGTCTCGTCCCGTTACGCCACCTTTGATAGCAAATGAGGTTTGCTCCAAGACCCAATTACCGCCTCTGTCCCAACGATTCATAGAATCCACCAAAGCGCGAATATTTGGAATAAGACCTCTGTATATAGTGTTGCCAACCCGCCATGATTCCAACTCCCACGGCCCATAAGGATTGGTAAATATCAAACTAAAGTAAGAATAAGAAGCCAATGAGTCGTTCGAGCAAGTGCCAAAACCACCTTTGTATGGTCTTCCGTCAACCATGATGCGATAAAGAACCGTATCTGCACTGTACAAATTGGTACACAACTGCGCTGGCGTGCCGCAAATGGTTGACAAATAGACCGAATCGGGTGTAATCTGCACACAACTTGTATCGCTTGGCGTAGGATAAGCCTTCACTGTCACCACAATTGTTGTCGTGTCGCACAAACCATTTGAGTAGCAACGGCGAATACACAACGAATCGCGTCCCGGGCTAACGCCCAAAAGTGGAATACAATCCGTTCTGTCATCAATCACATAACCCACATAACCACGGTAGTTGCTGCTGCAAATATTGGTCAAAGTCGTGCTTGATGGACGCACGTTGCTCGACAAACAAATCGTATCCATATCCGACACATAAATCAAGGTATCAATGCGACTGCTGTGCGGCTGCGGCACAGGCGGACGACAACTGACTGTCACCGTAAACGAATCGCGGCAACCATTTACCGTATCTCTGAACTCTAAAACATGTGAACCAACAGGTAAACGGATTTTCAATTGGTTCGGCACATAATGTAAATTCGGTTCCATACGAGCAATGACCCGTCCGTCTTTTGTCCAACGCATCGCTCCGTACACATTGCGGTTATCGCCACCCATCACGCGTTGGTTTTGAGGCTCCAACTGCCAGTTGCCTGTTCTGTCCCAACGATTCATAGAGTCAACCAACATCGCCAGATTCTCAATTTGGGCAGAATAAGACCGTCCATTGACTGTCCACGAAGCCAAATCCCAAGGTCCCACTGGATACAAACGACGCATTGAGAAGTAAGAATAAGAATACAAAGTATCTTGGCTACAACCGTCTGGCTCAAACAAGATTTCACGATTATTGGCTAATACTTGATAACGGTCGAAGGCGCGATAATCTAAGTTTGTACAAATTTCCGCTTTGTCGCTGCATTCGCTGACGTACAAAACCCTATCGCCATCATACACCGCAGGACAAGTATCGTAAGGGAAACAAGTATTTTGAACAATGATGTTTCTCAACGTATCGGCACAACCCAACGAATCGCGCACGATGACCGTGAATCTACCTGAATCGAGTTGTGTTCTTGTTTTCAAATTATCTAAACCTGCAATATCGAGCCAATCGTAGGTGTAAGGTGCCGTACCACCCGAAGCTGTCACCTCGATTTTACCCCCCTCAGTACAAGTGCGATTTGTCACCGTCGAAACGGCTACAATGCGACAAGTTGTATCGCCACCACAGTTCACGGCTTCGTTTTTCACGATAATATTGTTCAAAACAACCGTACAACCGCTGGCATCTGTAATGGTTAACCAATAAGTGCCTGCGGCTACATTCGTCCGATTGGCTAAAGTTTCACCATCGTTCCAACGGTAAGACAATGTACCTGTACCACCTGTGGCGTTGACCACAATTGAACCATTCGCACCACATGTTTTTGGCGAAGCAGAAACTGCCGCTTGTATCGCCACTGGGTTTTTCACTTCAAAACCTTCTGTTGCGACTAAACAACCACTGTTATCACGTACTTCAATGCTGTATGCACCAACGGACAATGCACCATTGGCAACCACTACCCCACTCGCGTTTTTGATGACTGCTCCCAAGTTAGCTGGCGCAATGGTGAATGACACCCGACCATTCGCATCACCTACGCAACGTGTGTAAACCACTTTTTCGGCTATCGTAATCGTGGCTGAGTTGGCAACTTCTTCTGTCATATTGACCGAAGTTGTGGTTTGGCAACCCGAAGTATTATCCGTTATCGTGACCGTATAAATGCCTGCACTCAGATTGTTACGTGTCGCAGTCAAACCCCATGAATAGGTATAGTTGCCTGTGCCGCCTGTGACATTGAGTATTGCGACACCATTCGCACTGCCGCAAGTCGCTTTGCGTGTGATGGTTGCCGTTGCAGCCAACGTGTTTTGGCTCGGTACAACCACCGTCACGATGCTTGGACAGTTTTGTACTGAGGGGTCAGAAACAATGACTTGATAACTGCCTGCGGCTAAATTATTGCGCTCAAAACCCGTTCCGCCATCACTCCAAACGTACTGCCAATCGGCATTTGCAAAACGCACCAAACCATTTGACGCTGCACAAGTCGCAGGGCGAATCAATGGTGTCGCGACCACAGGCGCATTGATATTATTGACCACAATTTGGCGTTCAACAAAACAAGACAGTGTATCTGCTTTGGCGACTTTGACTTTGTAAATACCTGCGGATAAGTTCGTCGCCGTTGCCGAAGCTGATACATTTGGCGACCATGTAAACACCACTCTCGATGATGTTGTCAAGCTAATCGAACCATTTGAGTTGCCACAAGTCGCATTCACAACAGCAACATTTGCAATCGTTGGTGGTGTACAAATCGTTGAATTACAGTCATTTGCAATCGTGATATTACTAATCGTATCTTTACAAGCTCTCGCATCGGTGACAATAACGGTGTATTGACCTGAAGTCAAATTAGTGCGGTTTTGTGGGTTGTTCGTTCCATTCATATCCAACCAATCGAAGACATAAGGTTCGAGACCGCCTGTGACTTGAACCACAATTTTGCCCCCCTCTCCGAAAGGAGTTCCTTGAACAGTACAACTGATAGGTGTTGGCAAAGCCGTTGCCGACATCGTACAAGGCACATTTCCGCAGTTCACAGCTTGGTCAACGACGATGATGTTTTGTACCGTTGTATCGCAGCCATTATTGTCTAAAATAGTCACTCGGTATGTACCAGCGTTCAAACCAGTGCGGTTTTGTGGTTGAACATTGCCCGTCAAATCCGACCAACGGAAGGTGTAAGGCGCAACACCACCACCAACGACCAAATTAATCGAACCGCTTAGGTTACACGTTTTTGGCGAAGCCGAAACAGCAACCGACAAACGACAAGTAACGCAATTCACTGCCTCATCTCTGACAACAAGGTTTTGGAAAATCGTATCGCAACCACGTGCATCTGTCACCGTCAATCGGTAAGAGCCAGCTGCCAAAGCCGTTCTCGTTTGTGACTGATTTGTACCACTCAAATCTGCCCAACGATATGTGTATGGAGCTTGCCCACCATCAACACTCACTGCCAACGAGCCACCGTTATTGGTACATGTTTTCGGCGTAGCCAAAACAGTCGCTGTCAATTGACAAGTCGTTCCACAGTTCACTGCTTCGTCTCTGACGATAATATTTTGAATAATCGTATCACAACCATTGTTGTCAGAAACCGTCACACGATAAGTGCCAGAAGGCAAATTCGTGCGGTTTTGCGGTTGATTGACACCTGTTAAATCTGACCAACGGAAGGTATAAGGCGTTGTACCACCCGTTGTCGCAACAGTAATTTTGCCCCCCTCAGTACATGTTTTTGGCGAAGCCGAAACAGACACTTGAAGCGTACAAGGTATTGTACCACAATTATTTAGAACTGAAATATTCTCAACTGTATCTTTACAACCATTGCCATCGGTCACAACAACGGTGTAAGAACCCACAGCCAAACCTGTGCGATTTTGACCATTATTTGTTCCTGCCAAATCCAACCAATCGAATGTAAACGGTGCTGTACCGCCTGTCGTTGCGACGGTGATTTTGCCCCCCTCAGTACAAGTCTTTGCAGTTGGTGTAGCAGATGCCATGAGCGTGCATGGAGTCACGATACAATCGTCTTTGACAGCGATGTTTTGTATCACTGTATCACAATTATTAGCATCTGTTATGGTCAAACGGTAAGCGCCTGCCGCCAAATTGCTGCGACTTGAAGGTTGATTTGCACCACTCAAATCTGACCATTTATAGACCAAAGGCGAAATGCCACTTCTGACATTGATAGCGATTGAACCGCCAACGGCACAGGTTCTGGCTGTTGGTGTCGCCGAAACAGAGAGATTGCAAATGTTGTTGCCACCGCAATTGATGGCTTCATCTCTGACAATGATATTAGAAATAATCGTATCGCAACCTAAACCATCCGTCACAGTCACGTGGTATGTGCCAGCAGGCAATTCAGTGCGGTTTTTCGGCTGTCCTGTGCTTGTCAAATCTGACCAACGATAGGTATAAGGCACTGTACCACCATTGACTGTCAAGGCGATACTGCCCGTCGTCTGACATGTTTTTGGCGAAGCCAAAGCACTTGCCACAAGTGTACAAGGTATTGACGTACAAGTATTTAGAATGCGAATATTCTGAACAGTGTCTTTACAACCTTGGCTATCCGTTACGATGATTGTGTAAACGCCATCTGCCAAATTGCTACGGTTTTGTGGGTCAACATTACCCGCCAAATCCGACCAATCGAAGGTGAATGGTGCTGTGCCGCCTGTGGTAGTCACGGTAATTTTGCCCCCCTCAGTACATGTTTTGTTCGTAGTCAAAACGGTTATATCCAAGTTGCAAACGCCGCCACAATTGAGTGCTGAATCTTTGACAACGATGTTCTGAATCGTCGTATCACAAGTGCCGTTGGCATCGCTCACCGTCACGCGGTATGCACCTGCGGCTAAATTGCTACGGTTTTGTGGTTGATTTGTACCACTCAAATCCGCCCAACGGAAGGTGTAAGGTGTTGTGCTACCTGCAATATTGAGCGTGATTTTACCCCCCTCAGTACATGTCTTAGCTGTTGGCGTTGCCGAGGCAATGAGTGTACAAGGCGTTGTCGTACAAGTATTTATGATTAAAATATTCTCAACCGTGTCTTTACAACCCAAACTGTCTTTGACAATAACGGTGTATGAGCCTACTGCCAAATTCGAGCGATTCGCCCCATCGTTTGTTCCCACCACATCCAACCAATCATAAGTGTAAGGCGCAGTGCCACCGACGGCTGTCACCGCAATTTTGCCCCCCTCAGTACATGTCTTCGCTGTTGGCGTTGCCGTTGCGACAATTGAGCAGGGTGTTCCGTTGCAATTGACCGCTTCATCTTTGACGATGATATTTTGAACAACCGTATCACATGAACCACTCGCATCGCTGATGGTCACTCGGTATGTGCCTGCTGCCAAATTGCTGCGGCTTTGTGGTTGATTTGTACCACTCAAATCTGACCAACGGAAGGTATAAGGCGTTGTGCCACCACTCACACTCACTGCAATTGACCCTGCTGACTGACATGTTTTAGCAGTCGCTGAAACGGTCGCACGCATCGTACAAGTTGAACCGCAATTAATCGCCTCATCTTGAACAACGATGTTTTGTACAACTGTATCGCAAGTAGTCGCGTCATTGACGGTGACTCGATAAGTACCAGCCGCCAAGTTCGAGCGGTTCTGTGGTTGTAAACTACCCGTCAAATCTGACCAAGTGAAACGATAAGGTGCTGTACCACCTGTGACGTTGATGCTGATTGTACCACCCGTTTGACATGTTTTAGCTGTTGTCGTCACAGCAGCTTTCATAGTACAAACTGTTGTGGTACAAGTATTTACAATCGAAATGTTTGAGAATGTATCGCGACAACCTGCTGCATCTAAAATGATAACGGTATAAAGACCTTCTGACAAACCTGTGCGGTTTTCAGGGTGGTCGCTGCCTGTCAAATCCGACCAAATGCAACGATAAGGCGGCGTGCCACCTGCAATTTGAACATTGATTTTACCCCCCTCAGTACATGTCTTCGGTGTTGGTGTAACGGTCACATTGAGCGTGCAATTTGAACCGCAATTGATAGCCGAATCTTTGACAACAATGTTTTGAATGATTGTGTCGCAATTGCGGGCATCCGTCACCGTCACACGGTAAGTGCCAACAGCAATGCCTGTACGGTTTTGTGGTTGATTTGTACCCGTCAAATCTGCCCAACGGAAAGTATATGGCGTTGTACCACCACTGACATTCAAGGCAATCGAGCCATCGCCAGAGCAGCGTTTAGGTGTCGCTACGGCTTGAGCTATCATCGTACAAGGCGGTGTGCTGCAATCATCGCGAATGACAATATTGTTCAAAGTAAATGTACAATTTCGACTGTCTGTGATTGTAACCGAATAAGTGCCACCTGCCAAGGCTGTGCGGTTTGGCGTGTTCGATGCACCTGCCACATCTGCCCAATCGAAACGATAAGGTTCGCTACCACCTGAGACATTGAGGGTAATTTTGCCCCCCTCAGTACAAGTCTTGTTCACAGGCGTTGCCGTTGCCGTAACGTTGCAAGTATTTGAAATACAGTCGTCTATGATACGAATGTTTTTCAATGTATCACGACAATTTTTAGCATCAATCACCACCACCGTATATGTGCCTGCGGCTAAACCTGTGCGGTCTTGGACATTGTTTGTACCCGCCAAATCCAACCAATCGAACGTATGTGGTGCGAGTCCACCGATGGTTGTGAGCGTAATTTTGCCCCCCTCAGTACAAGTCTTGTTCGTAGCACGTACAGAGACCAAACTTGGGCAAACATTGCAATTCACACTGTCTTTGCCAACGATGATATTTGTTAAAATGCTATTACAACCTCTTGAATCAGAAACAGTTACTGTATAGTTGCCCGAAATAATGCTTATACGATTTTGTGGTTGATTTGTACCACTCAAATCTGACCAATTGAAACGATACACGCCTGAACCGCCTGTCACGTCGAGGCTAATAGAGCCTTTGCTGACACAGTTTGCCGCCGTTGTGGTTTGGTTAACAGTCATCGCTTGCGGCTCACGTACTTCAAAGTTTTGTGAGGCTGCCAAACAGCCGTTTGCATCATACACATTTAAAATATAACGACCTGCTGCAAGGCTGTCATTTTTTGCTAAAACGCCTGTTGTCGTCCGTATTTCCACAGTTGAAGGCAATGTAAAGCCTGCGGAATAACTCAATTCGTAAGCAATAGAAGCATCGCGATTGCCTGCACAAGACGCATAGACCACCAATGAAGGCATGGTGATAGTCGCCTGTCCAGCAGGTTCATTGGTCATTGTAAAGTTCAAGACCGTTGTGCAACCAGTTGTATTGTCGGTGATGGTTACGTTTTGCGCACCTGCACGGAGGTCGCTGCGCGTTGCTGAGCTGCCCCAACTGTATGTGTAATTGCCAGAGCCGCCACTGACTGAAAGGCGTGCTTGACCATTCGCTTGACCGCAAGTGGCACGTCTTTCGATGGTCGCCGAAGCTGTCAAAGACGAGTTACCACCCACTTCAACCAAAACAATTTGCTCGCAAACAGTGCCTGTCGGGTCAGAAACGGTTACAGCGTACCGACCTTTTGCCAAGTCGCTGCGTGTGCCGCCATTGCCACCATCCGACCAAGCGTATGTCAACGGATAGCCCATGGTTGGGAATACAGCTTTGCCGTTCGATGCACCACAAGTAGCGGCTGTAATAGAAGGTTCTCCAACAGCAACGCCATTTTGGTTTTTGATGACAAATGTTTTTTCAATAAAACAAGTCGTATCGCTCGCATTGGCAATTTTGACGGTATAAATACCTGCTTTCAAGCCCGAAGCGACATTAGAATTGGAAACATTTGGCGACCAACGATACACAACAGGCGTGTTGACAGTCATGGTGATTGAACCAACGAACAAACCACAACGAGAAGGAATGACTCGCGCTGCTGCCAACGTTGGTGGAATACACACATTACCACCTGTCGTATCGGTGCATAAGTTCTTGATAATGATATTTTTAAGTGTGTCCTTACAATTCGCAGCATCGGTTACGATAACTGAATATGTACCTGCTGAAAGGTCAAAACGGTTTTGACCATTGTTTGTACCCGTCAAATCGAGCCAATCGAAAGTATAAGGTTGTGTGCCACCAGTTGCCGAAATCATAATGTATCCCCCCTCAGTACAAGTGCGGTTGTGGGCATCGAAATTGGCGTTGAGCGCGCACACAGTTATTGGACATTCATCCTTAATATTAATGGTATCAACGATTGCAGAACAGCCTTTGGCATCCACAACTGTCACACGATAAGTGCCAGCATTCAAGTTCTGACGTACCAATGGTTGATTTGTACCCGTCAAATCGGCCCAAGTCACTGTATAGCCACCATTGCCACCTGTTGCTGCGACAGTGATTGTGCCACCTATTGCACATGTTTTATTGGTCTTAGCAGCGATGACTTGCAGTTTTTGTGGCTCACGTACTTCAAAACATTGTGAACCCGTCAAACAGCCATTCACATCCCGCACAACGATACAATAGTTGCCAACACCCAGACTACCGTTTTCATAGAAACGACCTTGTGCGTCAACAATGCCTATCGTTGGTGGTACACCAAAGTTGGGTGAATAAGTGATATTATAGTTGATACGTGCATTTTTCTCACCAAAACAATTGACATAAACAACTGGCGAAGAGATGGTTATAGTCGCTGTGCCTGTCACTTCGTTCTCTATGGCAAATGTTGACGTAGCCCGACAACCTGTATTGTTGTCAATGACTGTAACGGTATAAGCGCGTGCAGGAAGGTCAACTCGCGTCGGACCATCGCCCCAGCTGTACGTGTAACTGCCTGTACCACCGCCGATATTTATCGTAGCAGCACCATTTTGTTGACCACAAGTGGCTTTGCGCGAAATAGCTGCCGTTGCTGTCATTGGATTTTGTTTTTCCACCTTGACATTGATGACAGACGGACAATCTGGCGCATCGCGTTTGGTCACTTGCACTTGATAGAAGCCTGCGGCAAGGTCGGAGCGCGTTTTTGCGGCACTTTGGTCAATAATCCACAAATAATCAACCCCCTCAGTAGAATTGAGTGTGACCGAACCATTGGTTTGCTCACAAGTGGCTGGCGTTGTGGTGTATGTAATATTTTTAGGCCCTTCAATATTGCCCACAGCTATGTTAACGCTCGTGAAACATGTTGGATTTGAGCGCAAACGGATGAAAACAGAGTAAATACCTGCCGCCAATCCTGTCCGACTGTTGCCGATGGTGTTGGCTGTGCCTGAGTTTGGCGACCAACTGAACGAATATTTCGCTTCTTCTCCCCCCCTCAGTACAATCGTTGCTGTGCCATTGCTGCTACCACAGGTCGCAGCGACTGTCGAAACTGAATCAATGACTGGCGGACGGCATACGCACGAATCTTTTACTTGAATGTTTCTAAGATTGGCGATACAACCTGCTGCATCGGTGATGGTGACAGAATAGAAGCCCGAAGTCAGATTTTCACGATTTTTTGGTTGGTTGACTTGGCTACCTAAGTCTGACCAAGTGTATTTGTAGCCGCTATTACCACCCGATACAATCAAACTGATAGTACCCAACGAGTCGCAAGTTTGGTTTGTTTTCACAAAATTAGCGGTCATAGCAAATGGCTGAGTGACCGTAAATGTGCGCTCTGCTGCTAAACAACCATTGGCATCTTTGACCGAAATGCGGTAATTCCCAGCAGAAAGTGAGCCATTTGAGTACAAATTACCTTGCAAATTGCGGATTTCAACCTTTGCTGGTTGCACAAAGTTTGCACCATAATTCGAGATAGTATAGTTGATACGTCCATCGCTCGCACCGTTGCAGGTCACGGCTGTCGCGGTGTCCATCGTCAAAGTTGCTTCAACAGATTGGTTTGTCAAAATAAACGTCACTGTCGTTTGACAACCTGTCACCACATCGGTTGCGGTCACTGTGTGTTGACCCGCAGGTAAGACGAAACGACGATTGCCCTCGCCCCAAGAGTAGGTGTATTGACCTGAGCCGCCCGTTGTCGTCAAAGTGACATCGCCATTTGGCAAGCCACACACAGGTTGTTTGTTGATAACAAACGTGGTACTGAGGGGGTTGTCTGTACCCACTTCAACTGTTTTGACCAAAGGACAAGTTGTGGCAGAACTTGGGTCAGAAATCGTCACAGTGTAAGTGCCTGGACGTACTTTGTCGCGGATTCTGCCTGTGTCGCCACTACTCCAACGGTACAACCAGTTTTCTGTGCCGCTGATTGCACGGAACTCAATTTTGCCCGTTGGCGATGTACAAGATGCTTTTGTAATGAGCGGTTCAGCGACGTTAATGCGATTCGGTGCTGTGATTTGGAAATTCACTTCTGTGAAGCAATCGGCTTTGTCCGTACGCTCGATACGCACCGTATAAGCCCCTGCGGACAAACCTCTGGCTTGATTTGTAGTCGAAACGTTTGGTGTCCAAATAAACTTAAATTCGCTCAATGCACCGTTTGTCACATTGATAGTTGCCGCACCGTCGCCCGTTGAGAAGCACGAAATATCGGTTTTACTAACCGTTGCCACAGGCGCAGTACAACCACATTCGCTACCGACTGTAACAGTCATCACTTTCACACAACCTACTGAATTTGATACAGTTACATTGTAAGTTCCTGCTCTCAAATCGTTGCGAGAGCCGCTTGTACTGCCATCCGACCAATTGAAATTCAAGTTCAATGGTGTGAATGTCACGCTACCATTGCGACCGCCACAATTTTCAGGTTTCACAGAAGCCACGCTGACCGTAATGCCATCAATGACGGTAATTGTTTGCGTCAAAGCATCGCGATTCGAGCAGTTGTCCGTTGCAACCCAAGAGCGAATCAAAGTATAACCGCACGTGCCGTTGATGCGCTGTTCGCGGAAAGTGACGTTCACGTCGTTGTCGCAATTGTCAGTTGCAAAAATGGATGGTGGCGGCGGTACTGTTTCACCCAAAGTCAAATTGACCGTAATATCTTGTGGCACATTAATCAACTCTGGATTCACATCGTCTCTGATGGTAATCGTTTGTGTTTTTGCCGCAATATTGCCACAAGCGTCAACAGCTGTCCATGTTCTGGTTAAAGTATAATTGTCCACACAAGCCCCCCGTTGCAAACGCTCTGTAAATGCCACACCTACGTCCGCATCACAATTATCACGTGCTGATACTGAGGGGGTCGGAATGCTGCGACCACAATTCAAGGTCACATTGTCAGGTACGCCCACCAACTCTGGTTTTTCATTATCGCCTACAGAAATCTCTTGTTTTGCAGTGCGAGAATTGCCACAAGCGTCTGTCGCTGTCCATGTGCGAATCAATTTATAACTCGATGCGCAATTGCCATTTTGACGTGTTTCTACAAAAGTCAAACGTGGATTAGCATCACAAATATCTGATATAGAAGGATTTACAACCGATGGCACTGTACCACCGCAATTAATTGTCGCATCAACTGGCACATTCGAGAACGTCGGCGCATCATTATCACCAACCGAAATAGTTTGCGAAGCCGTTGCTGAATTGCCACACGCATCGGTTGCCGTCCACGTTCTCACAACCGTGTAACTGCCTTCGCAATTGCCGCGCGTTGTAATATCTTGCATAGTCACACGTGGGTTCGGGTCGCAAATATCGTTGGCACGCACCAATGTGCCAATTGGCAACACGCCACCGCAATTGAGCGTCACATTGGCAGGTACTTCGGTCAATACAGGCGGTTGGTTGTCACCGATGCTCACTTGTTGCGTCGCTGTTCGAGAATTACCACAAACGTCGGTTGCTGTCCATGTTCTGATTAATGTATAAGAGCCAACGCAATTACCATTTTGACGTAACTCATTGAATGTCAATCGTGGTGACGCATCGCAAGCATCGTTTACTGAGGGGTTCACCACATTTGGCGGCGTGCCACCACAATTGACCGTTACATTTGTTGGAACATTAGAGAATGTCGGTGCTTCATTATCACCTACTGAAATAGTTTGACTTGCTGTTGCTGAATTACCACAAGCATCTGTCGCCGTCCATGTGCGCACAACGGTGTAACTGCCCGCGCAATTGCCGCGTTGCGTCACATCTTGCATAACCACACGTGGGTTCGGGTCGCAGACATCTGTTGCAGTTATTAAAGTGCCGATTGGCAAATTTTCATCACATTTTAAAGTAATACTTGCAGGCACATTCGTTAAAATAGGTGCAGCGTTATCGCCTACTGAAACTTCTTGAGTGGCTGTACGAGTATTACCACAAGCGTCTGTTGCCGTCCATGTTCTAATCAATTTATATGAGCCAACACAGTTACCATTTTGACGCACCTCGTTAAATGTCAAACGTGGGTTTGCATCACAAACGTCTGATACTGAGGGGTTTGTTACTGCTGGTACTGTACCACCGCAATTCACTGTTACGTTGGTTGGTACGTTCGCAAAAACTGGTGCTTCGTTGTCACCAACACTTATTGTTTGCGAAGCAGTTGCGGTATTGCCGCAAGCATCGGTTGCTGTCCATGTCCTCACAACTGTATAACTGCCTTCACAATTACCTCGTTGCGTAACGTCATTCATCGTAATACGTGGATTCGGGTCGCACACATCTGTTGCACGAACTAAATTACCAATTGGCAAAGTGCCACCACAGTTCAACGTCACATTCGCAGGAACATTACTCAAAACAGGGGCTTCGTTGTCACCCACTGAAACCTCTTGTGAAACCGTTCTACTGTTACCACAAGCATCCGTTGCTGTCCATGTTCTAATCAATTTATATGAACCAACGCAGTTACCGTTTTGACGAACTTCATTAAATGTTAATCTCGGATTGGCATCACAAACGTCTGATACTGAGGGGTTTGTCACCGCTGGCACTGTACCGCCACAATTCACTGTTACATTCGTCGGAACGTTCGCAAAAACTGGGGCTTCGTTATCGCCAACGCTTATTGTTTGACTTGCGGTTGCTGTATTTCCACAAGCATCGGTCGCTGTCCACGTGCGAATGACTGTGTATGAACCTGAGCAATTGCCACGAATGGTATTGTCATTCATCGTCACGCGTGGGTTCGGGTCACAAACATCGGTCGCGGTTACTAAGCTGCCGATTGGCAAGGCATCGTTACATTTTAACGTGATATTCGCAGGGACATTTGACAAGACTGGGGCTTGGTTATCGCCTACTGAAACCTCTTGTGTCGCTGTACGAGTATTGCCGCAAGCGTCCGTCGCTGTCCATGTGCGAATTAATTTATATGAGCCAATGCAGTTACCGTTTTGACGCACCTCGTTAAATGTCAAACGTGGATTCGCATCACAAACGTCTGATACTGAGGGGTTTGTCACTATCGGCACTGTACCACCGCAATTGATTGTTACGTTTGTTGGAACGTTCGCGAAAACAGGGGCTTCGTTGTCGCCTACACTTATTGTTTGCGATGCTGTCGCTGTATTGCCGCAAGCATCGGTCGCTGTCCATGTGCGGATGACTGTGTATGAGCCTGAGCAATTGCCACGAATGGTATTGTCATTCATCGTCACGCGTGGGTTCGGGTCGCAAATATCGGTTGCGGTTACTAAGCTACCGATTGGCAACGCTTCATTACATTTCAAAGTAATATTTGCAGGAACATTTGACAAAACAGGGGCTTGATTATCGCCGACTGAAACCTCTTGCGTTGCTGTTCTGGTGTTACCGCAAGCGTCCGTTGCCGTCCAAGTGCGAATCAATTTATATGAACCAACGCAGTTGCCATTTTGACGAACTTCATTAAATATCAAACGTGGATTTGCATCGCAAACGTCTGATACTGAGGGGTTTGTCACTATCGGCACTGTACCACCGCAATTGATTGTTACGTTTGTTGGTACGTTCGCAAAAACTGGGGCTTCGTTGTCACCTACACTTATCGTTTGACTTGCTGTTGCTGTGTTACCACAAGCGTCTGTTGCTGTCCATGTGCGGATGACTGTGTATGAACCTGAGCAGTTGCCACGAATGGTATTGTCATTCATCGTCACGCGTGGGTTCGGGTCGCAGACATCCGTTGCGGTTACTAATCTGCCGATTGGCAAACTTTCGTCGCAACGCAAAGTCACGTTTGGAGGAATATTTGACAAAACTGGTGCTTGGTTATCGCCGACTGAAACCTCTTGTGTGGCAGTTCTTGAATTGCCGCAAGCATCAGTCGCTGTCCATGTTCTAATCAATTTATATGAACCAGCGCAGTTACCATTTTGACGAACCTCGTTAAATGTCAAACGTGGGTTTGCATCACAAACGTCTGATACTGAGGGGTTTGTTACTGCTGGTACTGTACCACCGCAATTCACTGCTACATTCGTTGGTACGTTCGCGAAAACTGGGGCTTCGTTGTCACCAACACTTATTGTTTGCGAAGCAGTTGCGGTATTGCCGCAAGCGTCTGTCGCTGTCCATATGCGGATAACTGTGTATGAACCTGAGCAATTGCCACGAATGGTATTGTCATTCATCGTCACGCGTGGGTTCGGGTCGCACACATCCGTTGCTGTCACTAAGCTGCCGATTGGCAAACTTTCGTCGCAACGCAAAGTCACGTTTGCAGGAACGTTTGACAAGACTGGGGCTTGATTGTCGCCTACTGAAACTTCTTGTGTCGCTGTACGAGTATTGCCGCAAGCATCGGTCGCTGTCCATGTTCTAATCAATTTATATGAACCAGCACAGTTGCCATTTTGACGTAACTCAGTAAATGTTAATCTTGGATTGGCATCACAAACATCTGATACTGAGGGGTTGGTCACTGCTGGCACTGTACCACCACAATTCACTGTTACGTTTGTTGGTACGTTCGCAAAAACTGGTGCTTCGTTGTCGCCTACACTTATTGTTTGACTTGCAGTCGCTGTGTTACCACAAGCATCCGTTGCTGTCCACGTACGGATAACTGTGTATGAACCTGAGCAGTTGCCACGAATGGTATTGTCATTCATGGTCACACGTGGGTTCGGGTCACAGACATCTGTTGCGGTTACTAAGCTACCGATTGGCAAGGCATCGTTACATTTTAACGTGATATTCGCAGGGACATTTGACAAAACTGGGGCTTGGTTATCGCCTACTGAAACTTCCTGAGTAGCTGTACGAGTATTGCCGCAAGCATCTGTCGCTGTCCATGTACGAATTAATTTATATGAGCCAACGCAGTTGCCATTTTGACGAACTTCATTAAATGTTAATCTTGGATTCGCATCGCAAACATCTGATACTGAGGGGTTTGTTACTGCTGGTACTGTGCCGCCACAATTGACCGTTACATTCGTTGGAACGTTCGCGAAAACTGGGGCTTCGTTATCGCCAACACTTATTGTTTGACTTGCTGTCGCTGTGTTACCACAAGCATCCGTTGCAGTCCATGTGCGAATGACTGTGTATGAACCTGAGCAATTGCCACGAATGGTATTGTCATTCATCGTCACGCGTGGGTTCGGGTCGCAAATATCGGTTGCGGTTACTAAGCTGCCGATTGGCAAACTTTCGTCGCAACGCAAAGTCACGTTAGCTGGAACATTCGATAAAACTGGTACTTGGTTGTCACCGACTGAAACTTCTTGCGTGGCTGTGCGAGAGTTACCGCAAGCATCGGTCGCTGTCCATGTACGAATCAATTTATATGAACCGACGCAGTTGCCATTTTGACGAACTTCGTTAAATGTCAAACGTGGGTTTGCATCACAAACGTCTGATACTGAGGGGTTTGTTACTGCTGGTACTGTGCCACCACAATTCACTGTTACGTTCGTTGGAACATTTGCGAAAACTGGTGCTTCGTTATCGCCTACACTTATTGTTTGCGAAGCAGTTGCTGTATTTCCACAAGCATCCGTTGCAGTCCATGTGCGGATAACTGTGTATGAACCCGAGCAATTGCCACGAATGGTGTTGTCGTTCATCGTCACACGTGGCGTTAAATCACAATTGTCTGTCGCATAGACACCTGTTGTAGTTGGTAGGCTTTGCGAGCAATTCAAGGTAATATTTGCTGGCACATTCACTAAAACAGGCGGTTGGTTGTCACCCACTGACACCTGTTGTGTGGCTGTGCGGCTGTTGCCACAATTGTCTGTCGCCGTCCATGTTCTAATTAAAATATAACTTGAGGTACAAGTACCATTTTGTCTATTCTCAACAAAACTTAAACGAGGGTTTGCATCACAATTATCGGTAATTGTCGGATTGGTGGCATTTGGTATAGCTGTACCACAATTTGCTGTAATATCGGCAGGGACATTGGCAAAAACTGGGGCTTCGTTGTCACCTACACTTATTGTTTGCGAAGCAGTTGCGGTATTGCCGCAAGCGTCTGTCGCTGTCCACGTGCGAATAATGGTGAAACTTCCTGCACAGTTGCCGCGAATGGTATTGTCATTCATCACAACACGAGGGTTTGCATCGCAATTGTCGGTCGCAGTTACGAGCGAAACCGTTGGCAAATTGTCGTTACAGTTTAAAGTAACACTTGTTGGAATATTTGATAAAACAGGCGGCGTATTATCACCTACTGAAATGGTTTGCGAAGCGGTGGCGGTATTACCGCAAGCATCGGTCGCTGTCCATGTGCGTGTGATTGTATAGCTGCCAGAACAACGTCCGTTTACTCTGACATCGTTCATAGTTATTCTTGGCGTTGCGTCGCAGTTGTCTGTGGCTGTTACTGTTGCGCCTGTCGGCAAATTGTCATTACAATTTAATGTCAAATTTGCTGGTACATTCGCCAAAACGGGCGGTTCGTTATCGCCAACTGAAACCTCTTGTGTGGCTGTACGAGAGTTGCCGCAAGCGTCTGTGGCTGTCCACGTGCGGATTAATTTATATGAACCCACACATGAGCCATTTTGACGTAACTCGTTGAAAGTCAATCGTGGATTCTGGTCGCAGTTGTCTGATACTGAGGGGTTCGTTGCCGCAGGAATTGTTGAGCCACAATTCACCGTAATATTAGCTGGAACATTTGCGAACGTTGGCGCATCGTTATCACCTACGGAAATGGTTTGCGAAGCACTTGCCGAATTACCGCACGCATCGGTCGCTGTCCATGTTCTAATAACAGTGTAACTACCCGCGCAGATACCACGAATGGTGTTATCGTTCATCGTTACGCGTGGATTCGGGTCGCAAATATCGGTTGCAATAACCGTTACAGCTGTTGGCAATGGTTCATCACAACGCAAAGTCACGTTGGCAGGAACGCCCGACAAAGTGGGTGGTTGATTGTCGCCAACTTGTACTTCTTGCGTTGCTGTGCGACTGTTACCGCAAGCATCTGTCGCTGTCCATGTACGAATTAATTTATATGAACCCACACAATTGCCGTTTTGACGCACTTCGTTGAAGGTCAAACGCGGGTTTTGATCGCAATTATCTGTAATAGTTGGATTAGTAACAGCTGGCACATTTTCGCCACAATTAGCCGTTACATTGGCAGGAACGTTGGCAAAAACGGGCGCATCATTGTCATTGACAGAAATAGACTGAGTTGCTGAAGCCGTATTGCCACACGCATCGGTCGCTGTCCATGTTCTGATAATTGTATAACTGCCTGCGCAAGCACCACGCACGGTGTTGTCATTCATAACAATACGTGGTCGAGGGTCGCATTTATCCGTAGCGGTCACCAAAGCAGGAATTGGCAAGTTTTCGTTGCAATTTAATGTCAAATTTGCAGGAATATTCGCCAAAACAGGCGGCTCATTGTCCCCTACTGTAATCGTTTGTGAAGCCGTTGCTGTATTGCCACACGCATCTGTGGCTGTCCACGTGCGAATCAAACGGAAGCTGTTTGCACAAGTACCATTGATGCGATTTTCATTCAAAGAAATGCGTGGATTCGCATCACAATTATCTGATACTGAGGGGTTTACAGCCGTCGGCACAGGTTGGTCACAAGCCAACGTAATGTCTGTTGGTACATTCGTCAAAACAGGAACGCCTGTATCCACTGCCGTGATTGTTTGAGAAGCGGTCGCAGTATTGCCACACGCATCCGTGGCTGTCCAAATTCGTGTAATGACAAAATTATTCGGACAATTACCATTCGCACGCACATCGCGGCTTGTGATACGAACATTTGGATCGCAAATATCCGTCGCCGTTACATTTGCAGGAGCAGGAATGGCATCGTTACAATTAATCGTAATATTAGTCGGAACATTTGCTAAAACAGGTGGCGCATCATCGCTGACACTTATTTCCTGACTTGCAGTTGTCGTATTGCCGCAATTATCCGTCGCCGTCCAAACACGCACAATGCGGTAACTACCACTGCAACTGCCGTTCACACGGTTCTCGTTCATCACAATCGTCACATTGGCATCGCAGTTGTCCGTCGCAATCGGATTGACAGGTGCTGGTACAGCCTCGCCACAACGAATAGCTGTATTTGTTGAAATATTTGTTAAAACAGGTGCGGTTTTGTCTTCAACTGTGATTTGTTGGCTCGCCGTCGCGGTGTTGCCGCAATTGTCTGTCGCTGTCCATGTTCGCGTTAATACGTAACTGTCTGGACATGAACCGTTTGTGCGCAATTCGTTGATTGTCACGTTCACGTTCGCGTCGCAGTTGTCCGTCGCTGTTACTGAGGGGGCGGTCGGGACGGCACTGCACTCGACTGTGATATTTGCGGGTACGCCCACTAATACAGGTGCGGTTTTGTCTTCAACCGTGATTTGTTGGCTCGCGGTGGCGGTGTTGCCGCAGTTGTCCGTTGCTGTCCATGTTCTGGTCAAGATATAACTGTCTGGACATGAACCGTTTGTGCGTACTTCGTTGAGTGTCACGTTCACGTTTGCATCGCAATTGTCCGTCGCTGTTACTGAGGGGGCGGTCGGGACGGCACTGCACTCGACTGTGATATTTGCGGGTACGCCCACTAATACAGGTGCGGTTTTGTCTTCGACTGTGATTTGTTGGCTCGCGGTGGCGGTGTTGCCGCAGTTGTCTGTCGCTGTCCATGTTCTCGTTAATGTATAACTATCTGGGCATGAACCGTTTGTGCGCACTTCATTTATAGTGACGTTGACATTTGCGTCGCAATTGTCGGTTGCCGTTACTGAGGGGGCAGTTGGAACGGCTGAACATTCCACTGTGATATTTGCGGGGACACCTACGAGGGTCGGCGCGGTTTTGTCTTCGACTGTGATTTGTTGGCTCGCTGTCGCCGTGTTGCCGCAATTATCTGTTGCTGTCCATGTTCTCGTTAATGTATAACTGTCTGGGCATGAACCGTTTGTGCGAACTTCGTTGAGTGTCACGTTGACGTTTGCATCGCAATTGTCGGTTGCTGTTACTGAGGGGGCGGTTGGAACGGCACTGCACTCGACTGTGATATTTGCTGGTACACCTACGAGGGTCGGCGCGGTCTTGTCTTCGACCGTGATTTGTTGGCTCGCGGTGGCGGTGTTGCCGCAATTGTCCGTTGCTGTCCATGTTCTCGTTAATGTATAACTATCTGGACATGAACCGTTTGTGCGAACTTCGTTGAGTGTCACGTTCACGTTTGCGTCGCAGTTGTCGGTCGCGGTTACTGAGGGGGCGGTTGGAACGGCACTGCATTCAACTGTGATATTTGCTGGTACGCCTACTAATACAGGGGCGGTTTTGTCTTCAACTGTGATTTGTTGGCTCGCCGTGGCGGTGTTGCCGCAGTTGTCTGTGGCTGTCCATGTTCGCGTTAATGTATAACTGTCTGGACATGAACCATTTGTGCGCACTTCGTTGAGTGTCACGTTCACGTTCGCGTCGCAATTGTCCGTTGCTGTTACTGAGGGGGCGGTTGGAACGGCACTGCATTCGACGGTGATATTTGCGGGGACACCTACGAGGGTCGGCGCGGTTTTGTCTTCAACTGTGATTTGTTGGCTCGCGGTGGCGGTGTTGCCGCAATTGTCTGTCGCTGTCCATGTTCTCGTTAATGTATAACTGTCTGGACATGAACCGTTTGTGCGTACTTCGTTGAGTGTGACATTGACGTTCGCATCGCAATTGTCCGTCGCTGTTACTGAGGGGGCGGTTGGAACGGCACTGCATTCGACGGTGATATTTGCGGGGACACCTACGAGGGTCGGCGCGGTTTTGTCTTCAACTGTGATTTGTTGGCTCGCCGTGGCGGTGTTGCCGCAGTTGTCTGTCGCAGTCCATGTTCTCGTTAATGTATAACTATCTGGACATGAACCGTTTGTGCGCACTTCGTTGAGTGTCACGTTTACGTTTGCGTCGCAATTGTCCGTCGCTGTGACTGTCGGAGCTGTTGGAACGGTACTGCACTCGACTGTGATATTTGCGGGTACGCCCACTAATACAGGTGCGGTTTTGTCTTCGACTGTGATTTGTTGGCTCGCCGTGGCGGTGTTGCCGCAATTGTCTGTCGCTGTCCATGTTCGCGTTAATGTATAACTGTCTGGACATGAACCATTTGTGCGTACTTCGTTGATTGTCACGTTGACGTTCGCGTCGCAATTGTCGGTCGCGGTGACTGTCGGGGCGGTTGGAACGGCGGAACACTCGACTGTGATATTTGCGGGAACACCTACGAGGGTCGGTGCGGTTTTGTCTTCAACCGTGATTTGTTGGCTCGCCGTCGCTGTGTTGCCG
>JAEUUP010000129.1 GCA_016787525.1 Saprospiraceae bacterium | reverse complement strand
TAGAAATACCAAAACCTTCTCTTGGAATGCCTAAAGTGTATTCCATTTTATTGTCATCATTTTCGTCGTGCATATATGAAACGGCATATGTTCCCGAAGGTAAATCAATGCGTGCATAAGATTTATTGCCCACAATAGGCGCGACACCAATGGTAAAATAGCCTTTTGTATCCAAAAAATAGCTTTTGTTATTGTAAACAGCAAAACGCATATGACCCTTAGTGTTGCGGAAAGATGTCGCTTCGATTTCTAAAGTGCCTTTTTGTTGAGAAAAAAGAGAAGTAAGAATGGCACAAGTTGCCACAAAAGTTGAGACTAATTGCTTCATAACAGTATTTGTTGCAGTGGTTGCGAAAATGATTTTACATACAAACATAAACGCAAGAGAGATAAAAAAGTTTATAGGTAACGGAATATTATTTGGCTTTTAATCAAATTAACAAATTTTATTAAAACTAATAAATTTATTCGACTCTATTTATTGCAGCGACTGATTAATGCGTTGCTACTAATGGATTTTTGACAACGAATCTATAAAAATAGTCAATATGAAATACGTCATTGGACTCGATTACGGCACTGATTCCGTTCGTGCATTGATTGTTAATACAGCCAACGGACAAGAAATCGCCACCCATGTTTTTTACTATCCACGTTGGAAAAAAGGGGCGTATTGCGACCCCTCAGTATCACAATATCGCCAACACCCTTTGGACTATCTCGAAGGCTTGGAAACTTCGATAAAAGAGGCTCTGAAAATGGCTGGCTCAGAAGTTGCTCAAAACATTGTTGGCATCTCGGTTGATACCACAGGTTCAACGCCTGTTGCCGTTGACCGTGCAGGTACACCCCTCAGTATGCTACCCGAATTTGCGGACAATCCAAACGGTATGTTCATACTTTGGAAAGATCATACCGCCAATCAAGAAGCATTGGAAATCAATCAATTAGCGCACAGATACGATATTGATTTCACAAAATATGTCGGCGGCATTTATTCCTCCGAATGGTTTTGGGCAAAAATTCTCCGCACTTTGCGAGTTGACGAAAAAGTACGTCAAGCCGCTTTTTCGTGGGTCGAACACTGCGACTGGATTTCAGCCGTTCTGACAGGCGAAACCGATCCCCTCAGTATGCGCCGCTCTCGTTGTGCAGCAGGACACAAAGCCATGTGGCACGAAGCCTTTGAAGGCCTGCCAAGCGAGGCATTTTTGACCCAACTTGACCCGCTTTTGGCTGGTTTGCGCGAGCGTCTGTATCGCCACACCTATACGAGTGATTTGCCGATGGGCAAAATTTCAAAAGAATGGGCAGAAAAATTAGGTCTTTCTGACGATGTAACAATTGGCGTGGGAGCTTTTGATGCTCACATGGGCGGTGTTGGCGCACACATCGAACCGTACACATTCGTACGTGTGATGGGGACTTCGACTTGCGATATGCTCATCGCGCCCAATGAAGAAGTCGGTCATTTGCTCATCAAAGGCATTTGTGGACAGGTTGACGGCTCTATTTTACCGAATATGTTGGGTATGGAGGCGGGTCAATCGGCATTTGGAGATGTGTATGCGTGGTTTCAAAATCTGCTCGCATTCCCATTGCGTGAATTATTGAGCGAAGAAGAGGCTGAAAAAATGGTTGCCCAAATCATTCCAAAACTTGCCGAAAAAGCGGCTGCGCTACCCCTCAGTATAAACGACCCGATTGCCCTCGATTGGCTCAATGGACGCAGAACGCCTGACGCAAATCATACTTTGAAAGGTGCGATTACGGGCTTAAATCTGAGCAGTGATGCGCCTAAAATGTTCAAAGCCTTGGTCGAAGCGACGGCTTTTGGCTCAAAAGCCATCGTTGACCGCTTCATTACTGAGGGGGTCAATATCAAGCAAGTTGTGGCAATCGGTGGCGTTGCCAAAAAATCACCTTTCGTCATGCAAACCCTTGCTAATGTGCTGAATATGCCTATCAAAGTTGTGTCATCCGAACAAGCTTGTGCTTTGGGTGCTGCCATGTGCGCCGCCGTTGCCGCAGGTGTTTATGCGACAATGGAAGACGCACAAGCCGCCATGTCTTCGGGCTATGACGCTGAATATTATCCGCAAGCAGAGAAGGTGAGTGTCTATGAAAAATTGTATGCGAAGTATGTGAAATTGGGCGGATTTGTTGAAAATGAACTATGAGAACTAACTGTTTGGCTTTTCGTTTAAAATACCATTGGTCATCAAAACAGTTTAATTCTCATGCAAAAACTAAAATTTGAAGCAGAAATTTATCACAAAAAACCAAGTGATCCATACAATTCTTTTGTTTATGGTTCTCTTTTGGTCGTTGCAGTTGGTTGTATTTTCCTTGCTCAGTACAATTTTGCTATTGTAAAATTCCTACTTGTAGTTTTATTACCAATTCCAATATTGGTCAAAATTTATGGTATGGCAAATACTGAACAAGCGGATTTGGGTGTCACTACGAGTTTAGAAATCACACCTGAAAAAATATGGATAGGAACGAAAAGCTATCTTTGGAGAGATATTAAAGACATCACTCTGCGATATTCGGATTACGAAGGATTAGGTGTTTATAGAATGAGTCACAACTATAAACCCAATTTTTCAGCTGGTATTGATAACTTTATTGCTTTCGAGATGCAAGATGGTGAGAAAGTGTCGAATAAATTCAAACTTTATTCGCCATTACAAGCTGACGATTTGAGAAGAGTGATTGAAGAAGTTGCTGCAAAAGGTTATTTACCTCTTGAAAAAATTCAAAAAATTTATGAATCGGAGACAGAAGAAGAGCTTAGAAATTTGAAAAGCATTTACAATACGAAATCGTCTAAAAGTTAAATTTCTTTATCATTCCTTCGTTTTTTTTCCTCATTTTCTATTAATTGATTCAAAAAACAATAAAAAATTACCCTTTTGTCATGAATTTAAAATATTTGAAAGAAGCTGTTTACGAGGCCAATATGGAAATTCCGAAGCAAAAATTAGCCATTTACACCTTCGGAAACGTGTCGGCGATTGACCGTACTGAGGGGGTCATTGCGATAAAGCCGAGTGGCATTCCGTATTCAGATTTGAAGGTCGAAGACATCGTTTTGGTAGATTTGGACAATAGGGTGGTGGAAGCAAACGCCAAACGTCCTTCTTCTGATACCAAAACTCATGTTCTTTTGTATCGAAATTTCGATACAATCGGCGGTATTTGCCATACACATTCGACTTATGCCGTAGCATGGGCGCAAGCGATGCGCCCCATTCCAAATCTTGGAACGACCCATGCCGACCATCTCATCCCCTCAGTACCCGTGACCGAAGTGATGAGTGACGAAATGATAAAAGGCGATTACGAGCATGAAACAGGCAATCAAATTCTCGACCTTTTCAAACGTGAGAATCTATCGCCTGAAGAAGTGGAGATGGTATTGGTAGCGTGTCATGGTCCTTTTACATGGGGTAAAACGGCTGAAAAAGCCGTTTATAATGCAGGTGTTTTAGAAGAATTGGCAAAAATGGCGTTTTTAACTCTGCAAATCAACCCTTTGACACCACCGATAAAACAGGCTTTGATGGATAAACATTATTTCAGAAAACATGGCGCAGGAGCGTATTATGGGCAAGGGTGCTAATCATTCGTAGTTTTATGGTGTTTATAAAGAGGTTAATTCAGTTTTTTATTTTTTTACCCATCCTGTTGATATTGTACATCAACATCAAAATGTACTATTCGCCAAACTATAAACAAGAAGAAAATTCGACTTATAACACGGATGTTTTATCGCAACTTCGGCATTTGAAAGATGAGGTTCATAATAAAAATGCTGGAATTAGAATGCAACAACTGTTTCCAGAAGGTTTTGTATTCACAAATGTGCTGTATGGCTTGGCATGGGCTGATTTTGCAGAACTTATAAAACCGAATCACCCTTTGTTTCAAGAAGCAAATGAAGAAATAAAATGGAGTATAGCAGAAATAAATTCGGAACAAGGTAAAGCAATATTTTCAGATAATTTGCCTTTGAAATATGGCGCATTTTATAATGGTTGGAGTAGTTTTTTAATGGCTAAATACTTGAAATTAAATCAATTGCAAAATAAAGACCCCTCAGTATTGAAGGCTTTTAGCACTGTATGCGATTCAATCAATAAAGCAGTTTTGACATCGCCTCATGCCTATTTGGAGTCTTACCCAAACAGTGCATGGCAAGGCGACAACATTGTGTGTTTGGCAAGTTTAGTGCTGCATGACAAAATATACCCCCCTCAGTATAAAACGGCTATTGATACTTTTTTGAACCGATTCAAGACGCATTTAGACCCTGAAACAGGTATGATTGGACACTCTTTTTCCCCTCAAATGAACGTGAATACAGGCGGCGTGAGAGGCTCTTCGCAAAGTCTGATAAATTCTTTTTTGCCTCTGATAGATTCAGCATTCGCAAAACAGCAATTTGAGCTTTACAAACAACATTTTATTGATTACAAATTGGGTTTACCTGCCGTTCGAGAATATCCAAAAAATTGGGATGGAGATGGTGATATAGATTCGGGACCTGTGATTTGGGAGGTTGGCACGGTGGCTTCTATTGTTGCCATACGAGCCATGGCAGAAAATGGCGAAAAAGAGTTTTATAAACCCATTCGCAATGCCATCGAAGCATTTGGTTTTCCTAATCATTGGGGTTTGGGTAAAAAATATGTTTTCGGACAAATACCTATTGCCGATGCGTTTTTAGCTTGGTGTCATGCAAAAAGTGGTGAAAATCTTGAAAATCCGCCTGTTTTTTGGAGAATGACCTTCCAATTGTTTTCTTTGTTCGTTATTTTATTGCTATTTTGGTTAGCTTGGAAATTATAAAACTAAAAAAATGAGATTAGAACACATTGCAATTTGGACAAATCGTTTGGAAATACTGAGGGGGTACTACGAACAGTATTTTGGGGCAAAAGCCAATGACAAATACATCAATCCAACGACAGGATTCGAGAGTTATTTTTTGACTTTTGAGTCGGGTGCAAGGCTCGAAATCATGTCTCGACCGAATATTCCAAACAATCTGAACGATACTGTTGAGCAATATTTAGGTCTGATTCACTTCGCTTTTGAGGTCAAAACCATGCAAGAAGTGGACGAAAAAATGCAGGAACTGCAACAAGCAGGCTATCGCATACTGAGGGGACCTCGCAAAACAGGCGATGGCTACTACGAATTTGAAACGCTCGACCCCGACGGTAATCGTTTGGAGGTTCAATCTTTGTTTATTTCCGTTTCACCGTAAAACTTGCTTTTTGCTCAAAACGAGGGTCAGAACTTTGATAAAAACCCGTGCCATCGGCTTTTCGATAGTTAAAAGCAGTGGTCATATTGATTTTATCGCCTTCCCAAACACCGGGTTTCGCACCTTGAATGTAGAAATTGGCAACAGGCAGATTTTTTTCTGTGACAACTTGAAATGAGAATTGGCGAAAGTCCGTATTCTCAAAAGAACCCCAAATTTCGTAATTTTCAGTACCCAAAGGACTTGTGACTGTTGCACGTCCATCAAAAGAACGTTTCGATTCGTGTGTACCCACAGAGCGTCTTCTGGTTTTTCGGAATGCTTTGTTCCAGCGTTCATCATCGGTTGTAGGCAAGAAAATCTCGACTTCGATTTTTTTGGAAACACTGTCAGGGTCTTTGAAAGAACCCTCCCATTTGCCGACAAATAGTTTGGCATTTTTGTCGGTGCTGTACGCCCACGGACGCTGAAGTAAATCCATACCGTAGCTGCCGCAATATTTGCAATAACCCAGCCCGACGATAACTAACAGAAAACCAATGATATAGAATAAACAACTACCTTTTTGTTTCATCGTTTTTTTATGCGAATGTCGTAATATTTATTTTGATAAAAAGGAAAAATGAGTGAATCACCTATTTGACTGATTGAGTGCCCCTTTTGACTGATTAAAGAATGCCGATGAAACCTTTTAACTCAAAAAACAGTTAAATTGTGGATTAAATCATCGCACTATTTTCTAAAATTTTAAAACTAAATCATTATGAAATCAAAAATCAAGTATTTGCCAATCGTTGTACTCTCTGGAGTCATTTTTTTAGCTTCTTGCAAAAATGAAACAAAACCTGTCGCCACTAATGCGGTGCCAGCAGACACCACTGCCACACAGTCTATGGCCAATCAGACACAAGTTAACGCAGATTCGATAGCCAAAGCTGAGGCAGAGGCTATGGCGGCGGCAAAAGCAGACAGCATCGCCAAAGCAAAAGCTGAGGCTGAAATGGCATCAAAAAGCAAAACGACCCCAGCGAGTAAAACCACAACAACAACCAAGGCGACAAAGCCGACAACAGCTGCTTTGCCTAAGAAAACACCCAAGCCCGCTACTCCGACAGCTCCTGCTAAGAATGATAATGTGAAAAAAAGAACAGGTAAAGATGATGTGTTTGTCGTTTCTGAAATCAAACCCAGCTATCCAGGTGGTGATGCTGCTATGATGAAATTCTTGAAAAACAATATCAAATATCCTATCAAAGCTAAAGAAGAAGGCATAAAAGGCACTGTTTTCGTACGATTTGTGGTTGAAAAAGACGGCTCTGTCGCCGATGTTGAAGTAGCGAAAGGAGTCAATCCATTGCTCGATGCCGAGGCAAAACGTGTTGTAAGTGCGATGCCAAAATGGGCAGCAGGCAAACAAAACGGCACAAATGTCGCTGTACAATACACTTTGCCTGTCAAATTTGAGTTGATTCAGTAATTTTACTGAGGGGGTAAAACACGAAGACTTGCGCCAAGTTTCTATATTTGGCGCAAGTTTTTTTTTATAAAATTTTAATCGAATGGTTTATCGGATAGCAAAAGAGAGTGATGCGGAACCCATCGCACATCTACACGCCGAGAGTTGGCGCAACACATACAGGGGCATGTTGAGTGATGCCTATTTGGACAATGATGTTTTTGCAGAACGCCGATTGCATTGGCAAAAACGCTTTGATAATCCTGCATCAAATCAATGGATTTTAGTCGCTGAAAGTGAAGGTGAAATAGTGGGTTTTGTGTGCAATTACGGCGCAGATGATGAAAAATGGGGGACGCTGATTGACAATTTGCACGTTCGACCCGACCAAAAAGGGCGAGGTATTGGTACACATTTGATACAAAAAGCAATGGATTGGGCGCAAGAGAACTATCCCGAAACAGGAGTTCATTTGTTCGTTTTCGAAGCAAATGAGTCTGCACGTTATTTTTATGAAAAAATGGGCGGCACAAACGTTGAGCGTTTTTTGCACCACAATGAAGACAATACTGAGGGGTATGCTTTGCGCTATGCTTGGTAGCTACTGGGCAAGGAGGTTTTGTAAGGCTTCAATATTGGCTTGTTCATCAAAAAGAGCCTCAACGGGAATCGTAAAACCTTCGATAACGCGACTTTCGATGTCATCGCCTATTGCAAATGTTTTTGGCGGCGTGTATTGTTTGTCAGTCGGCAGTAAAAGAACGTATTGTTCAACACGTTGGCGTGTCGGGTCAACAATCCAATATTCGCGGACACCATGTGCAGCATAGTCCGCTTTTTTTATGCCTTTATCGTTTGACGCTGTGCCTTTTGATAAAATTTCGACAATAAAATCAGGTGCAGGGAAAAGCAGTTGGTCATCTGTGAATTTATCGGCTTTTTCTTTTGTGTAAAACACCAAATCGGGTTCGTAGTCATTGCGCATGAGGGCAACCATGACTTTTTCTGTACCAACAGTACCCAGTTTTTTAATACGTGTATAAATACTCAGAATACTTGACAGAAAATCAGTCGTTTTCCAATGCCGCCTTTTAACAGGCGAATGAAGCACTACTTCACCATTGATAAACTCGGCTTTGATATTCGGTGTAATCCATTCCCGAAAATCGTGACGACGTTGTTTCTCGTCTTGCAAAGTCTGATACAATCGCTCAATCTGTTGCGGTGCATCAGGGGAGTCTAATATTTTTTGAGCGTAATCGAACATTTTAATCAATTTTTTACAAAAATAGGCTTTTTATGAATACCCCTCAGTATTTTTTACTTTGAAATAGCCGTTTTTGTAAAATCCGATAAAACCAAACGACCACTTATAGCTGCCCGTTCATACAACAATGTATCCCAATTTTCAGTGCCTTGCCACAAAACAGTTTTGAGTTCGCGCATGGCTTCGGGGCTTGAATTGACCAATTTTTCAGCAAAATAGGCGATATAAGCGTCTAAACGCTCTGTTGTTTCAAAAACTTCTGTAAACAAACCTTTTTCTTTTGCCCATTCAGCTGTACACCACTCCGTCGCATTAATCGCCATTTGCGAAAAAGCCGAAAGCCCCATTTTGCGCTCAACGGCAGGACCAATAACAAATGGACCGATACCAATCGCTAATTCGCTCAATTTTATCGTCGCGTTCACAGTTGCCATGCTGTAATCGGCGGCAGCTGCCAAACCGACACCACCACCAACCGCCTTGCCATGTATGCGTCCGATGATGAATTTGGGGCATTTACGCATCGCGTTGATGACATTTGCAAAGCCTGAAAAGAACTTTTTGCCCGATTCAAAATCTTGAATGGCTTTCAATTCATCGAAACTTGCCCCTGCACAAAAGGTTTTTTCGCCCTCGCTGCGCAAAATGATGACTTTTACTGAGGGGTCATTGCCAGCCGTTTCAATTTGCGTGACTAATGCCGTTAACAAATTGGCAGGCAATGAGTTATGCGCTGGGTGAAAGAAAGAAATCGTGGCGATTCCGTTGTTTATTGTTGTGGTGACGTGACCTTGTTGGGTTTTATTCATTATTTTTTTGAATGGTTTTATTGTAAAATAGAACGTGCTATTTGGCGCATAATGTCTTTATTAGGCAAATCGATGCCTAAACTTTGGTTATCAATGATAAATTCTTCAAAATTGTTAAGGATTGAAATAGTAAATCCAATATATTCCGAATTAGGGTTTTCGATGCGCTTGATAAGTTTATCAATCACTTTTGTGACCTCAATTTTTATTCTATTTTCATCAGGTACTGTATGCCGATATTCTTCCCAAATATCTTCTTGAAATTCAGCGATTAATGCTTTTCGTTTTTTTATCAATTCTGGTCTGTCTAAACCATAAACCTCAATAGATTTTTCACCTTTAAACGTTATTTTTTTTACATCACCATCAGATGAAAATTTAATGTGTTTTTGAGGGTCATCAATTGCGGGGTGTAAAAGCAATGCTTGCTCTGCTTTAAGTGTATCAGATAAAATATGACATTTTTGTTTATCTAATTCACCTTTTTTACTGAGGGGGGGACTTGTGATTCGTTTAGTTTCGTCAACTAATGGAAAGAGTACTTTTTTGAAATCTCTATTACATATTTGACAAGACAATAATAAATTAGTCCACTCATAAACTAACCAATAATATTGTGACTTTGCACGAAAATGTTCAACATCTTTATGCGCTCCTGCATGAGTATTACTCTCACAAAAAGCGCATTTACAATGATAAATCTCTTTTAATTTCTTTTTGACAATTTTTGAACCATAAATTTCACCATCAAAATTATGTTTTGATTGTTCCAAAAGAGCTTGCTCTATTTTGGTTTTTCGCTCTAAATTATTCTTTGATTTATTTCTTTTTTTTGAAGCATCTTCCCATAATTCTATAGGTTCATCATCAAAATAGGATTTGACTTTTATCATAGTTTAACTTTTTTATTTGACTAAACCTTGTTCACGTAGTTTCTCAAGTCGTTTTTTGATATTTTGAATATCAACAACGTCTTGAAACTCACTTGTTGGAATGATGTCCTTTGCTTTTGCACCTCTCGCAAACAAGGTTTGAAAACCAAAAATTGGTGAAGTTAAAAGAGCCTCTGGGTTCAGCTGTCTTATATCAAAATCATCGTCCAATCTATCTATTGTAATACCTTCTTCAACAGTTCTATTAACCTTGAAAATAACAGGTCTGTTATCTTCAGGCAAACCCAATAAAGGAATTGGGCTATGAGTTGTTGCTATAAATTGTATTTTTGGGAAAACTTTAGACAGTAAATTAGGTAATTCATATTGATATTGGGGATGTAGATGAGCATCAATTTCATCTATTAACACTATACCAGCTAAGCTATCTAACTTAGACTGCCCATCATTTGATAGGCGCATAATCATATCTCCCACCATATTTAAAATACTCTTGTAACCTGCAGCTAACTCATTAATTAATACAGGTTTGAATGCTTTATTTGCATCATCTTTCTCGTAATAACGTATTTTGCGTTCTTTATTTTCTTTTTTACTTTGGATATCAGCAATGGCGGGAATTATTGACGTAATAATGTCTTTTAATTTTTTAAATAAATGCTTGTCATCTCTTTCTGCATTGATTAACATTTTTTCAATATTCATCAATTGACCGTTATCATGAAAAAGAGAATAAGTTGATTGTTTGCTCCTTTCAAACTCTTCTTGACCTAATGGGAGTGATTGAAACCTTGACACACCGTAAGCTGCTAAAGGGATGTTCACTATTGGTTTTACTTTCATTCGTGCAAAATGCTTGAATGTTTTTTTATAGGCAATTGCATTTACAAAAATTTTTGCATTATTATCCAATGGGCTTACGAAATCTTCATCCCCTACCAATCCTTTTGCAATAGCTCTTAGAACGGATGTTTTGCCAAAACCATTATTTCCTGTTAGAAAAATCCATTGTGCATCAAGTGGAATATTTTCCACGAGTAAATTATCAATACCTTGGAAATTAGAAATAGATAAACGAGAAATTGCAAAGTCTCGTTTTATTTCTTTTGCTTGGACTAAAACATTCAATCGGTTATCTTCTCCCAAATTGCTTCGCCAAAGTTCAATATATGCGATATTTTTTTGGAAAGATTCAAGCGAAAAAGCACTTGAATCTTCAAGTTCTAATTCTTCATCCTCAATGTCAATGATAGGCTTCTTTTTGTTTTTAGTGACAAATGGGTATTCTTTTTTATAATTATCAATTTCTTGCTTTGTCGTATCAATAAAATGTTCAAGTGTTTCCAACCAATTATTTGTATTGCCTATTCCTTGTAATTTTTTTTGTAAAATGTCAGGATATTTTCCTAATTCAAAACCTCCAATATGTTCAGCCAATTTTCTAAAATATGAAGCTCTATCAGTTGAATCACGGGCAACCAATTCTAAAAACCATTCAAAAGTATAATAGTCAAATACCAAACGTATTTGCGGCGTTTTATGAAGGTAATCGCTTCCATCCCAAAATGAGGTTTCTAAATAGCTTTCATTGCCGCCAAACCAGTAGCCTTTGCTAAGCCTATCAATGTTTCGTTGACGAACTCTAAACCGAATATTAGTATCTTGATTATGTTTATCTAACAAGAATAAAAATAGTTTATCTTGAAAAGATTTTATTTCCTTTTCTGTCATTTTTTAAAATTTTATGCAAAAATACTAAAAAACTGCAAATATACTGAGGGGGTCACTTTTTCCTAACCATCGTCATTATCGTCGCCAAAGCCACCGTTTCGCCTGTCTCGTCATAAACATCTACGAGCCACTTGACGATGCCGCGTGGCGGCAAGGTATCATCTGGTTTTTGTTCAACTTCATTTTTTTCTTTGCAGGTAAAACGCACACCAATTGTCGAATTTGGATAAACAGGTTTCAAAAAACGACATTCATCGAGTCCATAATTCAACAAAACGGGTCCTTTTTGCGGTTCGACAAAAAGCCCAGCGGCACGAGACAGAATGTAATAACCATGCGCCACAATGCCCGAAAAAGGAGTGCCTTCTAAAGCTGTTGGGTCAGTATGAGCATAAAATTTATCGCCTGTGAGTTCTGCGAATTGGGCAATATCGTCTTCTGTTACGGTGTGTTTTTCTGTCAAAAGCGTTTCACCGATTTCTAATTCATCAAAATAGTGCAAAAAAGGGTGCATTTCTTTGATGGTGTATGCGCCACCAACTTTATAAGTTTGCGTCACTTGCGAAATCATGGTCGGATGCCCTTGCACTGCGACACGTTGTAAATAATGGAAAACGCCCCGCAGACCACCCATTTCCTCGCCGCCGCCTGCACGACCCGGACCGCCATGCGTCATTAAAGGCATAGGTGCGCCATGACCTGTACTTTCGGGGGCAGATTCGCGGTTCAAAAATAGTATTCTTCCATGAAATGCGCCTGCGTTCATCAAGTAGTCACGACATACTGAGGGGGTGTAACTGCAAATTGTGGATACTAATGAGCCTTTACCCTTGTTTGCCAACTCAATCGCTTGGTCCAAACCTTTGTACGGCATCAAAGTTGCGACGGGTCCAAAGGCTTCAATTTCATGCGATTCTGTATTGTTAAATGGTTTTTCGTTCAATAGAAGAATGGGTGGCAAAAATGAACCATCAATTTTATCTGCGCCGACAACTTCAAATTTTTCTAAATCGCCTACTACAATGGATGAGGCTTTGAGCAGTTTTTTGATGTTTTCATGCACACGCTGGCGTTGCGTTTGGCTCACCAAAGCACCCATGCGCACGCCTTCTACTGAGGGGTCGCCAATGGTTACTTTTTTCAATTCGATGCCCAAAGCAATTTGAACATCTTCCAAAAGGCGTTCAGGTACAATAATACGCCGCACGGCTGTACATTTTTGCCCCGTTTTGATGATGATTTCGTTGCGGACGTTTTTGATAAAAATATCAAATTCTGGCATATCTGGTGTGATGTCTTCGCCCAAAATCATGGCATTGAGCGAGTCAGCTTCCATCGTAAACGGTACTGAATGCTCGTTGAGGCGGGGCAACCCCCTCAGTATTTTACCTGTCGAAGCCGAGCCTGTGAAGGTGACAACGTCTTGCATCGTGACAAAATCTAAAATACCATGTCCACGACCACCAATGAATTGCAACGCCCCTTCGGGCAAAATGCCACTCGCCACAATGTCTCTAACCACAGCTTCGGTCAAAAAAGAGGTGATTTCAGAGGCTTTTACAATGGCTGGCACACCTGCAAGCCAGTTGACTGCACATTTTTCCAACATACCCCAAACAGGGAAATTGAACGCATTGATATGAATCGCTACACCTTGCTTCGGAACACACACGTGTTGTCCGATAAAAGTGCCGTTTTTGCCTAATTTTACTGCCGCACCGTCCACATAAAATGATTCGTTGCCCAATTGTCGGCGCAAACTGGCATAAGTAAACAGATTGCCGATGCCGCCGTCAATATCAATCCACGAATCGGTTTTGGTAGCTCCTGTGAGTGCCGATATTTTGTAATATTTCGGCTTTCGCTCGGTCAAATACAAGGCTAATTTTTTAAGCATCATACCGCGTTCAAAAAACGTCATTCTGCGCAAAGCCTTGCCTCCAACCGTTCGTGCATAGTCGCACATCGCCCCATAATCCGAAAAATCACCTGCAACACCTATCAAATTGCTATTGAGGGCATTATACTGAGGGGTCTCTGAACCCATCGGCAAATGCCATTTTCCGAGTGCATAATTGTATAATTTGGTCATATTTATTTGATTTTCAGGCTTTTATTATTTATCAAGTTTTTCCAAAATTTTCAAGTTTGGACTTTTCAATTTGTCTAAAGCAAAATTTGTCATTGAACGCAATGTCTTGAGTTGCGAAATAGCAATACGATTCAATTCAATGAGTCGCTGGTCTTGCGGAACATTTTGACTAATCATAATGGCATTGTAACTTTCCAAATTTGACAATACTGTCAATTGGTGCAAATCTGCATAATCGCGGATATTATGACCTTTAATCGCCAAGTCTGGGTTTTGGAGTTTCCAGTCTTTTGAAGTCATACCAAACAAAGCCATGTTCAAAATATCGGCTTCGGACGCATAAACGATACTTTGTTGGTCTTTGGGGAGATGCAAAATGGGTAGGATATTATCTTTGATAGCGTCTGTATGAATCTTATAATTTACTTTTGACAAAGCCCTTTTAAAGTTCCACTCTTCATTTTGGAGAGCCGCTTCTTGTTTTTTGAGCCTTTGAAACTCTCTGATGAGATATAGTTTAAACTCAGGACTTAGCCATGAGCAAAACTCAGTCGCAATATCTTCATGTGCATATGTGCCGCCGTATCGTCCTGCGCTTGCTGTGATACCAATCGCATTCGTTTTTTGAATCCATTGTTTGGCTGACATCATAAAGCGATTTGTACCAGCTTCCATTTTAATTCCCTCGAATTCGGGGGAATTAAAATCTGGATTGTATAATGATTCCCAAACAGCAAGGTACTCAATAGTATTTTTATTACGAATCCATTTTTCAATAAGACCTGTACCGCCTTCAAAACCATTGGCTATGTCTGAGAGCGAAATATAATCTTCCTTATGGATAGAAATAGGGATGCCCTTGACTTCTATGATTCTTTTTTTTGACATAAAACTTGCGGACAATTACAGTGTTGAACAATACCGCAAATATACGGAATAAAAAATAATTCCAAATATATCGGGAATAAAAATGCGCTATGGTAGATTCGCAAATACTGAGGGGTACTATTTATTTTGGGTATCCGCATAAATTTCTATCGTTGCTGACCGAATGAATGATTGATTGGTCATCCGATATTGAGTTGATGAATGGTATTTGTTTCAATGTTCAAGCTTTTTTGGAAAAACGAGGCATTGATCCTAATAACTTTAAAAGATAAGGCTTAAACACACCCAAATAAACAAAAGTACAAATACAACAGCTAAAATCTTAGCTAAACCGCTAAAAAGCCTATCTACAATTGGAATATTGAAGAACTTTAAAATGAGTTCTAAAATAGGTGTTATGATGATTTTTGCTACAAAATCGAAAATAATATAGGTGAAAAACTCAAAAATAGCTTCTAACATGACTTTTCATTTACAGTTTTACTATTAAAATAACCTAAGTTGTCATGTGTACCAAACCCTGAAAAGGTTTTGGTATTCAAGTTAAACTCTATATTCCAAATACTTGCTCCTCCATGGAAAATATAATCATATTCTGTTTCACATTCTTTAAAGTTTTCTCTATCAATCCAGCGAGCTTCTATCATCAAAACTCTTTCGCCGCTTTCATTGATATAACCGAAATATAACCTATTGTAATGTCTCAACCGACGATATACTTTATGGCTATGTTTCACTCGAAACAAAGAGTTTTTGTCTAAACTTGATTTAACAATTTTCTTTATTTGCTTTTTTAATAAACCTTCAGCTTCTATTACCTCAAATCGAATAGGTGTAAACCTTTTAAAGTAATCCAAATAAAGCCCTTTAGCTTCATATGAAGCAGGGAAAATAGAAACATTGAATTGTTTTGTAATAAAACAATCAACAGATTGACTAAAACATATTCTCAGAGAAGAAAACAAAACTAAAAGAATAATAATTCGTAATTTCATCCTAAAACATTTTTACTCGTCCGATAAGCCGTTCCCTTAAAAACAGCTACTACCTCAGCTTGTTCATTCCTAATTTTGACATCATAAACACTCGTTTTGTTGCCTAAATACACTTCTTGGGCTTCGACAGTGAGTATTTCGCCTTGTTGGGCTGACTTGGTGTAGGAGATGGACACCTCCAATCCCACAGCCAATCGTCCATGCGAATTGCAAGCAAAGGCAAAAGCGGAGTCTGCTGCCGAAAATAAAATGCCTCCATGAACAGTTTGGTGTCCATTCAGCATCTCTTTCCGAACGATGAAATGCAGCCGACAGACCCCCTCAGTAATGGCATCAATTTTAAGGTCGAGCCATTGGCTGAAGTGGTCGTTTGCCCACATTTTTTCTAAAACTTGCTGCGGAATGGTCATTATTACCTTGTTTTTAATGATTTTAAATGGTGTTCAGCGTGATAAATCGTAAAAAATAACATTTCACGCACAGTCAATTTTCCCAGAATAGGATGTGGCAATCTGAGAGAATCTAAGTCGTCTTCCGACCATTTTTCTATCAAATCTGCCATTTTATTGTAGTTCTGACGGAATTTTTTTAACAAACTGGCTCGTTCGTCGAAATAGGACTGAGGGGGGACGAAAGCACGAGATGCCTTAGCACCAGCGGCTAATTTTGTTTGATAGTTTGCGACAACTTCGTCATAATTGCGAGAAGAACGTTTGGCTTTGCCGAACAATAAACGCAAAAGAGGCTTGGGCAAGCTCAAAGCCAGGTTTACTGGACGGATGGCTCGATTGAGATGGTCGAGATTCTGCCCACTCGACCATTTTCCGTTGGGCATGGTCTCATACTGAGGGGGTGCTTGGTGTTCTACAAATTGCGCGAATGACTCGTAGTTGTCTTTAATCTGCTGCTGAATGGTTGCTTTTGAGTGCATTTTTAACTGTTTTATCCTATTTTCCGTAAAAATATAAAAAAAGCCATAAAGCACAATGGTGTAATGACTGAATATAAATCACGACCTTTTGTATCCATTTGAAAAAACTATTCATTGTGGGTAGGTTTTGCAATACAAAAAATGATGTTTTAAAATGACAAATACAAAAAATGGCTTTTTAGGCAAAAAATCTTTATTTGTGCCGAATTAGCAAATAAAATATGACTGATTGATTTGTTTGCCTTATAAACATGTTTGATTTGTGCAAGTAATTTCTTTAAAAATCCAATAGAGACCCCTCAGTATTTTCGACCTTTGTAGCATTAAAAAACAATATTTAATAACACTCTCAGTCACTCAAATATGGCAAAAGTACAAGTTGGCATCATCGGTGCGGGGCCAGCAGGTTTGACACTTGCACTTATTCTTCAAAAGGCAGGCATCCGTTCACTTATTTTAGAAAATAGGAGCAAACAATATGTCATCAATCGTGTGCGAGCAGGCTTGTTGGAGCAAAACACGGTAGATTTGTTCAACGAACTGGGTGTCGGAGGACGGATGCGTCGTGAGGGCGACGAGCATCACGGTGTGTATTTGAGTTTCAATAATAAAAAAATACATATTCCTTTCGGCGAACACACAGGAGGGCGACATATCACGATTTATGGGCAACAGGAAATCGTGAAAGACATGATTGAGACCTGTGCCGAGCGTGGTATCGAAATCAAGTTTGAAGCCACAGCCACACACATCGAAGGTGTTGAGACGGATGCGCCCAGCATCGTTTATACTGAGGGGGGGGCAGAAAAGGTATTGAATTGCGATTTTGTGGCGGCTTGTGATGGTTTTCATGGTATTGGTCGCAAACATTTGCCCAAGGACAGTTACCAAGAATTTCGCATCGAATATCCTTTTTCTTGGTTGGGTATTTTGGCTTATGCTCCGCCAGCTTCTGATGAATTGATTTATTCGTACCATAAAAACGGGTTTGCCTTGTTGAGTATGCGTTCGGCAGAAGTGAGCCGCTTGTATTTGCAAGTGACGAATGATGATAAGGTGGAAAACTGGTCGGATGAACGCATTTGGGACGAATTGGATGTGCGGTTGGATGATGGTGCTGGTTTTAAACTCAATCGAGGCGAAATTTTTGAGAAAAGCATCACACCGATGCGGAGTTTTATGATTGACAATATGCAGCATGGTCGTTTGTTTTTGGCAGGTGATGCGGCGCATATCGTGCCGCCCACGGGTGGGAAAGGCTTGAATTTAGCTGTTGCTGATATTCGCTTTTTGTCTAAGGCTTTGATAAATTGGTTTGAAAAAGGCGATGATTCTGGTTTAAAAACTTATTCGGAAGACTGTTTGCGTCGGGTGTGGCGCGCTCAAGATTTTTCTAACTTTATGACAACTTTGATGCATAAAATGGATGAACATGGCTCTTACACCAATCAATTGCAAAAAGCTAAATTCGATTATATCAGCGTGTCGAAAAACTATGAAGCAACGATAGCTGAGAATTATGTGGGTTTGAAAGAGATTTAAAAAATGACTTTCATAAAAATAAAAAACGCAACAATTCATTACGAATACATTGATAACCAATGTGATACAACCTTTTTGTTTGTCAATTCGCTGGGTACAGATTTTAGAATTTGGGATGGTGTTGTGGCGGAATTGAAAAAATATGGTAATATCATTCGTTTCGACAAACAAGGGCATGGTCTATCAAGTTTGGCAGACGAAACGGTTTCTATTGGTGATTATGCCGCAGATGTAGTAGGTTTATTAGATGCTTTGAATATAAAAAAAGTGGTGTACGTGGGCTTGTCAATCGGGGGCATCATCGGACAATATTTGGCAGTGCATCATGCGGATAGATTGGAAAAATTGATTTTGAGCAATACTGCACCCAAAATCGGTAATACTGAGGGGTGGAATGCCCGCATCCATGCTGTAAAAACCAATGGTATTACGTCCATTACTGAGGGGGTGATGAAGGTGTGGTTTTCTGAGAATTTTCATCAAAATCATCAGAATGAGTTGACGGGCTACAAAAACATGTTGTCAAATACTTATGTCGAGGGTTATGCCAGAGCGTGTGCGGCAATTAGAGACAATGATTTGACTGATGACATTACTCAAATTTCTGTGCCGACGCTGTGTTTCGCAGGTAGTCAAGATGGCTCTACACCGCCAGATTTGGTGAAAGCTATGGCGGAAAAAATTCCTAATTCAGCATACATTCTTGTTGATGGGGTGGGGCATATTCCTTGTGTGGAAGCCCCATCCATTATTTCTAAATATATTATTGATTTCGTTTTCGACAAACCGACAAGCCTTTACGAACAAGGTATGAAAACCCGTCGAACTGTGCTTGGTAATGCACATGTGGATAAGGCAGAAGCGAATAAAACAGATTTTGATAAAGATTTTCAAGAGTACATCACGAATAGTGCTTGGGGAGCAGTCTGGTCACGTCCTCATTTGACGAAGCGAGAACGAAGCATGATTACCATTGCCGTTTTAGCAGCTTTGGGGCACGATGAAGAAGTAGCCATGCACATCAGAGCGACGAAAAATACGGGTGCGACGATGGAAGACATCAAAGAAGTTTTGCTGCATATTGGGGTTTATGCAGGCGTGCCTGTATCAAATAATGCTTATAAAATTGCGAAAAAAGTATATTCAGAAGGGTTTTGAATAATAACGAATAACTACTAACGACTTTTAAAAATGGACAAAAGAGACTGGTTGGTACATCCATCGTACCTATTTCCTGACTATCAATCCACGATTTTGCGTGCGCCCAAACGGGAATTATTACCCATAAAAGCCAATTTGTCGGAACGTACAGGTCCTGTTTTTGGCTTAGACAGCATCAGTCCATTGGACAATGATTTGACTAAAAACGGATGTGTGAATGGTGAGCCATTGGGTGAACGCATTGTGGTGTCAGGTCGTGTTTTAGACCAGTTTGGGCAGCCCATTCGCCATACACTGATTGAAATTTGGCAAGCCAATGCAGCAGGTCGCTACGTGCATAAGGTTGACCAGCACGCTGCACCACTTGATCCTAATTTCGTTGGCGGTGGCAGAACGTTGACTGATGAGGAAGGGCGTTACAAGTTTTATACAATCAAGCCAGGTGCTTATCCATGGGGCAATCACCACAACGCTTGGCGACCCAATCACATTCACTTTTCGCTGTTTGGTCCTCAAATTGCGACGCGATTGGTGACTCAGATGTATTTCCCAGGCGACCCGCTTTTGCAGTACGACCCTATTTATAAAGGTGCGCCAGAGAAAAATCGGGAAGCAATGATTTCTAAATTTACCCTCGATTTGACAGAACCCAACTTCGCTTTGGGCTATGAATTTGATATTATACTGAGGGGGTCTCATGCCAATCCTTTTGGTATCTAAAACTTTTGTTTTTGCACATAAATTATTGATAATGATTGAATTATTGCAAACACCTTCGCAAACGGTAGGCCCTTATTTTGCTTACGGTTTAGTACCAAAACAGTATGGCTATAATCATACAAACATCATTACAGGCAGCCTTGTGGATGAAAATAGTGCAGGCGAACACATCCAAATCATTGGGCAAGTATTGGATGGCGAAGGTGTAGCCATTCCCGATGCGATGATTGAATTGTGGCAACCTGACATCAAAGCCATAGGTCGTTTTGGAACGGGTACAGACGAACAGAATCGTTTTATTTTCAATACCATCAAACCACAATCTTTTGAAGGGCAAGCACCGCATATCAGCGTCGTTGTTATGATGCGCGGTTTGTTGGTTCACGCTTTTACGCGGTTGTATTTTTCTGATGAAACAGAAGCCAATGCCCAAGACGAAGTGCTACGAAGCGTGCCAGAAGAGCGTCGTGCAACACTGATTGCGCAACGGGGTGAATTGGGCGGTAAAACGGTTTATACCTTCGATATTCACATGCAGGGTGATAATGAGACGGTGTTTTTTGATGTTTAGATAATGCATTGACGAGTTTCAATGGCGATGTAACTGATGTTACGCACACATTACGCACTGTTTTTTGCTACGCAAAAAAGACGTGCTAAGAAATTATTTTTTTTAGACCGAAGTTCATTTTTCAATCACAAGCGATTGAAAAATGAACTTCGGTCTGATAGATTCTTTTTAGTACGCTTTTTTTGCGCAGCAAAAAACAGTGCGTAAACTGTACCGTGCGTAACATCAGGATGTAATTTGTACTTTTGCCGCTTTAAAAAGTAATTCAAAATTCGTAATTGTCTTAATATGGTTATCAAAAATAAAGTTTTCGTCGTTACAGGTGGCGCATCGGGTTTGGGTTTTGCGACAGCGCAAATGATTGTCGAGAATGGTGGTTTTGCCGTTCTCGCAGATGTGAATACTGAGGGGGGGCAAAAAGCAGAAGACACTTTAGGTGCGAACGCCAAATTCGTCCAAACCGATGTGACGGATGAAGCGAGTGTACAAAACGCGATTGACACAGCCGTAAAAACCTTTGGCGGCTTGCATGGGGCAGTAAACTGCGCAGGGATAGGTCCCGCCGAGCGTGTTTTGGGGCGCAAAGGCGTGCATTCGTTGGCAAGTTTTTCAAAAGTCATTCAGATTAATTTGATTGGCTCATTCAATGTCATTCGTTTGGCGGCTGATGTCATACAACACAATGAAGCGGGTGAAAGCGGCGAGCGCGGTGTATTCATCTCCACAGCATCAGTGGCGGCTTTTGATGGTCAGATTGGTCAAGCGGCTTATTCAGCTTCAAAAGGTGGCATTGTGGGTATGAATTTGCCGATTGCAAGGGAGTTAGCTCGTGTGGGTATTCGTTCGATGGTGATTGCGCCGGGTATTTTTGAAACACCTTTACTGATGGGTATGTCCGATGAAGTGCGTCAATCACTGGGTCAGCAAGTGCCGTTTCCGTCGCGTTTGGGTAAACCTGAGGAATATGCCGCTTTGGCAAAGCATATCATTGAAAATCAAATGCTCAATGGCGAAGTGATTCGTTTAGATGGCGCGATTCGGATGCAAGCAAAATAGCCCCCTCAGTAAAAGTGAATTAAAACGCAATCATTCATGATAAATCTTGATGAAATCATAGCAATTGACGTGCATACACACGCCGAAGTCTCTTGCTGCCAACCACACGATGATTATCGTTCCGAGTTCGATGTGGCTTTCGCCAAATACTTTAAATCGGACAAAAGACCGACTATCCAAGAAACAGCGGACTTCTATCGCTCACAAAAAATGGCGTTTGTCATGTTCACCATTGACTCTGAACATGAGGTCGGCAAACGCCGCATTCCAAACATCGAAGTTGCCGAAGCCGCCTTGAAAAATGCCGATGTGATGATTCCTTTCGCGAGTATTGACCCACACAAGGGGCGCATGGGCGCACGCGAAGCACGTGACTTGATTGAGAATTATGGCGTAAAAGGCTTTAAGTTTCATCCGACCGTGCAAGGCTTTTATCCGCACGACCGCATGGCGTATCATTTGTACGAAGTCATTGCAGAATACAAACTGCCTATGCTGTTTCATTCGGGTCATTCGGGATTTGGCAGTGGTGTGCGTGGTGGTGGCGGTTTGCGTTTAGAATATTCCAATCCGATGCACTTGGACGATGTGGCGATAGATTTTCCCGATTGCCCTATCATTATTGCACATCCGAGTTGGCCTTGGCAGGATGAGGCGCTCTCTGTGGCGATGCACAAACCCAATGTCTATATTGATTTGTCGGGCTGGTCGCCTAAGTATTTTCCAAAACAATTGATACAATATGCCAATACGCTCCTCAAACATCGGATGCTGTTTGGCACTGACTTTCCTTTGATTACGCCTGAACGTTGGATGCGGGATTTTGAAGAAGCGGGTTTCAAAGACGAGGTAAAACCATTGATTTTGAAGGAAAATGCAATAAAAATGTTGGGTTTAAGGAAAGCCAACTCTTAAATAATAATCAGTCAAGACAACTCACTGGACGACTCTTTACTGAGGGGGTGTGTCTCAAAAAATAAGATAAACAAGTTTAGCAATTATGAAACAAGTTCCACAGATTACAGCCCAAGAAGCGGCAGCAATGGTCAAAGAAGGCGATGTTTTACTAAGTGGTGGCTTTGGTATGACGGGCAATCCGATTCACTTGACCCATGCTTTGGCTGAATTAGGTACAAAAAACATCACTTTCGTTGGCAATAATACAGGAGAACCCGGACTCGGCGGTGGTCGCCTACTGCGCAATGGTCAAATGAAAAAAGCCATTTGCTCGTTTTTCACTTCCAATATTGATGCTGTGAAAGCGGCACAGGCGGGTACTTTAGAATACGAACTCTTGCCTCAAGGGACTTTGGCGGAGGCTCTCCGTGCAGGTGGTGCAGGCATTGGCGGTTTTTACACGCCCACTTCTGCTAATACAGAATTGGCGAAAGGTCGTCCGACGATGGTGATTGATGGCAAAGAACAAGTGTTCATCAAAGGGATTCGTGGCAATGTGGCGTTTATTCGCGCATGGAAAGCGGATACAGCAGGCAATTTGACCTACCGCATGACGGAACAAAACTTCAATCGCGCCATGGCAACGGCTGCGGACTTGGTGATTGCAGAGGTAGAAGAAATCGTGCCTGTGGGAGAGATTGACCCCAATTGCATCCACACACCTGGTTGTTTTGTAGATTATTTGGTGCAAGCGCATGTCACTTTGGAAGACTTAGGTACGTCTGCTTCGGTGGGTTCGAGCAAAAAGGTGAGTGAAAGTCGTATGAACATGGCGCGCCGTGCTTTCAAAGAACTTAAAAAAGGCGATGTCGTCAATCTCGGTATCGGTATTCCAACACTTGTTGCAGATTTGATTAAACCCGAAGATGGCATCATTCTACACACCGAGAATGGTATGTTGGGCGTTGGGCCTGCGCCTACGGACGGCGGCGGCGCGATGGATTATCCTGTGAATGCGGGTAAAATCCCTGTTACTGCACTCCCTGGCACAAGTTATTTCGATAGTGCCGATTCGTTTGCCATGATTCGCGGTGGACATATTGATGTGGCAATTATGGGTGGCTTAGAAGTGGATGAAAAAGCCAACTTAGCCAACTGGTCTGTACCCGGCAAGGCACTGTTGGGTGTTGGCGGAGCGATGGACTTGGCTTCGGGCGCAAAAAGATTGATTATCACATTGATTCACACCGATCCTGATGGTACGTCGAAAGTCGTTCCAGAGTGTATTTTGCCGCTGACAGCGATGGGTTGCGTAGATATGGTCATTACCGATTTGGCTGTTTTCAATTATCAAGAGGGTCAATTGACTTTGATTGAACTGATGTCGAATGTGACTTTGGAAGAAGTGCGTGCGAAGACAGCTGCGAAGTTTGTAGAGAAATTGGCTTAACCTAATAATTTATCTAACCTTGTGAAGATGTCAAATCTTCGCAAGGTTAGATAGCCATCAAATCAATAAAGGCAAGGTCTAAATAAGTATCTTTTAGATGATGAAAATCTTTATCCGTTGTGAGCAATGGTAATTTGAGAACATGAGCCGTTGCTGCAATCCATAAATCATTTTTACCCATACTTCGAGCGGTCATACCCAAAGGATTTGAAGCGAGTTTGTTCTGACTAAATGCATCAATCTCGGCATAAGCGTCAATAATCGGTCGCACATTAATATCAGCTATCAAAAATTTATTCAAAAAGCGGTTGAGGTCGGCTATTTTAGAAAGACCCCAATGGCGTTGCAAAGCAATAGAATGAATTTCTCCTACTGTCACAACAGAAACGATTGGTTTTGAATCTACACTGAAAGGATTGTAAAGGTTATTGATATGGGCCATTCGGCTATCACCACGAAGATACAATAAAAGAATATTGGTATCTAAAAGATAGTTTTTCATAGTCAGTTATAGGCTAAAAGTTCCTCGATTGGGTCTTGAATATCTAATTGGGCTATAAGACTCTCGAAGCCTTCTTTATCAAAGTTTGTATAGTTTTGTTCTCTAATCAGGTCTTCTATATTGATTGTTGCACGAATAGGTTTGATGGCTTGTTGCAGCAAATCGTTTGTATCCGAATCATTGTTTTGGACATCTTCGGGCATCGCAAGTTCAGAAGGTTCAAAATCTGAGGATGAACCATTTTGTTCTGAGCCATTCGACACACGGCTTACCTCAAAACCAATATTGAATGTCATAAGAAAATTTTTGAGCAATTTCCAGTGAGCATTCTTTGTTATCTTAATAGTTACTTCCGTCATTTTGATAGTATTTTTGACAAAATTAGCCTTTTTTATTGATAAATGCTTTTTTACTTAAAAATTCACAACACCACTCTATAAGTTTATTCATTGATAAAAGTTGATTTGACGTGAATGAATCAGATGAAAGTGTGTTGTGCCAAATACAAAACTAAAACCCATGCTTTACGAATCTCTTTTCTACGATAAAGACATAAACGCTTTGTTTACTGACGAAGCCATTGTCGCAGGTCTTTTGCAATTCGAGGCAGCTTTGGCAGAGGCACAGGCGCAGCATGGGTTGATTCCAGAAACCGCAGCACAAGCCATTGTAGCTGCTTGCGTGGTGGAAAATATTGATTTCGATACCTTGAAAACAGCAGTTGGCTTAGGCGGCAATGTCAATATTCCTTTGGTGAAACAATTGACGGCAGCTGTAAAACGCATAGATACTGAGGGGGCAAAATTTGTGCATTTGGGCGCAACAAGTCAAGATGTGATTGACACGGCGACTGTTTTACAAGCTCAAAAAGCGGTTTTGATTATTCTAAAAAACACCGAACAACTCATCGCTCAACTCGCTCAACTTGCTGATACGCACAAAGAATCCCTGATGATAGGTCGCTCTTTTATGCAACAAGCGCGACCGATTACTTTTGGTTTCAAAGTGGCGACTTGGCTCGATGGTATTTTGCGGTCGAAACAGCGTTTAGAACGTTTGTTACACAATAATTTCCAACTACAATTGGGTGGTGCAGTAGGTACGTTGGCAAGTATGCCCGAAAAAGGTCTGGCGGTTGCTGAAACAATGGCTCGTATCTTGAATCTCAGCACCCCCTCAGTATCTTGGCACACACAGCGCGATAATTTGGTCGAAATCGCCACGACTTTGGGTATTTTGTCGGGTAGTATCAGCAAGATTGCGCAAGACATCAGTCTTTTGATGCAAACTGAAATCGGAGAAGTGTTTGAACCCGCCACCGCAGGTAAAGGCGGCTCTTCGACCATGCCACATAAGCGCAATCCTGTCGGTTGTACCGCCATTTTAGCCAATGCACGTCGCATTCCGCCTTTGGTTTCGACGCTTTTGGCTTGTATGACGCAAGACCACGAGCGTGCTACGGGCGCATGGCACGCCGAATGGGAAACTTTGACGGACATCTTCAAACTCACCGCAGGGTCGTTGCGTCAAGCCATCGAAATCACAAATGGTTTGGAAGTGGACAAGGATAGAATGTTGAAAAACATTGACGTGACTGAGGGATTGATTTTCGCAGAAAATGTCTCCTTGGCTTTGGCGGAAAAGATAGGTAAAACGGAGGCGCATGAACTGGTCGAACAGGCGTGCAAAATCACCACTCAAACACACACTCACCTTAAAAATGTTCTTTCAGACAACGAAACGGTTAAAAAATACCTTAACCCAGAAGAATTGGACACACTTTTTGACCCTAAACGAGCCATTGGGTTCAGTGTCTTTTTTGTTGAGCAAAAAATACGCTAAAGATTGTTTTCATTCGTCCGTACATGAGCCAATAATTTTCCAATCAGATTGCGGTATTGAGTCAATTCTTTTTCTGAAAATGGGCGGAATAGTTCCGACTCGACGGTATCAATGGCTTCATTGCATTTTGTCAAAACTTCTACGCCTTTCGGGGTGAGTCCGATGAGCAAAACCCGCTTATTGTCGCTGTTTGACTTTTTTTCAATCAAGCCTTTTCGTTGCAAAGTCGTCACAACTTCGTTCATAGACTGAGGGGTCATATTGAAACGACGCGACAACTGTGCCGATGATAGGTCGTGCGTGTGGTCGTTGACAAAATTCAATACAATGAATTGAGCCAGTGTAATGTCAAAATCCATCAATGCCCGATTCATCTGAGCGGTGACTTCTGTCTCGATTCTTTTTATCAAATAAACGGTTCTGGCAGACATAAAAATGTTATTTGTAGGCGCAAAACTAAAAAACTTGTGCCTTTTCTTTTGAAAAATGGCTGAACGATTCCTTCAATTCAGATAATCGCTCGGCAAACGTCCGAAACGGGCTTTGAATTGCTGCGAAAAATACTTGACATCGCGCATACCGACCGAATAAGCCACGGATTTAACAGAATTTTCTTTCCGCATTTCCAACAAATGGCGCGCATGATTGAAGCGCACTTCGAGCAAATACTGATTCGGGGTCAAACCTGTTGCCGTTTTGAGGCGACGAAAGAATTGGGCGCGACTCATCGCCAAATCGTCGGCAATGGATTCGGCAGTGAGATCGAAATTGGACATTCTTTTGGTCACAACACCTTCTAAATCTTGCAACCATTCTTGATATTCGGACACATTCTGCGTTTCGGCAGTTGCGTTTTCTGCTGCTGCTTCTGCCAAAACCGCCCCCTCAGTATGGCGTGCTGCAAATGGGTTGTGGGTTTCAAGATACGATTGTTGGCGCATCTCGCTGTTTTTCAATAGATTCTGAATGCGCACCAAAAGTTCTTCTTCTTCAAAAGGCTTTAAGAGATAATCGTCCACACCGATACGCAAAGCGGTCAATTTATCGCGTATATCGGCTCGGGCGGTCAACATCACGACAGGAATGCTCATAAAATAAGCGCGGTCTTTCAAAACTTTGAGCAATTGAAAACCATCCATCACGGGCATCATAATATCGGAGATGATGAGGTGCGGTTTTCTCTGTTCGTTGTGCATATTTTGAAGAATATCTAAGGCTTCGAGACCATTTTCTGCTTCGACGATATGGTAATTTGCCCCCCTCAGTATCGAGGCAATATAAGCACGCAAATCGGTATTGTCTTCGACAACTAAAATGGTCTCGTGGTGTGTGTTTGAGGACTTATCTGCTGATTCAGGTAGATTTTGGACGGCTGCTGCCATGCCGCCATCAGTCATTTCTTGTTCCACATCAAGCATGTCTTCGCCAACGCCCATGATTTCTTTTTTCGGAAATTCAAAAAAGAAACAACTACCTTCTCCCACAGTGCTTTCTGCCCATATACGCCCGCCCATGACCTCCGCAAATTCGCGGCACAAAGCCAAACCAATGCCTGTACCGCCCTCGATAGGTGTATTTGTCTGATTCGTTTGGTAAAAACGATCGAAAACATGGGGCAAATCGTCGGGATGAATGCCTCTGCCTGTGTCTCGAACGGTCAACCGTAAACTTTGCGCCAAATCTTCTACCAAAACGGTTACACTGCCACCTTTGGGTGTGAACTTCATGGCGTTTGACAGCAAATTATTGAGAATGCGGGTGATTTTTTCGGTATCAACAACGATACGCAGTCGTTTTTCGCAGCGATATTCAAACTGATAACGGATATTCAAACGCTCGGCATGACTTTCAAACGTGCTGACCAAGCGGCGTGTAAAAGGTTGTAAGCTGACGGTGGTTTCGTTCAGCTTCATTTTGCCCGATTCTACTTTACTCAAATCGAGAATTTCGTTTACCAAATTCAATAAATCCTTCGCGTGGGTTTGCGCGGCTTTGATATAGGTAAAATCTGTGTTCTCCAACTGATTCCTTTTCAAAACAGAAGCCAATGGACCCAAAACCAAAGTCAAAGGTGTCCGCAACTCGTGCGACACATTGGCGAAGAAACGGGTTTTAGCGGCATCGAGTTGACGCAATTCGATTTCTTGTTTTTCAATCAACTCTTTCTGACCCCTCAGTATTTCGACTTGTTTTTTGTTGCGCCAATACGCCCAAACTGCACCGCCACCCAATAAAGTCGCAAGCAAAGCAATGCCCATCAGAAACCATCTTTGTTTGCGTTGTTGGTTGAGTTCCAACTCTTTTTCGTGGGTTCTCATGCGGGTTTCGGTTTCTGTGAGCAAGATGGTGTTTCTTCGGGTATAGTTTTTCACTTCTTCTTGAAACGCCATCTCTTGGAACTTAGCCGCTTCCTGCCAATTCCCTTTTTTTGCCAAAATACGCCCATACGTATTGTAATAGTAGCCGCTGTTGAGCGTATCCAAATAGGTTTTCGAGATGTCCATGATGCCCAAAGCCTTATCGTATTCGCCTCGAGCTTCATACACTTCGGCAAGATGGTCGTAATCGTTCTGTATTTTGTTGCGCAGCTTCATTTGTTTTGCCAACTCGACCGAGTGCAGCATCACTTCTATCGCTTTGTCGTTGTCTTGGCTTTCCAAAAGCAAAGTGCCGTAGGTGGAAACGACATTCATGCGGTCGCGAATCGCCATTTGCGTATGAGCAAGGTTTGCGGCTTTTGCAATATAGTAAAAAGCCTTGTCCAATTCCTTTGTGTTGTTGTAATGGTAGCTGATACTGATACTCGCCAACAAAGCTTGCATAAAAGACGTGTCTTTGAGTTCCGACGCAATCGTCAAGGCTTGTTGCAAAAACGGGACATTCTTTTCGGGACGCTCCATATAGATGTCGCGAGCCGTCATACCAATCACTTGCAGCATCGTCGCCTCCATCAATCGGTCTTTGTCGCTTCGTGCGCGTTTCAATCCGACTTCTGCTTGCTGCATCGCCTCTTGGAGTTGCCTTTTGGCGCGTCCGAGTCGGGCGAAGGTTAGGTGCATATGAGCGATGCCTTCCCCCGTTTGTTCTGTGTAAGTCTTTAGTTCTTCTGCCAACTTCGTTGCTTCGCTTTTTCGGTCGAAACTGAGCAAGCAGAATGCTTTTTCAGACATCCAAGCGGTGTAATCTTGTGGACGGGCTTTGGCTTTGGTTTCCAATGCTGCTAAAAGCTGGAAAACACAATCCGATTCGCCAGCCAAACGCATACGAACCACCTCGTTGAGCCAATCATTGACGGAACGTTGGGCTTGAGATGGGTCTTTGAGCGCATGAACAGCGCAAGGTGGTGGCACAATCGGCAAGGGCAAATAATCTTTTTTGATTTTTTGCCACAACCTCTCTCTCTCTTGAGTCGAAAATGTGGGATTTTGACCCAATAATACTGAGGGGGATAAAAAAGCAAGCAAAAAAATATAATAGTAAAATCCTTTCATTCTTAAAACAACATGTGTAGTAGCATGATTCCCCAATTTTGATAGTGTTTGGAAAGCAATCGGGTAAAGATAGACGTTTAACCCCATTTCCTACCTGCAATTTCGTCGAAGGGATGTCAAAAAATAAGATACAAGCGATATGAGAGAAACTAAATTATGTTTTTATTGACATTTGCTGAAATACATGTTTTTCTTAGTTGTAATTTTGGGAAATGAAAACGGTTTGACACCCCCTCTCCCTCCAAAGGAGTTCCCTTGGAAAAGGAGTCCTTTGGACAGTATAAATGCGAAAAATCCGCTTAACGAAGCGTCTATCATACATCAAAATCATCATTCTTAACTTTTAAAACTTTCAAACAATGAAAAAATTAATCATTCTCCTACTAAGCCTCTGTTTTATCATGTCAAAATGCCCCGATGACACACCCAAACTTGAAGAATTGCCGCCCATAACACAAACAGGTGAAGGTACTTTTGGCTGTCTGGTCAATGGAAAAGTGTGGATTCCAAGTAAATGGCATATTTCGACCTCTCCGCGATATGTTGGTGTTGACACTTTCTTAAGTAATACGATGAAAATAAATATGACAAGGCGTAGAGATACTTCACGTTCTAATATTACACTTATTGTCAAATATAAAAATTTTAGCGTAGGCAATCAGTCTTATTTTGCAAATTTGAGTTATTACAATGATACACAAGTTTGTGATTATAATACATTTGAAATAGACACCACAGTAAGCCCTAATTTCTTAAAGGTAAACTTTGTAGATACGTCTCGCCAAAGGCGGGTTATGGCGGGTGAGTTTCAAGCGCGGTTTATTAATAAAAGTTGTAAAGACACCATCAATATTACTCAAGGGAGGTTCGATATGCCTTTTACCATAGAATAACTTTTCTTTTAACTTCGATTGCTTTTCTTTCTTTTTATTCTTTCATCCATCCATCTAAAATCTCTTTTAGAGGTTTTTGTGGCTCAACCTTTTCAAACAATGAAAAAATTAAGCATTCTCCTACTAAGCCTCTGTTTTATCATGTCAAAATGCCCCGATGACACACCCAAACTTGAAGAATTGCCGCCTATTACTCAAACAGGCGCAGGTACTTTTGGCTGTTTAGTCAATGGAAAGGTGTGGATTCCGAGTAAATGGCGTATTACTGGTACCACTCGATATATTGGCATTGATACTTCTTTAGAGAAAGCTATAATTATTGATATGAAACAAAATGAACCCTTTACCCATCTCTTAATTATATCTAAATATAAACATTTTCAATTAGGTAATCTTCAATCAATTCCTTCACTTTGCTATTATAATGATAGTAGAATTTGTACCAATTTATTTAATGTTGATTCAACTAATTCTTTAAATTTTTTAAAAATAAACTTTATAGATACTTCACGCCAAAAACGAATTATCGCAGGGGAATTTCAATTAAAATATATTAGTAAAGATTGTAAAGACACAATAAATATTACAAAAGGTAGATTTGATATGCCATTCTCGATAGAATAATTTTTTTAACATTTTAAATCCCCCGCTGGCATCCCCTCTTCTCATTTATCATAAAAAAGCCCGCGCTCAAATCGGTCTCCAGACCGATTTAAACCCTTAGCACATCTTCAGAGAATTATATTTTCACTTCAAACGCAAAAACAATCTCACGCAACAAAAAACTTGGCATCAAATTTGATTACTTTTAAATATATGAAAAAACAAAACGGGCGCATATTTTTAGGGATGGATGCATCAGAGTTTTTTTTTCATACTGTTCTTTGACACAAGCGTTCACTGCGTCTGACACATGCGTTCACTGTGTCTGACACAAGCGTTCACTGCGTCTGACACATGCGTTCACTGCGTCTGACACATGCGTTCACTGCGTCTGACATATGCGTTCACTGCGTCTGACATATGCGTTCACTGTGTCTGACATATGCGTTCACTGTCTTGTTTTTTTCGCACTTTATATGGGCACAAGCATTCACTCGTATTGACATAGGGGTTTACTGCGGTTGACAGATTGACTCTGAACATTGAAAAATGCGTTCACTGTCTTGTTTTTTTCGCACTTTATGTTGACACAAGCGTTCACTGTCTTGTTCTTTTTCACTCGATTTTTTTTTCGACTCGTTTTTTGAGACAAAAACACCCATTATGGGATGAATTCGAGGCTCAGACGGGTTGTCTTTTTGTCGGTCATTAGAATATTTTTTTGTGTATTATGCACCGATAGAGAGGTTTTGGATTCGTTTATTCGGTTTAATCAATATTTTCTCACTACTCAAAATAAGTAAAAATGGCAAATAATTCTTATAGCTGCTCACAAGCAGATCTTTACAACGTCTGCCGCACAGGTTGGAACTCATGCGGCGAACATTTGGCAGCTTTTGCAGCCTATAAACCCAAATATACTGAGGGGTTGGTGGCGCAAAATATCAGCGACATCAATGCAGCTGATGCACTTGACGATCTTAAATCGCGTTTTTCGGGCCGCCGAAACTTACGGACAGATTTGACTGATAAAAAAGAAGATGCGTTGTTTTTATATCATCAGTTGACAGGTTATATCAACGATGCTTATCCGAAAGACAAGGTTAAAAAAATGTTGAATGCTGCGGGGCAAGATTATTACAAAAAAGCAAAATCGTGCAATTGGTCGAGCGTGACGGCTTTAATGAACTCTGCTATTCCTTTTATAACCAATAATGCGGCAGAATTGTCTGCCAAAGACAATATGCCCGCTGATTTCTTGGGGAAATTCCAAGCCGTGAAAGTTGAATTTGATGCCATCCATGAGTCATTGAAATCGGAAGAAGGTACAAGCTCTAAGGAAACGAGTAAAAAACAGATGGCCAATAACGATATTTTTAACAACTTAAAGGTTATGCTCAAGGATGCTAAAATCATATTCAGACGTGACCCAGCGATATTGAAAAAGTTTACGTTGGCGACACTTATGCCTAAATCGCGCACCACTAAGACGGCGCAAACGGGCGAAAAAGCGGTGACAAAGACCAAAAGAAAAACTAAAAGTAAAACAACGGTTACAGCCACCTCTGAAGCCTTAGAAACGCCACAAAAAGCGTAGTGATTGAGAATGGTTGTCTATAAAGATAAAATAACATCATCGGCAAGTAGGTTTTACTACTTGCCGATTTTTTTTTGTGGCTACGGTCGGTTTTTTATCGCCGTTTTCCAACGCTTCATTCGCTTTTCACTACGCTTTATCATCGTTTCACCACGCTTCGTTTTCTAAATATTGTCTGTGATACTGAGGGGGTGCATCTTTGTACCATCAAGATTGATACGCAGTTAATTGATGAGGTGGGCATAACTAAATATTGCTAAACATACAGATTTCGCACTGTTTCGCCATAGGCGAAAGGCGTGCGAAAAAGAATTTTTTAGGAGCGAGCCTATATTTTTTTGGCGAGCCCAAAAAATATAGGCTCGCTCCATAAGAAAAGGGCAATGCCCGCTTTTTTCCGTAGGAAAAACAGTCTGTACCTATTTAATACTGTTTTTAGTTATGCCCACCCCTCAATGAATTGATAAAGTACGCATCGGATATTTTTAAAAACATCCGATGCGTGAACCCCCTCAGTATTTTACACAAAAATTGTCAAAGAACTTTTTTAATTTTTAAATCCATCTATTTCTTAAATCAAATGAAACAGTTTATCAAAAGTCTTCTTTTAGCGGTTGTCACGCTTTTGTCTCACAACCTTTTAGTGGCTGCTAATCCTTGGGTGGCGCGCCACAATTTGACTCCAGCACAGTATCAAACAGAATTTACGACTTGGTCGCAGCAAGGTTATCGTCCCATCTCTCTCAGTGGCTACACAAAAAACGGTCAGGAAATGTACGCCGTTGTTTTTGAAAAGAAAGCAGGTGTGGCGTGGGCAGCCAGACACGGATTGAGTGCCGCACAATACCAAACAGAATTTAATACATTGACCCAACAAGGGTATCGTCCGACCATCATCAGTGGTTATGCGGTCGGCGGTCAGACTAAGTTTGCTGTTGTATTTGAACAAAAAACGGGCAGTGAATGGGTGGCTCGCCACAATTTGACGGCGGCGCAATACCAACAAACCTTCGATGAATACACGCAAAAGGGATATTATCCCGCCTATATCAATGGCTATGTCGTGAACGGTCAAGAGTTGTTTGCTTGTGTGTTCGAGAAAGGCAATAACCCTGCGTGGGTGGCGCGCCACAACTTAACTGCGGCACAATATCAGACGGCTTTTACTGATTTTACGGGTCAAGGTTACTATCCGAAAGTGGTCAGTGGATACAACAAAAACGGTGCGGACTTATACGCTGTGGTTTTTATCAAACCCAGCTCTGCGCCTTGGGCCAGTCGTCATGGTGTTGCAGGTAGTGCCTATCAAGGTTTGTTCTCGAATATGTACTTCCAAGGTTATCGCCCGCTTTATGTCAATGCTTTTGCCAGTGGAACAGCCGAGAAATTCAATGTTTTGTGGGAAAACACCAACGTCAATGTCAACGAAATCAGCAAACTCGACGCTGAAATAAATAAATACCGCACCGACCAAAACATCAGCGCATTGTCTTTAGCAATTTGCAAAGATGGTCGTTTGGTTTTTGCCAAAGGTTATGGCGTAGCCAATGCCAGCACAGGCGAGGACGTGAGCCCACAAAGTACGATGCGCATCATGAGTGTGTCGAAACCAGTGACAGCAACGGGTATCATGCTTTTGGTGCAACAAAACAAATTGGACTTAGGCAAGAAGGTGTTTGGGCCAGACGGTATCTTGAACGCCAAATACCCAACAACGAGCGAGAACTTGAAGAAAATCACGGTTCGCCAGATGCTCAATCACACATCAGGCTTAGAAACATGCAACGGACAACCCGTATTTTGGGACAAAAACGGCACGGTGAAGGACGCGATGGATGTGTTGATGAAAGACGCTAATATTTTTAAATACACACCTGGCTCGGCTGAATTGCAATGGTATTACTCCAACACGGGTTACTACTTCTTGGGACGCATCATTGAGGAAGTGAGTGGTCAGTCTTATGAAAACTTCATTCGCACGCAGGTTTTAAACCCTTGCGGCATCGGCAACACCATGTATTTGGGCAACGCCGATGGCACACCGAAAGCTGGCGAAGCTCTTTATGTGCCAGAGTCGAAGCCCAATATGCAATTGTGGGGTGCATTTGGTGGCTGGGTCGCTCGCCCGATTGACTTGTTGAAGTTTTTGGTGCGTGTTGATGGCTCGCCGACAAAACCCGACATCATCACGGGTGCGACACACACGACAATGACTACAGGCTCTTCGTTGAATATGAATTACGCATTGGGTTGGAGTGTGTCAGGGACAACACAGAATCACAACGGTACACACGGCTCTTCACGTTCTTTCTTGGTTGAAATGGGCAATGGCATCAGCTACGCCATCATCATATCAAACAAACCGACCGACGACAATTGGTGCAGCAAATTAAGAAACGCGATGGAAACAGGCTTAGGTAATTTTACAAGTTTCCCAAGCTACGATTTGTTCGATTAATAGTACATGCTTGGGTCAAGTATTGAACTTGACCCAAGTTTTGACAGAAACAATATCTCTCAATCATTCAAACAAGAATAATCATGTATCAAAAACCATCAGCCGCCTTTGTAGGCGCATCGTGGGTTGCACTGGGTGCAGGAATGGTCGGCTTTTTAGTCGGTCTGTGGCGTTCAGAATTGGTCTTAAACGAGAAAGGTTATTATTTCACCGTCTTGATGTACGGTTTGTTTTCGGTTGTATCGGTTCAAAAAAGTGTGCGCGACCGTTTGGAAGGTGTACCAGTGACCGATATTTATTACGGCTTGAGTTGGTTTTCAACGCTTTTGTCCATCGGTTTGCTCACAGTGGGTCTATGGAATGCGACGATGTTGCCAAGCGAGAAAGGGTTTTATGCTTTTGCTTTTCTTTTGGCTTTGTTTGGTGCAATTGCCGTTCAGAAGAACACCCGCGATAGTCAGATAAAAGAATAAAAACGGTTTATCGGATTTTTACAACGCTTCGTTAGCGGTTTCATACGCTTTATACCTGTAAATTTTGATTCACATACTGAGGGGGGTATTTTTGTTGTATCAAAACCGCAGAGAACCAAATGAGTATTTCGAGCGGTTGCAATAATACCTTTTTCAATTTAAAAACTTTAAAAAACCTAATGGCAAATATCAAAACCAAGGTGGACGAATGGGAAGTCCGCGATTTAGAAGACAATGGCGTTCTCCGCATATATGTCGAACACAATACCGAAATGGGCAACAGGGGAGTCGAAGGCATCCAGATTTGGTACACCGTCGGCGGCACTCAAATAGTGAATTTTGAGCCTGTTCACGTCGAACGTTGGGCTTATCAAGCCTACAAACAGAAGACAGACACCTATTTTCTCGCTGATTACTCATGGGCTGTCCATGAAGATACCTATATCAAAAACTATCTTGTCATAGGCGACACGCTAAAAGCCCGCGTCGAAGTCAAAGTACGCAGCAAGATGAAGCCTATTATCAAAGAATACGATTTACCTTTTACGGTTGATATATAAAGCGATGGCGGCATGGTTGAGCCATGCCGCCATCGTTCCGTATTAATCACTCTTATGTTAAGTCGTCACTTCAACTTTGAAAAATCGGTCGGATACATATAGATGGATTCTACTTTTGTTGTCAAAGACCCACCACCTTTCACTTCGGAGGCTTTACGCACTTCAATCCATTCGGGGTCATTTCTGAATTTATCGAATGCTGCTTTAGCCGCCTCGGGCGAAGGATGCGTTAGGAAATAGTACAGTTTATCCCCCTCAGTATTATCTGTTGCTGTCCAATAGATTTTATTTGTCATGCCATATTTCTCGAAGCGATTGACAGTGAAATCTCTAAAACGAGTCAATAAGTTCTCCAGATTATTAGGCGACAAGTGGTAAATGCGAAACTCCCACATGCCGCTGTAAGGATTAACCTGAAAGTTTTGAGGTGAAAAGTCTGTTGTTTTCAAGAAAATACTCTCCACCTTGGTCACGATTTTGCCATTGACCTCGCTTTCCCTTTGCACCCGTTGCCAAGTTGTATCCGCCATGAAGTGCTTCCACGCCGTGTCGCGAGCCGCACGATTCGGATACGACAAAACGTAGTACAATTTACCATCGGGATTGTCCAAAGGTGTCCAATAGCCGACATTGGTCATACCATGCTTTTCAAACAACTTAGTCGTATGGTCGCGGAAACGTTTGAGCAAGTCATTCAACTTACTCGGGGCTGTCCAATAGATACGCAGTTCATAGCACAGAGTGTCTTTTGTCACTTTTTTAGCCGCTGGCAAAGTCACCTCTGTTGGCTTCTGACCCGATTTTACCCAAGCGCGGAGGGCATCAAAAGCCGTTTCCGTTTGTTGTGGTGTGAAAGCACAATGCCCTTGTCCATCGGTGAAAAAGGTTTTGAGATTGTGTTCTTTTCGTTTTTCATGCACCAAGTCATCATAGTTATTGATACCATACTGAGGGGGTATCAACTGGTCGTAAGTCGTGTGCATCATCAGAATAGGCTTATCAATAACGCCCGTGCGGTCGTAAGTCACCAGCCGTTGATTCGATGAAGTGGCTTTTACCCGCTCAATGCGTTTATTCACCTCCAATTCATTCGGGAAACCTGTGTAAAACGTGTTCGTATTGTCGTAAGGGATGCCACCCGTTTGAGCTGACATGTCTCGCAATACCCCCTCAGTAAAGACAAGGCAAAAAGGCAAATCAGATACCTTAACGTCTTCATGCTTTGCAAAAGCCGCCAACAAGTCGTCTTTGAACTTGATGTTCGCGATCATTTCATAAGCCTTTTTAATCTTCTGCTGGAAGTCTCCTTCAAACGCCGATGGTTTCCTGCCACTCATCAAATCCGCCACAGGTGGCAACGGATTATCGAACAAAGCATTGAACAACACATACGAATCAAAAGCTTTTTTAGTCAATTCGTAGGGCCGACTTGCCAACGGACACAAAGCCAAACCACCGTCGTAGAGAGACGGAAACTTCTCAATCGTTGCGATGGTGATGCCACCGCCCATCGAGTGCCCTGTCATGAAGGTCGAGTCGGGTTTGCCATACTTTTTCACGAAGAACTTGCGCAAATCTTCTGTACCGTCCACACCTTCGGGCAAGGCCCAGCCTGTGCGACTATACGATGAACGCGCCACAGCGAAGCCTTTTTTCACAAAAACATCTGTAATCCAATTTGGCCAGACCCTTTTGGCTGGTGTAGAGGGTGATTCGTAGCCGTGCGCATACATAACGAGCTTTTTGTTCCAGTTCTCTGGCACTAAGATTTCGTAAGCGGCTTCATTCAATATGCCTGTGTCTCGTTTGACGGATTGAGCTTGGGTTGCAAAAGCGACAAAAAGGAGTGCGATAATCGCATAGTTTTTCATTTTGATTGACTTTTAATGACTGTAAAATAATGTTCTATGATTTTTTCATCTGTTCTTCAAATGCTCGCCTATTGTCGAGAGCACGTTTTTTCTTTTCTTCGGCTGATTCTATGTCTAAGGCGGTCATTTTTGATAAAATTTCCATAAAGAAACGGCTGTTTTGACACAAATCACGATATTTTGCTGCCATTTTTATTTTAAAAAGGCTTGCATCAAGCGACAACCACGAGGCAGGCACTTGAGCTAATATGGTCTCGATATTTATATCGCTAAAATGTGCAAGAAAAGCGTGCACTTGCTCTGGCGTGTAAGTAAAAAACAGTGGATTCTCTCGCAAAGCACGCCATACTGAGGGGGCATCTTCATAACATTTGCTGTCAAAAACACTCACCAAATTCAAAGATGTTTCGTAGTCAAACGCCCAGAAGCGGTCGTTTTGCATTAAAATATTGGTATTGTGGTGCGTTCTATCTATGTTTAAGAGAAAGACATCGAGCAGAAATAAGTCTTGAAAGAAAGGTTTTGATGGCATCAAATACTGAGGGGGTGCATCTTTGGCTTGGTCAAAAAAAGGATAAGCCACGTTCCAGCCGCTGCTTTTCAGAACAATATCGCGCACTTCAGCATCCACACAGCTCAAGTCCATTTGCTCATCAATATGTATCAAGCGTGGCTCGATGATAGGTAAACCCAGTTCAAAACCTATTCTCAACGACAGAAAATCAGAGACAGCAGCATATGGATTGCTCAGACTTTTGCGCAGTTTAACGACATATTTTTGCCCCAAAACATCTTCTATGAGAATGGGACGCGATGAGCCACTCTTCATAACACTGAGCACCGAGCGACCTCTTAAGCTCTTCGTATTTGATTCTTTAGTTGGTGTAAAGTGCATCGTCAAAATTAGACAATCTCACAGCATGGCGATATTATTTTAGGCAAAAACATCTTTTTGAACCTCCAAGACTGTTGGCTGAAGTGTTTTTTCGTAGATTCTCTCCACATAATCTGCATGGTTTTTCAAAATAGCTCGTTGGTTAATTGAGCCTTTGTCCGTGATTTCACCCTTGTCAATGGACAAAGTAAAATCCGCAAAAACCGCACGTTTTATCAAAGTCGAGCTGCCTGTACTGTGCTTCGCAAACGCATTCAATACGCCTTGTAATGCACTTTTTACTGAGGGGTCGTTGATGACAGTCGTTAAATCGGCAGAATCGGACAATCTTGCCAATTTTTTACAAAAATTCAATTCTGGAAACACAATTGCGCCTAAAAAAGAGCGGTCATGCCCCGTTATCGCCACATCTTGTATCAAACCTTTGCCTGCTGTGATGAATTTTGCCTTCAAAACACCCACACTCACCCAAGTACCTGTGTCCAATTTGAAATCTTCGGCGATGCGTCCGTCGAATATCATGCCTTGATTGGGGTCGTTTTCGTCCACGAATTTCAGGGCATCACCTGTGCAGTAATACCCCTCAGTATCAAAAGCTTTTGCTGTCGCTTCGGGATTGCGCCAATAGCCCGATGTTACGTTTGGCGCACGGAAACGGACTTCCATTTTGTCGCCATTTGGCACCAATTTGAGCGACATGCCCGCCACAGGCGTACCTAACATACTTGGGAAGCTGCCAAAATGGGTGTTGAACATGCACGACGGACTCGCTTCGGTCATGCCCAAACCTGTTGAAATCAAGACACGCTTGCCCGTAGTCTCGTAAGCCAATTGTTCCAATGCATCCCACACATGCTGCGGCATCCCTGCTCCTGCATAAAATAAAAGTTTCAACTGACTAAAAAAATGTTCGCACAACGCTTTGTCAGCTTTCAAATGCGGAATCAACTCCTCGAAGCCTTTGGGTACGTTGCAGTACATAGTCGGCGCAATATAGCGTAGGTTTTCGATGGTTTTGTGTATGCCTCTGGGAGTTGGATTGCCCTCGTCAATATAAAGCGAGCCACCGTTGAATAGCGTCAAACCAAAGTTATGATTGCCACCAAAAACATGATTCCAAGGCAACCAATCAATGAATGTCAGACCACCATTTTGCATAAAAGGGAAAATCTGAGTGATTTGTTGCCAATTCGTCGTGATATTACCATGTGTGTTGATGACTCCTTTAGGCAAGCCCGTTGAGCCAGAAGTGAACAATATTTTGGCAATTGTGTCAGGTTCTATGGTTTTAAACCGATTCCGCACAACCATTAACCCAATAATGTCCATCAAACCATCAAATCCTTGGGGCGGATTCAACCACTTACTAAAATGCGTGTGGTGACTGAGGGGGTTGTTGACAGCGACAATGTCAATATCTCCTGCCACTGCTTCGAGTGCTTTTCCGTATTGTTTGCCGTCTTGCACAAAAATTAACCCTGGTGTCAGAAGATTTATCGTGTGTTTTAACTTATCAAAATCTGTTGATTTTAAGGAATAAGCAGGCGCAATCGGCGAATAAGGCAAACCAATGTGCAAAGCTGCCAACGCTATAAGCCCATGTTCTATACTGTTTTCGGACAAAATAGCCAAAGGTCGTTCGGGCGAAAGATTGGTTTGTAGCAAATGCTGAGCAATGGTTTCTACTTTTTGCAAAGTTTGGCTATAAGTCAGACTTTGCCATTGACCTTGTGCGTCTTTTTGAGCAATAAAAATCTTATTAGGTGTTTTTTTCGCCCAATGTATGAGTCGTTGCGTGAAGCGGTGCGGGCGTGTTTTGAGCGCGACCGACGATTCCAGTATGATATTCCCATCAGCGTTGACTGTTTTTTGAATGTCAACCTTCATGGTTTTGATTTTCAGAAAAGGCGTTTGTTTTAAATTGTGTGTCATTTTAGGCATTGGATTTTATTGTTATTCCCCCACTTTTTTAGCTCGTCCTTCAAGAAAATCTTGCAAACGCGATTTGGCTTCGGGCGCATCCTGAGCGATGGCCGCTATGAGCGACTCCATCATCAAGCCTCCATCTTGACCTGCATCAACGATGCGTGGTAGGATGTGCATGAGGGCATAATTTGTCATACCTGCGTTGTTGCTTATCTTTTTTGCCAATTCCATTGCCTTTTCCAAACCCGCCTTATCGTCAACAAGGTATTGCGACAAACCAAAAGTGACCCCCTCAGTAGCTGTTAAGACACGACCCGTGAGCATCATGTCGGTCATACGCGCCATGCCAATCAATTTGGGCAAACGAACGGATGCGCCGCCACCCACAAAAATACCCCGTTGACCTTCGGGCAAAGCATAGAAAGTAGAACTCTCAGCCACTCGAATGTGACAAGCACTGGCTAACTCCAAACCACCACCGACGCAAGCACCATGCAAAACAGCGACAACAGGCACTGAGCCAAATTGAACTTTGTCTAAAGCGCGATGCCACATACGCGAGTGATACAAGCCTTGCACAGCATTGCGTTCTTTGAGTTCTGAGAGGTCGAGACCCGCACTGAAATGTTTGCCTTCTCCATAAATAATGGCACACTTAACACCGTCTGGAATGTGTGAAAAGATTGTTTCGAGACCTAAAATGGTCTCATCATTGAGCGCATTGCGCTTATCGGGGCGATTGAGTGCTACGAGAAGAATGTTGTCCTCGATCTCAACCGTCAAATTGGGCGTGATATTGCTGAAAATATGGTGATTTGGCATGAGGCGGTTTTATATTTGTGATAGAAAAACGTTTCACAAATATAAGGCAGCCTTATACCAATCCAATATTTTGTGGTGTTATTTTATAAAAAATAAAGACTTTACTGAGGGGTGGTTTTTCGACTCTAAAGAACTTTGTAGAACCGCAGCAAAACATGGTCAGCCATACGTGCGCCCGTAGAGACAACCACAACTTTGTTGAGCCACGCATATTTGCCTTCTGCCACCTCAAATGCCGCTGCTGTACGCATATAATATTCGGATGGGTCCACTTTTTCTCCTTTTGCCAAACGAGCTAAAACCTCAGGTTTAGCATGACGAATGCCTTTATTTTGGATATAAATCAACACCCCATCGTCTGTTTTGAGTGTATAACGGGCTTCTAAATCGGCTGTGCCATCGGCTCTGACGGTTTGCCAATCTGCCCCGCCAGCGATGACCACTCCTTTCATATTCGGCCCTTCAAATGTGCCGCCGTTGATGGGAATGATGCGCCGTTTGCCGTAGGTTGTTACACCCACCTCATGCACAGGGTCGAGGGTGACTTTGGCTTCAAAGATGAATTCGAGCTTGGGTTCAGGCAGACTAACTTGGGCTGCGAGATGATTGAGAGCGAATAAAAAAGCGCATAAGACGCTGTATTGAGTGATGATTTTCATTTTTAATTGTTTTTAAAGTCCTGTACTGAGGGGGTCTTAAATACCCATTCTAAAATCCTTGACACTTTCGTTTTTGAATTCAATTTGCTCAAAAACCGACTGATTTCCCTGCCCAGTAGGCGACTGTGTGCCAATACCGAGGTGCAATGTAGTGGGATACTCGTTTTTGAATACTCTGACCAACTGCCACTCTTTGCCATCTATCGAATAATAAAAACCAACCACTTTCGTATCAGATGAGATTTTCATAAATACGCTGCTGCTTTTAACAGCATCATGGTTATTGTCGTCCGAAAAGTCTTTTGTTTTCACGGTGACGAGGCGGTGATTGAGTCTTTCATCTGCTTCAAAGGCGAATTTGAGCCAATGCTTATTATCCACATACAAAAAAGCCATGCCTGCATCGTATTTGACGGTGTGAACAGGTGTCGTTTTGAATGAAAAAGTAAAAGGTTTGGTATTGTCAACGGGCATCAAAAGCAAAGGCGCGTTGGCAAATTCGTATGGAGGCGACCCAGGTTCAATAAAAAAATCGGTTTCTTTACCCGCTGTCATCGTGATTTTATCGCCCTCGGATTTAACACATTTATCCATCGGACCATTCAACCCCTCAGTAAATAAGCCATACTTCCCTGAGAGTTGTTCAAAGCTTACTGCTTTTTTAGGTGACTCTTCTGCTTTTTTCGGCTCACTTATATTTGTGCAGCTTAAAGCAAATAAGAGTATGAAAAAGAAATAGTTTTTCATTGTTAAGTGCTTTTAGTGAGTACAAAACCTTGCAAAATACACCGTTTTTGCAAGGTTTTATCTTTTTCAATCCCAATTCTAGTGAGCTGGTGGCGGGCCTTGTGGTCGTTTCAATATCAAACTATCGGCTGGATAGTGTGCTTTCAAAGTGTCCATTTGCGCTTTTGCCCAAGTGATGAGTTTTTGCTTTTGCTCTGCACTCAGTTTTGCTCCAGAATGTAAACCCAACCAAGTATAAGAGGGCAAAGGCATCTCATTTGCCTCCACTTGTTCGACGATTTCTTCCAATTTATGGTTCTGAACAGCAATTTTACGGGTTGTAAATTCTGAAAAGTTGAGTTCGCGTTTGCCTTCATCCACGTGGTGTTGCAGCCACCAAGCTACGGGTTGGATTTTGGCATACCAAGGATATTCTGTTTTGTTGCTGTGGCAATCGTTGCAAGCCACTTTTAAAATACCTGCGACCTCCTCTGGCACGTCGTAGGCTTTTGAAATATCATAAAGTTGGTCATCTGAATTGTTTTTTGTGATAGGGAAAAACTGAATGATGACCAAAACAGCCGCTAAACCTAATAAAAGTTTCTTTTTCATTTTGATAAAATTTAGTTGATTTTACACTTAAAACCACTGGTAAAGAAAAGCGTTTCTTTTTGTTTTTTTTATTCTATGCTTATTTTTTTCCTTGCTTTTCGATGCTTCGGCTTTTTTGCTCGACTATTATTTACCCCCTCAGTAAAATCGGCTCTTCGACTGGCTCAATCTGACAGTTGTTGTACAACGGTTTATTTGAAGTTCGCTACGCTTCGCATAAAATGTTTGCCGCTTTTTAGTAAACTTCATGGATATTTGCAGAAAAGCATTCCGTTTATGCTCAATTTATTGTGTTATGACAGAAAACGAAATCAAATTAGTCAAATCGTCGTGGGCGCATTTTCGACATGTCCGACCTGAAGTCATCGCCGATGCTTTCTACTCAAAGTTGTTTCTTGACAATCCGAGCGTGCGAAAAATGTTTCCCAACGACATGACTGAACAAAATGTGAAAGTAGTAACTATGTTCAACCTTATTGTAGCTCGATTGGACAGATTCCACGAGTTGATTGATACGGTTCGGCATTTGGCTGTCAGACATAAAGGGTATGGCGTGAAAGAAGGACATTATAAATTGGTGGGTGATGCTTTGTTGTGGACACTGAAACAAGGTTTGGATGATGACTGGAACGATGAAGTGGAAGCGGCTTGGAAAAAATGCTACACCATCCTTTCTGAAACAATGATTGAAGCTGCAAAATAAAAATCAAATGACTAAAGCTCTACCTTTTTTTCTCATTTGTTGGTTGAGTTGGATCAGTCTTTATGGACAAACGCCACCCATTAGCTTTCGACACCTAACGGTTGCCGATGGTTTGCACGATGGGCATATACAGATGATTGGGCAGGACAAGTGGGGCTATATGTGGTTCGGTAGTTTGGGGGCATTGAATCGGTACGATGGGCAAAAAATCAGAACATACGCCTATCGTTCAGGCAACAATCACTCGCCTTTGTCGGGCATCGTTTACAGCATGGTGACAGATGGGTCGGGACGTTTGTTTTTTGGGTTCGACAGTGGTTTGGCGGAGTTAAACTATGCTAAAAACAATTTTAATCGCATTGAAACCTTCAACGGACTAACTATTTATCGCATGATAGCGATGGGTAAAGATATTTTTATGATGACAGACAAAGGTCTGATTAAATATACCCCCCTCAGTAATAAAACTGTTCGATATGGTGAAAAAGATAGTTTGTTAGCTGCGCCTTTAACAGAAGCTGTTTTGAAAGACAACCGTTTGTACATTGGTTCGGATCAAGGTATCATTGTTTTTGATTGTGGTACAGAAAAAGCGTGGAAGCTACCCCTCAGTATCAAAACTGCGTCTATTGGCAATTTATCCATTGGGTCGTTGGGTTTCGACGAACAGAATCGTTTGTGGTTAACCACTTTGAGTATGCCCAAAGTTGTGCGGTTGACGGCTGATTTTCAAGATTTGGAAGTCTATGATGCGCCTTTACTGACTCTTGACCCTGCTTTGTCAAGAGAGTATTTCGTTCTTAAAGATAAGAAAAACGGTATTTGGATTAGTACCAAACACATTGGTTTGTTGCAATATCTGCCTGAAACCAATGGTTTTAAGCAATATGTATTGGATGAACAAAAGACTTGGACTCCGTCGTGCAATGTGCATTTGAGCATTTTTTGCGACAAAGAAGGCACTATTTGGCTCGGTGGCAATGAAGGCATCAACTATTTCCACCCCGAACGCAATCTATTTGAAACCATTTTGCCTTTTGGCAAAGATTTCGGCATCCGAAGCCGTCGTTGGGCGCGCTCTGTGGTAGAAGACAAGGACAAAAACCTGTGGTTTGGAGCAGTGGATGGCGTGTCGAAATACGATATAAAAACAAAAACCTATCGTGAATGGCGCAATGAACTCAACAAACCTCCAGTCATCGCCTACAACTCTATCCGACAAGTCATAAGCGACAATCAAGACAATATCTGGGTCGTCACGTCGAAAGGACTTAACCGATACGATACTCAGACCAGCAAAATGCTGTTTTTTGACAAACAATTGCCTAAATTGAGTTATATGCGTTTATTTAAGGATAGAAATAATCAGTTTTGGTTTTCAACAATAGATGGCGATGGTTATTATCAATTCGACCCTCAAACTCTGACCTTGAAGAGCATTAGCGAACATCCTTATTTGAAACGCTTTGTGGGCTTAGAAGGTTGGTCGTTTCTACACGACAGCAAAGGACGGTATTGGTTGGGTTTCAGTGAGAAAGGCTTGGGCATGTACGACCCTAACACTCAAAAAACGTACCATTGGAAAAGTAACGGTGTCAATTCCATCGCAGGCAATCTGGTTATGTCCATCAAAGAAGACCTAAATGGTCATATTTGGATTGCAACAAGCCATGGTGTGACGGAAATCAACGTCGAAACCAACTTATTCAAAACTTACAACACTGATAATGGACTGTGTAGTAATTCCGCGTCTTGTCTCGCTGTGGATGCCTTGAATCGCATTTGGATTGGTACAACCCGTGGCTTAATGCTTTTGGACAGCAGTCGTCAAAGTTTTACGCATTTTGGTCTGCAAGATGGTTTGCCCACATTGGCATTTACAGAACATGAAAGCTATACAACGTCTTCGGGCGACATCATTATGCCCACACAAAAAGGTTATATCCGTTTCAATCCATTGAATTATACAACTGAAAAGCGCAAACTCAATTGCTATATTTCGCATTTTTCTGCGGCAAACGTAGAAAAGCAATTGGTGGAAGATGACGGTGGAGCACATATTGCTATTAAACTTCAACCACATGAAAACTCCATTTCGCTCAATCTGGTAGCTCTCAATTATTTCAATCCCTCACAAACGTGGTTTGCCTACAAACTCGATGGATTCGACACAGAATGGCATATTACACAAGACCCAAAGGTTGTTTACACCAATTTGTCGGGCGGCAACTATACGTTTCGCTACAAAGCCAGCCTCAATGTGAATGATTGGCAGGTTGAAGAAAAAACAATTGATGTGCATGTGGATGTGGTTTTCTACAAGTCTTTTTGGTTTTGGGCTTTGTGGTTTGCCTTGTTCGGTGGTTTAGTTTATGCTTATTGGCGCAATCGCAACGAGCAAAGAGAGCGACTTGCCGACTTACAACGCAAGGCTCAATTGCTCGAAAAAGAAAAATCAGTGATGCAGTACGAAGGTTTGAAACAACAGCTCAATCCACATTTTCTGTTCAACTCATTGACCTCCCTCAGTAGTTTGATTCAGATTGATAGCAAAATTGCCAACGATTTCTTAGAAAGTTTGAGTAAAACATATCGGTATATCCTCAAAAGCAGTGAATCTGAAACGGTACAGCTCAGCGATGAAATTAAGTTTGCTGAAAACTTTGTAAAACTGCAAAAAACGCGTTTTGAAGAAGGATTGATTGTCAATATCACTGTTTCTGAAATGGCTTTGCAACAAAAAATAGTGCCTGTAACCCTCCAAAATCTCATCGAGAATGCTATGAAACACAATATCATTGACAGCGAAACACCGCTGGTGATTGATATTTTTACCGAAAATACTGTTCAAAGAACTCCTACTGGAGAGGGGGGGCAAACGCTTATTGTGCGCAACAATTTGCAAAAGAAAAACTTTGTTGCCACGAGCAACAAACGAGGTTTGGTCAATTTTGTCAATCTCTATCGTTACCTCACCAATACACCTGTTGAGATAATAGAAAACGACACTCATTTCATTGTAAAAATTCCACTCTTATGATAAAAGCGATAATTATTGAAGACGAATCACTCATTGCACGCCAATTGCACAGTAAAATAACGGCTGTCGCCGACGATGTTCAAGTTATTGAGATTCTACCCAGTCTCAAAACAGCCAAACGCTGGCTGCTCAACAACGCTGAACCAGACTTGATGTTTATGGATATTCAACTCAGCGATGGTATCAGTTTTGAACTTTTTGAACATTTTCAGCTTAAATGTCCCATCATTTTCACAACCGCTTATGATGAGTATGCTGTCAGAGCGTTCAAAGTCAATGGCATTGATTATTTGCTCAAGCCTGTTGATGCCGAAGACTTGAAAAAGGCTATTCAAAAAGCACGCCTTATCATCGGTAGTATGGATAGCGCGCCCAATACCCTACCCGACCTCATGCAAACCATCCAAAGTAATGATAAAAAAATACCTATCTATAAGGAAAAATTTGTGGTCAGCGTCAAACGCAATTGGGTACCGATTATGACCAAAGACATTGCCCTTTTTCTGCGCGATAGTTTGATTTATATCTACACATTCAGCGGTGAGCGTTTCATCACCGATTATACCACGCTTGATGAAATCGAAGAATTGCTGAATCCTAAGTTTTATTACCGTGCCAATCGCCAAAGTATCATTCACATTGATGCCATTCAAAGTATCAAACCTTTAGAAAATCAAAAATTGGTTTTGCATTTAAAGGCCCCCCTCAGTATGTCTCAAGATATTAGTCGCGAAAAAGCCCCCGCCTTCAAACGTTGGTGGGAGCGTTAAAACTGAGTATCTTTAAATGCTCCTAAGCATTTATAAACTGATAAAGCCTCGATTTTCTATCACGAAAATCGAGGCTTTATCAGTTTAGATTTTAATACCGACATTAAATTGTTACCCAGATTTAGGAAAATTTAAAATTTCCCTAAATCTAAATCTATGAAAATCAAATAATTACGTTGGGCAAACTATTAAAATTTCCCCAACGTTTTAGCACTTTTTTACGTCGGTATCAAATTAGCACTTTTACAAGTTAGTTGTCAACCAACTCCAGACTTTTGTTCGAGCTGCTTCTTTAGCAGTAAAGTCATCTGTTCCAGAAGTAGTCGCTTCATCGAAAGAATGGTTGGCATTAGCGTATTCTACCAATTCGATGGTTTGACCATTGTGATACACAGCTTTGTCTTTCAACACCCTTGTAGCAGGCAATAGAGGGTCTTTGGCAGCACCTAAAATCAAAGTGGGCGCATAATTGCGGTATTTACCAACTTTATAGTCTGTGGTGCTACCGTAATAACCAAAGAAACCCGCTCCAGGATAGTAAGCAATAGCCGTTTTGAATCCACCTGTGGTGGGTTTGGCAACAGGAGCAGATACTGTGTCTTTGAAAGTCGTTGTACTATCAATTTTGTAGCTCACAGTCCAAAGTGATTTAGTAACATAAGGCGCATCAACGATGGCCGAAAGAGCCGTAGAACCACCGTGCGAAAAACCCATCATACCAATACGACTACCGTCCACATAACTCAATGTTTTCAAATAAGCCAAACCTGCATAAGGGTCTTTTGTGCGCTCGTAAGCAGGTGAGCAAATCGTGTCGTTGGTTGGATTTTTTTCACAAAATTCAACAAGGTTACGTGGCACATAACTGTCAATAAACAACGCCACAATGCGGCGCGCACTGAATTCTGAGGCCCATTCGTTGAAATTGTTTTTCATGCCATTCGCAGGATTGTCGTTGCTCCACATGCCACCACAACCGTGCAAAATAACCATAGCAGGCAATTTTTCATTGGGCTGTATGTTGTTAGGTGTCACCAATCTGGCTGATAAAGTCAAACCACTGGCATTGGTGAACGTAACCGTCTGGGTGTTCACCGAACTTCCAGAACGCAAATGAATGATATTGCTCTGTGGTGGGCTGTAATCTACTTCGGTGTTGTGCTGCGGGTTTTGTGGTTGAAGGGTTTCTTTTTCACAAGCAATAGCTGTTGTTGCCACCACTATGAGGGCGGCGAAAAGGTTTCTAATCTGTTTCACTGGTTTTTAAAAAAAATTAAATTTGTTAAACAATTGGATTTAAAAAAAACATTTTCATTGGCTTCATGGCAAAAGCGAGGCAAAGCTGTTTCATTGGCAATAAAAATTTGTTTTCGCTTTTGATGGTGCAAAGATGCACCCCTCAGTATCGTTATCGAAATTTAGGATAATAAAGCGTATAAAAACTTAAATGAAGTGTCTATGAAACGAAATGAAGCGTTGTGCAGCACATCGGCACGGGTTTTTGGCAGGAATTGGATGATATGACGAGCCAAAGGAGAGAATTTTGGCTCGTCATACTGAGGGGGTCAATATTTGACCCCGTTGACTACAACTTTTTTACTATTAACCACTTTGATGTCTTTCTCTTCTGCAATAAACTGTACATTTTTTAACTGAATGCCCTCCCCTGCTGTACAGAACATGGCTTTTTTGGCTTGTAGAACGGCATTCTCAATCACAACATTCTGCACATTCATTTCAGGCAACCCTTGAACAAAAACGCCATATTGCGCCCCACGGCAAGTGATGTTGCGAATAAAGAAGTTGCGGAACTGAGGGGTCCCTTCGTTGACAGGTTTTAGATCGCCTTGTGGGTTTTTGAGTGCTTCTGCCGCTTCTTTGCCGTTGTAGTACATATCGAACAAAATAGCTTCGGCTGGAATATCGCTCATGGTAATATCTGAAATGTATATATTTTCGACAATTCCGCCCCTACCGCGTGTGGTTTTGAAACGTAAGCCAATATCTGAACCCATGAATGTGCAATTGGATACAAAAATATTGCGTACACCACCTGACATTTCGGAGCCAATCACAAATCCGCCATGTGCTTGATACACTTTGGTGTCTTTGATGATGACATTTTCGGTAGGAATACCTCTTTTTCGACCAAATTCGTCGCGCCCAGACTTGAGCGTGATGCCATCATCGCCTACATCGAAATGGCAGCCTTCAACAAGAACGTTGCGGCACGACTCTAAGTCCAAAGCATCACTATTTTGAGCAAAACTCGGTGCTTTCGACAGTACATTTCTGATGGTCAAATGTTCCGTCAAGAGTGGGTGCATTGTCCACGCAGGTGAGTTTTGGAACGTAACGCCTTCGAGCAATACTTTTTTGCACCGATTGATGACCACCATATTGGGGCGCAAAAAGTCATGTATGGTTTCATATTCTTCTTTCGACGACATCAAAAGTCCTGGCTTATACCATTGATTGCCTTTGTAGGACTGTTCGGAAGGGTACCAGTTTTCTTTTTTCTCATCAAAAACACCTCCTTTGAGAGCCGTTATTTTTTTCCATTCGGCCTCATTTACTTTACTGCGTTTGAGCATACGCCACACTTGCCCGTTGCCATCGAAGATTCCGTCGCCTGTAACGGCAATATTTTCAGCATCTGTTGCTGAAATAGGTGCTTGACAGCGATAGGTTTCAACACCTTCATAGGTTGCGACAACCAATGGAAATGCCTTTTTATCGTCGGTGAAAAGCACCAATGCACCTTTGTTCAGATGTAAATTGACGTTACTCTTCAAGACGATGCCTGCCGTCAACCACACACCCGAGGGAATGAGTACCACACCTCCGCCTGCTTGGTGTGCCATATCAATGGCTTGATTGATGGCTTGCGTATTGAGTGTCACGCCATCGGGTTTTGCGCCATAACGGACAATATTGTATGTATCGCGCCGAAAAGCGGGCAAGCAAATTTTAGGCAGTTCAAAAGCATATTTTTCTTCAAAAGGGGATTTTTTTAGAAAACTACGCAACGGATGACCTATTTCAACCAAAGATTCGGCTGCCAAACTTGCCATCAATTCAGCACCGTAACGACTGAAATGGGTATTGTCTTCGATACCTTTTGGGTGTTTAAGGTAATAACCACCGATGAAGTGCATAAAAATATTTTTCGACCCTTCTACACCATGTGCTTCTATCACTTTTTGGCTTTTTTGGTGCATATCCAATAGTGGAATGTGCAGTTCTTTCGCCAAAGCCCGCACTACTGAGGGGTACTCTCCATGTTGATCTACGAAGACACCTTTGTCATCGAATTTGCGACGATTGACGGGAGTAGCCAAAATAGGATTTGCTCCTTTGGCTTTTATTTCTTCAATAAATCGGGTTAGGTTCTTTTTGTAGTCGGTTTGTGGGGCTGCATAACGTGTTGTATCGCCTTCTTTTTGGTCATTATGCCCAAATTGCAGAACCACATAGTCGCCTTGTTTCACTTTATCCATCACCCCTTTCCAATGCCCCAACGTTCGGAAACTTTTGGTTGAGCGTCCATTGACCGCATGATTTTCGATGCGCACTGCATCTGTGAAAAACTCAGGAAAAACCATCCCCCACCCTGTTTCAGGTGCATCAATGAGTGCTTTGTTTGCCATTGTGGAGTCGCCACACAAGAAAACGGTTGGTTTGTCGTCAGGTAAAGTCCATGCCAACATGAGAGCGAGGACAGAAAGGCACAAACCTGCTCTGACAGATTTGTGATAAAAAACAGAAATGATATTTTTCATAATGCAATTCTTATTGTTTAGAAACCAAAAGCCAAATTCATATATAATCGAAGTAGTTAGGCAAATTTAGTTTCAGAAAAGCAGTGCAAAGACAATAGTTGCGAGAACGTTTCCGAGATTTAGGCTTCTTCAACCTGTTCGTTGACACCTAATATATAGTCGCGTGGCGTTTGGTTGGTCATTTTTTTAAATGAACGATTAAAAGCTGTTTTTGAATTAAAACCCACTTCAAAGGCAATCGCTAAAAAAGTTTGGTTCTTGTAACGTGGGTCATGCACCAGTTTTTTGAACTCCTCGATGCGGTAGCTGTTGATAAAATCGAAAAAATTGACCCCAAAACCATCGTTTATGATTTTTGATAAGGTGTGTGGTGGCATTTTCAACTTAGCAGCCAATTCGTTGAGCGACAAGTTTGGATTTGAATAAGCGCGGCTTTTTTTCAAATAGTCTTCAATTTTTTCTTTTTGTACGGTCAAATTCTCATCCCATACCTTTTCTTTTGCTACTGATACTGAGGGGGTCGGCTTGGTACGTATTTTTTCAGAAATGGCTTCAATGACAGAAGTCGGCTCTTCTTTGAGCAGTTCTTCGGGTTGCGGCATTTTGAAAACTTCGGGCTGATGGATGGCGTAGTACCCTAAAAAATAGTTGATAGTTGAGAAAACCAGCCAAATCACATCTATACTTTTTTCCATAATATCACTATTTTGGGCAAATACAAAACCTCCGAATAGATAGAGAATGCCTGTAAATAGCCACAAAACAAGGCAAATAGCTTGTATTGCTAACACTGTGTTGAGATAGTGTAGGCTTTGCTCGTAAGAGTATCGCGTTTGGTATTGTTCTTTGTAAACCCGAATAGCTTTAAACGATAAAGCCCAATAATAGGCATTTGCAATCAAGCCAATAAGTCCCACGCCACCAAAAACAATTTGCAGATCCGTATCTTGATTCACAATTTTGAGTTTTAAAATCCGAGCATCCATCAAAAAGTAGGGCAAATAGACAAAAAACTGAAGAAGCACAGGTATAAAATGAAGTGCTCGCTTGACAGCAAGTTTTTGAGACTGAAAAAGCAGTTTTTGTAAATAAAAGTAAAACAATGGTGCATATATCAAGAGTATGAAATCAGGCAAAAGTTGAATCTTAGGGTAGTTCTCAGCTATTTCACGATGTGTCCACATCACACGAATGAAAGTCAAAACCGACACAAAACCCATCAAAATCAACAACCACCGATTGGCAAGGCGATTGTAATCTTGAATACCCGGTATAGCAATGATGAATAAAAGACCTTGAAGAGCGGCAAAAAGCAGTAAAATATCATAGATTGAATAATAATTGAATGTACCCGTCAAATCCTCCCAACTCAGAATCTCAATATCTGCAATTTTATTCCTCATTGAGCTGTTTTTGGTAAAAATACGATTGGGGCGCGCCTTACCACTGCTGCGACCTTCTACTGATTCCCACGAACCACGTGTGAATTTATACTCTAATTTCGGTAATTGCGAATAAACTAAGATGCGATAAGAGCCATCCAACTGCTTTTTCAAACGAAAATTGGGGTCAGACGGATTCCAAGAATTGAAATTGCCTGCAATGAATATATGAGCATCATGCGGTGTATTTTTAGGTAAACCAGAAACGATGAACTCATATTGAGGGACAGTTTCCCATGTTTCAATCGCAATTTTTATTGTTTTCGATGTGTCAGAACTACTTTTTTCATAAATACGATTGGGACGTGCATAGCCATTTGGACCTCCTTCTGACGATAGCCACGAACCTTGTGTAAACTTATATTCAAAATATCGAAAGGTATCAGGTAAAGTGATACTAAAAACGCCTTTGCCATCTTTTTTTAACTCATATTCTTCACTACTTGGGTCCCAATTATTAAAATCTGTGGCTATAAACAATCGCTTTTCTTGTGTCAAAAATTCAGGGTATTTAACAACTTCAAATCTCAACTGTGCTGACACAACAGAAGCCAAACCAATGAAGAATATGGAAAAAATGAATTTCATGCTGTTTTGAATTGTGTTTGAACACTTGCTGAAAAGCCCAAAGACACCCCTCAGTATGAGAGTTATCAATACGCCAGTTTTTTTCGATAAGAAGGATCAAATGCTCTTATTTTTAGTTTTAAGGCTTCAAATTGTGGCTCAAATTGTGGCTTTAGTGGTTCGAATCGGGGTGCATAAACTTCAATAAATTTAGAGATAAAAGCGTGAATAAACATTTTATTACGGAAGTCATCCACTGTTTTGTCTTTATAAATCGAAGAAGACCCCCTCAGTATTTCGGCAACATTTTCCTTTTCTGCATCCGTCGCTGTGGTTCTGATGACTTCATTCACGGCCAAGCGATAGCGTTCAATCCATTCATCCGCTTCATTTTTCCAACGTTCTAATTGTTCTGATTGCGCTTTTCGGGCTTTAAGTTCGGCATTTTGCTTTTGTTTTGCTTCTTTTTCGACTAAAATCCCTTTACCCATCCCACGAGGAATGCCTGCGATGATAAAACCTCTAAAATTCTCAATCAAAGGTTTTCCTTGTTTTCGACGGCGTTCTTGTTCTTCTTCGGCATATAAAACAGCTTCCAAAACCGACTCTGCGCTACCCAAGCTGCTCAAACCTGTCACCAAAATACGCACCTCATCTTCAATTAGAGTTTTTTCAAACAATCGGAAAACACGAAAAATTTCGTTCCAATAACTCTTATCATCTACTTTCTCTAACATCAAAACTGTTTGATTTTCAACGATTTTTGTGGTTTGGGGCAACTGCTTTTGGCTTTTCCGTTCCACAATGAAAAATCTTAAGCCTGTGATGCGCGGACGCTTACCATCCAAATTATCACCTAATTTTTCATATGAAACAGTGAGTTCCGTTTTTTCATTAATTTCGTTGACAGCAGGGACAATCACATATTTTTCCAGATTGCTAAAAATTTTATACCCCTCAGTATCGTAGCCAAATTTTTTCTTAAATGCCTCTAACTTCATCTCCACCATACCTCGATTGCGCCAACTCAACAGGAAGGGAAAAATTTTTATTGCCTGCGCGTTGTCCAAACGGAACAAGTATTTTTTCAAAAAACTAAAATGCTCGTGCTGAGTCACGGCTAAAACAGTTCTTACCAACTCTTTGTTGACGTGAATTTCCACAACCCCGCTATTTTTTTCGTGTTTGTAGAACGGAATAACAGACATACCGTAATTGTACTCTGTATCTTCCCACTTGACCTGCGTTGTCTGCAACAAATCTATACAATCTAGAATATGGCGATAGAAATTTTTTGAGTTTTTTGCACCCGAAGCCGTTAAAAATTCACTTATCGAAAAATCTAACTTCACATAATCATTCCCCTCAGTATCTAAGTGCATTGGGGTCAAACGCGACACAATTTCAAAAAATATCTTAGGTGTATAAACTTCGCTCAGCGAGCGTTCTTTGCCTCGGCTAATCTTGCGCACAAACTTAGGTACAGCCAAAGGGTTATTCAAAACAACATAATCGGGGTTGTTTTGCAAGTCATCTATAATATTTTCTGTTTTTTTCTTAGCCATGTTTCCTATTTTGGCACAATATCGAAGAATTATATAAGACAGAAAAATTATTCTTGTATAAAAAGATAATTTTCATTTTTAAATAAGGAAACAATTCTTCTATAAAATACTGATTTATAATTATTTGCATCTCTCGAAACAACCCCAATATACTTGTATATTTGATTCAAAAGTCGTGAAAAAGCTAAAACTAAATGGCGTTTTTAGGTCTTTAAAAGCCCTTTTTGAGTGTTTATATAAGTTTAAAGTAAACGGCTTGTATAAAAAGCAACAACCCCAATATACTTGTATAACAGCCCCAATATGCTTGTATAGCAACCCCATTTTTCTTGTATAGCAACCCCAATACACTTGTATAACAGCCCCAATACACTTGTATAAAACTTTCATAAAAAATTGATTAGCAATTTATTAGGGGTAGTCTAAAAAACTAAATAAAAAGCTCTAAAAAAATTATTAAAAACAAACAAAGCTCGGTGTGTCGGTATTTTTAAAAATTCTTTAGGTTTTTTGTTGTCATTTTGCACCACGCCGATTTTTTTGCACACACATATAGTAGCTCCTACCCTATTCTACTTGTAATTGCGTGCAACAACAGGAATCAATACTCTAGCTAAAGGTTACCAAACTATTAGGAATAGAAAGTATGAAACAGCTATTTATATAAACCCCTAAATACTTAAATAGCTGATTATATAAAACGGTATTTAACGACTGTTCAAATCATCTTCAATCAATCCTATGACATAATCGCGCATAGACACACCGTCCTCTGCCAAACGAATTTTCATAGCGCGGTAAAGAGCCACAGGAAAGTCGAAACTCGTTTTTCGTACCGCATTAGGATCTTCTATCAAAGTCCGTGCTACTCGTTTTTTTATGGTAGATTTTACCAATTGGTTAGACTCCTTTGTTTTATTTGTATTTTTTGGAATCGCACTTTTCGGTGTTGATTTGGGTTGTTCAGTCTCTGGTTTTGTAATTATTTCAGATTTTTCTGTTAGAATAGGTTCAGAATCTGGAACAACGGGTTCTGTTGATTGCACGGGTGGTTCTACCACAGGTGAGTGAATTTTAGTCGCAATTTCTTCTGCTTTGGCAGTTTCCACGATGTTTTTTTTGGGTAATCTCGTTGGTACAAGATTCAATCCCAAATCTTTAATTTTTGACATTTTTTTGCTTTTTAAGAGTGAAAACTATGATTTTTGAGCAATTTCTACGATTTCTTGCATCAAACTTCTGATTTCTTTTTGCGCTCGTGGGTCAGTATATTCCATCACGGAAACCCCTTTTACGTTTGATTCGCCATACGCTACACGCTCGTGCAACTTGCTTTTGAGAAAATGAACACCATACTGCTCGCCTAAATTTGTCAATCCTGCGACAACAGCTTTGTGTAAGTTGAAGGACTCTTTGTACATATTGAGTAAAAAATAGGCGGGTGTACGCTCCTCTTTTTCTTCCTGTACTTCATTGTAACGCACTAAAAAATCTTCCGTTACCCAATAATCGGAACCGCCCTTAGGCACAATCGGGATTAGGATAATGTGGCTCAGGAGCATGATTTTGCTCACGATGGGGAACAAACTCGGTGGGCCGTCAATAATGATGGCATCGTAGTCTTTGTACAGTGCTTTTACTGAGGGGATAATAGCTTTGGCTTCGGTCATTTGTACGACATTCACAAATGGCTCGGCTTGAGCTTCTTGTCGTATGGCAAACCAGCGTGTCGTCGCAGCTGCTTCGTCCGCATCAATGATGCACACTTTGTGGTTGTCGAGGGCTAATGCCACGGCTAAATTTTGAGCTAAGGTGCTTTTTCCAACACCACCTTTGTACGAAATAGAAGAAATTATCATATCAAATTGTTTTTAAGGGCAAATAAACCACTATTTACATAAATAGCGAAATATTTTTTTAGCTATTTGTATAAATATTGGTTTATTTATTTACACAAATAATTTTTTACCTTAAAATTTATTTGTGTAAATAGCTTTTTACCTTTTTATATAAATACTTATGTAAGTAAATACCGTTTTATTTAAATAATTGGCGAGAATCAAAGGTTGATAAGCGATTTTGTGAGAATCAATAGAAGAATCAATTGAAAATTTATTTATTTATTTTTCATTTTAGCCATTAAAAACAGCTTTGCCTAAAGTTATCGGGATGAAAAGTAAAAACGGCTTATTTGGTGTTTTTACCGAGTGCCGTTTTTGTACAGTTGGAAAGAAAATAAGGAGATTAACGAGATAATTTTGATTAGAGTTGTTTGAAGATGTAAAACTAAACCACAAAAAAATAAGCTTAAATAGACCCCTCAGTATGAGCTATTTTACTTTGCAAAAATTGAATGGCGTGGATTTCAGCACTACGTGTTTCGGAGTTTGTGGACTCTTTTGGTGAATTGTTTTTAGCATAATAGCCTAATATTCCCTTCTGCTCTAATGTGAGACAGTGTTGTTGAACTTTTTTCTCAAATTTTGATATTTCCAACATTATACTATCATGTGACTCTTTAGTGCATACATTATTTTGAGTCAGATGTGAACGAATAGCCATGTCATCAACTTGTTGAATTAGTAAAGCCAGATGATAAGGATTTTCGACGACAGGTAAAATATGACGAATAGTTTGTATCAACCTTTTGAGAACAACAGGGTCGCCTTTGCCCCAGTGAAAAATCTGGTCGAAAGCTAAGTCCATAGCTTCTTCAAATGTGATTTCGTTGACAAAAATAGATTTCCCTTTCAAAGATTGTGTCTCAGAAGATGGAAACCGACGAACTGCCAATTGCCGAATAATATCGCCCAAGTAGTCTAAACAGTTGAGACAGGTCGTTGGGTCATTGACAGCAGGTGAAATGGCTTTGATAGCTATGTCAACCAGTTGACGAATGCCATAAGTTATGTCGTTGGTATAACTGCGGTACTTTTGGATATTGAATACTGAGGGGGCTGTTTTTTGTAAAAACTGATACAGTGTACTTTTTTGATTGTCGTTGATTTGTTCTATTTCGATAACCAATAATTCTGTTGTATCTTTCATAATAAATTCACCGACTAATGGCATTTGAAAAAGGCGAAAAGGTGGTAGATCGCTGTGCTTTTTTTGGAATTGGGTAAAGATTTCAGATAGTTTTTTATAGTCCACATCATCCAAGTAACCACTTTCAAAGGGCGAACGCAAGACAATTTGTTCTTTCGACTTATCGAGATGGTCTCGTTTGTAGGTCAGAGCGTCACCCATTTTCCAAAAATCTTGATACAATGCCTCAATTTCAATGATTGTATTGTTTTTGATGCGCTGAGTGATACTTGCCACATTCACATTGTCAGCAACGTGCATAATAAGACGTGGTAAAAACCAAACAATGGCATAAACGCTGATGGCAATGATAAAAAAGGTTGCCATACTGAGGGGAGCGTTGGGTAAGAAAAAAGGTAAGATTTTGAGTAACAGTGAATAGCCTATTGCACCTATGAAAATACCTAAAAACCGTTGTATCTTATTGTCATTGAGTAGAAAAAGACGTAGAATACGTGGCGAAAACTGCTGTGAAGTTAATTGAATAGCAACCATTGTGATAGAAAAAACCGTGATAACAATTGTTGTCATTGTGCCAATTATAACAGACAGTACGTCTGTTTGTGTGCGCAAATCGTTGGTTGCTTTGAGCCAAGCGAGGTCTGAAATGGGAGAGAAAAAATGCTCAAAAGCTATAAAAAACAATAAACTTAATGGGAACAACATACTGATGAACACACTAAGGTGTTTCACTTGATGCTCGAATTGATGGCGAAAACGATGGAAAATAGGTAACATAGCTTTGTTTTTTGACAGAAAATTAGGTTTTTCTACTCGATTCTCGAACGATGAGTCTTGTTGGCATCACAACGGTTTGTGGTTCCATATCAGGCGTTTTAATATGGTCGAGTAGTAGTTGACAACTTTTTGCGCCGATTTCATAAGCCGTTTGTTCAATTGTTGTCAAACTGGGCGTAACAACCTCTGAAATAGGTGCATTTTGAAAGCCAATAATACCCATATGTTGAGGTACTTTATAGCCATAACGTTTCAGTGCCAACATTGCTCCAATGGCTTTTCGGTCGTTTACACAAAACAAAGCATCAGGTAAAGGTTTGATAGCTAACAACTTAGACATGTCTTCTACACCATTTTCTTCTGTTAAGCCAGAGTGTGTGATATAGTTTTTTCTAATCGGTAAACCACTTTCGGTCAGTGCATCAAGATAACCTTGCAACCGTTGTTGGGTAATATTGATGCCTTTGGGACCACCCAAATGAGCAATACGTGTAAATCCTTGCTGAATCAAATGTTGGGTTGCCATAAATGCACCTTGATAATCGTCTTGAATGACTTTCGAGGTGTGAATATCGTCTAAAACGCGGTCGAAAAAAACAATAGGGAGACCTTTATCTATGAGTTTTTTGAAATGCTCAGACGTATTGGTTTCTGCTGAAACTGAGACCAGAAGACCATCTAAACTATTGACATTTAAATTTTTAAGAATGGTTTTTTCTCTCTCCAACGATTCTCCTGAAATGAAGAACATCGTATTGTAGCCCACACTATAAGCCACGTCTTGAATGCCTTTTACCACCATCGAAAAATAATAAACAGCAATTTCGGGTAACAAAACACCAATGATTTTTGTATTTTGTTTAACCAGACTAACGGCATACGGATTGGGTTTGTAATCCAATTCTTCTGCCAAAGCCATTACTTTTCGCCTTGTTTCGGGACTGACATCGTAGGCATCGTGTAGCGCACGAGAGACAGTGGAAGTCGAAATACCGAGTGTTTGGGCGATATGCTTGATTGTTATGTTTTTATTATTTTTCATTGCCTTCCAAATTTCAGTTTTGTATTTTTCTCATCAGAAATAATACTTTATCAATAACTCAACTGTATTTCATGCAACAAAACTAATTGATTTATTGCTCTATTGAGATTATGTTTTGGATATTTTGCACCATAGTAGGCATCATCGTTCAGATAATCTGTTAAAAAACGCAGGGCTTGCATATAAATCATAAACTCTCCTGAATAGGCAAAATACTGTTTTTCCGTCGTTGTCAGAGCATTTTTCATTTCTGAGAAATACCCCTCAGTAATGGCTTGATAAAAGTCTTTTCTGACCGTAATTTGGCTAAAATCAATCTCTTCTTCACTTACTGGTGACAAATAAGTGCGCATCATATCGCCAACATCGCTGATAAAATAACCTGCCATGATAGTGTCTAAATCAATGACACACAAACCTTTATCGTTTTTATCGAACAGCACATTACTTATCTTAGTATCGTGGTGTGTGATGCGTAATTTAAATTCTGTATTGGTTTTTATGTTTTCAAAAACGTGGACAATATCCACATTTTTTTCTATTTTTCTAATCCACTCTTGGGCTTCTTCGATGCGTGCCTTGTTTCCTTTGACCAATGCCTCTTGAAATTGGCGATAGCGCAGACTCAAATCGTGAAATTGAGGAATCGTTGTTTTGATTTTTGATATTTCGATACCCCTCAGTAAAAACGTGAATTGACCGAATTGTCGCGCAGCTTCAAAAGCTTGTTCGGGTGTTGTGACCACATCAATCGAATGTGAACCTTCGACAAACGGAAAGAGTCTGAAAAAGCCATCATCTGAAATTGTCATTTCCGACCCCTCAGTATTTTTGATGGGCGAAACAAAAAGATAATCGGGAGAATGTATCCGTAAGTGTTCGCCTATGAGTTGGATATTGTCGGCTATATTTTGAGGATTTTTGAAAACAGCATCGTTGATGCGCTGTAAAATATAGACTTGCTGTTGCCCCTCAATCCGCCATGTGTGATTGATGAGACCGCTGCCAAAAGGTGTGATTTTTACAGCATTTATGTCTAAGTTATAAGATTTTAAGATGGTTTGAAGCATTTTATTTCCAAAATATGGTTGCTAAAGATATTTTTTGAATCTAATTTTTTATAATTCACCCCGTTGGCGTTCAGTTTTACTGTCCGAAGCACTCCTTTCCCAAAGGGACTCCTTCGGAGGGAGAGGGGGCGTTTTGTAAGAATTGGCAAAAATTATAATTTTTTTTTAAAACAGTTATTTTATTTTTACCAAGAATGGCTATCAACCATCATGCTTTACTCTTAAACACTGATTTTTGTATAATAATGCCCTAAAATTCTACGATTTCAATAGGATTTTACATCTGTTTAGTAAGGTTGCAACATAGGATATGTAAGGTTGCGATATAGGTTTGGTAAGGTTGCGATATAGGTTTGGTAAGGTTGCAATATAGGATATGTAAGGTTGCGATATAGGATATGTAAGGTTGCAACATAGGATATGTAAGGTTGCGATATAGGTTTGGTAAGGTTGCGACATAGGTTTGGTAAGGTTGCGATATAGGTTTGGTAAGGTTGCAATATAGGTTTCCCAATATCAAAATGAGCCTAAATGACAATTTTTACCACATAGGCAACATAGGTTTTTTCCAATCAAGTGCTGTTTTATAGCAGTTTCTAATGTAAAATAATTCACGTATCGGATTCCTTAAAGGAATCCGATACGTTGCCCTCAATCTAATAATCATCTCCCAAAGCAAAAACAGGCTTCCGATATATCGAGTTTGGACAGAAAGTGATTCACGTATCGGATTCCTTTAAGGAATCCGATACGTTGCCCTCAATCTAATAATCATCCCCCAAAGCAAAAACAGGCTTCCGATACATCCATTGCCCACCTGTAAAGTCAGGAAACTCCACCGTTTCGTTGCCCAAATCAATAGATTGTTCGCTCAAAGGTGTGATGGCACTCCAGACAGCCGCATCGTACACATCCATTTGAGTCGGCGTTTTGCGTTTTGCCGATTCGATGAATGAGTGAATCACGAAAAAGTCCATGCCACCATGCCCTGCGCCTTGTGCATCTGAACCATATTTTTTCCAAAGTGGATGGTCGTATTGGTCGAGCCAAGGTTTGGCTTCGTCCCAAGTGTGTGCTTTTTTCGCTTTATCTTCGATATAGATGCTCTTATTCACATCCATCCACAACCCCTCAGTACCTTGCACTCTAAAGCCGAGAGAGTAGGGGCGAGGCAAATTGGTATCGTGTTGTAAAAACACCGTTTCGCCATTGGCACAACTGATTTGCGTTGTTACCACATCACCCAATTTGAAGTTGACTTTGGCATTAGGGTGTGATGCACTGCCTTTTTTGACAATATGATTGTGCAACCCGCGCGCCTTTGTAGAAAATGAACTCAAAGTCATAAACCGATTGCCGCGATTGATATTGGCATAGTGTGCAATGGGTCCAATGCCATGCGTTGGATACAAATCGCCATTGCGGAATTGCGAATGGTTTGTCCGCCATTTGGCTTCCGAGTAACCTTTGTCGCCGTATTCAACGCCGTTGCCATAATAGCCTTTGCCGTCGTTGAATTTGACCTCGCGCAAGTCGTGTTGATAACCGCCTTGAAGGTGAATGATTTCACCGAATAGGCCTTGTCTAACCATGTTTAATACAGCAATGACATCGCGACGATAGCAAACATTCTCCAACATCATCACATGGGCATTGTGTTTTTCAGCAGCGTGAACCACATCCCAATGGTCTTGAAGTGTAATACCCAAAATAACTTCCGTCCCCACATATTTGATACCAGCTTCCAAAGAACCGATAATCATCGGTTTGTGCCATTCCCAAGGCGTTGAAATGATAACGGCATCTAAGTCCTTGATTTCCAACATTTTTTTCCAGGCATAATTATCTCCTGTAAATACTTGAGGCATGGTTTTTCCCGATTTTGTAACCATTTCTTTAGCCTTAGTGAGTGTTCGGTCGTCCACATCACAAATAGCAACTACGTCCACATCAGCACGACGAAGTACCAAATCGAGGTGTCCTAAACCCCTTGCGCCAACACCGATGAGTGCCACACGCACTTTGTCAGCTATGGATTTGGATATTGAGAAAAGGGAATGGGTAGGTAAGACAGCGAGTGAGGCTGCACCTAAAGTTGTGGTTTTGATGAAGTCTTTTCTTTTCATTCTACTTTTTTTATAAATTGGTAATACTCTGTTTTTGTCCGAAATATGGTCAAATATTAGTTATCAACAAGGCAGTTTTCACTTTTTTTGAAAAAAAATCAAATTATCACAGTGGAAACGAAGGTTTTTTGCCCAAGTAGGTCTTGAAAGGAGTGTCTCTCGCCTCTTTTAGGCATTTTTTTTGTACATAAAATAAAGGAGGATGACGAGAATCACTTTTTTTTTGTTTTGAAATTTTTAAAAAACATATATTTTTGATGTCGCTAAATTTTTATTTCACCATAAAACCGTTTTTACATGAAGAATAATCTACTCATTTGCTGCTGCTTTTTTCTCTTGCCCACATTTAGTTTTTCACAAACATTGGAGCAAAATTTAGAATCTGCCATTGTTATGTACAACGCATTGGCAGAGTATATGCGTCCCCTCAGTAAACCCGCCGATATTACGCCCGAAGTATTGCAAAGTATTCAAAAAAGGGTCAACGATGGCACAGCTTTACTCAACAAAGTGATAGACAACGGCACTGCCGAGCAAATCAAAACAGCTCGCTATTTCAAAGTGAATTTTAGGTATAAATTGGGTTTTACCTATGGCATCAAAGGTGAAACGCAAAAAGCATACAACGAAATGAAAGCGATTAGCGACGAATTTGAGCGATATACCGATGCCAATATGTTCCCATTGCGCTATAAATTTGTGGATTTGACAAAGAACTATATTGTAAACCACACCAATTTCCTGCCTACTTTGTCCGAATATTATACAAGTATGGCCGAGTTATTGACTGCACTGAGCAAATATGAAGAAGTGCTGGTTTATGCAAAAAAAACAATCAATTCACCGCATTCGACAAACTGGTTAAAGTACATAGCCTACGATAAATCTATTGTGGCATTAACTAAATTAGGCAGATTCGATGAGGAGTTAGCTGGTTACGCTGTTCAAACCATGAAGTTATATACCAACGATTTGGGTGAAGCCGAACATAAAACAATTGCGGACAATAAATATCCATCCCCCCTCAGTAATGCGCGAACATTAGAAAAAGTATTGAATACCAAACCTAATTTGGCTCAAAAATCAACTCTCTGTGCCGATGCTGCAAAAATTTATAGTACAGTAGCCAATCGCGATGAAAACTTATTATTGCGCTTTTACGATATTGCGATTGCAGACAATAAAAGCGTGAACGAGGCTCTCAGCTATGTTAAAACACAATTGAAAACCAACCCAGCTGCAAAAGATAAGTTGATGAAATTGGGTTTGGCGGCACTCGAAAAAAAGGCAAATGGTTACAATTCGAGTACCGATTGTGTGATTTTGAAAGAAATTTCTGACGATTATGCTTTATTTGGCAATACTGCCAAATCGCAAGAATGGCGTGTCAAAAACGAAAAATGTTTAGCAGATAAAAAGAAAGCAGAAGAAGAAGCTGAAAGACAACGTCGTCGGAACAATCGCGACGGGCATTTTTATCTTGGGGCTAATATGTTTCCACTTTTCTTTGGTGATTTTGGTGGTGTGGTCAATTTTGGTTCTAAAAATTCGTTAGTCGAGTTTTCTTATTTGAAAGTAACAAATAAAAAGGAAAATACTTTTGATTTGGATTTACGTGAAATTCATGATGTGCCAACACATCGTTGGAATGGTTACTTTACACACATTGCCTATAAAAAAGGGCATAATTCGAGTTTTGGCAAATCAAGTGGTAGCACCTATACGGGCATTCTATTGGCTTACAATCACCGCAATTTTGACGAAAAAACAGTTTCCGTTTTAGATAAAACAACCAATCGCTCATCGAATCAGACCTTTAACCCGACGACCAATCAGTATGTTTTGATGCTCAATTTGGGTATGATGTATTTGCGACAAGTGGGTATTGATGCTTTTTTTGGTCTTGGCGCAGCTTACAATAAATTTGATGGAGGAAACGGAACAGTTTGGAACAATGACAAATATCAAATTGACGATGCGCTTATTGCCAATCGAAAGCCGTCTTACTTTAGTTTTACGATGCGTATGGGTGTGACAGTAGGATTTGGTTGGTAAACAGAGGAATTGTATCTGTTCCGACAACTTGGTGCAAGGATTCAATCTTGCACCAAGTTTTTTTTTACTAATTTTGTCCATTCTACGACTGTTTAAATCAAAAAAGAATGGAAAAGCATCAAAAACATGCTAAAATGACCAAACCCAATCTGGGTAATTTTGGTCGCAATGAATGGGCAATCATCGGAACACCTTGCGGCAATATTCAAAAATTAGCTTTAGAATTGTCCGAAGAACTGACCCCTCAGTATAAAACGGCTTATATTGATGCTGACCACAAAGCAGGCGATGAAGGTGCAAATTTGTCTTTTGATACCGTTTATACAGACAAAATTGGCTATCATCGCTTCGATTTTAAGGGACAACTCACGCCTTTCCAGTTCAGGCCCTTTTTCAATGAAACAGATATTGTATTAGTCAATGGCAATCATTTTTCGGCAAAACGCCAATTGATTGTGCTTGACCCTAAAAAAATGGAAAGTCTGAGCCGAAAGCTCGACCGTTTGACTCAAGTTGATGCCTTTTTATCACTTGACAATGAGCATAAATTAATTCCCGATTTTTTGAAAAGCCATTTGCCTCACTGGGCTGACATTCCTGTTTTTAATATTCAAGAAACAAATAAAATAGCTGAGTTTTTGACCTTAAATGTATCAAAAACGCCCATAAAAGGCTTGATATTAGCGGGCGGTAAAAGCACACGCATGGGTGCCGACAAAGCTTTTTTGGACTATCATGGTCAACCACAATTTGCTTTTTTAGCCGACATACTGAGGGGCTTAGATATTGAGCCGCATATCAGTTGCCGAGCAGAACAAAAGACAGAATTTTCACAAAATTATGAAACAATAACAGATACTTTTCTCGATTTGGGTCCTTATGGAGCCTTATTATCTGCTTTTCGACAAGACCCTAATGCAGCGTGGTTGGCAGTAGCGTGCGATTTACCTCTTTTGGACGAATCCACTTTAGAATTTTTGATAGAAAACAGGAACGAACATAAAATAGCGACATCGTTTCGGAGTCCAGAATCAAAAGAAGGCTTTCCAGAGCCATTGATTGCCATTTGGGAACCGAGTGCTTATCCTGTTTTGTTACAGTTTTTGGCACAAGGCATCAATTGTCCACGCAAAGTTTTGATAAACTCCGACATCGAATTATTGACCCCCTCAGTATCAGATGCTTTGACGAATGTGAACACACCCGAAGAGCGAGACAGTGTTTTAAATTTATTGACACAATAAAACCCATAAGAAGTGGATTTTTTAAAAGAAGAATTGGCGCGATATGCCCGTCATTTTGCTTTGCCTGAGTTCGGTATGGAAGGGCAGAAGCGATTGAAAAACAGTTCTGTTTTAGTCGTTGGTGCAGGTGGTTTAGGTAGTCCGATGTTGTTGTATTTGGCAGCAGCAGGTGTGGGTCGCATCGGTATCATTGACCCCGATGTGGTAGATGTCTCTAATCTGCAACGACAAGTCCTCTATACAGTTGCTGATATTGGACAATCGAAAGCAGAAACGGCAAAAAGAAAACTGTTAGCAATGAATCCATACATCGAAATTGACACTTATTTTTCTCCTTTGACAAAAGAAAATGCGCTCGATTTGGTGTCAAAATACGATGTTGTAGCAGATGGAACAGATAATTTTCAAACCCGCTATTTGGTCAACGATGCTTGTGTTATCACAGGAAAAGTGAATGTATATGCTTCGATTTTTCGATTTGAAGGACAAGTATCCGTTTTTAATTTTTCAAAAAATGGCGAACGAGGTGTGAACTACCGCGATTTATTCCCTTCACCACCGCCTGCGGGTTTAGTACCTGATTGTGCAGAAGGTGGTGTTTTAGGTGTTTTGCCAGGCATCATTGGTTCGATGCAAGCCTCAGAAGTCATAAAGGTTTTGACAGGTGTTGGTGAGCCATTAGCAGGTCGGCTTTTTGTATTTGATGCAGCAAGTTTTATGACCCGTATTTTGAAAGTAAATAAAAATCCTAACCTTGCGCCCATCACAGAATTGATTGACTACGACGTGTTTTGTGGTTATAAACCTAAAAATACTGAGGGGGGTATAAAAGAAATGTCGGCAGAAGAATTGCGTGAACTACAAGCACAAAATATTGATTTCCAGTTGATTGATGTGAGAGAACCTTATGAATACGAAGTAAGGAATTTGGGCGGCGTGTTGATACCCCTCAGTATATTGAGTGAAAAAGTAGGTTTGATTGAGAAAAACAAAAAAGTCGTGGTGCATTGTAAAAGTGGTGCAAGAAGTGCAAAAGCTATCGCTCAATTAGAGAAATTGGGATTTGATAATTTGTGGAATTTAAAAGGTGGCATTGATGGATATTGATTCCATAAAAAACGGCTTAGATGGTTTTATTCATCTAAGCCATTTTTAAATCCTATCGTTGAATGTTCAAAAACCCAGTTTGAACACGTTAATAATTCGGATTCTGTTTCAGCTTTCCTTGATAAGCGTCCATCGTTGCTTGGTCAAATGGGAATAACTCACTTTTATTTGCTGTAAAGAAACTCGCAAACGCCTGACTGAGAGGTTTGCTGTCAATGACATTGCTGCTCAAATACCCACGCCAAACCAAAGCTGTCCAACCCGTTGTAGGGTTTGGTTTTTGTTTAGCAACGTTAAATGGATGTTTTGACCCCAATGTTTCTGGATAAAATTGGATTTCTTCACCTACGTTGCGCCACCAAATTGTATCTGGTACATTGGTATACGTTGGTGCTTTGGCATCGCGAATATCATTCATAGCTTGGCGCGCCTCTGCAATTTTTGAACCCAGCATATTCCAACGAATCAGGTCATACTTGCGAATGGCTTCACCGCCAAATTCCAACCAACGCTCTTTAACAATGGCATTGAAGAAATCGTCTTTAGTCGTTGGTGTTGCACCTATTTTTGAAGCATTAGCACCATAAGCCCGTTTTTTTACTTCTTCATAAGCGGCAATTGCTGCGGGTGTTGGATTGCCATTGATTTCATTTTCAGCTTCTGCAAACATCAACAAAACATCAGAAAAACGCAAATAAACCCAGTTGTAACCGACATTCAATACAGTGCCAGGGAGTAAAGGCACACGCCAGTCGCGGCGATATTTACCTGTGTTCAATTCACTGATACGACGAGTGGATTTGATATTGGTTGCAGAAGGAACAGTGTAGTTCGTAATAGTGACATCGCGACGTGTATCGAGCGTATCGAATGCGTAGTAGTAGTTGGGCAAAGGAATGATACCACCACCACCTGCGCCATACCGTGAAGCGTTGTTCAAAGCAGGACCATCGTAGTTGCCCATACGACTGTCGGAGTTACTGTTGCCACCACCTGCACCAAACTCAATCATGAGTTCATATTGAGGGTCAGCAGTAAATTGTGTAACATATTTTTTCCAAATATCTTCATAACTTGGCACAAGGGTGTGTTGATTGCGATTTGCCATCAACTCTGCACATTCATCGCGAGCGATTTTGTAATAGTCGAGATAATTTGAACGACGTTCCATTGTCTTACTGTCCGAACGGAGTGAAAAACCACCACGGTGCAATGCCATTCTGGCACGCAAGGCTTTCGCGCCACCTTTTGTAATGCGTTCATTGCGCGCAACTTCCGTACGCCAAGGCAATAAATCCGAAGCTGTTTTTAAGTCTGCGATGAGTTTATCATAGGTCTCGTCGCGATTTGTTTGTAGCTCAAATAAGTCAGAGCGGGTATAAGCAGGAGTCATTGGAGCAGGCACATCGCCCCAGTTGCGAATCAACTCAAAGTAGAAGATAGCCCGTAAAGTCAAAGCCTCACCATGCAAGCGTTTTAGTGCTTTTTGGTCTGCTGCTGTACCACCAGTGTATTGTTTCATCAACGGAATTTGCTCAATACACAAATTTGCCTTTTCAATACCTCTATAAAGTTGTAGGAATGGGTTACGGATTTCGATATTACTGAGCAATAATTGGTAGCGACCGATACCGCGACGACCATTATCAAGGTTGCCAGAGCATATCATCTCGTCTGAGTCGTAAGGATAGTACATGTTGATACGAATGCCATAGCCATTATCGCCCATGAGTTCGTCGTAAACGCCATAAACGGCAGTTGTGGCGTTGGAAACGTCAGAAAAAACCTGTGAAATGCTGTATTGCGAAACAGGTTGAACCTCCATGAAATCTTTGCAGCTATTGGCAGTTAATAAAACGATGGACAATAGTGCGATTTTTATGATGCTTAATTTATTATTTTTCATTTTTAAACCAATTTAATGTATTGATTATCAAAAAATTGTGAAAATACTGAGGGGGGTGGTATTGACTATTTATGATTGTTTGTTGCTTATTGAGCGATAAAGTAAATAGCCTTGATTTAGAACGTTGCATTAACACCCGCTACGAAAACGCGTGCGCGAGGGTAAGCCGCAAAATCAACGCCCGGTGTCAATGGGTCAGAGTTACGAGCAGTTACCTCTGGGTCATAACCTGAATAATTGGTAAATACTTTCAAATTGTTGACTGTACCGAAGATACGTAGGCTTTGAATTTTTACTTTTTGGGTCAAAGCTGGTGGCAAAGTGTAACCCAAAGTCACGTTATTGATACGCAAGAAAGAACCGTCTTCAATATCAGTTGATTTCACAAAAAAGCGGTTGGCATTGGCTGGTGACCAGATTTTGGCATTGGCATTGAGTGCATTCAAGCCTTCTGGGTCACGGACATAGTTGCCTTTGTCGTCAATATAACGATAGCGGTCACGCATTTTTGCCAATATATTGAGGTTTGTAAAACTACCATCTGTCCATTCGATATTATTCGCATTATAAATATCATTACCCACGACAAAGTTGACAAACACACTCAAATCGAAACCTTTGTACATGAATTGGTTGTTCCAACCGCCAATGTAGTTAGGCGTTGCATTGCCAATCACAGTGCGGTCGCCATCGGTTGTGATAAGACCATCGCCGTTGATGTCTTTGATTTTTAGAGAACCTGGGCGCAAAGTGCCTGCGAAGTTGACAGAACTTGGAACGCCTGTTTTCAAAGTGTAAACTTTAGTCGTTGCATTATAGTCAAAATCAGCAGTTGTGTAGAAACCATCCGTGACAAAACCGTACATCAAGCCAACAGGCTCGCCGACTTTTACTAAATAATCGTCTGCACCATCCGATCCTTGCCATCCAGAGTTACGTGTTTGTTGTGTCAAACCACCCAAACTTTCCACGCGATTGCGATTGAATGAAATATTGAAACTGGAGTTCCATGTAAAGTCTTTTTTCTTAACGATGTCGCCAACTAATTGAATTTCAAGACCTTTGTTCGATGTTGCACCTACGTTTTTCAATTGTGAAGAATAACCAGATGTTGGTGGGATAGCAACAGCCAATAAGAGGTCATTACCTTTGTTTTGATAAGCATCAACAGTCAACTGAATGCGATTTTGGAAAAAGCCTAAGTCCAAACCGATATTTTGCGATTGTGTACTTTCCCATCTCAAATCAGGATTAGCCAAAGCCGTTGGTGCAAAACCAGGTACGACTGAGTGATTAATAGCCGTCAAACCCGTTACACCATACAACTGACGATACAATAAATCGCCAATACGATTGTTCCCTGCCGTACCAAAGCCCATACGCAATTTACCATCTGTCAAAACTTTATTATTTTTCAAGAATTTCTCTTCCGAAAAACGCCAAGCAATATTACCAGAAGGGAATAATAATTGGCCGTTTTCGTACAAAAACTTGCTCGAACGGTCAGCACGGACTGAGAAACTTGCCAAAAAGCGTTTGCTGAAATCGTAGTTGACACGACCAAAATAAGAGAAAATACGGCTAAATGGCGATTCAAAACTCGTTGGAAAAGGTTGTGACGTACCTGTTGGCGGTGAACCCAAACTCATGTTTGCCAAGGCTTTTTCTGGGTCTATATCAGTTGGGAAATAACGTGTTTCCATACCCAACTGCTTAAATCTTGTCTGATACAACTCTTGACCTACTAAAATTGAGATTTGATGACCTTTCGCAATCTCAGTTGAATAGCTCAAAGTGTTTGAGTTATTGATTGTTTCGCTTTCTTGTGTGCCAATGGTTGCCACAGGTTGACTGCCGAAATTGCGTGCAGTACCTGTTATTTTAGTATAAAAAACATTATTCCTTTGGTCTCCTTTATCGTAACCAAATGTCGAACGGAAAACTAAGTTTTTGGTCAAATTAAGTGCAAAATTACCGTTTAGGTTCAACGAATTACTGTAACGGCGGCGATATTCAGCTTTTGCCATCACAATTGGATTGGTAACTTGCGACGAGCGCAAAAACAAATCTTCATCAAAAAACTCATCGTTTTCACCTTCCGCAGTTGTTAAATAAGGGCGGTACGTAATAGCATGGCGCAAACGGTTAGTCGTACGCGTACCAGAACTGCTCGTCCCAATACCTTTGATGGTCTGATTGGTATAACGTGCGCCAATGCCAAATTGGAAACGGTCGCTGGCTTTGTGGTTGAACTTCATATTCAATAAGTTACGCACAAAACCCGACTCAATCTGAATACCAGCTTCATCGTTGCGTGTCAAACTGATGCTGTAAGTCGTTTTGTCACTACCACCAGATATGCTCAAATTGTGATTTTGATAACCCGCTTTTCCACCAAACACCTTGTCTTGCCAGTTGACAGGTTCATAATTTTTGTAAACGCCGAGTGTATCCCAAGTTGAGCCATAAGTGCGGTTGAAAGTCGCTGTATCGCTGTTCAACCAAGCACGCTCGTATTGCCATTGTACAAACTCGTAAGGGTCAAGCACATCCATCGTTTTTGCAATTTGGCGATAACCAAATGAGCCGTTGTAAGTCACAGAAGTACGTCCTTTTTTGCCTGATTTCGTTGTGATGATAACCACACCATTGGCACCCCTTGCACCGTAAATCGCTGTGGTTGAAGCATCTTTCAAAACGTCAATAGAAGCAATGTCTTGGGGAGAAATGACAGACAAAGCATTCTCGACCTGAATACCATCTACGATATAAATAGGCGAATTATCTTGTGTAATCGAGCCACCACCACGCACGCGAATGACGACATCGGCACCGGGAGACCCCTCAGTAGTTGTCACTTGTACACCTGCCAAACGACCTGCAAGTGCCTCAGCAGCATTGGTAATAGGAATATCTTTGAGCTGTTTGGCATTGACAGATGAAACTGAACCCATCACATCGCGCTTATTAACCGTTTCGTAGCCAATCGCCACCACTTCGTCCAGCACCTTTGAGTCAGAGATAAGGGCAATATCGAACTTCGACTGATTGCCAATAGATACTTTTTGAGCGACGTACCCAACAAAACTAAACGTCAGAGTCCCCCCCTCAGTAGGTACATTTAAAGAGAAATTACCATCCAAATCGGAGATAGTACCCTTGGTCGTGCCATCCAATACAATGGATACGCTGGGCAAGGATTCGCCTGTCAGGGCATCTGTAACCTTTCCAGTCACTGTTCGCTGGGCGATGAGAGCCGAGGAAAAACAGCCGAAAAAGAAAATGAGCGTTAGGATTTTTTTCATGTCAAAAACTTTGTTTTCCAGTGAATAATGCAGTGTTTTTATCAATTTTTTCTAAAAATACTGAGGGGGCTCTTTCGAGTGTACAAATGATAATTTGATAAGTTCGTGTTATCAAAGAATTATTTTTACTTGCTTAATCAAAGTCCAAAATTATATAACGTTTCGGAGTTACCGATGTGATTCGTCGGTAACGTTCCCGAAATTCCAATGGTTTTGTCAGACTTTTTTACCTTTGAAAATGGATTTAGAACATCACCCTTTCGGCAGTTTTTTACCTGAAAATGTGCAGTTTTTAGTCGTTGGCACATTCCCAGGGCGACAATTTTCGCAACGCACTTCTGCTGAAAATGCAGCGGATACATTGGCGTTCAGTTATGGTGGGCGCAATCAATTTTGGCGCATCATGGCGGCTCTGTATGGTGTCGAATTGAGAACGAGAGATGAAAAAAAAGCATTGATGACACAACACAATATCGGCTTGATTGACCTTGTCAAAGCCTGTCGCCGCAAAAAAAACTCTAATTTAGACAGTGATTTGACGGACATCGAATGGAATAAAGCCGAATTCGATGCGCTTTTTGCTCAAAAAGACATTAAAAATGTGTTCTGCACAGGCAAGGCAGTTGCTCAAATTTTTCAAAAATGGTATCCATATCAGCCTTGTGTGGCTTTGCCTTCGCCCTCGCCTTTGTATGCTGCGATGCGTTTTGATGAAAAGCTGGCATTTTATAAAAGTGTTTTTCCGACACAATTATCGAACTATTGAAAAAACGTTTTACTTTCACCTGTTTATTTTCTTTTTTTGAATCAAAAGCATTGTATTTAGATGAAACAATTGTGCGTTTTTCTCATTCTTTTTTTCTCTTTTAAGTCTTCTGATGCGCAAAATCCAGCCATCTTTACAGTACAAACGGACAAAACAACCGCTGATGTACAACCCACCATGTGGGGTGTTTTTTTTGAAGACATCAATCTCGGTGCGGACGGGGGCATGTATGCCGAACTCATCAAAAATCGTTCGTTTGAATTTTTCAAACCCATGATGGGATGGAAAGTGATGCGACCCAAAAACACGACGGAATACTCATGGCAAATTCCTGTGGCAGCAGAGAAAGAACTGCAAATACTATCGCGTAAAGAGAAAAATGCCAACAATCCACGCTACTTGCACATCGTACTCAATAATCATAAAAAAGGTGATTTGGGCTTGCAAAATGAAGGTTTTAGAGGTATGGGTATCAAAAAAGGGCTGCGGTACGATTTTTCTGTTTTTTACAGAGCAACCAATGCTGCTGTAAAAGCGCATCTCGAATTATTGAACGAAAAGAATGAAGTCATTGGTAAAGGTGAATTGACTTTCCCGAATACTGAGGGGGGCGAAAAATGGACAAAAGTTGAATCCAATTTTACAACTACTGAGGGGGCCGTTAAAGGCAAGTTCAATATCTGGTTTGAAGGTACGGGTATGCTTGATTTAGACATTGTTTCGTTATTTCCGTCCGATACTTGGAAAGGTCGCAAGGGCGGTATGCGGGCAGATATGATACAGCTTTTGGCGGATTTGAAACCTGGGTTTATTCGTTTTCCAGGTGGTTGTATTGTTGAAGGCAACGATTTGTCGCAACGTTACCAATGGAAAAAAACGGTTGGGGCAGTTGAAGACAGGCAAGTATTGGTCAATCGCTGGAATTTTGAGTTTGCACATCGCCCAACGCCCGATTATTATCAAACGTTTGGCTTAGGTTTTTTTGAATATTTCCAAATTGCCGAAGATATTGGTGCAGAGCCTCTGCCCATTCTGAACTGTGGCATGTCCTGCCAATTTAATTCTGCTGAAATGGCACACCTCGACGAAATTGACCCTTATATTCAAGATGCTTTGGATTTAGTGGAGTTTGCCAATGGTGCTGTCAACACAACTTGGGGTGCATTGCGCGCAAAAATGGGTCATCCAGAACCATTTAATCTCAAAATGATGGGTATCGGCAACGAAAACTGGGGCCCTCAGTATATCGAGCGTTTGGCGTTGTTCCAAAAAGCCATAAAGGATAAATATCCGACCATCAAACTCGTATGCAGCAGTGGCACAGACCCCGATGGCGAGCGATTCAACTATCTGAATGGTGAATTGCGCAAAATGAAAGCCGATTTGATTGACGAACACTACTATCGTCGTCCCGAATGGTTTTTGAGCAATGCCAATCGCTACGATTCGTATGACCGCAAGAGTGTGTCGAAGGTTTTTGCAGGCGAATACGCAGGGCAAAGCGTGCAAACCGTTGATGTCAACAACAAAAACAATTGGCGTACAGCCATCGCCGAAGCCGCTTTTTTAACAGGTTTGGAACGCAATGCCGATGTGGTGAATATGGCTTCGTATGCACCTTTGTTTGCACATATTGACGGTTGGCAATGGACACCAAATTTGATTTGGGTGGACAATTTGCGCTCGTATGGCACTGCCAACTATCAAGTGCAAAAGATGTTTTCTACCAACAAAGGCACGCAAGTTATCCCCATTTTGTATAAAAACAATGCGCCTGCAACGGGTCAGGACAGTTTGTATGCTTCTGCGACAAAAGATAAAAACACAGGTGAGTTGATTGTTAAAATCGTCAATACGCTTGGTAAAGCTCAAAAAGCGGAGATTAAATTGGATGGCAACACAAAATTTGATACAAAAGGTCACTTACTTATCTTGAAAAGTGATGACCTCGAAGCCGTTAATTCTTTGGATAACCCCTCAGTAATCGCGCCTAAAGAAACGACAATGGATATAAAAGGTAAAAACGTGGCGTTGACACTCGAACCGTATTCGTTTACGGTTATCAAACTAAAAATATTCTAAAAATTTTTAGACTGAGGGGATAACAGACCCGATTCGACACAAACTCGAATCGGGTCTGTCGTTTTTAAAAATATATTGCACTTTCGGAAACGTTTTCGCAACTCAATTTAAAAACTATGCTTTGTAAGATTAGATTTGTTCGATTTTTAGTCATGTAAAAAATTGATTGAGCAAAATAAAGTTTTAAAAATGACATCAATACAAAAAATTCTCCTATCCGTTTTCCTGTTTTTGAATACCGAGGCAATATTCGCGCAGGACTTACCCATGTCAGAGCGTATGATGCAGACCATCATGCGCGAACACAAAGATTCGATTCACTATGCCAAAGAAGGGAAAGGTAAAATCGCCCGTTGGAACTACGAAATGGGCGTGGTTCTGAATGCCTTTGAAAATGCGTGGTTGCGAACAGGTAAAGGCGTTTACTTTGAGTATATTCAAAAAAATATGGATTTTTATATCAATAACGATGGCTCAATCCGCACTTATTCGGGTGAAGAATACAATATTGACCTCGTGACACCGGGTCGTCAATGTTTGACTTTGTACAGTGTTTTGGGGAAAGACAAATATAAAAAAGCGGCTGATTTACTGAGGGGGCAACTCAAAACGCATCCACGCACCAAACAAGGTGGTTTTTGGCACAAAAAAATATATCCACATCAAATGTGGCTCGATGGTTTGTACATGGCACAACCATTTTATGCCGAATACAGTAAATTGTTCAAAGAAGACAATTGGACAGATATTGTTAACCATTTTGTCTGGATGGAACAAAACGCTCGTGACCCTAAAACGGGTTTGTTGTACCACGGTTGGGACGAGTCGAAAGAACAAAAATGGGCAAATAAAACCACAGGACAATCACCTCATTTTTGGGATAGAGCGATGGGTTGGTATGCGGTTGCCATCGTTGATGTGCTGGACTATATGCCCGAAAATCACCCACGAAGAGGCGAATTGACGGCTATTTTGAATCGTTTGGCTGAAGCGGTTGTCAAAATCCAAGATACTGAGGGGTGCTGGTGGCAAGTGATGGAAAGGGCAGGCGATGCAGGCAACTACCGCGAAGCTTCTGGGACAGCTATGTTGTCTCTTGCTTTGGCAAAAGGTGTGCGTTTAGGCGTTTTGCCTGCCAAATATTGGGCAGCAGCAGTCAAAGGCTACGAAGGTATTTTGAGAAATTTTGTCACTAAAAATGCCGACGGTTCGGTCAATTTAGAAAAAACAGTATCTGTAAGTGGTTTAGGTGGCAATCCTTATCGCGATGGCAGTTACGAATATTATATCAAAGAACCCATCCGCCAGAATGATTTGAAAGGGGTTGGCCCTTTCATCAATCTGTGTTTGGAGATGGAACGAGCCAAGGATGCTCCTGTCGGTACAGGTAAAACAGTGGCATTGGACTACTATTTCAACAATGAGTATCGCAAGGGCTTTGATGGTCAGCCAGAGCGTTTTCACTATACTTTGGACGATCGTATGCACCCAGGTTATCATGTTTTGGGCAATATTTTCAATCAATTTGGTGCGAAAATGAAACCCATCCAAGATGCCCCCTCAGTATCGAACCTCAAGGGCGCATCGGTTTACATCATCGTTGACCCTGATACGAAAAAAGAGACCGAAAACCCGCATTTTATGGATGATGCGAGTGTGAAAATCATTAAAAACTGGGTCAAAAAAGGGGGTACATTGATTTTGTTGGCAAACGATACGTCGAACTGTGAAATCCCACATTTCAATAAATTGGCAACGGAATTTGGTATCACCTTCACGGACAAGTGCATCAATTTTGTCAAAAACGACAACTATCCCGACGGTACTTTTATGCTCAGTGGTAATCATCCCATTTTTGGAGATGCTAAAAAGATATATGTGAAAGAATTATCAGTTCTCAATATTCAAAAACCTGCTGAATCCGTTTTTACAGCACCTTCGGGCGATGTGATTTTTGCAGTTGCTAAATATGGCAAAGGTCGTGTATTTGCTTTGGGCGACCCTTGGATTTACAACGAATACCTCGACGGTCGCAAATTGCCTGCGGATTTTGACAATTTTAAAGCGGCTCGTGGCTTGGCACGGTGGTCTCTGACGAAGTAAAAGCCTACATGTACGAAATCTCAAAGATTTCGTACATGTTCATTATCCAAGATAAAATATCAATAAATCATTGACAATGAATTATTTAATCATATTTCTACTTTCATTTTTTTCTTTTAAAACAGAAAAGACAACCATCACAGTGGCAGCAGATGGTAGCGGCGATTTCACAAGTATTCAAGCCGCTGTCGAAAGCGTCAAGGACTCTGTGGCAGCTCGTTCGACGGTCATTTTTATCAAAAAAGGAACGTATCGCGAGAAGGTTTTTCTCTCCAAAAGTGGCTTGATACTGAGGGGGGAGGTTGCGCCCAAATTGGGTGGCCAATGGACAGATGGAGGTGTAAAAATCGTCTATTCCATCTCACGAGAAATGTTTCGCTGCGACAATCCAGACGATTGGGGTGCTGCAACCCTGAATATCCGTGCCAGCGACATTACACTCGAAAATCTCATTGTCGTCAACGATTTTGGTTTTACAGCACAAGGTGATTCGACGTTTATGTGCAAAGGCGTTGCCAAAGTGACCCACAAAGATGGGCATCAGTTCGCTTTGCGTTGTATGCCTCCGTGCCAACGTTTGACGTTCAAAAATTGCAATTTCCACTCATGGGGTGGCGATACCGTCAGTCCGTGGGACGTTGATAACGGCTCGTTTTTGTTTCAAAATTGCACGATGGAAGGGGCTGTTGACTTCTACTGCCCGCGTGGTTGGGCTTATGCCGAAAATTGTTACTTCATTTGCCACAACCTCAACGCTGCCATCTGGCACGACGGAACAGCCAATGAAACAGCAAAAACGGTGATAAAAAACAGTCAATTTGTAGGTGATAAAGGCTATAAATTAGGTCGGTTTCATCGAGATGCTCAATTTTTTCTCATCAATTGCCAATTTTCAAAAGATATGGCAGACGATGATATTTATCAAGTCCGAAAAGACACGACTCTGCGTTGGGGCAAAAGGGTGAACTATTTCAATTGTCATCGCGAAGGCGGGGATTTTGCTTGGCATAAAGACAATATAACAAAAGAATTGGCTGAAAAGATTGACTTAGATTGGACATTAAAACCTTATTGGGATATGCCCATTCAAAAAATCAGAGCAGAATATGCTTTGCCACCTGTTGCCAACGCATCTACAAAAATTGACAACAGTGGCAACAGCAAAACGAATGAAATTGCCGACAAAATGCTCATCGCACAACGCAAAAATGGTGGCTGGTCAAAAACAATTGACGGTAAAACACAACCCCCTCAGTATGACAAGGTTTGGACAGATGCTTTCACAGCAACCGTGAAAGACGAAATAGGGCGCAACGATGCAACGATTGATAATGGCGCAACCAATCGCGAAATTCAGTATTTAGCAAAGATTTATAACGAAACTCAAAACGAAAAATACAAAGTTGCGGCGGAGCAAGGCATTGCTTATTTGCTCAAAATGCAATATAAAAATGGCGGTTTTCCGCAATTTTTCCCCGATACAAGCGGTTATCGGAAGCACATTACATTCAACGACGATGCGATGGTCAACGTTTTGAAAACGCTGAAAGCCATTGCCGATGCCAAAGTTCCATTTGAAAAAGTGGGTGAAAAATACCGCAAAGAAGCGCAACATGCCGTTGATTTGGGCATAGATGTTATTCTTAAAACGCAGATTGTGAGCAAAGGCAGATTGACCATTTGGTGCGCGCAACACGATTACAAAACGCTCAAACCAACCAAGGCAAGAGCATTTGAATTGGTTTCTCTGAGTGGTAAAGAGAGTGTCGGTATCATCGAATTTTTGATGAGCTTGAACAATCCGACCCCCTCAGTAAAACGAGCCATTCAAGCGGGCGTACAGTTTTTAGATTCCATAAAAATTGTGGGTTACAACGTGAAAGATATTGAAGATGCCACCCAACCAAAAGGGAAAGATCGTGTCTTGGTCAAAGACGAAACTTCGGTTATTTGGGCGAGATTTTATGATTTGGACACGCACAAGCCTTTTTTCTGTGGTCGTGACGGCATTAAAAAAGATAAAATGACTGACATCGAACACGAAAGACGCACAGGTTATGCTTGGTATGTGAACGATGGGCGTAGTTTGATTGAAAAGAAATACCCAAAATGGCAAGAGAAATGGGGCAAATAGCAGATTTTTAAACGGAAGGAATGACCCGATGAGCCGTACTCATCGGGTCATTGTTTTATTAGATACTTGTTTTATACAACCTGTAAGAATAGATAGAAGGAATCAAACACATCACAAGAATAGAAACGAGCATTAAAATCAAAGTAGCGGATTCAGGTAGTAACAAAGCCGCTATGGCTATCAGTAAACCGCCAAAAAACCACATTTTGCCAGCTAATTGGTGTGTTTTGCGCCAATTGTCTTCATTTTCTAAAGTCCAAGGTAAGCGCAAACCGACAAAGTAGTTGGGTTGTATGCTGTGCATAAAATTGCCTAAACCTGCGAAAAACAAGCCCAATATGACAAATAAAAAGCCACCTGTTTGTGCGGTCAACATCGAATGAACAATGTACAACGCCAATCCACTCATGAACACGAGTATCAACATAGCCATTTTGTCGAATGTTTCTTTGGAACTGTTTTGCGACCTTTTTGGGTCAATTTTATCAATGTTTTTTATGAGAAAATAAACACCCAAAGTCACCAACATAACCATAAAAATAGGAACTAATGCACCAACCTTTGTACTGAAACCATCGGGTCTGCCGTCCATACCAAAATGAGTAGGCACTTTGTCGGGTAACTGCTGCCAAATGGTAGCTAAATAGATAAAGGGTGCTGTCACCAATAGAGTTACGCTCAAAAAACGAATCAAAGCATTGGTTTTCATTTTTTTATAAATTTAAAGTATTGTATAAATTTTATTTTTTTAAGTCTAAAAGCCACTTCATTATTTCGTCCAAAACAGTTGTATTTAGAGAATAAATGATGAATTGACCGTCTTTCTCCGAATTGACCAAGTGTGCTTGCCGCAGCAAATCCAAATGATGTGAGATAGTCGGTTTCCCGACATCAAATCGGTCGGAAATGTCACCTGCCGACATATTGTGTTCCTTGAGCAATTCCAAAATTTGCCGTCGGATTGGGTCGTTTAAAGCTTTGAAAAGAATGTTCATTGTTCTTTAATTAAATATTTCTACAAATATCGAAATAACTGACCCCTTAGTCAATAGCCGCCCGATAAATTGACGACTAATGACTAAAGTATTTCGACGAATATCGAATTAATTGCTAAGAGGTTTCATTTTTGCTTTTTTGAGCGAATCATTCAGCGATTTTGTACGCTCAGATTTCAAGGTGTGCAGTTTTTCTACCAAATCCTTTAGTTTCTGCGTTTCAATTTCTGTGGCAGTTATGGCTTGACTCGTGGGCGGCATGTCGGCATCTTGTAAAATGTTCATAATACTTGCCAATGCCGATTCTTGACGATTGAAGTTAGGAACACCGCCTTGATTTGTGGCTTCAAATGCCACTAAGTCTGCATCAAAACGTTTCAATTCGTCGGATAATGGCGTTTTTGCGACGGAAATGAGGCTTTTCAACTCTTCGCGTGTCTTTTTTACCTCGGCTTTAGATTGAGTGATTTGTTTCAAACCTTCGTAGCATTGAACCGATAAATCGTGTTGTTTTTTCAAATCTTCAACTGAAGTTTTCACACGAGGGTCCATTTTGACTGTCAAAGGCTGAGTATAAGTTTTGCCGTTGACGGTCAATTTTACGGTATAATTGCCAGCCAAAACCCACGGCGAGGTTGGGTCTGGAGCGGTGTTTTTATAAATTGCGCTGATGGGGTAGGAGGCAGGCACGTCCAAAGGCGTATAGTGCAAATCCCAAACAAAACGATGCCCCCCCTCAGTACCCGATAGGATTTGCTGCGGACGTACCCAATAATCTGGCACGTTGTCTTGTGGCTTTGTATAGGGTTTGTCGTTGCTCGAAAAACGGCGAATAGACTTTCCAGAAGCATCAAAAACCTCTAAAACCACTTCTCCAACGGCTTTTTCCTTCAAAAAATAGTTGATAATGGCACCGTCTGGTGGATTTTGCCCTGCGGGTTCTTCTTGGGGTAGGGGTGTATCCGTCCACATATCCCACCGAACGCGGTAAGCGGTTTGTGGCGCAAAAAGCGTAGCACCGTCCGTTTTTACTGAGGGGGTCGCTTGACGCAAAGGTGTGATGTCGTCAAGTATCCAAAAGCTCCGCCCATGCGTACCGACGACAATATCATCGTTTTTGATAACCAAATCACGGATAGATGTGGCGGGCATATTCAAACGCAGCGATTGCCAATGCTCACCGTCATCAAAAGAGACATAAACCGCCCGCTCGGACCCCGCAAACAGTAATCCTGCGCGATTGGGGTCTTCTCGAACGACATTTATGGGGTCGTTGGGCAAGCCGTTGGTGATTTCTTTCCATGTTTTACCCCCATCTTTTGTGCGGAAAATATGTGGTTTCATATCGTCTAAACGGATGCAATTGACCGCCGCATAAGCTGTGTTGACATCAAAATGGCTGGCATCTATGAGCGATACTTTGCTCCAAGGAGTGAGGTCGGGTGGGGTGACATTTTGCCAATTTTTACCCCCGTCGCGGGTGACGTGTATCAAACCGTCGTCTGTTCCTGCCCAAATTGTATTGATGTCTTTGGGCGATGGGGCGACGGTGTAAATGACTCCGCGTCGGGGCATTTTTTTCATATCTTCGTTGCGATAAATGCCAATACTGAGGGGTATGTCATTGTAGTTGTCGCGGGTCAAGTCTGGGCTGATAATATCCCACGAATGACCACCATTTTGGGTTTTAAACAATACATTACCCGCAAAATACAAGGTTTTATTGTCCACTGGGGAGAACAAAACGGGGGCTGTCCGTATGAAACGATATTTACCCGAACGCACGGCTTCGGGCGCGATATTCTGAACTTGACCCGTGCGTTTGTCAAATTTCGTAATTTTTCCACCATAAATGATATTCGGGTCGAGTGGGTCGGCTGCCACGTAACCATATTCTTCCACACCCACAGGATGCCAATCGTGGAAAGTGACTTGCCCATCGTTGCTGCGCGACGCGATACTGACCGAACCGCTTTCTTGTTGCCCTCCTAACACGTTGTATGGGAAAGAATTGTCGGTGCTGACGTGATAAAACTGTGCCGTCGGTTGATTGTACCATGAACTGAAAGTCTCGCCACCGTTCACAGTAATGATAGCCCCTTGGTCGCTGGCAATCAAAATAATGTCGGAATTGTTCGGATTTATCCAAATACGGTGGTAATCGTCGCCGCCTGGTGCGCCGCGAAAAGCCTTCCATGATTTGCCACTATCCGTTGATTTCCAAGTAACTACGTTGGCAGAATAGACAATATCTGCATTTTTAGGGTCGGCTTTTATTTCCGCAAAATCCGTTCCTCTACCCCAAAGACGCGGGTCGCCGTCCATTTTCACCCAATTTTCCCCCGCATCATCGCTTCTGTAAATGCCGCCATACTGAGGGGGGGCATCAACCGTTGCATATAAACGATTGGGATTGCTGGGCACGATGCAAAATCCGATGCGACTCAAACCTTGCGCTGTGGTTGGCAAGCCATTGGTGAGTTTTTTCCAAGTTTTGCCGCCATCGGTTGACTTAATCAAACCGCTTTCTGAGCCATTCCATGCGCCATTTTCCCAAGGTCCTTGCCGCCCAGCCCATATATCGGCATAGATGATTTGCGGATTTTTAGAGTCAATCGCCACTTGAATCGCCCCTGTATTTTCATCAACATAATATACACGTTCCCACGATTTGCCGCCATCTAAAGTTCTGTAAACGCCTCTCTCAGTATTTGCACCGTAAGGATGTCCTAAAACAGCCGCAAAAACACGGTTTTCATCTGTTGGGTCAATCGCTAAACCGCCAATTTGCTGGGCTTCGCGCAGACCTGTGTTGACCCACGTTTTGCCGCCGTCGGTTGTTTTGTAAATGCCATCGCCGACCGACAAATCGGGACGTTGCAGCCCTTCGCCACTTGCGACATACAGCACATTGGGGTTGGAGGGCGCAACCACCACATCGCCAATCGAGCCTGTGGGTTGGTCGTCGAAAATGGGTTGCCATGTTCGACCATAATCCGTTGTTTTCCAGACACCGCCGTTGTTGACACCGATGTAAAAAACATTGGGTTGTTGCGGCACGCCGACTGCACCGACGGTTCTACCACCCCGATGCGGTCCAATCATACGCCACTTCATCGCGCTGAATACTGAGGGGTCAATATTTTGACTAATGGCTGTTGAAAAAACTAAAAAAAAGAGAAAAAGACAGAGGATTGGTTTGTTTTTCATCGTTATTTACTTGAAAATGTTAGAAATGATTTTTCATTTTTAACAAAAGTACAAATAAGAAATGATGAAAGTTGAATCAAAAACGTGTTTTCAAGAGGAAAAAGGTTGAGCCATTTCAATCAATAAAATCACAGCGTCGTTGGACAGAGCTTCCAATTCCACTGTTTCTAAATGCCACAATGCCAAACCATCGCGTGCATGAAGCAGACGGTTCTGCACTTCAAAAACACCTTCGATAACATAAACAAAAACGTTATTTTGAGGATTTTTCAGACAATAAACACTTTCTGCACGCCCGTCAAATTGCCCAATGCTGCCCCAAACGGTTTGTTTTTCTTTTTGTGGGCAGTAGGGGAGAAGCCGATTTTTATATTTTTCAAACGCAAAATTTGTTATTGTTTCGTTATTATATGGTTGACAATCAGCGTTTTGTAAACGTATTTGTAAATAACTGACTTCTTCCCGTTCGTAGGGATTACTCACGCGCAACCAATCTTCGTCAACAGTTGTGAAAAAATAGGCTTCACCGACACCAGCGTATGACCCCTCAGTATTATAGCCATTGGCAACGTCAATCGTGCCAACAATAGGCAACAAAACGACCGTTGTTTGTGCCTCAATTGCTTGTTCAATACATCCATTGCCCACCAAGGTTTCTTCATTGATGGTTTGCAAAACGCCCCAATTTTTCTTACTTTCTTGAAAAAAAGAACCAAAATTGAATGTATGAAAACTGCGAAATGCTTCTGTTTGCGTGCAACCACGTTGCTCCGAGAGATAAATTTTAGCTTCTGTTTGAACCATGATTTTGGTGGATTTTATAACGTTTAATATCGAATTTAAAGTCGTCGAGGTTTCTAACCTCGACGACTTTTAGACAACTTTTAAGAAACCGTAATCGTATGTGTCAGCGTATAACCGCCCGAAATACTGCCTGCGACAGTGGGCATTTCACAGTCCAATGAGTCTGAGAATATATTGTCGCTGGCATTCGAGGTATCTTGTTTGCCCTTCGTGTAGTAACTCGACGTGGTGTAAACTGTATCGCAGACATCTGTTGGGAAGGCAATCTGAGTCACCAACAAGGAGTTGCCACTTGCATCATAAATGTGAACGTGGATATGCGGCGCACGACCCGAATACCAACCAGGGAAAATCGTCAAGAACTCAGCAACCCCCTCAGTATTTGTCGCCTGACGACCACGCAGGAAGTGAACCGAAGTCAAACTGCCATATTCTGAATAGTTTCCATCTTTGTCACAATGCCAAATATCCACCAATGCGCCCGAAAGTACCGAACCCGAAGCCTTTTTGATGGTGATTTTGACTGTCAATTGTACGCCTGTTCTATCTGAACGAATGTCTTTGATGACATAAGAAGCAGGGTTTTTAGTAGGGTAAGGTCCCGCCGTTTCGCTCGGTGTAGCTGTGCCACAAGAACTGCTTGTGTCTTTGTTGCAAGAGGTGACTAATGGTGCGACGGTGGCAAAACCGAGTAATTTGAAGCCTTGTTTCAAAAATTCTTTGCGTTGCATAAGCTCGTGTGATGTTTAAAATGATGATTGAGATTTGTTTCAATACTACCCATCACGGAGTTGTGCTTTTTTAGGTTGCGATATTTGGTGAGATGACATAATTTTGACAGATAGATATTTTACCCCTCAGTAAAAAATAAGCCTTCGCAACATATTCATTGCAAAGGCTTATTTTTATAAAAAATTGATAACCAACTAATTAACCAATTCTAACCGAAGTCATAGTCAAAGAACCAGCGACCGCTTTATCATTAAAAATGTTCACTTTTTCATCTTTTTCTTGCAAACCCAAGCTGTACAAAAGAGGGTAGTAGTGGTCAGGAGTCGGAATGGCCAACTCTGCCGCTTTGCCCAATGACCGATAATCAATGAGCGGTTTGTGGTCGCCATCGGTGATTTTTTTCTTGAAAGTTTCGTTCAATTCGATTGCCCAATCGTAGCCTGGTCCGTTCAAATTGCCAAAAGTTGCCATGCCGAGATTATGCACCATATTTCCACTACCGATAATGAGAACGCCTTTTTTGCGTAAAAACGCCAATTCTTTCGCCAAATCGTAGTGATACTGAGGGGCTTTGTAGTAGTCAATACTCATTTGCAAAAGCGGAATATCTGCATTGGGATACATCGGGCGCACCACCGACCAAGAGCCGTGGTCGAAGCCCCACTCTTGAGTATCCAAACCAACGGTGGTTGATTTGATATTGGCAGCCACTTCTTTTGCCAATTCTGGATTACCGACAGCAGGGTATTCAACATCGAAAAGTGCTTTCGGAAAGCCACCAAAATCGTGTATCGTTTTGGGTTTTTCCATCGCTGTAACGTGTGTGCCACGCGTGAGCCAATGCGCCGAAACGCACAAAATCGCCTTTGGACGTGGCATATCTTGCGCCAAAGCTGACCAAGTGCGGCTAAATTCGTTGTTTTCGATGGCATTCATCGGGCTACCATGACCGATGAATAGGACGGGCATTTTTTCATCTTGCTCTGTCAAGTTTTCAGACAAAGCTTTTATGGATGTACCGAGCGACACGGCTCCTGCGGTTGTTATCATTGTTTTTAAAAAATCTTTTCTATTCATTTTTAACTAAAGAGCAAATGGTTTTAGGATAAAAAACGGGTGCATATCATTCTTTTTCTTCAAGTAAATTATTATTTGTTGTTTCTAAGCCTAAAAAATTCTCCGTTGAAACGACTTTTAAGCCTTTTTCACTTTCCAAACGCGCGCGCGCATTGCCTGCAAAACTGCCGCCTTGAATAGCCGCTTCGTGATTTTGAGAAAAACCTTGAGCATTGTCTTTTATCGCCAATTGCCGCGTGACCTCCTCGCCTAAAGCCGTGAACACAAGTTCCAAATTGGTCATGTGGTCGCGCAGATTTTGTTTATCCAAACCTTTGAGTTTGGCGTGTTCTGCGGGTGTAAGACCAAAAGTGGCTTTGGCAATTTCGGCAGTCAAAATAGCGTATTCAGAATTTTCTTTAACCCCACGTTTTTGCCATTCATCGGTCAACTCTTTTCGTATCCCAATGGTTTTCAAGCGATTACCAATCCATACATCATCATATCCTTTGGCTTTGTACAATTCTGTTAACCTCGAAACGCTTATTTCTGGATTTTCAACTTCTTGAATACGCTCATTCCCAACCTGTGCCAACCACAGTTTCAAAGGTTCAGCTTTTGGCGACGGCACTGACATCACTATGCGCAGTACCCCCTCAGTATGGGCGCAATCGGTGAGGCGTTGGCGACCATCTTTACCTGCCAATTTCAACTGTTCGCAAAATGCGAAGGGTTGTTCGCTTTCTTTTGCTGACCGTTTTTTCAAATCTGCCCAATAGCGATTCGCTTGAGAGCTATTGGTTAACACTTCGATAATGTCAACAACAGAAAAATACCATTGCTCTTTATGCCAAATTTTTCTAATTTCTTTACCTTCAAAAGGAATGACAGCGTTTCGGTTATCCATTTTCTTTGTTTTTGATTAGCAATTGCCGTCCAAGTCGCAACTCGAACCTTCTGCAAAGATGACCGTTTTTTCTGTTTCTGCCCAAGTTTGTCGCAAGGCTTGCAGAAATAAAGCACTGTCCTGCGCACCCGAAACGGCGTATTTATTATTCAAAACAAAAAACGGAACGCCGCGAACACCGACCTGTTGCGCTTCAAAAATATCGTGTTTGACTTCATCACTGTATTTATCGCTTTCTAAAACAGCTTTTACTTCCGCCGCATCCAGCCCAATATCCGTTCCCAACTGAACCAAAGTCGCATGGTCAGCCGTATTGCCCCCCTCAGTAAAATAGGCTTTGAAAAGGCGTTCTTCTGCCGCATCTTGCAAGCCATGTTGCTTTGCCAAATGCGAAAAACGGTGCGCATCGAACGAATTGGCGACCACAGCCTTATCCATATTGTAGGTCAAACCGACTTGCCGCGCCACCTGGGTCACATACTGATTGGCTTCTTTGGCTTGTTGCAAAGTCCAACCTTTCGCCTCGGCGAGGTATTCGTTGATGCTTTTATCGGGTTCGGTTTCCAGATAAGGATTGAGTTGGAAACTTTTCCAAACGACTTCAACATTGTCTTTATGCTCAAATTCTGCTAAGGCATTTTCAAATTTGCGTTTGCCGATATAGCAAAACGGACACATCACATCTGACCAAATTTCTACTTTCATTCTTCTTTTTTGCTTGTTAAACAAGGGTCAAATGTCAAATCTGACCCTTGTTTTGTTATTTATTGATTGAAATAGACCGTTTGGAAATACGCATTTGGCGTTGTCAACGGTCTTCCGATGAGCGATTCCAACGTATTGTCGGTCAAGTCAAATTCATCATTTTTGATAGCTTTGCTAAAGCCCGCCAGAAAATCAACAATACCTTCGTGCACATTAGCCCCGACCATCACTTGTTTGTAAAGTTCTTCAGTTGGGTCGGCACAAGCCACAGTTTTGCCCGAAAGTTCGCTCAAAACAGCGGCAATCTCATGCAAAGTATAAGTTTTTGTGCCAGTTAAGTCATAAATTTTGTTTTCATGACCGTCGCTTGCTAAAATTTGTGCCGTACCTTCGGCTATATCCAAACGTGTGACATAAGCCGCTTTGCCATTACCTGATGGAAGAAAAATGCCTGTTTCTAATACTTTTTCGCCAAAAAACATCGGTAAAACGTCCATATACAAGCTATTTCTCAAAAAAGTATAAGTCAAACCAGAGTCTTTGATGGCTTTTTCGGTGTCAATATGCGATTGAGCGACAAACGGAATGGCTGTTTCAACGCCCTGTTTTTGCATAAAACTGGTGTAGAGAATGTGTTTAACACCTGCTTTTTGTGCGGCGTTCACAGCGTTCAGATGTTGTGTCGTGCGGTCAGCGACATCGCTTGACGAAACAAGCAACAGTTTGTCCACACCTTGAAAAGCCGCCTCCAAAGAAGTGGGGTCATTGTAGTCGCCTTTGCGCAGAGTGATGCCCAATGCTTTTAAATCCGCCGCTTTTGCCTCGTCTCTGACCAAAGCAGCAATATTGGAGGCAGAAACGCCTTTTTTCAACAAAAAATGAATAGTGGCTTTGCCCAAATGTCCCGTTGCACCTGTGATGAGTAACATAAATTTTAGTTTTTAAAATTAAAAAATAACAATCGAGTGACTGACTTTTGACCCCCTCAGTATCGCGGCTCAAAAATCAGGATGCAAAGGTAATTTGATATGCTATACTTTAGCAACTACTTTACAAAAGTATAGCACTATACTTTTGGATACTATCAAAAAACACCTTAGATTTGTCCGAAATTTTAAAAAAGAGAAACAATGAAAGCCGTTGCACAACAAAAAGCCTGTCCAATTCAGATGCTCGCTGTGCGAGATGCACTTGATATTTTGAGTGGCAAATGGAAAATTTCAATCATTGGCGCGCTGTCTTTAGGTGGCAAACACCGTTTCAAAGAGTTGGAGCGCGAGGTGACGGGCATCACACCTAAAATGCTCTCAAAAGAGCTACAAGACTTGGAAATCAATGAGTTAGTGCATCGCACCGTACTCGATACCAAGCCTGTGACTGTTGAATATGAATTAACACCTTATGGTAAAACGCTTGAAAATGTGATAAAAACATTGGCAGATTGGGGCGTGCAGCACCGTTCGCGCATGATGAAAAAATAGATAAAAACGTATGAAAATCCACAATTTCAGCCCCGGCCCTGCGGTTATACCCCCCTCAGTATTGGCAGAGGCAGCAGATAGTTTGAAAGAATATCAAGGTACGGGCATGTCTTTTGCGGAAATGAGCCACCGCAGCCCGAAAATCATGGCAGTCATCGAAGAAGCCACAGATTTGGTCAAAGAATTATTGTCTTTAACGCCTGATTTCGAGGTGATTTGGATGACGGGCGGCGCGTCGGCGCAGTTGGCTATTGCACCCATGAATTTGGTGAACCCGCAACAAGCCATCGCCGTCGTTGACACAGGTTATTGGGCGACAAAAGCCATAAAAGCAGCTGCGCAAATCTGTAAAGTCCATGTTTTGGGTTCTTCAAAAGAGACAAATTATGATAGAATCCCGAAAAATTGGGCGTTGCCACGCGGCACACAATATTTTCATGTTGTGTCGAACGAAACCATTGATGGCAATCAATACCACGAGTACCCCTCAGTAAAAGTGCCGCTCGTAGCTGATATGACTTCCGATTTTTTGACAAAACCCTTGCCTTTGGATAAATTTGGGGTCATTTTCGCCAGCGCACAAAAAAACTTTGGCTTGGCTGGAACGACTTGCGTGATTGTCCGAAAAGATATGCTCGATAGGAAGGTCAAACGCACGATCCCGCACATTTTTGACTACAAAACCCATGTTTCAACGCAATCGTTGTATCACACAGCCGCCACTTTTCCAATTTACGTCTCAATGTTGACGCTGCGTTGGACAAAAGCACAAGGCGGCTTAGCAGAAATGCAGCGACACAACAATGAAAAAGCCACTCTTTTATACGATGAAATTGATAGAAATGCGCTTTTTACAGCCAGTATCGTCAAAGAAGACCGCTCGACCATGAATGCTTGTTTTCGCATCAATCAACCTGAGTTGGAGCAGTCTTTTCTGGACTTTGCAGAACAAAATGGAGTCGTCGGCATCAAAGGTTTTCCAACCGTGGGCGATTTTCGCGCTTCGATGTACAATGCGATGCCGTTGGAAAGTGTGCAGATTTTGGTGGATTTGATGAGAGAATTTGAGCAAAAAATAAATTAATTTTAAAATGAAAAACGCATTCATTTCGCTCTACAACCGCGACTTAAACCGCCTTTACAAAGAAATTGCAGCCTATTCCGATGAAACTGTTTTGTGGCAAAAAGCGGAAGGTATAGCCAATCCTGCGGGCAATTTGTGTCTGCATTTGGTTGGCAATTTGAAAGAATACATGGGTCGTCAAATCGGGCGGATACCCTATGAGCGCAATCGCCCCCTCGAATTTTCAGCGACGGGTATAGCGCAAAAAGAACTTTTAGCGATGATAGAAAGTACAAAAGAAGTGGTCGAAATGGCACTCAGTTCGATGCGAAATGACGATTTTTCGGACAAATATCCTGAAAATGTTTTGGGTTATGACATGACTGTGCATTACTTTTTAGTGCATTTATCGGGTCATTTGAACTATCATTTGGGGCAAATCAACTACCATCGTCGGTTGTTGGATACCCCTCAGTAAAAGTAGTCATTAGTCATTATTTTTTAAAAAACAACATTTGCGAAATCTTTGAGATTTCGTAAATGTGCATTCTAAGGTTTTAATAAAAAAATACGCAATTCATTGATTTTTAACTTTTTATAACACAATATGCAATACAGAAAACTCGGACGCACTGACCTCGAAGTCAGCAAAATTTGCCTCGGCACGATGACGTGGGGCAGACAAAACACCGAAGCCGAAGGACACGAACAGATGGATTATGCTGTCGAACAAGGCATTAATTTCTTTGATACTGCCGAAATGTACGCCGTGCCATCAAACAAAGAAGTGCATGGCAAAACGGAGCAAATCATCGGAACGTGGTTCAAAAAAACGGGAAAACGTTCAGATATTGTTTTAGCGAGTAAGATTACAGGTTATTCGCCGGGCTTGTCGTTCATTCGCAATCATCAGTTGAATTTTTCACAAGAACAGATTCATGCGGCTTTAGAAGGCAGTTTACAGCGTTTGCAAACGGATTACATTGATGTTTATCAATTGCATTGGCCGATTCGGAAAACCAATTATTTTGGTCAATTGGGCTATGTGCATGACCCCAATGACGCTTGGGAAGATGACTTTTTGCAAATTTTGGAGACAATGGCGGACTTGATAAAAGCAGGAAAAATCCGTCATTGGGGCGTATCGAATGAGACACCTTGGGGTTTGATGCACTTTATTCGTTTGGCTGAAAAACATGGATTTGCGCTACCCCTCAGTATTCAGAATCCTTATAGCTTGTTGAATCGCAGTTTTGAAGTGGGCTTGGCAGAGTGTGCGATTCGCGAAAAAGTGAGTCTCTTAGCGTATTCGCCGATGGGTTTTGGCTTATTGTCGGGCAAATACCATAAAAAATTGGACAAACCAGAAGACCGCATCAATCAATTCAAACAATTGCCCCGCTACAACAGTCCACAATCGTGGGAAGCAACGGCGCGTTATTTAGCGATTGCTGAAAAACACGGTTTGACTTTGGCACAGATGGCACTTGCTTTTGTGACGCAACAACCTTTTACAACCGCAAATATCATCGGGGCAACTTCGATGGCGCAATTGAAAGAAAATATTGGCAGTGCAGATATTCTGCTGTCCGATGAGATTTTGAAAGACATCAATGAAGTGCATAAGGTGATTTCGAATCCTGCGCCGTAAAATATCATTGTCAGTCAAAGTGTTCAGGAGTTTTTAAAATTCTCCGAGCATTTTGACTGACTTATCAAATCAAAATATTTCTAAAAACTCGAATAATAATGCGTATTTTACACGAGGCATTTAATTTAGAACGCTATCCAGAACACAAAGAATTTGATGAATTACTTGGTGAAATGCAAGAGGAAAGCGTTAATAATGGCGGCTGTTTTCACTTTAATCTCTTGAATTCTTTTGGAGGAAACAATTTGGAAGAAAAAGTATTTAATATTTTATCTCGAAATCCAACATACACTGACCCTTACTATTTAGATAGCTCAACAAATGAAAGAAGATACTACCAAAATAGAGATTTAGATTATTTATCATTTAGCCCAATAAAAGATTTAAAAAATGAGATAATTGTGAAAGCAGAATATTGGGCAACATTTTCAGGTCCATGCCCTGAGAGAACGACTATATCTGACAAGTTTCATACCTTGAAATTTATAGTTGCTGATAAAATATTTGATTTCTTAAATGGAAAAGATATTATTGATGCAAAACAGATAGATGGTATTGATACCTTTTATTCTTTTGGATTTGACCATATGAATGATGATATAATCGTTGATACTAAATCTGGGCTTTATATCATCCACTTTGGTTTTAGTTCATGAAAAATAACATACTTTCCTATTTTTGTGCTTCCTTTAACTTAAAAATGAACAACCAATTAATTCATAATTTATCACTCATCAATACAAAATTATGTTTCCAACGGTAAATCCAACCACCACCAAATCTTGGCGCAAGCTCGCAAAACACCACAAAACGCTTAAAAATACAGACATGAAAACGCTTTTTGCGGACAATCCGAAGCGTTTTGAAGACTTCTCGCTGCGTTTTGAAGAGATTTTGATTGATTATTCAAAAAATATACTGACCAAAGAAACCTGCGCTTTGCTCGTCAAATTGGCAAAAGAATGTGGCTTGAAAGCGGCAATTGATGCCATGTTCAAGGGCGAAACCATCAACGCTACTGAGGGGAGGGCGGTGCTGCACACAGCCTTGCGCAATCGCTCGACTAAACCCGTTCTGATGGATGGCAAAGATGTCATGCCCGATGTGAAAGCGGTTTTGAAAAAAATGGAAGGCTTTTGCGAGCGTGTCATTTCTGGAAAATGGAAAGGATACACAGGCAAAACGATTACAGATGTGGTCAATATCGGCATTGGCGGCTCAGATTTGGGTCCAGTGATGATAACCGAAGCCTTGAAACCATACAGCAACCACATCAACGTGCATTTTGTCTCGAATGTGGATGCCACGCATTTGGCGGAGGTTTTGAAAAAAATCAATTTTGAAACGACCTTGTTTTTGATTGCTTCCAAAACTTTTACGACGCAAGAAACGATGGCGAATGCTCATTCTGCACGACAATTTTTCTTAGCAGAAGCCAAAGACGAGGCGCACATCGCCAAACACTTCATCGCCCTTTCGACAAACGAAAAAGCGGCGGTGGCGTTCGGCATTGATGCACAGAATATGTTTGGTTTTTGGGATTGGGTCGGCGGTCGCTATTCGTTGACTTCTGCCATCGGTTTGTCCATCGCTTTGAATATTGGTTTTGACAATTTCAAAAAATTGTTAGAAGGCTTTTATGCGATGGATAAACACTTCCAAACAGCGAGTTTTGAGAAAAATATTCCCGTTTTATTGGCTTTGATTGGTATTTGGTACGTCAATTTCTTCGATGCAGAGTCAGAAGCCATTTTGCCATACGACCAATACATGCACCGTTTTGCCGCTTATTTTCAGCAAGGCAATATGGAAAGCAACGGAAAATATGTGGACAGAAACGGCGTAGAAGTCACTTATCAGACAGGACCGATTATTTGGGGCGAACCGGGTACGAACGGACAACACGCTTTTTATCAACTCATTCACCAAGGCACACGCTTGATTCCTTGCGATTTTCTCGCGCCAGCCATCAGCCACAATCCGATTGGCGACCACCACACCTTATTATTGTCTAACTTTTTTGCGCAAACGCAGGCTTTGATGGAAGGCAAAACGGCAGAACAAGTGGTGGCAGAATTTGAAAAAGCGGGTAAAAAACGCGAAGATTACGAAAAACTCGTACCTTTTAAGGTTTTCAAAGGCAATCGCCCGACCAATTCGATATTGTTCAAACAGCTTGACCCGCGCACTTTGGGTAGCTTGGTGGCGATGTACGAGCATAAAATATTTGTGCAAGGCGTGATTTGGAATATTTTCAGCTTCGACCAATGGGGCGTAGAATTGGGCAAACAATTAGCCAACAATATCTTGCCTGTACTGAGGGGGAATGAAAAAGTCGAAAAATTCGACAGCTCAACCAATGGTTTGATCAATGCTTGGAAAGAGATGAGATAGTAAAAATATTGGGCGCAGGTTTACGAAATTTTAAAATTTCGTAAACCTGTATTGCTTCGTACCTTTTTATACAGCTTTTTCAAAACATACACTATTCTCAATGCCAATATATTGTCCATAATTTGGCGTGATGGTATAGCCATTTTTCAAATACAAAGCAATGGCTTCAGGTTGCTTTTTACCCGTTTCTAAAACACAGCGCGAAAAGCCCAATTCGTGCGCCCATTGTTCCAAACTTGTCAGAATCTGCGAGGCAATGCCTTTGCTTCTGCATTCGGGCAAAACGTACATCCGTTTAACTTCCATTGATTGAGCGTCGAAAGATTTGATAGCACCACAAGCAACTGGTTTGCCGTCATCATACAGCACAATAGCGTGTTTGATAGCTGCAATTTTGTTGAATTGAGCATAAAATGAATGCTCTGCCCCATCTCTTTCAGCAAGTTCAGCATCGAGCAAACGAACAAGTGCTATGAAATCTGGATTTTCAGAATCTGTTTTGATGATAGTTAGCATATTGAATGATTTTTTCGAGATAGTTCATAAAATAGTTCGGAACGCTAAGAACACCACACTAAACACTCTCGTTTTTTCCTTTTGAAAAATAGAAACCTAACTCTTTCCGCACGTCATTAGGTAGCTGAGGTAGTTCTGAACGAGGAATAAGCAAGGTCGAAAGATTATGGAAATCGCTAAAAATTTGATGTTTTGATGCTGTTTCTGCCAAATAGTTGAAACCAGAAGAACCTCCAGTGCCTATTTTTTGACCCAACATGCGCCGCACCATTTGAGCATGGCGATACCGCCAAGTTGTCCAGTTTTCATCAATTTCAACCAATCGTTTCAGCAGATTGAATGGCATTTGGAGGATGGGTTCTTCGTTGTAGAGTGTAATCAATAGAGCCGCAATCGTCGCTTTGTACGACAAACTCAGTCGCCCTTGCCCCCTCAGTATATTGTGTTGTTGCGCATCAAAAACCGACTGAAAATAACTATCTGACGAACCCAGCATATTCAAACGCATGCTTTTTTCACTATCTGTCAGATAATCGCTTTCTAAAATGGCGTTTTTTTCTTTATCCAACATCGTGGCGACGGCTTTTCGGTAGTTTTCCAAAAAATCGAAACCCTTGAATGCCAAAAAGGGTGTGCGCTCCAACCATGCTTCAACAGCCCGCAATATTGTTTTCCCTGATTCGATACCCCTCAGTATATCGCGCTGTTTTTCTGGAAAAACTGAGTCATAAGGCTGATTGTTATAAGTCAATCGCTTACTGGATTCTAAACCCAGCAAGGTTTCGATGAGCCTAAACTGGAAACTTTGGAAACCCGAAGCAGGAAAAAGATAGTTCCTAAAATCCAAAAAATCCAAAGGAGTCATGGTTTCCATGATGCGAATCTGACCAATCAGCAGTTTTTGGATTTCGATAACGCGGTCAAGTCGCGCCACTGCTGTTCCAATGCTGCGCTCATCAACCAAATCGTCAGAAAACATACCAACAACAGAGTCTAATTCGTGAATGATTTGTTTGAACCAAAGCTCATACACTTGATGCACGATAATGAACAACATTTCCTCATGTGCAGGCACGCCTAACTCCTCACTTCTTGGTTTTTGGCTGGACAAGAGTTGTTCAAGTTCGAGATATTGTTGATAGTGAATGGTCGAATATTTTTTCATCGTTTGATTCGTTTAACGCCCGAAATCGTCTTGTACGCGCACAATATCGTCTTCGTCAGAGGGATGGGCAGCGTCGGTGTGTTGCCAAATCTCGGCGATAATACCCCATTCGTCCAGTCCAACCAAACGGTGACGTTCACCTTGCCGCAAATTGACAATGTCGCCCAAAGCTAATTTTTTCAGTCCCGTCTGTTCGTCCGTATCGCTGATGACAACGCCTGCCGTACCACCCACAACTTTCCAAATTTCGGCACGACGGAAGTGATATTGCCACGATAAGCGTTTTTCAGGCGCAACAAGTAAGATTTTCGGACTTAATTTATCAAAACCTTCAAAGTCTTTTAAAGATAAATGCGGAAAATAATGTGCTATGAACTGAGAGGCTTGCGATTCGTCAATGACGAAAAAGCCACCCCAAGGACGTGAACGGTCTTGTTTGTCAATTCTGAAACCGAGTGTTTCTACTTCTTTTTCGATGCGATTGAACACTTCGAGTCTTTCTGCTTTGTCTAAATTTTTCATATTTTTTAAAGTGCAGTGAAATTTTAATCGGGCAAATGTCTGATAAAAGACTGAATGAGCAAAATACTAATTCAAAGAATTATTTTGAAAGAGAGGAGACTTTATTTAAAAAAAATCGTGTCACAAAGACACAAAAATTAAAATTGGTTTTTACTTTTGCTTTATCAAAAAAAATTAGGCGAATTTAAGTTTTTTTAGAACAAAAAACGCTATTTGAAAAATATAACGCATCAAAATTCATTATTTTCTACTATTTTATGACACATTACGAACACCCGACACGCCTTTTGGTTGCAACAGACTGTATCATCTTTGGCTTCGATGGCGAGTCTTTAAAATTGCTGCTTGTTAAGCGCAATTTTGCCCCTGAGCGTGGAAAATGGTCACTGATGGGCGGTTTTGTTCATGAAAATGAAGATTTGGAGGATGGTGCGAAACGGATTTTATACGAATTGACGGGTTTAGAAAACATTTATGTCGAACAACTAAAGTCTTTTGGCGAAGTGAAACGCGATCCTGTTGAACGCACGATTTCGGTGGCTTTCTCGGCGTTGATTAATATTCACGACCACGATGAGGATTCTGTCAAAGCACACAATGCTGTTTGGATTAGCCTAAAAGACAAACCAAAATTGATTTTTGACCACGATAAAATGGTGGATTTGGCACTTGAACAATTGCGCTATAAGGCAGCTTTGCACCCAATTGGATTTGAATTGTTGCCTGAAAAATTCTCCATTCCGCAGTTGCACAAACTGTATGAGGCGATTTATGACCGAGAATTAGACCGTCGAAATTTTAGCAGAAAAATTTTGTCCACCAAATTATTGATGGATACAGGCGAAAAAAATGAGCAGTCGGCAACCAAAAAAGCGATTTTGTACCGCCTCGACAAAGAACGATATGCCGATAAATTTCACTCTTTTTGGCATTTTATGCCTGACCCTGTGATGTGATTACTGAGGGGGTAAAAAAGAATCAAGAATGAATGTAATTTTTCATACAACTGTTGCTGTTGGCGTTTCAGTTTTACTGACAGATACCGAAAGAATTGAGCAATCGAAAAAGAAAATAGGTGTAACAAGTGTGTTAGCATTTATTACAAGTGTTTTTTCACATGGAATCATGGATTATATGCCACATTGTTATCCAATTAATTCTAAAATTGATGTGGCTCTAAGTTTTTGTTTGATGCTATTTCTTGTTTTTATGACAGACAAGAAGTATAAATCCATAGTCGGTTTGTCTTTTTTGGGAACAGTATTTCCCGATTTGATTGACTTATTGCCGAGTATAATTAATAAACAATTGAGCCTTAATTTGCCGATAGGAGAGAAGTTGTTTCCATGGCATTGGCATCAATATTCAGGCTCAATTTATAACGGAGAGTGTTATGCCTCAATGATTAATCATTGCTTTTTGGTGTTAATTGTCATCATCGTTTGCTGGTGCCGATTCTATGATTTTAAAAAGATATTCCTAACCTTATTAAATCCTACAAAAGTTGCTAAAACTTGACTTTGACATATTTCCAACGATGGAAACCGAGCGTTTGATGCTGCGGCAAATTACTTTGAGCGATGCATCTGATATGTTTGAGATGCGCTCTGACCCCTCAGTAATGGAATATATTCCACGACCCTTGGCAAAAACGGTGGAAGATGCTGCAGCCTTGATACAAACTATGCAAGAGATGATGGAGAAAAAGGAAGGCTTAGCTTGGGGTATTTCGTTCAAAAATGAGACGAAATTGATAGGTACTGTCGGATTTTATAGACCTAAAAAAGAAGATTATCGAGTAGAGGTAGGTTATCAACTCAATCGGAATTATTGGCAACAAGGCATTACTTACGAAGCGGTAGTGCCAATTTTAGATTTTGCTTTCGAGAAGATGAATTGTCACTCTATCGAGGCGGTGATTGACCCTAAAAATGTGGCATCGGAGCGATTGCTTTTAAAATGTGGCTTTGTAAAAGAGGCACATTTCAGAGAAAGTTTCTTTTGGCAAGGCGAGTTTTTAGATACAGTGATTTATGGCTTATTGCAAAAAGATAGGAAATACTGAGGGGTGTATCGGCGTTATTGACCAAAGTTTTGAAAGACAAAAAGATTAAAAATGAAGTCATTACCACTAATTTTTGCACTTATTTATATCACACTCGGCAATGTAAAAGCTCAAAATCAAGATGCTTTTCCTGACTTTGCGCCAAATAAAAAAGATACAATATTACCTTGGGAAATGGATGATTCGGTTTTTACTATCCAAAGAAAATTGTTTCAAACAGCGAGTAAACATTTATGTCAAGGAGATACAATAGGAGCGATAAGTTTATTGGAACAGTATGTTAAAGAATTTCCTAAAAATGTATATATCAAGACTGTGAAAGTAAGATTAGGTCAACTTTATACCGATTTAGGGAATTTATCTACCGCCGAAACGATATTAAATTCTGTTTTAGAGACACTAAATAACGATGAAGGTTTTTTATTCGAAGTTCAAAGTGTAGGAAATTGTCCGCCAATTATTCAAGGACTTTTTTACCCTACAAAAACTAATTCCAATGCTTGTATTGCGCTGAATGAAATAGCCATGAAAAGAAAAAACTACAAAAAGGCATTAGATTATCTTGTTCTGTCAGAGACTAAGTATTTCCCGTCAACTGAATGTGGTAATGGAAGCGATATGATGAAGATGATGATAGAAGAACGTTTTATAAAATATTTTTTGACTATTGGCGATACATCAAGTGCAATAAAAAGAGCGATGGAAAACTTATTCATCAGCAGCCAGTCAAATGTCATATTGCTAAGACAATTATTGCTGAGAAACCATACAGAGAAAGAAGTTTTTGATGAAGTCGAAAAAGCAATATCAAACGTTTATTTCGTGAAAAAATCTAATGAAAACAGGATTGAGACACCTTTTTCTTTATTTGAATATTCGATTAACAATTTAGGTCGAGTCTACTTTAGTGATGTAAGAGAGTTGAGAGAATCGTTAAAGAAAGATAGAATTTTTCAAATACTCAAGACAGGTCAATAAAGAGGTGCAGATTTTTATGAAAGAAACTTCTAAATACTGAGGGGGTACTTTTAAAACTAAAAATGTGTCGGAACAACACAAAAAAAATATTTCATAACTCATACATCATACTTACTCTATGATTGATTTAAAAAAATTAGAAGTTTGGTTTGTCACAGGCAGCCAACATTTATACGGCGAAGAAACGCTCAAAACCGTTGCCGAACACTCAAAAACCATTGCAAAAGCACTTAATCAGTCGGAAAAAATACCTGTGCAAGTGACATTCAAGCCTGTTGTAAAAACGCCCGATGAGATTTATAGAATCTGTCAAGCGGCGAATACAGACGCTAATTGCATTGGCATTGTGGCGTGGATGCACACGTTTTCGCCTGCTAAAATGTGGATTCGTGGTTTGCAATCGCTTCAAAAACCGATGTGTCATTTGCATACACAATTCAATCGCGATATTCCTTGGGGTGATATTGACATGGATTTTATGAACCTCAATCAATCGGCACATGGCGACCGCGAGTTTGGTTTTATGATGACTCGTTTGCGGTTGAATCGTAAAGTCGTTGTCGGGCATTGGCAGGACCCCTCAGTACACGAGCGTCTGAATGTGTGGATGCGGGCAGCGGCGGCTCGATTCGATTGGCAAGGCGGCAAATTCTGTCGCTTTGGCGATAATATGCGTCAAGTGGCTGTTACTGAGGGGGATAAAGTTGAAGCAGAAATGGCGTTTGGTTATTCAGTCAATGGTTATGGCGTAGGCGATTTGGTCAAAGTGGTGAATGATGTCAGCGATGCCGATATTGACAAATTAGTAGCAGAATATGATGCAGAATATACCTTGGCAACGTCGTTGCGCAAAGGTGGCGCACAACATCAATCGCTGCGCGATGCGGCTAAAATCGAATTGGGTATGCGCTATTTTCTCGAAGATGGCGATTTCAAAGGCTTTACAGATACATTTGAAGACCTGCATGGTTTGGTGCAGTTGCCTGGCATCGCATCGCAACGACTCATGGCTTCGGGCTATGGTTTTGGCGGAGAAGGTGATTGGAAAACAGCAACAATTGTTCGTGCAGCTAAAGTGATGGCAAGTGGTATGGCAGGCGGCAATTCGTTTATGGAAGACTATACCTATCATTTTGACCCAGAAAACCGCCTTGTTTTGGGCGCACACATGCTCGAAATCTGTCCTTCCATTGCCAAAGGCAAGGCTTCTTGCGAGATTCATCCGTTGGGTATTGGTGGCAAAGCTGACCCTGTGCGTTTGGTGTTCGATGTGTCAGGCGGCTCGGCTTTGAATGTGTCGTTGATGGACATGGGCAACCGTTTTCGCTTGTTAATCAATGAAGTAGAGGCTGTTGAGCCTTTTGAAAAACTGCCCAAACTCCCTGTTGCGAGGGTGTTGTGGCAACCTTTACCCGATACGGCAACGGCTTGTGCGGCGTGGATTTATGCAGGTGGCGCACACCACACAGTTTATAGTCAGAATTTGACGACAGAATATTTTGAAGATTTTGCTTCGATGTTCAACCTCGAAACGGTAGTGATTGATGCAAAAACTGATTTGCGTTCATTGAAAAATGAGCTACGGTGGAATGAAATGTATTATAGATAGAGAAAGAATTACTAAATTTTGAAAATTTAGTAATTCTGTATCCCTCAGTAAAACAGTATATTTTATCAAAAAAACAATATAAAAACGCATCAAAAACGTAACGGAAACTAATCTTTTAACAATTTAAAACGCTTTTTATCATGCAACAAGGCTTTGATACATTAGACTGGTCGGTCATTATTGGCTATTTTATTCTTTTATTGGGTATTGCTTTTTGGGTTATCAAACAAGAAACGAAAAACACTGAAGACTACTTTTTAGCAGGGCGCAGCATTGGTTGGTTTGTGGTTGGTGCGTCTATTTTTGCATCAAATATTGGCTCTGAACACGTTGTCGGTCTGGCTGGTGCGGGTGCGGGCGGCAAAATTCCGATGTTGATTTATGAACTACACGCTTGGCTCGTATTGGCATTGGGTTGGGTTTTTCTACCTTTTTACCTCCGAAGTGGTGTTTTTACGATGCCAGAGTTTTTGGAACGTCGTTTCAACTCAAAAACACGCTGGTTTTTGACGACTTTTTCTTTGTTGGCTTATGTTATGACAAAAGTTTCTGTGACGATTTATGCAGGAGGTATTGTTATTTCGTCGCTTTTGCATATTGATTTTTGGTTTGGTGCATTGATTACGGTCATTTTGACTGGCGCATACACGATTTTAGGCGGTATGCGCGCAGTGGTTTACACGGAAGCTGTGCAAACGATTTTGATTGTTATCGGCGCAGGTACACTGACTTATATCGGTTTGAAAGAAGCAGGCGGCTGGTCGGGTGTGAAGGCAAATTTGCCCGAAGGCTACCTCAATATGTGGCGACCCAACAGCGACCCGAATTTCCCGTGGTTGCCTTTGGTCATCACGAGTACGATTGTCGGTACGTGGTATTGGTGTACAGACCAATATATCGTACAAAGAGCTTTGGCAGCGCAAAATATTACTGAGGGGCGGCGTGGCACAATCTTCGGTGCGTTACTCAAACTAATGCCTGTTTTTCTTTTCCTAATCCCTGGCATCGTTGCTTTGTCGCTTAAAAATAGCGGACAATTGCAATACGACACGGCAGACCAAGCTTTTGCGACACTTTTGATGCAAAAAATGCCTTCAGGACTGAGGGGGCTTGTTGGGGCTGGCTTGTTGGCAGCGTTGATGAGTTCGTTGGCTTCAGTTTTCAACTCTTGTTCGACCTTGTTTACGGTGGACGTTTATCAAAAATTATATCCCGAAACCGAGCAATCGAAACTACTCAAAGTAGGGCGTATTGCAACCGCTATTGTCGTAATTTTGGGCATTTTATGGATTCCAATTATGCAAAATATATCGGGTGTTTTGTACGAATATTTGCAATCCGTTCAGTCCTATATTGCACCGCCGATTGCTGCTGTTTTCTTGTTGGGTATATTCTTCAAACGCATCAATTCGCAAGGTGCAATGGCGACTTTATTGGTCGGTCTTGGCGTGGCAATCATTCGTTTGGTCTTAGAATTGAGCAAATCGTCGCTTGATCCAAATGGTTTTTTGTTCGCTTTTGGTAATATGAACTTTCTAACTTTTGCTGCATGGTTCTTCTTATTCTGTATCGCAGTCTGTGTTGGTGTGAGTTTACTAACGCCTGCACCGAGTTCAGAACAAGTCAAAGGTTTGACCTTTGGTACTTTGTCACAAGAGCAAAAAGACAGCAATCGTGGTAGCTACAGTATGGGTGATATTGTGGTTTCGCTCATTATTTTGGGTATTGTAGCTTATGTGATGATTAGTTTTAGGGGTTAAAAGGTCTCCTCAGTATAAATCAAATTTATGGTGAAAAAACAGCAAAAGCTTTTAAGAAAATCACTTTTGCTGTTTTTTATCTTACTGTTTTATTAATGTGCCATAGGTCGTTTTTTTATCATACCGCCTTTGGTGTCTTTGACGGTACTCATCACAACAAAAGCGTTGGTGTCAATTTTTAAGATTTCAGTATTTAAGCGGTTCAATTCAAGGCGTGTAACGACTGTGTAAAGAATATCAAAACTGTTCTTTTCGCCTTGATTACCAAAACCGCCTTTACCTTTATAAATCGTAACGCCGTGACCCAATTCATTGATTATCATATCTTTAATTTCTTTTGAATGACATGAAATAATAGTCACAGCTGTATATTCTTCGATACCATCAATCACAAAATCGAGGGTTTTCGATGCTGCCAAATAGGTTATCATGGCATACAAAGCAGTGTCAATGGACATAACATAAGCGGCAAAAGAAAAGATAATGACATTGAGAATGATGATAATGTCACCAATAGAAACACCGAATTTACGACTTAGAAAAATGGCTAAAACCTCCGTACCGTCAATGACAGCACCGCCACGAACCGACAAGCCAATGCCCGCACCGAGAAAAGCACCACCAAAAAGTGCCACTAAAAACTTGTCGTGTGTGATTTCGGGAAAATGAACGTTAGCAACACACAGTGCCAAAAGACTGATTGCAATAGCTGTTTTGATTGCAAATTCTTTACCGATGACATGATAGCCGATAAAAATAAAGGGTAAATTGATGCCAATAAGCAGAAAATACAAGGGAATACCCGTCAGTTCTGCAATAAGCAATGAAATACCTGTTGCGCCACCGTCAATAAAATTGTTGGGTAACAGAAAACTTTCTAAGCCAAAAGCGGCCGAAGCGATGCCTAAAAGTATCAGAAAAGCATCTTTGACAGATTGTGTCACGACAATTTTTAGTTCTCGAAAACCTTTGGCAAATCGGTAGTCCGAATAAGATTCAAGTGCTTGTACACTCGTTTTTTTCTTTTGTAGAATGAATTTAAAGACTAATTTTTTGATGAATTTTTTCATGTTTCTACTTCCGTTTTTAAAAGACAACACACTAAAATGGAATTAGGTTCAGACTTTCATAATTTTATAAAAAACTAAACTGTTAAAAATCAATTATTTAAAATGAAAAATATACTATTCCTCTCAGCCTTAACTGCTTTAAGTTTAGCATCGTGCAAACAGAATCCTGAGCAAAAGCAACCGTCGCAAATTGTAGATTTGAACAAACAGCCGACTATCGAAAAATCGTCTTTTGGCAAAACCAAAGACGGTCAATCGCTCGACCTCTACACCCTTAAAAACGTGGCAGGGATGACCGTTACGATTACAAACTACGGCGGCACTATCGTTTCGTGGACTGCGCCTGATCGCAACGGCAAATACGAAGACATCACTTTGGGTTGTGATTCTATTAGTGGATACGAAAAAGGCGTTCCTTATTTTGGCTCAATCGTCGGGCGTTATGGCAATCGTATTGCAAAAGGAAAATTCAGTTTGGAAGGAAAAACTTATACTTTGGCAACCAATAATGGTGCAAATCACTTACACGGTGGTATCAAAGGTTTTGACAAAGTGGTGTGGAATGCCATGATAGTAGAATCTCCTCAACCTACTTTGAAATTGACTTATGTGAGTAAGGACATGGAAGAAGGTTATCCAGGCAATTTATCCGTTGAAGTTATCTATACTTTATTGAAAGACAATTCTTTGAAGATAGAATACAGTGCAACAACCGACAAAACCACTGTGGTCAATTTGACAAATCACGCGTATTTCAACCTCACAGGCGATATGAATAACACCATTTTAGACCATGAAATCGCCTTGAATTGTGATAAATTCTTGCCTGTTGACAAAACTTTGATACCAACAGGCGAGTTGAAGTCTGTTGAAGGAACACCCTTTGATTTTTTGACCTCTCAAAAAATAGGGGCAAGAATCAATGATACCCTGAACGAGCAAATCAAATTCGGTGGTGGTTACGACCACGCTTGGATTCTGAAAGGTCAAAATACTGAGGGGGCCATGCGCTCCGCTGCTATCGTTTATGAACCCAAAAGCGGTCGCGCAATGGAAGTTTTGACTACCGAGCCTGCCATTCAGTTCTACACAGGTAATTTTTTAGATGGCACTATCAAAGGGAAAGGTGGCGTTATATACAAAAAACGTTCTGGTTTTTGCCTTGAAACGGAGCATTATCCCGATTCGCCCAATCAGTCAAAATTCCCAACCACAACTTTGAAGCCCAATCAAACTTATTCAACCACAACGATTTATCGTTTTTCGGTTGCAAAATAGCATATTGAGGCTGTATTAAAAGGAGAAGATAAATTTTTAGCTCAAAATATTATTTTGATCCAGATGCAGATTTACAAAATTTTTAAAATTTCATAAATCTATTTTTGCGAAAACGAAATATAATTCTGTATGAAAATTGCTTCGTGCCTTTTGAGACAGCCTCGTGTACTAAAACAAATAATAGGTTTTGACAGGTAGATAAGTTGTCTTTCCTGATTCTATTTTGATGATGCTTTTTTCGTAAGCGGGCTTGCTGAATGGGAAAGATTTGAGATTA